>NZ_VRLS01000012.1:0-580099 GCF_008017825.1 Mesonia sp. K4-1
TAACTTGATAACAAAAATGGTGGATAGTGATAAAATTCATCAAGCAAAATTAATAAGCAACTAACTACTGACCTCTAAGAGTTTAAATCTTTTTCTAAACCTTATTTTGATCGAGGTAAGGCTTGGAGTTTTACTTCTTTAGAACGTAATGTTTTTATAAAAAATAAAATAGCGTGGTTCGATGAATTACTCCAAACTCAAATGGGACTTTGTAGAGGTTCTGGAGTATTAGAAAAAACTACAAATGGGTGGAGAATACAACATTATGTACTTTCTATTAGTATTCCTAACGAAAATGTCGCTGAAATCACGAGATTGAAAAAGAATTTTGAAGAAAAATTTATAAAAACAATACCTTAAAGTGTAACAATTTAGCACAATCTTTTACCTATAACTATATAAATAACAAATCATGAAAATAACACTTAAACAAAGTTTACTTGTTGCTGCTGCATCGTTTGCGGTTCTTTCTTGTAAAGAAGATCCAAAAAACGATAAAGATATGGCTCAAGCAGAGGAGAAAACTCCAGGTATCGAATTGCAATATATGGATACGCTTGTGAGTCCTAAAAATGACTTCTACAATTACGTAAATGGTAATTGGATGAAAACCACTACTATCCCAGACGACAGAACTTCTTGGGGAGGTTTTCAGGTTTTACGTAAAAGTACCGATGATGATGTGCTAGCCATAGTAGATAAGGCACAAAAAGAAAACAAATATGCTGCAGATACCGATCAAGCAAAAGCTTTGTTTTTGTTTAATTCAAAATTAGATACGGTTGCTAGAGATAAAGCAGGAATTAGCCCTCTTCAACCGGCTTTAGAAAAGATTAATAGTATTAAAAATGTAGGAGATCTACAAAGCGTTTTAGCTAAAAATGCATCTACTATCTCTGCTCCATTTTTTGGATTAGCAGCTTATTCAGATCCTGCAGATAGCAATATGAATACCGCTTATGTTACTCCGGGTGGTTTAGGTCTTCCAGATCGTGATTTTTATACCAAGCAAGATGCAGATTCTAAAGAGATAAGAGAAAAGTATGTAGCACATATCTCTAGAATGTTCCAAATTTTAGGAGATGATAGCGCTGCTGCGGAAAAGCAAGCAAAACAAATCTTAGATTTTGAAACACGTCTAGCGACTCCACGTTTAGATAAAGTGGCTAGTAGAGATTTTAGAAATTTTAATAACCCACGTTCTATTGATGAGCTTCAAGAAATGGTTCCTGCAATTGACTGGAAAAAATACTTTGACGATTTAGGAGTAGAAAAAGAGTTAGATACGGTAATTGTGATGCAACCTAAGTACATGGAAGAAGTACAAAAGGTTTTAAAAGAAGGAAATGTAGAACTTTGGAAAACCGTAATGCGTTGGGCAACTTTAAATGATGCTGCAGGAATGCTTACTACCGAGTTAGAAATGGCTAACTGGGATTTTTATAGCAAAACTCTTAACGGAGCTAAAAAACAACGTCCATCTAGAGAGCGTGCTTTAGCTACCGTAAACGGATCTGTAGGAGAAGCTTTAGGTAAATTATATGTAGATGAGAAGTTTCCGCCAGAAGCGAAAGAAAAGGCAGAAAAAATGATCGATAATGTAATCGCTGCTTTTCAAGCTAGAATTGAGAAGTTAGACTGGATGAGCGACAGTACTAAAGTAAAAGCAATTGAAAAGTTGGATAAATTTACCGTTAAGATTGGTTATCCAGATGAGTGGGAAGATTATTCTAACTTAGAGATCAATAAAGACAATAACTACTATAATAATATGGTAGCAGTTTCTAACTGGAGCTACAAGAAAAATCTTTCAGAGATTGGTGAGCCAGTAGATAAAACTGAATGGGGAATGTCGCCACAAACGGTAAATGCTTATTTCAATCCGTTTAATAATGAGATTGTTTTCCCAGCAGCTATTTTACAACCACCATTTTATAACTACAAAGCAGACGCTGCAGTAAACTATGGAGGAATTGGGGCTGTAATTGGTCACGAAATTTCTCACGCTTTTGATGATAGCGGAGCTCGTTTTGATGCTGATGGTAACCTTAAAAACTGGTGGACCGATGCTGATTTAGAGAAATTTACCGAAAGAGGAAATAAATTAGCAGATCAATATAGCGATATCGAAGTATTAGATTCTGTATACATCAACGGTAAATTCACTTTAGGAGAAAACATTGGTGACCTTGGTGGTGTTTTAGCTGCTTATGACGGTTTACAAATGCATTATGAGAAAAACGGAAGACCAGAAAACATTGATGGCTTTACACCAGAACAACGTTTCTTTATGTCTTGGGCAACCGTATGGAGAACCAAAATGCGTGATGAAGCTTTACGTAACAAAATAAAAACTGATACGCATTCTCCAGGAATGTACAGAGCTTACGTACCATTACAAAACATCGAAGAATTCTACCAAGCTTTTGATATTAAAGAAGGAGATTCTATGTATGTAGCACCAAAAGACAGAGTTTCTATTTGGTAATATATTGGCTTGATAACTAACAAAAACCCATCGATTTTCGATGGGTTTTTTATTAATTAAGGTTGATGCAAAAACTTAAAGTTTAGCAATAAGCAGGTTTGTTTTACATCAATTTCTTTTCCTTTAGAGTTTGTAGTCTGATCAAAAATTGGAGGCTCTAAACCCCTCTTTTTCGCTGCTGCGGAATAATATATTTCTCGCGAAGGATGATCTGGATAAACACCGTGAAAAACTCCAGCAATAGACTTTTCAACTAATCGAATTAACAACCTCATCCCGTCTTTTTGTTCAATTAAGTTTACTGGAGCATGAGGATTTTGAATGTTTTCTCGTCCTGCCAAATAGTTTACAGGATGTCGATCTTTACCTACTAAACCTCCAAACCTTACTATAGTGGTTTTAAACTTATCACTGTTCTGCCAAAGTTTTTCCACTTCTATTAATTGCTGACCTGCAGAGGAATTAGCATTCGGAATATCATTTTCTGTGTAAGTAGGAATACTTTCTCCATCTTCAAAAATCGACGTAGAACTTACATAAACTACATATTTCACCCTACTTTTTTCTACTTCCGTAAAAAGTAGAGTCATTTTTTTTACAAAATCCTCTTTTGGATTTTTTCTTAATCCCGGCGGAATATCAATTATTAAGGTATCTGTTTCTTTCAGAAACTCCTCAATATTACCTTCAACGCCTTCTTCTGTTAAAGCAATTAAAAAAGCTTCTATTCCCACCTTGGTGAGTTGATCTATCTTAGAAGGTGAAGTCGTGCTTCCCTTAACTTGATACCCCTCTTTTAACAATATCTCTGCTAAAGGAAACCCTAACCAACCACATCCTAATATGGATACTTTCTTCATTCTAAAATTAATATTGTTTGTGTTTCCATTGGAAATAAGAAATGAGCACCCAAAAAAGGGAATTAAAAAACAAGAGAAATAAAAATCGCTGAAAAGAAAATTCTTTATCTATGAAAAAATAGAAAGATAATTCCGTAAAGAAAGAAACAGGAAGTGCTCCTAATAAAAATCCATAAATTACAATATGTTTCTTCATTCTAAAATTACTTTTTGCTTCGTCATCATTACATCGTTTAATACAAAAGGTCTCGGCATCATCTTCTCGTCTCTTGGAACAATATTTAAGGTCTTATTTTCCTGCAAATCATAACTTGCATCGTAAACTTCTAAAACCGGTGATATTTCTGTATTTTTTAACTTCAATTTCAATCTTAACGTATCTTGATCTACAGCGAAATACGTGAGTAATTTAGGTGTTTTTCGGTTTTTATAATAAGGGAGTTGATGATTTGGAGTTGCTTTTTCGTTGGCGGTTAAGCTTTCTACTTTTACATTTTTATCTAAGAACACTTCTATTCTTTTTACTTCTCGTTGCGGACTTATTTTTACGTTATATTCCGTAAATGTGTTATCTAATCTATTTTTTTCTACTTGTATCGCTGCTGCGGAAATATTTACTAAAGGCGCCACTGAAGTGTAGGTGTATTGAGCGTTATACTTACTATCAAAAATTACTGAATCTACATTACTATCATCTTTATTAAAATAAGGTTTGGTATAAGCATCTAATGTATGATCATAAGTATTCCAAGTAGCTTGTTTTTGATCTACATCTAACATATAGATTAAACTATTGGGTTTAGGTCGGTCTTCTGTATATCCCGATTGACTGTGAGCGGTTAGAAATAGAAAACCTGCTAAGGCCGCAAAAATCAAAACACCTGCTTTTTTATACTTTAAGTAAGCCATTACAGACCACAGTAATCCAAAAATGAGCATCACAAATAAGGCGCTAATAAATAATTTACTTAATCCTAAACCTACAGGAAAGAATTGAACCAAAGGAACTAATATTATAAGCGCTGGCACTCCTAAAAGTAAATGTAAATAAGGGTTTCTCTTGTTAAAGAGCAATAAACCAAAGGATAGTAAAGAGAAGAAAAAAGGAATGATAAAATAAGCCGCTCCTTTTAAAATGAAAGCAATAATGCTGAGTAAGATCAACCAAATAACTAAAGGTGTTACAAAAGCATTTTTATTTTTCTCGGTAGTAGTTGCTGAATAGTTCCTATAAAAATAAAACAAAATCGCTAAAGTTAAAGAAACTCCAACCCCAATATATAAATGTCCGTTAGACGGAAAATCGTTTTGATTCTCTAAAACAGAATCATAAATATCTGGGAGTTTATCACTTAAGGTTGCGCTTATTAGAATTCCAAAAAATAATGCTCTCGAAAAATCCCAAAATCCTCTTCCTATTTGTTTAAAGTCTAAAATTTTATGACGCATACCATATACGAACAATCCAAGAAAGATCACCCAAGCAAAAACAAGCATTGGATAGATAAATGAGAATGGATAATGAACGATATCTAAACCAAAGAAATTGAAATATACTTGATCCTTATCCGCTTTAAGCGAATCTAAATCTACTTGTGAAAAATAGGGCAATAATGCTTGTAAATAAGTTGCTTGGTGCACCAAAGATTCTATATCTAAATTCTCTGGAGTGTCTTTTGCAGTGTGATAATCAAAATGGTCATCGATAAATGCGAAAAAGAAACTTGGAGTATCGTTAACTTCTCTAAAGACAGTTGCATCTGTATCGTTAGGAAGCTTCTTGTAAACACTATACATTAAAGAAGTGGCTACAGGAAATTGCGGATTTGCTTCCGCGAAAGCGTTAATGAGATTGGTGTTTCCTGTATTGGTTTCAAGAATAGTGTTGGAAGGTCCTCCACTTCCGCGAGCTTCAAAGTTTAAAACGAGACCTATATTTTTTGCCCAAGTATGTTCTTTTACAAATAAACCAGCTCCGCTTAATCCTACTTCCTCTCCATCAGTAAAACAAATAACAATATCATTTTTTGGCTGCGGATTGTTCTGTAAAAACACTCGAAGACTTTCTAAAATCACTCCAACTCCAGATGCTGCATCACTAGCGCCTGGGGAAGAATGAACTGCGCTGTCATAGTGAGTCATCACCAATAAAGCAGATCGACTAGGGTCATTTCCTTCTATTTTAGCAAGTATATTTTGGGGAGCAGTTAAGATTCCGCTATTATTGAAATCATAACCTTTTTGGGTTTGAACTTCTAAGCCTAAATCTTGCAGTTGTTGTACAATATAGTTTCTTACTTTACTATGAGCCTTTGTTCCTATAGAATGCGGCTGACTTCCTATTCTTTTAACATGATTAAACGTATTGGCAGTAGAAAATGAATTTTTTGTTTCTTCCTTAAAGTAGGTTGCCGAAGGCTGAAGCCCTTCAATACTTACATAAGAAATAAGACTTATTAGAAGAACTATAAAAAGACTAGTAAGAATTCTTCTCATGTTAATCTATTCTTTTTACTAAAGCGTAGTATTCATTTTCTAAGGGCAAATATCCTTGATCGTAGACAAAATAGTAGATGGTACCTTTTTGAGTCGTATAAATATTGGTGATTAAATCGAAATCGAAACCTAAAGAGAGTAGTTTAGATTTTGTGGTTTTAGATTTTTTATCGGGATTGAGTTCTTGAAGAATTCGATAATTTTTTCGCAATCGGTTGTTGGTATTCCGTACAAGATTATTAGAATCTTTATTTAAGCGATTGTTGTAAGCATTGCGACAGTAATCGCTACAGAATTTTTTATCAATCCTGCCAACTATCTTTTCTTTACACTCTAGACATTCTTTTTGCATCATCTAAAGGTAATAAAATTGAAAATAAAACTAGGTATAAAATAAAAGCACCACTTAAAAAGTGGTGCTTAGAAAATAAATAATAACTATATATTATTCGATGATGCGAACGTTTGTCGCAGTCAATCCTTTTCTTCCTTCGCTTTCAACGTATTCAACACGGTCACCTTCGTTTAATGACTCACCATCTAATCCTGTGATGTGAACAAAAATGTCGTTTCCTGTGTCTTCGTTGGTAATGAATCCGTATCCTTTAGACTCATTGAAAAATTTAACTGTACCTTCCATTATAAAAAAATAAAATATTAATAAAGTACAAACCTACAATTTAAAATTGATTTCAAAATGAAATTAATGTAAATTTTTTATAAATTAATTGATTTTTAGTGATTTAATCTAAATTCTTTCCTTGCATTTTTTTGATATTCTCTGGCGTAAGCATATAATCTTTAAGCTTTCTTCCTTTAGATCTATAGTATAAAAACAAAGGCATCCAAACAAAAATCCCTGTTCCTAAAGAAGAACCTATAAGAATACCACCTAGTTTTATATCTATTTCAGTTTGATTAAGGTAAATTCCTGTTCCTAGCGTAATGGCTATGGCGACAAAAAGTATAATAATAGCGTATTTCATTTTAATAAGTAATTAATTTTCGGCGGTAAGCCGTTAACATTTTAGATTTAGAAACGAAACCAACATACTTCCCTTCTTTAATCACAGGTAAATTCCACGCTCCACTGCTCTGAAATTTCCCCATCACCATTTGCATATCGTCTTTTCCGTAATAAATATAATCTGGAGCATCATGCATCAAAAATTCTACCAATACTGCATCGTATAAAGAAGTGTCGAACATCATTTCTCTAATATCGTCTAGCGTAATAACCCCAACCAATTCTTCTTCTTCGTTCACCACGGGAAAGAGATTCCTTTTCGATTTAACCACTGCTGTGAATAACATATCTTTCAAGGTCATTTGTGGTTTTAATTTCACAAAATTCTCTTCGATGATACGATCTAATTTTAATAAGGTTAATACCGCCTGATCTTTATTATGGGTTATTAAAGCATTCTTATCCTTTAATTCTTTTGTATAAATATTACTATCGCTAAAAGCTTTAGAAATCATAAATGAAATTCCCACCACGATCATTAAAGGTATAAACAACTCATACCCTCCAGTAATTTCAGCAATTAAAAACATGGCGGTAAGTGGTGCTTGTAAAACTCCAGCCATAAGACCTGCCATTCCTACCATAGTAAAATTACTAGAAGGCAAATAAAAACCGAATTGTTTGCAAATGTTCACAAAAAAACTTCCGGTCACGGCACCTAAAAATAAAACTGGCGCAAACACTCCTCCAACTCCACCACTGCTTAAGGTTACGGAAGTAGCGATAGGCTTTAAAAGTATGAGTCCGAAAATTAGAAATAATATAACCCACGAACTTTCAATAGTATCTTTAAACAAAAAGGTTTCTAACGCCTGATCGTAATTTTGAGCTATAAGATTATTCATAAATGAAAAACCTTCCCCGTATAATGGAGGAACTAAAAAGGTTAAGACTCCTAAAATAATTCCGGCAAGAACCACTTTAAGATATTCGTTATTTACTTTACGGAATTGATTTTCTGTAGTAAAATAAACTTTAGAAAAGTAAACCGAAACCAGAGAAGCTAAAATCCCTAACAGAGCATAAAACAAGATGTTTTTAATCTCAAAATGCTGTATATCTTTAAAGTTAACAATATACTGTTCTCCTATCACCCATATTCTTGTGACTACCGCTGCTGCGGAAGCAAATAATAATGGTAATAAAGAGGCAAATGTAAGATCTAAACTAAACACTTCTATCGCAAATAGAATCGCCGCAATAGGAGCTTTGAAAATTGCTGAAAGAGATCCTGCCGCGGCACAAACTAACAATAATTTTCTAGTCTGCGCTTTCATATGAAAGAGCTGTCCTATAGAAGATCCAAATGCTGCTCCTGTAGCCACCGAAGGACCTTCCAAACCTACTGAACCTCCAAACCCCACTGTTAAAGGCGCAGTCAAAAGAGAGCTAAAAGTATTCTTCCTACTCACCTTCCCTTCCTTCTTAGAAATAGAAAATAACGCCATAGGAATACCGTGAGAAACATCACTTTTTAGTACATATTTTCTTACGAGAAGCGTTAATAACAATCCTATACATGGGAAAGCAAAGTACCAATACGTATGATAAGACTGAATGATCCCTTCTTCAAAAATTGTACTTATAAAATGAGTAATATTTTTTAAAGCTACAGAAGCTAAACCTGCAATTAAACCTACTAGAATAGAGAGCATATATACAAAATTCTTATCGGAGATATTTTTATATCTCCAAACTAGAAATTTTGTAAAGGGTGTCTTTTTCTTTAACATCTATACTATGGATCTACTAAATGTAGCAAAAAAAATCCTGCGTTAACAGGATTATATTTTTGTTATTCTTGAGTTTTAACAAGATTTAGATGAAGTTCTTTTAATTGATCTTCATCAATAGCTGCCGGTGCATCTATCATTACATCTCTACCCGCATTATTTTTTGGAAAAGCGATAAAATCTCTAATGGTTTCTTGTCCGCCTAAAATGGCTACTAATCTATCCAAACCAAATGCTAGTCCGCCGTGTGGTGGAGCACCATATTGAAAAGCATCCATTAAAAAGCCAAATTGAGCTTTTGCTTCTTCTTCCGTAAAGCCTAAATAATCAAACATTTGAGCTTGCGTAGCTTTATCGTGAATACGAATAGAACCACCTCCTATTTCATTTCCGTTAAGGACAAGATCATAAGCGTTTGCCTTAACTGCTGCAGGGTTCGTTGCTAATAAAGGAATTTGCCCTGGTTTTGGAGATGTAAATGGGTGATGCATGGCATGGTAACGTTCTGTTTCTTCA
Organism: Mesonia sp. K4-1; assembly: GCF_008017825.1. Taxonomy (NCBI): domain Bacteria; kingdom Pseudomonadati; phylum Bacteroidota; class Flavobacteriia; order Flavobacteriales; family Flavobacteriaceae; genus Mesonia; species Mesonia sp. K4-1. The sequence continues at coordinate 9,121 of NZ_VRLS01000012.1, forward strand.
TCCCACTCTAATAGTGGGAAATCGATCACCCAAAGTGGAGCAAATTCATTAGATTTTCTTAAACCTAAACGTTCTGCCATTTCCATTCTTAAAGCACTTAATTGAGCTCTTACTTTATTGGTATCTCCCGAAAGTATACAAATTAAGTCTCCTGGTTGAGCCTTTGTTTTTTCAACCCATTGCTTCAAATCTGCTTCGTCATAAAACTTATCTACAGATGATTTTAAACTACCATCTTCATTATATTTTACATAAACCATTCCCATAGCGCCTACTTGTGGACGCTTTACCCAATTAATGATTTTATCGATTTCTTTTCGGCTATAGCTCGCTGCTCCTGGTACGGCAATTCCTACTACTAAATCTGCTTCATTAAAAACTTTGAAATCTTTATGTTGCGCTACTTCATTTAGTTCTCCAAACTGCATATCAAAGCGAATGTCTGGTTTATCATTTCCGTAAAGACGCATAGCATCATCATAGGTCATTCTTGGAAACTTATCTACCGACACATTATTTATCTTGAGAAGTAAATGTCTGGTTAGGTTTTCAAAAATATTAAGGATATCTTCTTGATCTACAAATGCCATTTCGCAGTCAATCTGTGTAAATTCTGGCTGGCGATCTGCTCTTAAGTCTTCATCTCTAAAACACTTTACAATTTGAAAGTATTTATCCATCCCGCCGACCATAAGCAGCTGCTTAAAAGTTTGTGGAGATTGTGGCAGAGCATAGAATTGACCTTCATTCATTCTACTAGGGACTACAAAATCTCTAGCACCTTCTGGAGTAGATTTAATTAAGTAAGGAGTTTCAACTTCTATAAAATCTTGAGTAGAAAGAAAATTTCTAACTTCCATCGTTACTTTGTGACGAAAAACAAGTTTGTTTTTTACCGGATTTCTACGAATATCTAAGTAGCGATATTTCATACGTAAATCCTCTCCTCCATCAGTTTCATCTTCAATGGTAAAAGGTGGAGTTTTTGCTTCATTTAAAATGCTAAGTTCTTTTACTAAAATCTCTACTTCTCCTGTAGGAATATTAGGGTTTTTAGATTCTCTTTCTATGACGGTTCCTTTTACTTGAATCACGTATTCTCTTCCCAGCTTTTTAGCTGTTTCCATCATTTCTACCGGAGTTCTTTCCTCATCAAATATAAGTTGAGTGATCCCATAGCGATCGCGTAAATCGACCCAGATCATAAAACCTTTATCTCGAATTTTTTGGACCCATCCAGATAAGGTTATTTCTTCACCAATATTTTTACTATTTAACTCTCCGTTTGTATGACTTCTATACATAGTTGTTGTTTGCTATAAATGATGCACAAAAATAAGAAGATACTTATATATGAACGATGTTTTCTACAATAAATAATTCTATAAAAAAATGAATTTTACGTGATATAATCAACTTAACATAAGTGACTTACATCTCCAATGTTAATTTAATGTTACCTAACAGTTTATTTATTGTAAACTTTTTACTATATTTGTTAAGTTAACCTTTAAAAAGAAAGAAAATGAAAAAGATGATTGTAGCGGTTGCCCTTTTATTTGGAGCAACAATGATAGCTCAAGATGTGAAGCCTGAGTTCGAAAAAAATGGAGATGCAGTTAAAGGTACATTTTTCTATGAAGACGGAACTGTAAAACAAGTAGGTACTTATAAAGATGGGAAACTACACGGCGAATGGATAATGTATACTGAAGACGGAGAGAAACAAGCTATAGCACAGTACCAAAATGGAGAAAAAGTAGGCAAATGGTTTTTTTGGAATGATGACCAACTAACTGAGGTAGATTATTCTGTTAGCAAAATAACCGCTGTCACCAAATGGGAAAATACTAATGCTGTAGTTAGCAAATAGTCATTAATTATTAATAAGGTTTAAAAAGCTATCATTAATTTGATAGCTTTTTTATTTTTAGTTCTATAAATAGAACATTCCTTTTTGTATTTTTGAAGATAAACTATATTTAAATGATAGAGAAAGAAGAAATTGAATATGAAAAATCGGTCTTGATTGGGATTATTAATAAATTTCAAGATGAAGAGAAGTCTGAAGAATATCTAGATGAACTAGAGTTTTTAGCCTACACTGCCGGTGGTGAAGTTTTAAAACGATTTACACAAAAATTAGATGTTCCTAATCCTAAAACCTTTATTGGTACCGGAAAAATGGAAGAGGTAAGAGAGTTTATTGAACAAAATGATGTAGGTACTGCTATTTTTGATGACGAATTAAGCCCTGCCCAACAAAAGAATATTGAGAAAATTTTAAAATGTAAGGTAGTGGATAGAACCTATCTCATTTTAGATATTTTTGCCCAAAGAGCCAAAACAAGTTATGCTAGAACGCAAGTAGAATTGGCTCAATACGAATATCTTTTACCTCGCTTAGTTGGATTATGGACTCACTTAGAAAGACAACGTGGAGGAATTGGTATGCGTGGTCCTGGAGAGACAGAAATTGAGACGGATAGACGTATTGTAAGAGATAAAATTTCTCAATTAAAGGACAAGCTTAAAACTATTGATAAGCAAATGGCGGTCCAACGAGGTAATCGCGGTCAGCTAGTTAGAGTTGCTTTAGTCGGTTATACCAATGTTGGTAAATCTACTTTAATGAATGTGATAAGTAAAAGTGAGGTATTTGCCGAAAATAAGTTGTTCGCTACTTTAGATACCACTGTTCGTAAAGTGGTGATTAGAAATCTGCCTTTTTTATTAACTGATACAGTAGGTTTTATTAGAAAACTTCCTACGCAATTGGTAGAATCATTTAAGTCGACACTTGATGAAGTTAGAGAAGCCGATTTACTTTTACACGTAGTAGATATTGCGCATCCTAACTTTGAGGACCACATTGCTTCAGTTAACCAAATTTTAGATGAAATAGAGAGTGCAGACAAACCGACTCTTATGGTTTTTAATAAAATTGATGCTTATTCACCAGAAGTTATTGAAGAAGATGATCTAATTACAGAAAAGACTCCTGCTCATAATACCTTAACGGAATGGAAACGTACTTGGATGAACCGCCTAGGTGACAATGTACTTTTCATATCGGCTATTAATAAGGAGAATATAGAAGAGTTTAGAAAGAAGGTGTATGAAGCAGTTAGGGAAATTCATATTACCCGCTTCCCTTACAATAACTTTCTCTACCCTGAATATGATAAATATACCGGTGAGATAGAAGAAGATTAATTATTAAACTGAATTTTAAACAAAAAAAACCGCTTCTAATTTTAGAAGCGGTTTTTTTTGTTTAAAAACTATAACCGTATTATTCTGTAACTAAATTAACATTATCAATTTGGTAAGTAGTTGTTATACCATCTGAAGCACCAGAATACTCAAAACCAATATATACAGTTTCTCCTGCATAAGATGATAGGTCTATATCTCCTGATGGTGTAAAACTAGTTCCATAACCATTAGTATTACCTGTAGAATACGTTGCTTCAGTCAATTCTACCCAAGTAGCTTGAGTTGGGTCCCCTGTAAAATCAGTCGAAACGTATGCCTTTAAAGCTTGTCCATTATTATAACCATCGTTAGTTTCGAAAGAAAAGGTTGCTGAAGTTGCTTCACTTAAATCTACACCTGGAGTTACTAACCATACATTATAAGGGTTTTCATCTGAGCTAAATGCTGAAGTCTGAGCATACTTATTATTACTAAACTCTCTAACTTCAAACACTCTTTCTCCTCCATTTATATTGACGTTAGTCCAATTCTCAATGCTAACATCCTCTCCTGTACCTGCTGTCTCTCCTTCAAAATCTTCAGATAAAGCTCCTAACTCACCATCAACTGGCTCATCTTCACCACATCTTTCTCCTTCAAAATTAACATCATTTTCATCTCTTAGTGTTAACTGGTAAGTTGTATTGAAAACACTTAAAACAGACGTTAAGGAACCTTTCCCCCATGGTAAAACCATATCTTTAAAATCAGAGAAACCACTTGTTCTTAAGGTTGCTGTTTGACCATCACAATTTTCAAAATCTCTATTCACACTAAAAGTACTTCCTACAGTTCCAAAAGATTCTCCTTCTAAGCCATCTACAAACTGTACTTCATTAAACTGTACTAAAGTGTTTAAGTATTGATCAGAAATTTCTGAGATAGAAATCACAGTTGGAATAATTTCTTCTTTATCATTTGAACGTAAGATTCTATCATAGAATTCATCTACACCAATTCTACCAATTTCATCACCTTCATCAGTTCCTATAGTAGGTAAACCAGCATATTGTCCAATGTAAAGACCATCAACTCTAAAGTAAATTTTTCTTCCTATATCATAGGTCAAATAAGCATCTGTAGCTTCTGTTGAAATAGCCAACCCACCTGTAGGATTTTCTGGACTATCTTGTATTACTATAGATTTATAAAAATTACCTGCTTCATCACTTGAAACTACGTAAGCCTCTAAGTATAATTCTTCTTGTGAATCTTCTCCTGCAGATATCTCCACAGATTCAAAACCACCATACATTTCTTTAACAGATTCAATTGTAGTATTTACATTTACATTTGGCTCTTCATAAGTAATCTCTGGCGTACTAAAGTCATCATCCTGAACACAAGATGTAATCATCAAACCTGCAAAAAACAGGGTACTAACTGCTAAAATCTTATTGATATTTTTCATAATTCTAATTAATTTATTTTTTAAAATCTAACGTAAACATTTAAATAATAAGTAGTTCCATATCCATACCAATATTTAGGTCCGAATACCCTCTTTTCATTACTTACATCCTCAGATAAGGTTCTATAATTAGCACTTCTTCCTTGCTCAAAACCTCCAGTTTTATATTCTTTATCAAACACATTATTTATTGTCGCAAAGAATCCTACAAAGTAATCATTTATTTTCCAAGACTTTCCTCCTACTACATTCACCAACATATAACTATCAAATTCTTCTTGCTTCAATAATTCCCTAGCAGTTTCAGTATCATAATCATTAAATGGCGCTCCGTCAAAATCTGCATAAAAATTTTGAGATCTTGTAATGGGAGATACATCTACGTAAGCATTAGAGAAAAAGTTTGAAGTTGCTCCAAACCACCAGTAATCTGGATCTCTATATTCAAAACCTATTTGATAAGCTTGTTGAGGTCCTCCAGCTACTTTATAATCTTTTAAATAAGATTTCCCGAAATCTAATTCTTGCTGAAAATCATCTGAAGTTAAATATAAATCTGGATTATTAGCATATACATACTCCCCATAAGAAGCCGCCCCTTTTAATTTAATCGTTGGTGTTACTTGAGCTTCAACACCTAATTCTGCACCTATATGTCTTTTATCGATATTGGTTAATACCTCTTGTACAAAAGCTGTATTTACATTTCTACCCAAACCAGAGATTCCATCTGCATAGTAAAAAGCAATTTCGGTAGCGTCTTCCATTTTTGTATAATATCCAGTAAGTCTTGCTTTTACTTTAGGTGATCTATATACATAACTTAAATCTACATTTTTTACAGTTTCCTCTTCTAAACCTAAAACAGTACTATTATTTTGTCTAGAATTTGAAAAAGAGTTTCTTAACGTTGGGGCATCCGTAAAGTAAGCTCCATTCAAAGTTACTAAATGACGTCCTGTTATTTTATAGGTAGCTCCAACTTTAACACCGTAAGTAGTAAAATCTAATTCTTCACTTTCTCCTAATGAATTGGTAGGAAAACTACCATTTCTATACAAACCATTTCTCTGGTAAGTTGTTTTTTCAACATTTGCACCAGCATAAAAATCTATTTTACTATAGCTAAATTGCGCTTGAGCAAAACCATTATATTCAGAAGCATCTAATTCATAATCATATTTAAAAGTATCACCCTCTCCTAAGACTCTATTTGGATTTTCTAAGTTATTTTGAGCAGCATCACCTTGATTAAAAGTATCTATATCCAAATAACCACTACCTCCTAATAAATCGATCATATTGGCAAAATTATGAGAGTTCAATCTCTTATAACCTAATGATCCATTTAACGTGATGTTATTGGTAATATCTGAAGATATAATAGTATTAGCTGTCAATTGCTTATCATCATTACGATCTTCGTATAAATAATATTTAGAAGTTCCTCCACTAAAAATATTTGCTTGATACATTGCATCCCAATCAATTTGGCCATCATTTCTAAATGACTCTGAAGCACCATAAGCTCCTGCATAATCTGCTCCATCTGGATTACCTAAAAAGTAACTTGGTAATTTTTGGTAATAGGTTGGATCTGGGTTAGGAGCATTATCATAACCTAATCTGCTGTTTCCTACTTTACCAAATTGATAGGCAACATTTGTATTTAATCTTGTCTTTTTTGAAATATCCCAATAATGATTTAACATTATAACAGGCTCTTCTATCTCTCTTACTCTAGAATTTCTTATTTCTCCATCTTGATATCCCCAATAAGAATTATAGCTGATATCTTTCAAGTCGTAAACTTCTTGTGTATTAGGAGAAGATTTTCCTCTTCTGTTAGGCGTGTAAAATGCCGTTAAATTTAAACTATGCTTTTCATTTATTTTCTTTTCTACAGCAGCAAAAAATGAATTAGCGTCATATAAAGAACCATCATTGAAACCTTCTTCACCAAATCTTCTAGAAGCTAAAAAACTATAAGCCCAACCATTGTCCGTAAGTCCCGAATTATATGAAGCCATTACTCTACCTCTATAACTTCTATTAGAAGATGCATAAGAAACACGCCCCCCTTTTTGATATTGAGAAGCTCTCATTACTACATTTGTAGTTCCTGCTAAATCTCCAAATGTATTCTCGTTGGCAGATAACCCCATTGTAAAGACTTGATTACGCATAGCATCATTCAACCCGCCCCAATTACTCCATTGTGGTCTACCATTATACATTTTATTCATTTCAATTCCGTTAATAAGAACTTTCCCATTTTCAGAATCAAAACCTCTAGGTCTAAAAAAAGTTGCACTAAAATCGTATGCTGCAGCATTTAGAAAAACATCTCTTGAAGCTTGTAACAAACCAGATAAGTTATCGGCAGCACTTTCATCACTACTTAATTCATTGTCAGATAAGCTGATGGTACCGATTTGAAAGTTTTCTTCATTGATATCAACTTCTAAAGAAATCACATCTAAGTTTAAAAATTCATTCTCATTGATAATAACGGGAAATCTCTTAGAGATAAAACCTTCTTTGGTAAAAGTTACAATTTGTTCCCCTAAAGGGACTTTAAAAGCAACAAAGTTAAATTCTCCTGATGCATTCGTCATCACTGTTAAATTACTATCTTCAATAGTAACTTCTACATCGGGTAAACTTTCATTAGTTGTCGCATCTACTACATTCCCCACCACATTCGTTTGTGAAAACGAAACTGCTGAAAAAAGCAATAATGCAAAAAGAATAAATCCTTTTTTCATCTTTAAAATATTGATTAACATTAGTTTAAGTTAAGAAAACATTATTTTCCGGCTGCAAATGTACATATTTTATCTACAATACCTACTTTTGGAAACTCTTAACATAAAGATTTTACATTTAAATAATATTTAACAATCATGAACAAACTATTGTACTTCGCTGCTGCTCTATTAATGCTTAGTTGCGGATCCACACAAGAAACAAGCGAAAACAACACATCTAAAAGTAATAAAGAAAAGACTTTTAAAGTAAATACTGTTGCTTTTTACAATTTAGAAAACCTTTTTGATGCTGAAAATGATGAAACTATTATGGATGAGTATTCTCCCATTATGGAAATGGGTGAAGGCCTAAGAGATGGTGTTTACCAAAAGAAATTAAAAAACATGGCCTATGTTATTCCAAAAATTGGTGCCGATGTTTCTAAAAATGCACCAGCAATTGTAGGTGTTTGTGAAGTTGAAAATAGAAAAGTTTTAGAAGATCTTGCCAACCAAGAAGCCTTATTACCTTATGACTATGGCATTGTTCACTTTGATTCTCCAGATAGAAGAGGGATCGATGTCGCTCTTTTATATCAAAAGAAATTATTTAAAGTAACTAATACCAATTCTCACGAGCTATTGATTTATGATGCCAACGATCCAGAGAAAAGGGTATATACAAGAGATCAATTAGTAGTGTCTGGTAAATTAGATGGAGATGATATTCATTTTATCGTAAATCACTGGCCTTCAAGAAGTGGAGGGGAAGCAAGAAGTCGTTTTAAAAGAGAGAAAGCCGCAGCACTTAATAAAGAAATTATAGACTCTTTACACGTAATAAATCCTTACGCAAAAATTATAACTATGGGAGATTTAAATGATGGCCCTTATAATACGAGTGTAAAAGAAGTTTTAGGCGCTAAAGCGGAAATGGAAGATGTTGAACTGAAAGGTTTATACAATCCTATGGAAAATATGCAAAAGAAAGGAATAGGAACCATCGCCTATAGAGATAGCTGGGATTTATTTGACCAAATGATTTTAAGCAAACCTTTAATTGAAAAAGATTATTCAACATACCGATTTTACAAAGCTGGAGTTTACAATCCTCAATTTCTAAGTAACCCAAGAGGACGATATAAAGGTTACCCATACAGAAGTTTCTCTGATGGAGGATTCTCTGGAGGATACAGTGATCACTTTCCAGTGTATGTTCATCTTATCAAAGAAATTCAGTAGAATAAAACCTAAAATCTACAAACAAAAAATCCGCTCAAATGAGCGGATTTTTTTTATTTCTTAATTTCACCATCTAACGGTGGTCAATAAAGTTAAAGCTGACCAATAGTTACAATGGAACTTTATATCCAAATAGCCCAAGGTATCATTGCTAATATTGCAGCAAACGCCAAGGTATAAAATATAGCTAAAGTTTTAAATTTTGGTGCTGAAGATAACTTCTTCTTATGTTTAGAATATCCTATAGTAATTAGTGCAATAGCAATAATCATAAGCAAAGGATGCTCTACATTATACATTCTCATCGTACTGTTTTTCATGATTAATCCCATATCAACGTTTTCTGAAAACCAAACTATTTTTGGAGAAACAAAAAATAAGATAAGACCAATAAGTAATTGAAGGTGTGTGCAAATTAAAGCAAACAGTGAAATTCTAAAATCTTTTGCTCCATAAGGTTTTTTGGTAAATACACCAATAAGTGCATTAATAGTTGCTAAAAACGCAACTAAAATCACCATATACGCCCAATAAGAATGTAAATAATAAATAGCTCTATACATGTTTTAAATTTTTAAATTCAAATATACTATTTATTATAAGTTACTCCTAACATATAAATTAACACATAAAAAAAAGCCCACTGAAATCAGCAGGCTTTTAGTAGTTTGTAATGAAAAATGAGTTATATTAATCTACATTAACTTCCCACTCTCCTTCAACTTTTATATACTTAAAGCTTTCTATTACATTACCAGAATTATATGTATTAGCATTTATTACATATTTTTGACCTTCTTCTGCATTAGGTGCAATAACATTTGATAATAAATCTATTAATACGGTATTCATCATAGTATCGTTCCAACTAGTTGGACCTCCTCCTCTATTAAAGTTACCATAAGTAGCTAAGTTTCCTGCAGCTGCAGAATAATTATTACCCTCATCATCTACAAAATCTGCATAATTAGCTCCTACATAATCATAATCTGACACTACCAAGTTATACTGGATAGTATTATCTGGCACCCAAGTTTCTCCATCATGACCAAACTGTAAGGTAGAAGTAAATTGTTCCCAAACGCTATTTGTATACATATAAAATGAACCTCTGGTTACTGTATTTTCTCCATCGTAATATTTGTAAATAATATACATCTCATCTTCTTCCTGAGCATAAGGAAATTCTGAATTTAAGAATGCTGGGATATAATCTTCTGGAGCTACAGAATTACTAAAATTATTATACTGGCCAGGAGCTCCCATCGCATCATAATCTGCATCGCTTAAATAATAAACATCTTCGCTAGGCGCCCATTCGCTACCATCAAACATAAAGAATTTACCTTCTGCATCGCTGTCTCCTGTAATTCCTATTGTTTTTATTACTATACTTTCAACTCTCCATCTCGCTGCATCTGTAGATGTAGATTCATATTTTAAAGCAATATTAATAGTTTCACCTTCATAAGCACTAAAATCATATTCTTCAGATAAAATAAAATCATTACTATCACCTGCAGGTGCTGTTGCTAGATTAATTTCTTCCCAAGTTGCAGTTGTAACATCATCTGTATAATCTGTAGATACTAAGATTTTTAACAGAGATAAATCTGTTGCATAGTTAATGGCTTGATTTATTTGAAACTTTAGATCAGATTCTTCAGTTAAATCTATTTCTGGAGATACTAAATAATCAAGATTAGCTACCTGACCATTATCAAACCCATTTCCTTGAATATAGTTTGTTTCTGATGTCCATCCTAAATCGTCTCCTAATAAATCTACTACAGTCCAAGCTTCAAAACTATCTTGAAAATTATATTCAACCAAATTAGCATAACCTATTTCTGGTACTTCTGTATATTGATTGTAGGTAGCTAAAACCACCTCTCCTTCTGAAGGGTTAGCGATTTGAGTTGATAATACTTCGGCTATAGCGTCATTTACATTTGCACCTGGATAAAACCCTGCAGCATCACTCCCAGAGTTTGCATAATCTGTATTGGTTAACTCATATTCTGCAGCATTCGTAAATACTCCAACGCTTGCTACTTGATCATATTGAAGATTATAAGTAACAGTTACTGATGACCCTTTTCCCCAATATGGATATAATTCACTTAATAAACCTGGAATTAAATCTCTTGCTTGTTGCTCGTCTACAAAATTCTCATTTTCTAACTCTAAAGTTTCGTAATCATCACTGGTTAAAGTATATTCTGCAACTCCTTCAACTGTGTTTTCGCTATTGATTTCTTCGTAAACATCATCCATAGGCTCACAAGCTCCTAAGAATAACATTAATGAAATACTTAAATAAAATATTTTTTTCATTTTTCTAATTTTTAAAAGTTAAGTTTCGCTCCTACTGTGAACGTTCTTCCTACCCCGTACCATACTCTAGCTGTTGCTGAGTTTGATAAGTCTCCATCGATAGCATCTGAAATATATTCTGTATCAAATACGTTATTTATTCTACCTACTAATGTAGCATCTAATTTACCTACTTTGAATCCGTGAGTAACTGAAGCATCAAATAATCCGTAAGAAGGAACTTCCCAAGGCTCATCTGGTCTGCTATCATTTGGATTGTATCCCCCGTCACTAGGATCAAAATCTGCATATAACCTATCATAATAGTTATAATCTACATAAACTGTAGTTTTTGGTAATAAGTCATATCCAAATCCTAAAGCTAAAGCTGTTTGAGCAGCATCTGCAACAGGAATATCTTCGATAAACAAATCTACTGTTTGAAGAAGCTCTTGATCTTCTCCTCTAATTTCTACATTTTCTATGTTATCTTCCCATTTCCAATCACCAAAAGAAGCCATACCAGTAATTTTTAACTTATCTGTTGCTCTATATACAAAGTCGATTTCAACTCCTTGGTGTACTGCATTTACTCCTAAAATATTTGCGAAAGCTGTTTCGTCTTCAGATAACTGAAAAGATCTTGTTTCTGTTCTATCTCTCCAAGCTGTTCTATATAAGTTAACATTTGCTGTGAATTTAGAAGATCTAAAACCGTAACCTAATTCGAAACTCATAATCTTTTGGTTCTCTGCATCATCATTAATTTCCTCATTGTTAAAGTTTGGAAATACTGCATCAAAGCCTGGAGCTTTTTCAAAATACCCAACATTTGCAAATACATTGTGAGTATCATCTATGTTATAGTTTGCCCCTCCTTTAGTCATATAACCAAGAAAATTATAACGATCTGTTTCTTGTAAAGGATCTGAATCTAAATACTGGAAATAATCTATACGCTTGTAAGAAGTATTTGAAGCTGATAATGAGATAAAACCAGATATTTTATCTTTAGAATATTCTAATTGACCAAAAAGTCCTTGCCATCCTACTTTACCATCATTATAATAATTGAATTTATCTCCAACTTGTAGAGTATTATTTGGATTATTCACATCTGAATCATCTGCAAAGTATTGACCTCCTAATAAGTTTGTAACCTCATAAAAGTGAGAACCCGTATAATCTCTTAAATCTACACCTGCCAATAATTCTAAGTTATCTGAAAGTTCTATAGTATAAGTAGACAATAACCCATACCAATTATGGTCATTTCTTGAAGCTCTTAATATTGACTCTGATCCTCCAGCACCGTTAGCTATGTTCTCGTCTTGTATTCTATCTACATCTACAGGTCCTAATGGTCCTAATGTATAGTCTGGATCTGTGAATTTAGACTCTCCTCGAGTTCCACCACCACCACCAGTACCAAACGAAGCATAAATTGCCGTACTTAAAGTAGATTTTTTATTAATTGTCCAATAGTGATTTAAAGATATTTGAGGCTTGTGGTAAAAATTATCTTCGATATGAACTACTTCTCCATTTAAATAACCCCAATCTGAATTATATTTTCTACCTCTTTCGCTTTTTTGGTAATCTGCAATTAACTGTCTATTTTGTCTTTGACCGTGTCTTTGCTTAGCTCCGAATGCAGTAAAAGATAACTCATGAGCATCATTGAATTTTTTCGATAAGTTTACAAAGTATGATACAGAATTAAATTCAGTTCCATCTACATAACCATCACCATACGTTCTTGCTGCAGAAACAGAAGCTGCGAACCCATTTTCTAATAAACCTGTAGAGTAACTTAATCCGTATTTTGTGTAACCATCGTTTCCTAAAGTAGTCATTACATTACCACCTTCTTCTACATCTGTAGTTTTGGTAACAATGTTAATTGTACCACCAATAGACGGTACGGCAACTTTAGATGCTCCAAGACCTCTTTGTACCTGCATTGTTCTAGTAACATCACTTAAACCTGCCCAGTTACTCCAGTATACAGCCCCGTTTTCCATATCATTAACAGGAACTCCATTAATTAATACTGCAACATTTTCAGATTCAAAACCACGAAGGTTAATTCTACCGTCACCAAAACCACCTCCAGCTCTAGTAGCATAAACTCCTGGAGTAGATTTTAAAATTTCTGGAAATTCTTGGCTTCCTAATTTCGTTTCAATGTCTTTTGCTTTAATCGTAGAAACCGCAACTGGCGTCTTTCTATCGATCGCTAAGGAGTAGCTAGTAATAATAATTTCATCTAAAGCGCTGTCATCAGCAACTAAAACAATTTCACCTAAGTTTACTGTTTCCCCATTTTCTACATTAAATTCAATTTCTTGTTTTTGAAACCCTACATATGATAATACAATTTTGCCGGTTGTAGCTTCTACATTTAAAGAGAATTTACCGTCAAAATCTGTAGTGGTCCCATTGCTTGTCCCAGCTACAGTAACGTTTGCACCAGGCAATGGTGTTTTCATCTCAGAATCAGTAATAGTACCCGTTACGATACCCTGAGCGAAAAGAAAAGATGTTGATAACAACATCGTTAATAAAAATAAGTTTTTCATTTTGAAGACTTTTATTTGTTTTGTTTTGTCGCGGCAAATCTAACAATAAAAAGTTCAATATTAATTATGAAAATCTTAACTTTTGGGTTACTAAAATGTTAAGTAATACTTCAGATGTCCTGAAAATCTAGATTTCTTTAAATTTTATCTGACCTAAATCCTTTTTTAGAGAGTCCATTTTAGCAAAATACATAGGCTTTAAAGACTCTTTAAGAGGTTCTGAACTAGGTAGATTTTGCTTGTAAGGATCCACCTGTTTTCCATAAACCCAAAAACGATAACAAACGTGTGGCCCAGTAGCTAATCCTGTACTACCTACATAACCTATAACATCACCTTGTTTTACACGTTGACCCACTTTTGCATTACGTTTAGACATGTGCAAATATTGAGTGGTGTACTTATCATTATGACGTACTTTTACGTAATTTCCATTTCCTCTCGTGTAACTTGACTTAATAACGACACCATCTGCAGTTGACCAGATTGGCGTGCCTGTAGGTGCAGCATAGTCTGTTCCTTTATGAGCTTTCCATCTTTTTTGAACAGGATGAAATCTTCTTTTGGTATAGCGTGATGAGATTCTAGAATATTTTAACGGAGCTTTTAAAAAGAAGCTTTGGAGTGAATTGGCTTCTTCATCATAAAATTTTGCAAATCCGCTAAGGGAATCTTTACCAAATTCAAAAGCGTAATATGGATTCTTATAATGCGTTAATACAGCCGCCTCTATGTTTGCTAATCCGGCGTAGACCGTATCGTTTATATATTTTTCGTTATAAATAATTTTAAACTGATCTCCTTTTTGAATTTTAAAGAAATCTATTTTCCATTGGTAAATATCGGCCAACTTATCTGCTAGTAAAATACTTAATCCTTCATTATCCATAGCAGCAGAAAGAGAAGAAGTTATCACTCCCGATACTATATTTTTTTTAATAGTTACCGGCTTTTTATTTCTTAAAGCAGAAATACTATCTTTTAAATTAACAACCGTATAATTTATTCTACTTTCTTCGTAGATAAATACCTCCACGTTAGACAAGGAATCTTTAGACTTTAATATAGTGTATGGCTTACCAACATTGATTCTCGCAGGATCAAAAACATCTTTTACTTTTTCTGAAACCTCAAAAACTCTCCCTCTAGTAACTCCATGAGAATCCATTATCGCCCCAAAACTATCGCCCGATCTTACCGTATCTCTATAGACTTCATAATCATCTAGTGTAAAACCATACTCTTTAATAGAAGGTTTTGGTTTTTTTATTTCTGTTTGGACTTCTTCCTTTGGCGCCTCGTCGAACTCACAGCCAACTGCAATTAGAATTAATAATATTAAAGGGAGGTAAGATATTTTTTTCAAAAGAAATTGGTTCAGTTATATTTTTAAAAAATTTTATCAAAAATATTTAATGCTATACTTCTATACAACTTAATAGCAGCTTATTTATTATGCTTTATTTAACCTTTTAATAAGCTATGTTCTATTTTTTTGCTGAAAATGGATTTTTTAAACCTTTGTATTCCTCCAAATCTGCTTCGAGAGAACCTACAGCCAGTTCCGCTTTAATTTTTACAGGCATTTTATTTTTGTCATCACTTACCCAAAACGTGAGACTTTCTTCTTCTTCAAATATTCGATCTGCTTGTACATAAGGTCTAAATTTTAAACACTTAACCTTTCCAAACTTAGTTTTCACGACTTCTCTCTTTAAAAAAACAGTTTTAAAACGATAATTCTCATCGTCAAAAAACAAATCGAGTACAATTTCATCGCCAGGCTCAATTGTTTTATGATCTATTTTATTTCTTAAAAAATAAAAAACAGATAACATATCTTGAACTTCTTTTTTGGTTGAAAAAGTCTTTTCTGTTTTATGCTTATTATCAATTACTCTTGCGACATTTTTATTTTGATCAAAAAATATCTCTTTGTCTTTAGTATGACCGCCTTCGTTTATTTTTCTTATAAAATATAAAGGCTGTTGTGTGTCTTTAGAAATATAAGTTTGATAATCGTCATTAACTTCAAAAAATAAATCTAACAATCCAGTAGATTTTCCTTTACCAACTATATGAAATACCTCTTTATTATTGTACAATTCATCTTTCACTTCTAGCGTAGCATAACTCGCATTAAACCACCCATAGTGAATTCTAAATTTAAACCATTCTCCAGCCTTATATGCTTTTTCTGATTGCGCTAAAGCGGAAATATTTATCAAGCAAATTGCTATAATTAAAACTGATTTTTTCATAATGTTAAGTTGGTTAATGGAGGCTCTTTTAATTATTTTACAATTTCTATTCCAAAAATAGAAAAACAAAAAACCCCATCAAATTTAATGATGGGGTTTAATGCTTATTAACCAACTAAAACTTAAATTTATGAAAAAAAATTTCAAATTTACAATTTTGGTAACCACTCCAAAAATGCTGTGCAAAAGTACAGCAACTTGCAAAGGTAGGATGTAAAAAAATAAACTTTAACCTTTTCTACATCAAATCAGTAAATAAAATGTGTTTTAGTTAATTAATCTCTAACTATTTGTGAGTTAGTTAAGTGTTCCTCGCAATTCTTGTTCTCTTTCAATAGACTCAAAAAGGGCTTTAAAGTTACCTGCACCAAATCCTCGAGCTCCCATTCGTTGAATTATCTCAAAAAATAAGGTTGGTCTGTCTTGTATTGGCTTAGTAAAGATTTGTAGTAAATAACCTTCTTCATCGGCATCTACCATTATCCCTAAACTTTTTAATCTTTCAATATCTTCACGCAGTTCGTGGCTGTGTTCTTCTAATCTTCCTGGTACAGCTTTATAATATTCCTCTGGTGGTGTAGATAAAAACTCCACCCCTCTAGATCTTAGATCTGATACGGTTTTAATAATATCATCTGTTGCTACTGCGATGTGTTGTACTCCAGGACCTTCATAAAAATCTAAATACTCCTCAATTTGAGATTTCTTCATCCCTTCCGCAGGTTCATTAATTGGGAATTTTATTCTTCCATTACCATTACTCATCACCTTACTCATCAAAGCAGAGTATTCAGTATGTATTTGTTTATCATCAAAAGAAAGGAAGTTAACAAACCCCATTACATCTTCATACCATTTTACCCATACGTCCATTTCATTCCAACCTACATTTCCTACCATATGGTCAATAAATTTTAAACCAACTGGTTCTGGACTATAATCTGATTCCCATTTTACGTAACCTGGTAAAAATGTTCCATTAAAGTTTTTACGCTCAATAAACATATGAACCGTTTCACCGTAAGTGTAGATTCCAGCTTTTACAATTTCTCCACTCTCATCTTTCTCAACCGTTGGTTCTAAAAAAGATTTAGCTCCGCGTTTTGTGGTTTCTTCCCAAGCAGATCTTGCATCTTCTACCCATAGAGCGACAACTTTAACACCGTCCCCATGCTTAACAATATGGTTATTGATGTCTTCTTGTTTTGAAGTTAAAGGAGAAGTTAACACCAATCTTATTTTATCTTGTTTTAATACGTAAGAGACAGTATCTCTACTTCCAGTTTCAAGTCCTTTATAAGCTAACGATTGAAATCCAAACGCTGTCTTATAAAAGTGCGCAGCTTGCTTAGCATTACCAACGTATAACTCTACATAATCTGTACCCAAAAGTGGCAAAAAATCTTGCGCTCCTTCAAATATTTTTTCTAATCCGTAATTAACTGATTCTATATTTTTTTTACTCATTTTCTTATTTTTATTTTATTAAACATTCTCAGAACTATGCACTACCTATAAATAGTTTACCACATAGCTCTCGCTTGCGCGGAAATGTTTAATTGTAATTTTTCGCTAAGCATGATTTTCGTCTAACCAAGATTTGTGATAAGTGTCATCTGCTATTTTCATTCCCTCTTCAGTAACTTTTAAAGGCTTAAAAGTATCTACCATCACTGCAAGTTCTTCAGTTTTAGTTTGCCCTATGCTTCTTTCTACCGCTCCTGGATGCGGACCGTGAGGAATTCCTGCAGGATGCAAGGAGATATGACCTGCATCAATATCATTTCTACTCATAAAATCTCCATCTACATAATACAACACCTCATCACTATCTATATTACTATGATTATAAGGCGCTGGAATAGATTCTGGATGATAATCGTATAATCTCGGACAGAAACTACATACTACAAAAGCATCGGTTTCAAAGGTTTGATGTACTGGTGGTGGTTGATGAATTCGACCTGTAATAGGCTCAAAATCGTGAATTGAAAATGCGTAAGGGTAATTGTAACCGTCATAACCTACTACATCGAAAGGGTGAGTAGCATAAGTAACGTCAAATATTTCTCCTTGTTTTTTTATTTTCATGAGAAATTCTCCTTTCTCATCATTTGTTTCTAACTCATAAGGTCTTCTTATATCTCTTTCGCAAAAAGGAGAATGTTCTAGTAATTGACCAAAATGATTTCTATAGCGCTTTGGCGTATAAATAGGTCTGTTAGACTCTACAATAAATAAGCGATTATCTTCATCGTCAAAATCTATTTTATAAATAGTCCCTCTTGGTATTAAAAGATAATCTCCATATTTAAAGTCGAGATTCCCCAAGTGAGTTCTTAACTTCCCTGTTCCTTTATGAATAAAAAGAAGTTCATCTTCATCTGAATTTTTATAAAAATAGTCTCCCATAGATTCCTGTGGTGCCGCTAAGGCAATCGAACAATCTGAATTGGTTAAAACTACTTTTCTACTTTCTAAAAAATCTGGCGCGGGAACAGTTTGAAATCCGCGAAAGCGATATGATTTTATATTGTTTTCTACTGCAATTTTAGGCTTTATGCTATAAGGGTCTTTCACACTCTTTATTTGTGTTGGTCTATGTTCGTGATAAAGATTGGTAGACATCCCGTCAAAACCTATGGTCCCAAAAAGTTGTTCATAATACAAATCACCATTGGGCTTTTTGAAAATCGTATGACGTTTGGGAGGTATTTTTCCTAATTTATGATAAAATGGCATAACTAAATGGGCTTTTCACAAATATCGGAAAATTTTCTGTTCTATTGTTTTTTGTGAGCTTGCTTTTTAAAATTTTAAACGCTCTTTAAAACCTAAAAATAATACCCGAGTGCAAAAAACCATTCACTTTCACCTCTTTCTGGAGAATAGGTGTATTTTAACTCTACAGGCCCTAAAATAGTTTCTAAGCCATAACCAAGAGCGAAACCTGTAAAATCTGGTGAAGAGAACCATTCTCCTGTTTTATACAAATCATCATCTACGTTGGCTATATTATAGCTGGCTATAAGGTGATTTTTTTTAATAAATTCATAATCTATGTCTATTAACCCTTTTATATAACTGTCTCCTGTAATGGTAAAAAAGTCATATCCATAAAATTGAACAATATTATTAATAGGTAGATTACCATATCCACCAAGGGAAAAATTGAGAAAAGACATATCGTTATTTCCTACTCGAAAGCCTGTTTCTGTTTGCAATCTGGTACTTACTTTTGGCAACGGACTAAATGCATAGCCTACTGTTCCTTTTGCTATTGAAAATTCTGAAAAGTTAAAAGTAGACCTAGAATCGAAAAGATATAGATTAAAATCTCCTCTAAAATGAATCCCCTTACTCGGAAAATAAGAATTATCGTAGGTGTCATATTCTAAATAACCTAAAGCGCTAAATACGTTGCTTTGTTCTAATATAGTAAATGGGAGCTGCTCATCTGCCTTTTGATCTATAATAGTTTCGGTTTCAACTTTTGAATATTTATGTTCTGCACCTAAACCTAATTTAAAAAACTTTAAAAAGAAGGTTTCTGCGTAAATTTGATTGGTAAAATCGAAGTTTTCTAACTCTACTTTATTTACATTATAATCACCAATGGTTGAATTTTGTTTTAAAAAATCGAAGTCTACGTCCTTATTAAATTGACTCACTCTCGAGTTTATTCCTATACTCCAATAGTTTCCTTTATCTATATAGTATTGAAAATCGTATCTAAAATTATCTCCCGCAATGAAATCTAACGAAATAATATCGTTGGTTAAAAACAAACTTTTTTTCGTGAGATTTACCAATGCAGCACTTCTAAACAACTCATCATAATGTAAGCCTAAGCGTAAATAGGTGTTATTTTTATTTTCGGTTACTCTCAATCTTAGGTTATAGGTATTTTTCGCATTAGGCACAAGACTGTATTCTACGCGTTTAAAATTCCCTGTGGCAGAGAGTGTATTAATCCCCCTGTTTAAATCTTGATATGAAGTTAATCTTTGTGTCTCCAACTTTAATTTACCACGAATATAATTTCTAGGATAATTGTGATTTCCTACAATCTCTATTTGATGAATGTAAATTGAATCTTGAAGTATGACGGGTTTTCTTACTTCATATTTTTGAGGGTTTTGCTGAGCTGCAATTGCTTTCAATTCTTCAATTTTTTTATCAGCAGCTTCTTCTCCTTTTTTTATAATTTTACTGCCCTTTTCAAAAGAAAGAACTGAAAAATCTATAATATCTGGTTTTATATATAAATCTGTTTTTTCTCTTTTTTCTTTCATGGCTTCAATCGTTCTAAAGTTATTGACCTGTGTCATAATCTCAAAAACCGATTGGAGTTTCTTTCTATCTACCAAACTATCTTGTACATCTACACCAATAATAAAATCGACTCCCCTAGATTTTAATTCTTCAATAGGATAGTTATTAGCAATTCCTCCATCTGTCATCAATTTTCCTTCAATTTCTACTGGACTAAATAATGTAGGGATTGCTCCGCTTGCAGAAACTGCCTGCGCCAAAGATCCATTTTCCAAAATAACAGCTTCCCCAGTTTCCATATTAGTTCCTATGCAAAAAAATGGAATTGGCAGATTTTCAAATTGCTGAATGTTATTTACATGAGCTGTTAACTGCGAAAGAAGATTATAAAGATTTTGCCCTTTTGATAATCCCGAAGGAAATGAAAGCTTAAAATCATCGAATGGTAACGTTAATGTATAACGCTCTGAATCTTTACGTTCGTAAAAAGTTTTTACACTTCGAGGAAGATCATCTTGTATTAAGGTATTGAAATTGGTTTCTCTAAAGATAGAATCTAATTGGTGAGGTGTATATCCTGCTGCATACAATGAGCCTATTATTGCCCCCATACTTGTTCCTGCAATATAATCTACTCTTATCCCTGCTTCATCAATTTTTTTTAACGCACCAATATGCGCCAAGCCTTTTGCTCCGCCACCACTTAGAACCACACCTACTTTCAAATCTTTTTTTGAAGTAGTGTTTTCCTGAGCAAAAATACTTCCTGTCAAGAACAAGAGAATGTAAAGCAGGTTTTTCATTCCTTTTCCTTTTTTTTCTGATAAAATTCGAACACTAAGCTCCCTTTAGAAACTCCTACCACATCTACTAGCTCTTTTTTAGTAGCCTCTGAGATTCTCTTAATCGATCTAAATTGCTTTAATAACTCTAC
Organism: Mesonia sp. K4-1; assembly: GCF_008017825.1. Lineage (NCBI taxonomy): Bacteria > Pseudomonadati > Bacteroidota > Flavobacteriia > Flavobacteriales > Flavobacteriaceae > Mesonia > Mesonia sp. K4-1. The sequence continues at coordinate 30,150 of NZ_VRLS01000012.1, forward strand.
CGCTGTCTTTTCTCCAATCCCTTCTATAGATTCTAGTTCGGTTCCTAGCGCAGCATTACTTCTCTTATTTCTATGGAAAGTTATCCCAAAACGGTGGGCTTCATTTCTTAACTGTTGAATAATTTTTAAGGTTTCCGTTTTTTTGTCTAAATATAGAGGATATTTATCTCCCGGATAAAACAATTCTTCTAAACGTTTAGCAATACCTATTATGGCTATTTTTCCGCGTAAGCCTAAATCATCTAATGCTTTCACCGCAGAAGATAATTGACCTTTTCCTCCATCAATAATAATGAGTTGCGGTAAAGGTTCATCCTCATTTAAAAGTCTTCTGTACCTTCTAAACACCACTTCTTCCATAGATGCAAAATCATCTGGACCTTCTACGGTTTTAATATTAAATTTACGGTAATCTCTTTTACTTGCCTTTCCGTTCTTAAAAACTACACAAGCTGCAACTGGGTTGGTTCCTTGTATGTTAGAATTATCAAAACATTCTATATGTCTTGGTTCTTCATGAAGTCGCAAATCTTTTTTCATTTGCGCCATTAATCGATTGACATGACGATCTGGATCAATAATTTTCATTTGCTTAAAACGATCTTGACGGAAGTATTTCGCATTCCGTAAAGATAAATCTACAATCGCTTTTTTATCACCCAATTTAGGAACTGTCACTTTTATATCTTCCCCTAAGTTAATTGGAAAGGGCACATAAATTTCCCTCGACAGAGAGTTAAAACGTTGCCTAATTTCTACAACAGCAAGTTCAAGGAGTTCTTTATCGCTTTCCTCTAGCTTTTTCTTCATTTCGATAGTATGTGATCGAATAATTGAACCGTGAGAAAGCTGTAAAAAATTGACATAACCATAGCCTTCATCGCTCGTTATAGAGAAAACATCTACATTATTAATTTTAGGATTAACTACCGTAGATTTAGATTGATACTTTTCTAGAACATCTATTTTATCTTTAATTTTTTGAGCTTCTTCAAACTCCATAGCTTCGGCGTGCATTTTCATTTGCTCCCTAAACTTTAGTAAAGAGTCTTTAAAATCTCCTTTTACAATTTGTCGAATGTGCTCTATATTTTTATTGTACTCAACCTCATATTGATTTCCTTCACAAGGACCTTTACAATTTCCTAAATGATATTCTAAGCAAACTTTATATTTTCCTTGCTGAATTTTTTCTTCGGCCAAATCATAATTACAAGTTCGCAATTGATATAAACCTTTAATAAGATCCAATAAAGTATTTACTGTTTTAAAACTAGTAAAAGGTCCGTAATATTCACTCCCATCTTTTATGACTCTACGCGTAGGAAATACTCTAGGAAAACGTTCGTTTTTTATACAAATCCAAGGATAGGTTTTATCATCTTTAAGCATCACGTTAAAACGTGGCTGGTATTTTTTGATAAGGTTGTTTTCTAACAGTAAAGCATCGGTTTCAGAATTAACAACGATATGTTTTATATCGTGTATTTTCTTAACCATCACACCAATGCGGTGGCTATCGTGCTTTTTATTAAAATAAGAGTTTACCCTTTTTTTTAGATTTTTTGCCTTCCCTACATAAAGAATTTTCCCGTTCTTATCATAGTATTGATAGACCCCCGGACTAGAAGGAAGGGTTTTTATTTGTACCTCTAAAGATGCCTGCTCCATACCCTCAAAGATAAAGTTTGTTTTATACTTTTAAAAGAAACTGTGAGTATCCTTAAAAACTATTTTTTATTAAACATTTTAGTTTATTTTTGGAGCCTTATTTCTTCCATAAATTTAAGTTTTTAATACCAGGTATTCTTATTTTTAAAGAAAATCAAACCTATATTTTTTGCTTCGTTTATTTTTAAGTAGATTAAGAAACTGTTAGTTTAAAACAAATTTTATGGTTAAAACAGTGAGATTGTTATTTTTACCACATGTATAAGAAAGAGAAAAAAATTATTGGACGAAGTGATATTGTAAATTTTCCCGATTTACAGCTCGAAGAGATTGCTATAAAGATAGATACGGGTGCATACACCTCCTCTATTCACTGTAAAGACATTACAGAAGAAAATGGTATTCTTAAATGTACATTTTTAGATGAAGATCATCCCCAATATAACTCGATGATATTTACATTTAAAGAATACAAAAAAATTACTGTAAGAAGTAGTAACGGACTAGCGCAAGAGCGTTATGAAGTAAAATCTACCATTCAATTATTTAATAAGACTTATAAAATTTCGCTTTCGCTGAATGATCGACAAGAAATGAAATTCCCTGTCCTTATCGGAAGAAAATTTTTAAACAATAAATTTATCGTTGACACCCAACTAAAAGATTTATCTTTTCAACAACAAGATCAATAACACTATTATGAATATTAAAATATTATCAAGAAACGCCAATTTATACTCTACTAAACGTTTGGTTGAAGCGGCTAAAAAAAGAAAGCACGAAGTAGAAGTTATTGATCCGCTTAAATGCGATATCGTAATTGAAAAAAGAAAACCCAACATTTACTATAAAGGTGGATACATAGAAAACGTAGATGCTATTATTCCTAGAATAGGATCATCGGTTACCTTTTACGGTACTGCCGTGGTGCGCCAATTTGAAATGATGGGCGCTTTCACCACCATAGATTCTGAAGCTTTAGTAAGAAGTAGAGATAAATTAAGAAGCTTACAGGTATTATCTCGTGCTAAAATAGGTTTACCAAAAACTGTTTTTACTAACTATTCTCGAGACGTAGAAGGAGTCATTAATCAAGTTGGTGGCACACCCTTGGTTATAAAACTTTTAGAAGGAACTCAAGGTCTTGGTGTAGTTTTAGCAGAAACTAAAAATGCAGCTCAATCGGTTATTGAAGCATTTAACGGTCTACAAGCTCGTGTGATAGTTCAAGAATTTATTAAAGAAGCAAAAGGAGCAGATATTAGAGCTTTTGTGGTCGATGGTCACGTAGTAGGTGCCATGAAAAGACAAGGAAAAGAAGGAGAATTTAGATCTAATTTACACCGTGGAGGCTCTGCAGAAGTGATTCAGTTGACCGATGAAGAAGAAATTGCAGCCGTAAAAGCCTGTAAAGCCATGGGCTTAGGTGTGGCGGGAGTAGATTTATTACAAAGTACACGCGGACCTTTAATCCTTGAGGTAAACTCTTCTCCAGGTTTAGAAGGAATAGAAAAAGCCACTGGAAAAGACATTGCTAAAACCATTATTAGATACATCGAAAAAAACATATAGACGATATGGCTTATATCGATAAAAAAAATGTTCTTACTATTTTAGAACAACGTATAAAGCCAGGTGAAAGCGCTCGTATTAATTTTAATACCGCAAAACTTTTTACCACCAGCCCGGTAGAAGTGCCCATTATTATTGAGCGCTCTAAAAATCCAGGTCCCATTATTTTACTTACGGCAGGTATTCACGGAGATGAAATTAATGGGATTGAGGTAATTCGGCAAATTATTGCCAAAAAAATCAATAAGCCTAAAAAAGGTACAGTCATTTGTATTCCTGTAGTTAATATTTTTGGGTTCCTCAACCTAACGAGAGAGTTTCCCGATGGTCGTGACCTTAACCGCATGTTTCCTGGATCTCAAAATGGAGCTTTAGCCAGTAGATTTGCCTACCAATTTGTGCAAGAAATATTACCTGTAGCAGATCTTTGTTTAGATTTTCATACGGGTGGAGCCAGTCGTTTTAACGCTTCGCAAATTAGAATTAGAAAAAACGACGATGAGCTTATGAAATATGCGCAAATATTTAATGCTCCTTTTACCGTATATTCTGCCAACATTGCTAAGTCTTTTAGAGATGCTTGTGCCAAAATGGGAAAACCTATTTTATTATTTGAAGGTGGAAAATCATTAGATAGCAATAAAAACATTGCAAAAGCAGGTGTAGAGGGAACCATGCGTATTTTAAGTCATTTAGAGATGCTTCAAGATAATATAGAAGTACCTGTAAAAGAAGATGAAACTATCCTCATAGAACAAAGCGCTTGGGTAAGAGCTAAATATAGCGGACTTCTACACATAAAAATTCCTATTGGGAAAGCGGTAGAAAAAGGAGAATACATTGCTATTATTACCGATCCTTATGGAGAGTTTAGACATAAAGTAAAAGCCAACACTACAGGTTATGTGATTAATGTTAATCAATCTCCTATTGTTTACCAAGGAGATGCTATTTTTCATATTTCAAAACACGCTTAAGGTGAGTAAAAATCAAATCCGTAAAGCATACAAAGCCAAAAGAACGCTATTATCTAAAGAGGAAATAGAAGAACAAAGTATGGCAATTGCTAATCAACTTTTGTCTTTACATGTTTGGGATTATCAGTTTTATCATCTATTTCTAAGTATTGCTCAACATAAAGAAGTAGATACCGAATTTCTACTTCATATCCTTAGCGGAAAAGATAAAAACATCGTAGTTTCTAAAAGTGATTTTACAACTTTAGAAATGCAACATTTTTTATTGACAGATGCTACACCTATAAAAATAAATGAGTGGGGAATTCCTGAACCACAAAACGGAATAGAAATACAACCTCAACAACTAGAAGTAATTTTTCTTCCGCTTCTTGCTTTTGACCTTAACGGAAATAGAATTGGCTACGGTAAAGGTTTTTACGACCGATTTTTAGAAAAATGCTCACCAAATGTGGTCAAAATAGGTCTCTCTTTTTTTGAAGCAGAAAAACATCCTATTGAAGCTTCTCCTTTAGATATTCCTTTGGATTATTGCGTTACGCCAGAGAAAGTCTATACGTTTTAATCTTGCTTCTCCTCTTTAGGAAATGCTCTTTTATTGAAGATAATCAATAAAATTACTCCAATAGTAATGGCAGAATCTGCGATGTTAAATACAGGTTCAAAGAAAGTAAAATACTCTCCGCCCCAAAAAGGAATCCATTCGGGTAAAACGCCGCTCCATAGCGGAAAATAAAGCATATCTACGACCTTACCGTGAAATAAGGTTCCGTAACCACCTTCAGCAGGCATAAAGCTCGCTAATTGATTGGTACTGTCGTTAAATATAAGTCCGTAAAAAACGGAATCGATAATATTTCCCAGAGCACCAGCAAAAATTAAAGAAATAGATATAATTAAAACCCTAGATCCGTTTTTTCTTACCGAATCCCAAAGCCAGTACCCAATACCAACGATTGCTACTAATCTAAAAAGGGTTAAAATTAATTTCCCATACTCACCTGGGATTTGAGCTCCCCAAGCCATACCATTATTTTCTATAAAAAGTATTTTAAACCAGTCAAAAACGTGAACGTCTTCGCCCAATACAAAATTGGTTTTAATATAAATTTTTGAGATTTGGTCTATGAGTAAGACTAAGATAATAAATAGCGTCGCTTTCTTAATGGACATGGATTAGGCATTTTAAGGTCGTAAAAATACTATTTTTATTCTTCATGCCTTACATTAATGTCACCATCAATACTTTTTAAAGAAATTTTATTTCCTTTTTTAAAAGTAGGTTCCATTTTCACCGTACCGTGAGTAGAAAAAGCTGTTATCTTTTCTTCGAGAGTTCCCACCTCAATATCTCCTTTAAAGGTGTTGACAAGCGCTTTCCCCGAAAATTGATGTAATTCACACCTTCCCGATTTCAATTCTGCTTCAAAATAAGTATAATTTCCATTTCCGTAAACGGAAGCGAGATCAGATTGAACAATAACGCTTTTATGTTTAGGTATTTCTATTTCTAAACGTACTGCAAATACTTTGTGAGCGCTTAACTTATCGTAACCACTGGTTAAAATTTCAGGAAAAACGGTTTGAATAGTTAAGGTTTTATTTTCTTCCGTAAAGTTAAACCCTATATTTTGAGCATATTCCCCTTCAGAATAAGATTTTATCTTTAGCTCGTTAATTTTTGGATTAGTAGATATATATACACCAAAAACTTCATCAACTTTTAAATGAAGTTGCTCTATGTGGTCAATAGCTATTTTTCTCTCTACGATCGATTGTGCTTTCGCTGAAAAAACTAGTGCAAAAAAAAGAATAAAAAATGTATACTTCATCAACTTAATATATCAAAAAACGCTCCTAAAAGGAGCGTTTAAATTGATTATAAAATAATATGTTTATTTTTGAAGGTTCTTCGCTTCAATACTTAAAGTTGCATGAGGGACCAACATTAATCTTTCTTTCTTAATTAGTTTTCCTGTTACACGGCAAATTCCGTAAGACTTATTTTCTATACGAATAATCGCATTTTTTAGGTCTCTTATAAATTTCTCCTGACGAATTGCTAACTGTGAGTTCGCTTCTTTACTCATGGTTTCGCTACCTTCATCAAACGCTTTAAAGGTTGGAGAAGTATCATCTGTACCATTAGAACTATCGTTCATATAAGCGCTTTTATACATCTCTAATTGCTTGTTAGCACTAGCCATTTTCTCTAGAATAATTGTTCTAAATTCTTCTAAATCTGCATCGCTGTATCTTTCTGTGGTTTCTGTGTTCATAGTTAATTATTGTTTTTTAATAGACAAAAGGGTATTCACATCATCAAATACAACTTCTATACCTTCGTCCATACTTTCTGCTAGTTCGAGCTGAGCAGTAAGTGTTTCGTTTTTAATATACTCTTCGTTATCTAAGACTGCCTGCTCGACCACGCCGTCTTTTTTAATTGTCACCATTATCTTATCGGTCACTTCAAAACCAGAGTCTTTTCTTAAGTTTTGAATTCTATTGACCATTTCGCGTGCAACTCCTTCTTTCCTAAGGCCTTCATTAATCGTAGCATCTAAAGCAACAGTGATACCTGCGTTACTTGCGACTAACCAACCTTCGATATCTTCAGAAGAAATTTCTACATCGGCGAGCTGCAAAGTAGTCATTTTTCCGTTAATTTCTAAAGAAATTTCACCCTTCATTTCTATAGTAGAAATATCGCTTGCTTCGAGCTTATTTATCGCTGCAACAACGAGTTTCATATCTTTACCAAAACGGGGACCTAAAGTTTTAAAATTAGGCTTAATATTCTTAACTAAAATCCCCGAAGTGTCATCGATTAGCTCGATTTCTTTTACATTCACCTCTGACATAATAAGATCTTTAACCGCCATAATTTCTTCACGTACTTGATTATCTAACACAGGAATCATAATACGTTGTAAAGGTTGACGCACTTTAATCATTTCTTTTTTACGTAGTGATAATACCAAAGAAGAAATAATTTGAGCCTTTTCCATTTTTCTTTCTAACGCTTCATCTATAAACGTTTTATCTTGCTGTGGAAATGCAGCCAAATGTACACTTTCAAACTTTTCTTTTTGCGTAGTATTTGTTAAGTCTTTGTAAAGCCTATCCATATAAAATGGAGCGATTGACGCACTTAATTTTGCTACGGTTTCTAAACACGTATATAAGGTTTGATAAGCAGATATTTTATCTTGTTCATAATCTCCTTTCCAAAATCTTCTTCTGCTTAAACGCACAAACCAGTTGCTTAGATTTTCTTGTACAAACTCAGAGATAGCTCTAGCTGCTCTCGTAGGCTCATATTCTTCATAAAACTTGTCTACTTTTCCGATAAGGGTATGCAGTTCAGATAATATCCATCGATCAATTTCTGGTCTGTTTTCTAAAGCAACGTCATCTTCTTTGTACGTGAATTGATCAATATTTGCATATAAAGTAAAGAACGAATAGGTGTTATATAATGTCCCAAAGAATTTTCTTCTTACTTCTGCAATTCCTTCAATATCAAATTTTAAATTATCCCAAGGATTGGCATTAGAAATCATGTACCAACGGGTAGCATCTGGACCAAAAGCTGCCAAAGTATCGAAAGGATCTGCAGCGTTCCCTAAACGTTTAGACATTTTTTGTCCGTGTTTATCGAGCACCAATCCGTTTGAAACCACATTTTTATAGGCTACATCATCGAAGATCATGGTTGCAATGGCATGCAACGTATAGAACCATCCACGCGTTTGATCTACCCCTTCAGCAATAAAATCTGCTTTTTTATCTCCGTTCTCTACTTGTTCTTTATTCTCAAATGGATAATGCCATTGTGCGTAAGGCATAGAACCAGAATCAAACCAAACATCTATCAAATCTGCCTCTCTTTTCATCGGTTTCCCGGAAGGAGAAACTAGCGTGATTTGATCTACAACATTTTTATGTAAATCTACTTTTTCATAGTTCTCATCTGTCATATTACCGACTTCAAATTCCGCGAAAGCGTCATTTTTCATAAAGCCAGCTTCTACAGATTTTTGCATTTCCTGCTTTAATTCTGCAATAGAACCAATAAGAATCTCTTCTCTACCATCTTCGGTACGCCAAATAGGTAGTGGGATTCCCCAATATCGTGAACGAGAAAGGTTCCAGTCATTAGCGTTTGCCAACCAATTACCAAAACGGCCTTCTCCTGTAGATTTAGGTTTCCAATTAATGCCTTTGTTAAGTTCGTGCATACGATCTTTTACTTCGGTCACTTTGATAAACCAAGAGTCTAATGGATAATATAATATAGGTTTATCTGTACGCCAACAATTTGGATAACTGTGTACGTATTTTTCTACTTTAAAAGCTTTATTTTCTTCTTTTAATTTAATAGCAATTTCTACGTCTACAGATTTCTCTGGAGCATCTTCTTCATCATAATATTCATTCTTTACGTATTTTCCAGCAAATTCACCCATTTCTGCTCTGAATCTACCTTGTAAATCTACCAACGGAACTAAATTATCGTTCTCGTCTTTAACTAACATTGGAGGAATTTGCGGTGTAGCTTGTTTAGCAACCAACGCATCATCTGCTCCAAAAGTTGGCGCGGTATGAACAATCCCTGTTCCATCTTCTGTAGTTACAAAATCTCCCGAAATAATTCTAAACGCATTTTCTGGATTTTCAAAAGGTAAAGCATAAGGCAATAATTGCTCATATTTTATACCTACCAAATCTTTCCCCATAAAGGTATCGATCACCATATAAGGGATTTTTTTATCTCCCTGTTTATAGGCTTCAATCACCTCTTCGTTTTCAGTTTCTACGAATTTTTTATCAAACTGTTTACTGACTAAATTTTTAGCCACAACAATTTGTACAGGCTCAAACGTATATTGATTATATGTTTTTACCAATGCATATTCAATTTTTGGACCTACGGTTAATGCTGTATTACTGGGTAATGTCCACGGGGTGGTCGTCCAAGCAATAAAATGTATAGTACCAAATTCTGCTAAATTATCTGGTAACGTACTAGAAACTGCTTTAAATTGTGCCGTTACGGTAGTATCGGTTACATCTTGATAGGTTCCTGGTTGGTTTAACTCATGTGAACTTAAACCTGTCCCTGCTTTTGGAGAATATGGTTGTATCGTATAACCCTTATAAATAAGGTCTTTTTTATAAATCTCTGAAAGCAACCACCAAACGGTTTCCATATACTTAGACTTATAGGTAACATAAGGATCATCCATATTTACCCAATAGCCCATTTGTTCGGTAAGGTTTTTCCAAACATCGGTATAACGCATCACCGCATTTTTACACGCATCATTGTATGCTTCTACACTAATTTTAGTACCTATATCTTCTTTGGTAATGCCTAATTCTTTTTCTACACCTAACTCAACAGGTAAACCGTGTGTATCCCATCCTGCTTTACGCTTTACTAAGAAACCTTTTTGAGTTTTATATCGGCAAAAAATGTCTTTTATACTTCGCGCCATCACATGGTGAATTCCTGGAAGACCATTAGCCGATGGCGGTCCTTCAAAAAATACGAAAGGTTCTTTTCCTTCTCTTGTACTTACACTTTTATCAAATATGTTTTCCTCTTTCCAAAAATCTAAGATTTCCTTAGCGATTACGGGAAGGTTAAGTTCTTTATATTCAGTAAATTTTGTACTCATGGTATGCGCTTTCAAAATGATTTGCGAAATTAAGGATTTTTGCTAAACAGAAGTAACTGAATTAAAAAAAACTAGTGGTATTTATACACAAGAAAAATATTTGTAATTTATTTCAGCGCAAGCTAAATATTATAGAGAAATTTTAAAGGCTTATGTACAGTGATTTGGTTATATTTGCCTTATAAAAAACTAAGAAATTATGTCATTTTCAGATTTGTTTGGTACAGGAGAACATTCTCGTAATCTTGGTCACTTTGCTTCTATTGTAACGTTAGCATCAGTAGATGGTGAGATTAATCCAGAAGAGGAAAAAGTATTAAAGCGCCTTGCCAGAAAGTTAGATATTAACGAAGAAGATTACGCTAAAATAATTAAGAATCCTTCAGGATTCCCTATAAACCCTCCTAATACTACCGAGAAGAGATTAGAGCGTTTATTTGATTTACTTACGGTTATTTACGCGGATCACGAAATAGATGAGCAAGAAGCTTTCTTATTGAAGAGATTTGCTATTGGTTTAGGATTCTCTACAGAAGATTCTGATAAAATCATAAAAAGATCAAATCAAATTTTAGGTAGTTTATCTTTTGATGATTACATCTACTTATTGAATAGAAAATAAAAAAAGCCTTTTCAAATTACTGTGAAAAGACCTTTTTAATATTATAAAAAATAAAACGGGAACTTCCCGTTTTATTTTTTCTTCATAAATTCCTCTGCTTTTTCTACCATATTTTTACTTCCGCAGAAAAAAGGAACTCTTTGATGAAGCTCTGTAGGTTTTAAATCCATAATTCTTTGGTGACCGTCACTAGCTTTACCACCAGCTTGCTCTACAATAAAAGCCATAGGATTACATTCATACAACAACCTCAACTTTCCATTAGAAGATTTTGAGCTTTTTGGATAAATATAAATTCCTCCTTTTATCATATTTCTATGAATGTCTGACACCAAACTTCCTATATATCGCGAAGTATAAGGACGATTGTCTTCTTCGGTCTGGCAGTATTTTATATAATCTTTTACTCCCTGTGGGAAATGAGCATAATTCCCTTCATTTATTGAATAGATATTTCCGTCTTCAGGAAATTTCATATCTGGGTGTGATAAATAATAAGTCCCAATGGCAGGGTTTAAAGTAAATCCATTTACCCCGTGACCTGTAGTATAAACCAGCATGGTAGAAGTACCATATACTATATATCCTGCAGCTACTTGTTCACTTCCTGGTTGTAAGAAATCGTCAATAGTTACTGGAGTTCCTAACGGAGTTACTCTTCGATAAACTGAAAAGATAGTTCCCACAGATACATTCACATCTATGTTAGAACTTCCGTCAAGCGGATCCATTAACACTACATACTTATTGTTATGATCTTCCTTTTGTCCACAAATGGTAATAAAATCATCATTTTCTTCAGATGCTATTCCGCAAACAATTTCTCTATTGGTAAGCGTCTGTATAAATTTTTCGTTAGCATAAACATCTAACTTTTGCTGATCTTCGCCTTGTATATTTGTCTCTCCTGCAGCGCCTAAAATATCTACTAAACCAGCTTTGTTCACCTCGTGGTTGACCACTTTGGCTGCCAAACGAATAGAATTGATTAATCTTGATAATTCTCCCGAAGAATATTGAAAGGCTTCTTGGTTCTCAATAATAAATTCTCCTAAAGTTTGGTTCTTTTTTGCCATTACATGATTGGTTTATCCCACAAAAATAGAAAAAAAGACTTTCTAATCACTATTTTTGTGATAAAGCCTTAGACTATGAATATAAATGTAAGAGAATCTCAACCAGAAGATATGCCACAAGTGTTAGAACTTATTAAAGAACTAGCGCATTTTGAAAAAGAACCTAACGCTGTCATCATAGATGCAGAACAATTAAAAAAGGATGGGTTTGGGAAACAACCACTTTTTAAATGTTTTGTAGCCGAAGTTGATGATAAAATACAAGGTATGGCTTTAATTTACTTTAGATATTCTACCTGGAAAGGAAAAACAGTACATTTAGAAGATTTAATGGTAAGAGATCGCTTTCGCGGAAAAGGATTAGGTATTGCGTTGTACAAAAAAGTAATGACCTATGCTTTAGAGCAGAACGTAAAACGAGTAGAATGGGTAGTGATTGATTGGAATAAAAATGCTATCGAATTTTATAAAAATACAGGCGCAAACGTAATGCCCGAGTGGAATACAGTACAATTTGACGAAACCTCTATAAAAAACTTTTTAAATTCATGAAGATTTTCAAATTTGGAGGTGCCTCTGTGAAAGATGCCGATGGAGTAAGAAATCTCGCTTCAGTATTACAAAAAACAGGAATATCTAATAAAGTAGTAATTATCTCTGCAATGGGTAAAACTACGAATGCCTTAGAAAAAGTTATTGAAATTTATTTTAGTGAGAGCAAAATAGATACCGAATATCTAAAAACTTATCATACAGCTATTTTAAACCCGTTGTTTGAAAACACATCTCATCCAGTTTATGCAAAAGTAAATCTCCTTTTTCATGAACTTGAATCATTTTTACAGCGAAACAAATCTCCAAATTATGACTATGTGTACGACCAAGTTATTTCTTTTGGAGAATTAATAAGCACCACGATTATTAGTGCTTATCTAGAAAAAAATGAGATTGAAAACACTTGGTTAGATGCTAGAAATTTAGTGAAAACTGACCATACTTACCGCGACGCTAAAGTTAATTGGGATTTTACTTGTGAAAACATCAATAAAGCTGTCGAAAAAAATAAACTCTACATTACACAAGGTTTTATAGCTTCAGACGCTAATAATTTTACCACCACATTAGGGCGTGAGGGTAGTGATTATAGTGCTGCAATTTTTGCTTACTGTTTAAAAGCGGAAGACGTTACAATTTGGAAAGATGTAGATGGCGTTTTTAACGGTGACCCCCGAGTTTTTGAAAACACAACTCTTTTAAATGAGGTTTCTTATTCTGAAGCAATTGAACTTGCTTTTTACGGAGCTTCTATTATTCACCCTAAAACATTACAACCGCTTCAAAAAAGAGAAATTCCTTTATTTGTAAAATCGTTCTACCATCCAGAAAACGCAGGGACTATCGTTTCTAACGGTCAAAAGATAAATCCGCATATTCCTTGTTTTATTGTCAAGAAAAACTTGGTTTTACTTTCCCTCTCAGCGTTAGACTTTTCTTTTTTTGTAGAAGAAAATATTAGCGAAGTTTTTGCTTTATTACATAAATACCAAGTTAAGGTAGACCTTATTCAAAATTCTGCGATTAGTTTTTCAGTTTGCGTAGATAATCGATTTAAACAAGTAGATCAACTTATCAATCATTTAAGAGGTAAATTTAGAGTTTCTTTTAATAAAAATGTATCCTTATATACCATTAGACATTTTACTGAAAGTGCTATAAATCAGATAGAAAAAGATAAAGAGGTTTTATTAAAACAGCTTACTCGAGAAACGGTTCAATTAGTTACCAGAGAATAAAAATTCGTAAAAGCCTTATTTTACTATCTTTGTAGATAAACTAATCTATAAATGGGAATTGTAACCGCCAAAGAAGTCGCTAAAGGACTTAACTTAAACAAGTTTGGCTTTTTAGGTACTGCTCTAAGTGCTACACTAATGAGTGTTACCAAAATAAATGCGCTCAATGAAATTTATGATGACCGTAAACATCTTTCTGGTCCAGAATTTTTAGAATCCTGTTTAGAGCATTTAGAGATAGATTATGAAATCCCCGAAAAGGATTTGAAAAGAATCCCAAAAACAGGTCCTTTTATAACTATTTCTAACCATCCCCTTGGCGGAATTGATGGGATCATCCTCATGCAAACACTTATTAAGCAGCGTAATGATTTTAAAATCATTGCCAACTTTTTATTGCATCGACTAGAGCCTTTGAAACCTTTTATCATGCCTGTTAATCCTTTTGAAAATCGAAAGGAAGTAAAATCGAGCATGGTGGGGATAAAAGAATCTATACAACATTTACGCAAAGGACACCCATTAGGAATTTTTCCTGCTGGAGAAGTTTCAACACATAAAGAAGATAAAACAATTGTAGATAGACCTTGGTTGCAAGAAGCCATGAAATTGATACAAAAATCTCAGGTTCCTGTAGTTCCTATCTATTTTCACGCTAAAAATAGTAGTTCTTTTTACCGTCTGGCAAAATTGAATGATTCGTTTAGGACGGCAAAGTTACCCGGAGAAATGCTTACGCAAAAGCACCGAAAAATAAAGGTAAGAATTGGAAACCCTATTTCGGTTGAAGATCAAAATCAGCATAAAACCTTAGAAGATTATACACTTTTCTTAAGAAAAAAAACCTATATGCTTTCTAGTGGTTTTGATGGTAAGAAAAGTTTACTTAAGAATATTCCGAAACAAATAAAATTTCCTAGCAGACCTCCAAAAGCTATTGTAAAAGAAACATCAGAGTTTTTGATGCAACAAGAAATTGACTTTTGTAGAGAAAATGAAAAACGTCTTTTAGTAAGTAAAAACTATGAAGTCTTTTTAGCAGAAAGAAAAGATATTCCAAATATTGTAAAAGAAATTGGACGCTTGCGCGAAATTACTTTTAGAGCCATTGGAGAAGGAACTAACAATCCAACAGATTTAGATGAATTTGACGATTTTTATCACCATCTTTTCCTATATGATTCTGACGCCGATAAAATTGTAGGTGCTTACCGAATGGGATTTGGATTAAACATCTTCCCAAAATATGGTATTGACGGCTTTTATTTACAGCAATTATTTAGGTTTGAACCCGAGCTTCATAAACTTATGAGCGAATCTATAGAAATGGGTCGGGCCTTTATTGTAAAAGAATATCAGCAAAAACCTATGCCGCTTTTTTTACTTTGGAAAGGGATAGTTCATTGCACACTACGTTTTCCTGATCATAAATACCTCATAGGAGGGGTAAGTATAAGTAATAAATTTTCTGAATTCTCTAAATCTATGATGATTGAATTTATGAAATCTCATTACTATGATCCCTATGTAGCTCAATACGTGAGACCAAAAAAGGAGTATAAAGTAAAGCTTAAAGATGCCGATAAAGACTTTGTTTTTGATGAAACTGAAGCCGATTTAAATAAGTTTGATAAAATTATAGACGAACTAGAGCCAGACAGTTTAAGAATGCCTGTCCTGCTTAAAAAGTACATCAAACAAAATGCAAAGGTGATTGCCTTTAACGTAGATCCTTTGTTTAATAATTCGGTAGATGGCCTTATGTATATTCGAATAGCCGATTTACCTGAAAGTACTGTAAAACCTGTAATGGAAGAATTTCAGGAAGAATTAGAGAAAAAAATTAGTCAGCAAGATGTATAAGAAAGTAATCTTCTTATTTTCTTTCCTTTTCTACAGCTATTTTATATTTGGTCAACACACCATTCAAGGAACGGTTGTAGACGAATCTCAACAACCTATTGAAAGCGCCAATATTTACTTTGACGGAACCACTTTTGGCACGGTCACCAATTCTCAAGGTAAATTCTCTTTACAAATAGATAAAGCTACTCAAGCTCCGTTAATTATAAGTTCCTTAGGATACAATTCAATAATTAAAGAAATTTCTCTGAATAAGGAAATCATCGTTTTAGAAACTATTGTATTAAAAAAAGGAGTTAGTGATTTAGAAGAAGTTTTTATAGAAAATGATCCTTGGCCAAGAAAGAGGAAACTCGCTTATTTTAGAAAATGGTTCTTAGGAGAAGATCACAAAGATAAAAAGATCAAAATTTTAAATGAGGATGACGTAAAACTTCGGTTTATTCCTTCTACAAATACCTTGGTGGCAACGAGTAAAATTCCGTTAAGGGTTCAGAATAAATACTTAGGTTATTTGATTGAGTACGACCTTATAGATTTTGAAGTAGTTTTTAGAAAAATAGTCTATACCAAAGATGGTAGAAGACAAACCCATTACAACGAACATTCTTCTTACTTTGCTGGAACTTCTTTTTTCAAGGAATTAAAAGATAAAACCAAGCATAAAATCATAGAACGAAGAGACAAAGCTTATGTAGGTTCTATTTTACATTTTATGCGAAGTTTGGCCAGTAAAAAGCTAGTTGAAAACAAGTACAAAATAGTTTACGACAAGAACGAAGTACTTCCTTATAGGTTTTTTAAAATTACTGAAGATACAGATCTTACAACTGTAGATATCTTAGCCGATAAAATAATTGTTTTATACGATGGTTTTGATCAATCTTTTATACAGGTAGATAAAAACCCAACTACATTCTACATTGATGCCTACGGAAACTTTTCTCCTATAAATTCCTTATATTTTGGGGGAGAAATGGGGAAAGAGAAAATGTCCTCACTCCTTCCCTTAAATTATAAATTGAAATAATATGAAAAATAAAAAAGTGCTTAAGCTATGTTGCATTCTGTACTTTCTATTTTCGCATATTAATAGTTTTGCTCAGCAAATTGTAAGAGGTTTTGTAGTAGATTCGATTACTCAAAAACCCATTGAAGGTGCTGCTATTTTTTTTGATAAAACTACCTACGGCACAATTAGCAATAAAAACGGATTCTTTGTTTTAAAAAGTAGAGAACATACCAAAAGCCCTTTAATTATTCGCTATTTAGGCTATCAACCCAAAAAAATTATTGATCCGCCACAAAATCAGAATGTAAAATTTAACCTTAACAAACAGGAAGAAAACCTCGAAGCTGTAGTCATTAATTCTAAAACTCAGCAAGAAAGAACACCCCAAACATTAACTGATAAAACTCAAAAGTTCGAAGCTCTTGCGCTATTTAAACATTTTTTCTTAGGAAGATATTGGAGACACAATGGCACAAATATTATGAATGAAGAAGAGCTAGATTATTACATTACAGATGATAAGCTACAAATAATTATTACCGCAAAAAAGCCTTTGATCATTCACAATAATAGTTTAGATTATGAAATCACTTATTACTTAGAAAAATTTGTTTTACATCGAAAAATGAGTGACCTCACACCTCAACCCGTTACCGATTATTATGAGTATTACGGAACTATTTTATTTAAAGATTTACAAAAACGAGATAAAGTGAGAAAAAAGTACAGAAAAGCAAGAAACGAGGTTTATTATGGTTCTCGCTTACATTTTATGCGTGCTTTAGCAGAAAACACATTAGAAGAAGAAATGTTTACCATCCTAGGTGTTAAAGTGGATACTATAAATATCAAAACCATACCTAAAGAAAATTTTACTGAAGTTTTACCTCCTAAAAAATTCTTGGTTATTCATAGAAAAGATTTAATGCATTACGACTATAAGAAAAAATCAGACAGTATAAAACACTATATTAAAGCTGCCGCTTCTTCTATTTATGCTAAACGTAATTTTGGGATAGACGAAACTGGCAACTTTTTTCCGTGGGATGCTATCATGTTTGAAGGAAGATTTAGTCTGGAAGGCATATCGAAAGCTTTACCGATAGATTTTAAACCTTATCCCTAGTTTATTACATCATTTCCCAAAACTGTAAGAATATTAAAGCCATTGCTAAAAACAAAAACAATGCGCTTAAAATAGAATATCTTGATGCTGCTTTTATAAATAACCCCATAGCAATACATAGCAAACTAATATGAATCCAATTACTCCTTAAGAAAAAAGGATAATTGTTTGTAAAAGTATTTTTGGCTTCTATAAAAGAGTTATTGTTTTCTGAGATAATGATCCAATACACTAATTTCGATATCGGAATTAAAACCAATACGATTCCTATCACTAATTTCTTTGCTGGGGTATTCATTTTCTTTCTTTTAGCGAAACTCTAGGTTAATATGCAATATAAATAATTCTTAAAACAATGGAATTTCCGTTAAGCCTTTGTTATTTAAGTATTTATTAATACAACTTATCGGCTACTAACTATACCTTTAAATAAAAATAGAAAAAAGATGGAAAAAGTATTGGTAGCAGGAGCAAACGGAACTACGGGAATGGAAATTGTAAAAAACCTACAAGGTCATCCAAGTTTTGAGCCCATCGCAATGATAAGAAAAGAAGAGCAACAAGCTACTTTTGATAATATGAATGTAAAAAGTGTTATTGCAGACTTAGAAGGTGATGTAAAGCCGGCAGTACAAGGTATTGATCGCGTTATTTTTGCTGCGGGATCTGGAGGAAAGAAAGTGAAAGAAGTAGACCGTGATGGCGCAATTAATCTTATTGACCGTTCTAAGGCGGCAGGGGTAAGAAAATTTGTAATGCTAAGCTCTATGGGAACAGAAGATCCTTCACAAAACGAAGAACTGCAAGAGTACTTAGAAGCTAAAAAAGAAGCAGATGAGCATTTAAAATCTAGTTTTTTAGAATATAGCATTGTGCGTCCTGGAGCATTAACCAACAACGAAAAAACAAATAAAATTAAAGCTGCCGAAAAATTAGGAGAATATGGAGAAATCCCAAGAAAAGACGTAGCGCAAGTTTTAGTCGATTGCCTACAGCCTAATATGCTTAAAAATAAAACTTTTGAAATTTTAAGTGGTGAAAGAGCAACTGAATTAGCCTTACAAGAAATCGATCAAGTTTCTTAGTAAAGAATCACTTAAAAGAAAATAGCCTTGTAAATTTTACAAGGCTATTTTTTTATTTAAACGCATCATCTTTAGGCTCCCATAGTTCAATTTTATTGCCTTCAGGATCTAATATCCAACCAAACTTCCCATACTCAAACTCCTCCATCTCTCCTACAACTTCTACACCCTCTTCTTTTAAGACCTTCAACAACTCTACTAAATTTTCTACACGAAAATTCATCATAAATTGCTTTCGCGAAGGCTCAAAATATTTAGTTTCTTCGCCCATAGGGCTCCACTGGGTAGTACAATCATTTCCTTTTTCATCTTTCCACCAAAAAGTTTTACCGTACTCATCGGTTCCTAAACCTAAATGCTTATCATACCATTCTTTGGTTTTCTTTGCATCTTTAGTTTTAAAGAAAAAACCTCCTAGACCTGTTACTCTATTTTTCATCTTAAATTATCGTTTTATATTTTCTTCGTAGATAGAAATCCACTCTTCCATTGATATCTTTTGTACGAGTTCGGCTATTAAATCATAAGGGATATGCTCAACTTTCTTAAAACGCACACAGCTTTTCCCCATGTCTAATTTCGTTTTTACGTATTTAGGATATTCATTTACAAACCAATCGTGTAATTTCTTATTTGCATAAATCCCCGAATGATACAAATTAACCGAATTTTTTTGAGAGGCAAAACTCATAAAAGGTAAAGGTTCTTCTGGCTTGCAATGATAACCTGCAGGATAAGCCGAATGTGGCACATAATATCCTATCATCCCATATTGCATCCCTTCTTCAAAACCCTTTGGTAAATTTTGTTGAATCGTTTTTCTTAGCTTTTTTAAAGCCTCTTGGCGCTCTTCTGGAGCTTCTTGAATATATTCTTCTGGTGTAGTAGCTTTTGAGGTCATTTTATCCTTTTTATTCAGTAATGGACAGTGAAATACTTGTGGGTATTTTTCTAAATTACTTTTATATCTAATCTTTCGTTATTATGCTTCCGCGGAAGCGAAAACATAAATTTAAAAAACTTGCTTGATTTTATCGACGATAACTTGAGCCAATTTCTCTTTACTCTCTATGGTCCATCCTGCAATATGCGGACTTAATAACACATTATCTGCTTCAATAAGATATTGAAAAGCTTCTGGAAGTGCATGTTCGTCGCTAAAAAGATTTTCAAATGAAGATTTTTCATACTCAAGTACATCTAATCCCGCTCCTAAAATAGCACCCGATTTTAGTGCAGAAACCAAATGTTTTGTCACTACAGATTTTCCTCTCGCCGTGTTAATAAGCCAAAAAGGATTTTGAAATTGGTTTATAAAATCGCTATTTATCATATTTTCAGTAAGACTCGTAAGTGGAGTATGTAAACTTAACACCTCAGCATTTTCTTGTAACTCTTTTAAACTTACCTGTCTTGCATCTTGGTTACCTATATTTTCTTTCAAATCATAAAAAATCACTTCGCAATCAAAACCTCTTAGCTTTTTTGCAAAAGCTCTTCCCATATTTCCAAAGCCAATGATACCAACGGTTTTCCCTTCAAGTTCTAGTCCTCGGTTTTCTTCTCGTTTCCAAATACCATTTCTAACCTCTTGATCTGCTCTTCTCAAGTGGTTAAATAAACCAAGTAACATTCCCAAAGCATGTTCACCTACCGCATTGCGATTCCCTTCGGGGGCAGAAAATAATTGTATCCCTTTTTTCTCGGCATAAGCAGTATCAATATTTTCTAGTCCTGCGCCCAACCTTCCTATAAATTTGAGGTTGGTTGCTGCATCTAAGAAAGTTTGATCTATCGTAAACCGGCTTCTTATAATAAGGCCGTCATAGTTAGAAATTTTATCCTCTATTTCGCTTTTCGCGGAAATATAATCTTCTTCATTTTGAAAACCATAAGCCTGAAGCTGTTCTAGCATTAACGGATGATTGCGATCTACGTGTAAAATTATCATAACTAAGATTCAAAAAAAGGTTCTGTGATTTTTGGCTGAATACGCTGCGGCTTCTGTTTTTCTAGATCTATAAAGCACCAAAGTGTTTTTGCTTTGGCTACTATCTTTTGATCTTTTTGTCGGTATATTTCGGTTCTACGCTCACTTTTTACTCCGCCGTAATTTTCTATCCACGTTTTTATAGTTAGAGTTTCCCCCTCAAAAGCAGGGTATTTATATTCTATATAGTGATTGAGAACGACCCATCCATATTTTTTTCTGATATCTTCTGGCGCTTTTGCTTTCCAATGCTTTTCTCCTATATCTTGTACCCATTGTAAATAGGTAACGTTATTTACATGGTTAAGATCATCGATAACCTCTGGAGTTACTACCAGTTCATCTATAAAGGGGATGGGTTTCATTTTTTTAATTTGTGGACGAATTTACAATAAAATTCTCTTGAAATAGATTAACGTTAAAACTGACCCTTATGGTTTTATTTAAGTTACAAAATTTCGCATTAGGGATAGTAGTGATAGCTTTTTGTATGGCTTTAGCTTACAAAAACTATAAACGTATAGCCCGGCCCGAAGGGAAATGCCCTAAAACCCTAAAATAAGTTTAGCAATGGTAAAATAAATAAGAATACCACAAATGTCATTACTAGTCGTAATAAACGGCCCTGTAGCCATAGCTGGATCTATGCCTTGTTTATCTAAAATAATAGGAACAAAAGTACCTATTAAAGAAGCTATAATAATTACCGAAATAAGAGATATACCTACCGTTAGACCAAAGTCTAAATTAAGGTTTAATAGAAACATACCTCCTACAATTAGTAAAATGGCTAACACTGCACCATTAAGTAAGCTTAGTAATACTTCTTTTATAAGACGTTTAAACAAAGAACCTTTTAAGCTTTGGTTGGCTAAACCTTGTAATACTATCGCCGAAGATTGTACACCCACGTTCCCTGCCATGGCGGCAATAAGGGGTACAAAAAAGAAAAGTTCTCCGTGTTTTTCCATAGCAGCATCAAAAGTTCCTAAGACTTTTACAGAAACAAAACCTCCTATAAGCGCTAAAATTAACCAAGGTAGTCGTGCGCGAGTTAATTGCCAAACACTATCATCTGCTTCTACATCTTCAGAAATACCCGCAGCCATTTGGTAATCTTTTTCGGCTTCTTCTTTAATAAAATCGATAATATCATCAACGGTAATTCTTCCTACCAAGCGACCCATTTCATTAATAACGGGAATAGCTTCTAAATCATATTTTTGCATGATTCTAGCCACCTCATCACCTGGAGTATGAACGCTTACATAATCTACTTTATCTATATAAATGTCGCTTATTTGAGCATCGCTAGAAGCGGTAAGTAAATCTTTTAAAGAAAGTCTTCCTTTAAGACGGTCTTTATTGTCTACCACATAAATAGAATGTACGCGTGTTACTTCTTCGGCTTGCTCTCGCATCTCGCTCATGCAACCCGTAACACTCCAATTTTCGTTTACTTTTACCAATTCTTTCGCCATTAAACCACCGGCAGAATCTTCATCGTAACGTAAGAGTTCTACAATATTATCGGCGTGTTCTTCATCTTCAATATGAGAAATTACGCTCTGCTTAAGATCGTCAGAAAGTTCTGCTACAATATCTGCAGCATCATCGGTATCCATTTCTTCAATCTCTTCGGCTATTTCTTTAGCAGAAAGATTGTTAATGATCTTATCTCGATCATCTTCATCTAACTCCATTAAAACCTCTGCGGTTTTATCACTTTCTAGGAGTTTAATGACATAAGTCGCGTCATCTAGCGAAATTTCGTCTAAAATTTCGGCAATATCGGCGTGGTGTAATTCTTCTAAATGCAGTTTTAGCTCCTCGTTGTTTCTTTCTTCAACGAGTTGCTCAATACGTTCTATAAGTTCTTTACTTATCTGAAACTGCATCTTCAGCTATTTTTTGGGTGAGTTCTAAAAATTTTGCCACTGATAATTGTTCTGGTCGCTGGTCAAATATACTATCTTCTTTTAATTTGTCTGATAGTTGGAAGGTTTTTAAACTATTTCTTAACGTCTTTCGACGTTGATTAAAAGCTGTTTTTACTACTTTAAAAAATAACTTCTCCTCTACGGGAAGAGAATAATCTGCTTTACGGATAAGCCTTAACACACCGCTATCTACTTTTGGCGGGGGATTAAATACGGTTGGTGGAACGGTAAACAAATATTCAGCTTCAAAATAAGCTTGCGTAAATACAGATAAGATTCCGTAGGTTTTGCTTCCTTCCTTTTCACAAATACGTTTGGCTACTTCCTTTTGAAACATCCCTGTGAATTCGGGCACTAAGTCTCTATTTTCAATGGCTTTAAATACAATTTGTGATGAAATGTTATAGGGAAAATTTCCAGTAATAGCAAAAGGCTCTCCGTTGAACAAAGTAGTCAAATCTGCTTTAAGGAAATCGGCTTCTAAAATTTCAAAATCTCTTACAGGAACTTCTGGGTGTTCTAATGCAAAACTATTCTTTAAATAATAGATAGATTCCGTATCCAAATCCATCGCCTTTACCTTTTTTCCTTTTTGAAGAATATACTTGGTAAGTACGCCAGTACCTGGGCCTATCTCTAATACATTTTCATAATTATTCAGCGTAAGTGTATCTCCAATACGTTGAGCTACCTCTTCGTCTTTTAGAAAATGCTGACCTAAATGCTTCTTTGCCTTAACCGCATCTTGTTCTGGTTTTCCCGAAGAAAAGTTTTTCTTTTTAAAGTATTTAGGTTTTTTCTTCATTGCTCGCTTACTACTTCTAACTCGGTTCTAAAAGCTACAAATTTATCTTTAAATCGTTTAGAAGCAGCCCTTAATTCGGTGGCATTTTCATTATAATACGCTTCTAAGGTAGCTTTATCTTTGGTGGTATATTGTACAGAATAGGTGATTCCTCCCATGGCTTCTTCTACCAATACTCTAGTCATTAAAGCTTTGGTAAATTTTCCTGTATCTAACATTTGTGGAATATGTTTCTCTTTCATCCATTGTAACCATTCTTCATGGACTTCTTCCACTACATTGATCGTAACGTTATATATGTACATTTTTTCTTATTTAAATTTGCATATCTGGTTCATTTATCTTGAGCCTGAACGACAAAAATACAGCTAGTTAAAATTGAATGATAGTATATTCTAAAAAAATGTTCTTGTAACTTATTTTATTATTTTTCTAGCCTCCAATAAACATTATTAAACCTTTTTTGGTTAAAATTTACATCTTTAGAGGTTACTTTCATTTCTCTTGTCTCAGTTTTTAAAGGTGTATTTTTTCATAATTTTCAATTCCTTAAAGATTTATAAAACTGTAACAAATAGAAATAGTAAGGACTATTAATAATTTTATCATATATATCTTAATTAGACATTGTTGTGAGAATACATTCATTTAACTTAATTAAAATCGCATAAAGACGAGTTCTTATTTAATCTAGTATTATCTCTGAAATTTTTGACTCTACTCTACTCTCACAGAATTCTACAAGAATACTTTCAAAGGCAAATCCATAATATTTATTTTCTGAATAGAAATAATATCCATAAATACTATCATTACGTATAGTAATTGTTCCTATAATAGGCTTTCCTATCAAATCTCGAACGGTTTCTTCTGTATCTCCAATCTTTATCTTATTATATTTTTCGCGGCTAAAACTTTCGCTATAAGTAGTTGTTAATGAAGGAAAAATTTCGGGAATATTCACCCACGACCAATAAATCATTAGTAAACATAAAAATAGATATAAAAGGTATTTTATAATTTTTTTAATCATTATCTAAAAGGATTTTTAATTCACATTACCTATAAAACACATTGCTTTTAAGTGATTTGAAATTTTAAACCAAGAATACTTTATGCTTTAAATTTAAAAACCTTATTTAGTTAATTGCATCGCCTCGCAATTGTCTATACTTAAGTCTAGCGGTATTATAGTAAATACTATCTTCGTGCTCAAAAATAATTTTTTCGTAATTACTTTTTGCTTCTTCAGGATTATTTAATTCTTCTTCATAGATTTTTGCCATAAAAAAATAAGTTTCATCGGCATAAATACTGCGTTGAGTACTCACAGCTATATCCTTAAAACTCTCTAAGGCTTCTTGGTATTTTTTCTGTTTAAAAAGGATATTTGCTTTCATAAACAAGGCATCATCTTCTATAGCCTGACCTTTATTTTCTGTTAAAATAGTATTGAGAAGAGAAATAGCTTCTGTATTTTTTTTCTGATAAGCTAATAAATCCGCTTTAGCGAATTGCTTTAGCGCAGTATATGTAGAATCTACTTCGGCTTGCATATTATCTCCTATCAATAAATGCAGTTGCAAAGCATCGTTAGCGATTAATTTTGAGGTTGCCGTTTTTAATACTTTCAGTTGGGTTTTTGCCCAATCAAAATCTCCCTTATAAAAACTAGTTTTAGCAATTTTAAAAGTAGCTTCTTGCGCTATTTCAGAGTTTTCTAACAATTTTTGAATTTGGCTATAATAGATAAGTGCTTGATTAAATTTTTCTTGTAACACCAAAATATCAGCTTTTACCATTTTTGCTTGAGCCTCTTC
Organism: Mesonia sp. K4-1; assembly: GCF_008017825.1. Taxonomy (NCBI): domain Bacteria; kingdom Pseudomonadati; phylum Bacteroidota; class Flavobacteriia; order Flavobacteriales; family Flavobacteriaceae; genus Mesonia; species Mesonia sp. K4-1. The sequence goes on from NZ_VRLS01000012.1 coordinate 55,189, forward strand.
ATACCTATTGATTCTCGAATTTAAGAGCGTGTCTAATTTCGCTAAAGCGGAATTTTTATCTCCCTTTTGAAAAGCTAAAAATTGAGCATATTGCAATTGAATAGGGAAAATTTCTGTCGAGGAAGCTTGAGTGTAAGCTTCAAAAACTTGTTGAAAGTCTTCTTCTATTTTTTGATATTCTTTTGCTGTGGCTTCATTTATTTCTAGCTGTAAAAGTGCGGCTTGTGCTTCAATTTTTCTGGCTATAATATCTTCGTTTACAATGAGGTAATTGTAAATTTCTCTTGCCGCTTCTAATTGATTTTCTTCTTGCGCTAAGTTGGCCAACTCAAACATAGGGCGCATATTTTTTTGAGGAGATCTCACATATATGGCGCGTTCTTGCACAAATGCTTTTTGATATTCTTTTTGTTGCGTAAACAACCAGCTTAATAATGAATTATACATCACATCTGGTGTTTGTTGGTTTTTTACCAACAAGCTTTTTCGAAGCATTTGATTGGCTTCATTTTCCTTATCTTCGGTAACAAACTCTGCAAAATTGCGTTTAATAGCATAAACATATTTCGGCTCTTTTTCTATGAGGTTAAGGTAGCTTTCAAACATCTTATTCAATTCCCCTTTTTCTCCATAAATTCTGGCTACTTCTACCGTAAAAGTTGCATTTGCTTTTTCCTTTAGTGCAGTCTCATAAGTGATTACTGCTTCATCTAATAAATTATACTGCTGAAAAGATCTCCCAATGGTGTAAGCATAAGCTGAAGATTTTCCCACTCTGTCAATCGCTTTTTGATAGTTTTCTTGTGCTTTTTGAGGCTGATCTTGTAATTGATAATTGTAACCTAAATCTACCCATAAATTAGGATAGGTTACATTGCCTTGTAACTGTTCTAACAGCAATTTTTCCGCGGAAGCATATTCTTGAAGCTCTTGGTAGGTCGCTACTAACTGATTGATATTTTTTAAATCGCGCGGACTTTGCTCATAAATTTTTTCATAAATAGCTTTTGCTTTTTCATATTCTCCTTGGTCAAAATAATTATTCGCCAAAACAGAAGATTGTGAAAAGCCTATACTTGCTGAAAAAAATAATATGATAGAAATTAAAAAACGCATCTCGCTAAGATAGCAAAATGCGTTTAATTATGGTTTTAAAAAGTTTTTAATCTATCATATCAAAACCTGTGTAAGGCACTAATACTTTTGGTATTTTAATTCCGTTTGGAGTTTGGTAGTTTTCTAAGATTCCTGCGATAACACGAGGCAATGCTAAAGAACTTCCGTTAAGGGTATGGATTAACTCCTTTTTACCTTGCTCGTTCTTATATCTTACCTTTAATCTATTGGCTTGGAAAGTTTCAAAATTAGATACCGAAGAAATTTCTAACCAACGGTCTTGACCGGCAGAAAACAATTCAAAATCGTAAGTTAACGCCGAAGTAAACCCTAAATCGCCTCCGCATAAGCGTAACACACGATAAGGTAATTCTAATTCTCTCAAGATCTCTTTTACGTGCTCTACCATGTTATCTAATGTAGCATAAGAATCTTCTGGTTTTACCAAATTCACCAATTCTACTTTATCAAACTGGTGCAAACGGTTAAGACCACGAACGTGCGCTCCATAAGAACCTGCTTCTCTTCTAAAACAAGGGGTAAATGCTGTACAAGAAATAGGTAATTGGTTTGCCTCTAATAAATCTCCTCTAAACATATTGGTTAAAGGCACCTCTGAAGTTGGAATTAGATATAAATCATCTTCTGGCATATGATACATTTGTCCTTCTTTATCGGGCAATTGTCCCGTACCAAAACCAGACTCTGCGTTTACTGCTAATGGTACTTGATATTCTGTATATCCCGCTGCCGTGTTTTTATCTAAAAAGTAAGTAATCAAAGCACGCTGAAGTCTTGCTCCTTTTCCTTTATAAACAGGGAAACCAGCTCCTGTGATTTTATTACCTAATTCAAAATCTATGAGGTCGTATTTTTTTGCTAATTCCCAATGAGGTAAAGCATCTTTTTCTAAAGTTGGAATTTCTCCTTCTTTAAAAATCTCTTCATTATCATCTTCAGATACTCCTGCAGGAACAGAGTCGTGCGGAACGTTAGGAATAGTATATAAAATCTCATTTAACTGATTAGAAACTTCATTAAGTTTTTCATTCAGCTCTTTAGAGGTTTCTTTTAGCGTTCCTGTTTGTTCTTTAACTTTATTGGCTTTTTGCTGTTCACCAGATTTAAATAGCAACCCAATTTCTTTGGACAAACGATTAGATTCTGCCAAAGTTTGATCTAACTCTGCCTGAGTTGTTCTTCGGGTTTCGTCTAACTGCAAAACTTCTTCAAAAAGGGCTTCTGCCTTAAAATTTCGCTTTTCTAAAGCTTTAATGTAAGCTTCTTTGTTTGCTTTAATTTGAGCTACTTGTAACATAGAATGTTCAATTTATATAACGGTTACGTTTTTACTTCCGCTTGACGGAAATAAAATAAAGCCTCAAAGTTAAAGATTTGATTTAAGATTTACCGCTCTTCGGGTAGTAAAATCCATTCGTTATGAAAGAAATAATCCCACTCTGCTGATGCCATATCTACAGATGAATCTATAAGAGAAACATACGGACCGCGATTAATGCTCACTTTAGCATCTACATACACGGCAACATCTTGTCCTTTTGCTGCGTATTCTTGCTTTAAACGTCTAGAAAATTGCCAAATAACATCGGGTTTGGTGCTTACCGTTCGTAATTGCTTTTTAGAGAGGTAATCGCCTTTTTTTATAATGGTAGTTTTTCCTGTATTTTTATCTACTACTTTAAACGTGCTAATTCCGCTTTTGCTACGCAACATCATACGCCAGCTTAAGCGGTGGCCTTCTTCGGTTAACAAAACATCGCCTTTAATAAACCAATGCCTTAACGGAAGACTAATTTGAACCACAAACCACGTTATAAAAAAAGCTTTCATTAATCCGCTTCTAGATGGTACTTTCACCTCTCCTTGATCATAATATTCTTTTTTTAATTTAAAACGCCTATGAACAATTTGTGTAGGAAAGAAAAATAAACAAAAGGCAAGTGACAAATAAGGGAAAATTCCTATTTGAAAAACGATGCTATTAAATAAATGAAAAAAGATAGCGAATATGAATACTGGAGTTCTAGTTCTCTTCCACAACAATAATGGAACAACGAGTAAATCGAATAAAATTCCAAAATAAGTGATGGTTACGTGGGTCCATTTTTCTTGCAACACATCGCCAATTAACCAATAATCCTGTTTAGATTTCATTAGCAGCTCTGGCACAGAACCATCTAACCAATCGGGGTATAGTTTTGCACAAGAGGCATAGGTATAAACAATTAGTAGCTGCAAAATAATAAATAAGTGTACCCAGCGTGGTGTGGATAAGGAACGTATTCTGTCATTTTGTTTTGCATCGATAGAGAAATAGGCGTTTGCTGGTACCAATAACATAAATACGCAAATAAGAACAAGTAAATAATAATGATTGTTGTAACTAGATTTTTGCATCAGGTAGACGCACGTCCACATAATAGTATAGGCAGAAAGGCTCCAGCGGTATTTATAGCCAATAGTCACTAACACACCAAATACCCCCATTAAAAAATAATAGAAGTACATACCGTTACCCGGAAGCGGTTGTAAGAAATCGAAACCTATAAAATTAAAAGTTTGCTGAGGTTCTATTAAAGTTCTAGTAATCCATCCTGTAAAGATTGCTCCCCAGGCTTCTAAGGTAATTAAAATACCAAAGAAGATTCTAAAAAGTATTAAAGCACTATTATCTATATGCTTAAACAACCACTTATTAATCATTACCAAATTTATTTTAATTGCTGAATATAGGTTTTTGTTTGCTCTAAATCTTTATTCATAGCTTCGATTAACTGATCTACATCTCCAAATTTTCTTTCATCACGTATTCTTTTTAGCATTTGAATGTTGAGTTCTTGACCGTATAAATCTTGACTAAAATCTAAAAAATAAGTTTCGATGGTTTGTATATCTCCTCCAACAGTAGGATTAGTCCCGATATTCATCATACCGAAAACCCACTTATTATTTAAGTAAGCTTTTACAATGTAAACTCCGTTTTTTGGAATAATTTTATAGTCTTCTTTGATCTCTAGATTAGCCGTTGGAAAACCTAAAGTTTTACCTAAGCTCTTACCTTTTATTATTTTTCCGTAAAGGGAAAAAAGATTACCCAAAAATGTATTAGCTTTTTCTATATCGCCTTCTTCTATAGCTTTTCTAATTTTAGTAGAACTTACTGCAACATCTTCTACATCTTGTTTAGAAATTTCTTCTACCGTAAACCCAAAGGTTTTACCAAGCTCTTTTAAATCTTGAATGTTGGCGTTTCTATTTCTACCAAAACGATGGTCATAACCTATGATAATTTTTTTTGCATTGAGTTTTTTAACTAGAATTTGCTCTACATATTCTCTTGCTGTAAGTCTAGAAAACTCTTTTGTAAAAGGATACACCACTAAATGGTCTACCCCTTTGCTCTTTATAATCTTTTTTCTCTCTTCTATCGTGTTTATTAACTTGATTCCCACTTCTTTTTGTAAGACCATTCTTGGATGCGGAAAAAAAGTAAGGATCGCAGATTCTAAATGATTTTTTTTAGCTACATCTATCAATCGGTCAATGATTTTTTGATGACCAATATGAACCCCATCAAACGTACCAATAGTAACTACCGATGGGTTAATTATAGTGTTCATTTCCTTAGAGTTATTCATACTTTAACTTAAATATCTTTTCTTAAACCTTAAAATTACACTAATTTTAAAGCTTAACTTAATCCTACATACACAATGAATACAAATTTACGTCATGTTTTAGGTTTGTTATTATTTTTCTTGGCTTTTTCAGTTTCAGGACAAGATAACTATTGGACCAAAACATCTATTGAATCTTTAGAAGGTAAAGAAAGAGTTCATAGATCTTCAATGCCAGAAACTTATCAATTATTTCATTTGGATTTGAATTCTTTTAAAAATGTTTTAGAGAATGCACCTGAAAAAGGAACATTTAAAGGGAAATCTCCCGTAATTGTTGATTTTCCAACTGAAAATGGAGTTTTCGAGAAATTTAGGGTAAGCGCTTCTTCTATTATGGAAGATGCTTTGCAAGAAAAATTTCCAAATATAAGAACATACAAAGCTGTTGGTATTGATGATCCAACTGCTACAATGAGGTTTAGTATTACTCAATTTGGTTTACATACTATGAGTCTTTCTGGCAAAAGAAATGCTACTTACATTGATCCTTTTACCGTAAACACCGAAAATTATATTGTTTATAACCGAAAAGATCTACCAAGAAGTGCTTCAGATTTTGTTTGCTCTACTCAAGAGGAGGTTGAGTTACCTAGTTTACAGGGAAAAGGAAGCAGTTTAATGAATAACATTGATGATAGTATTCATAGAACATACAGACTTGCACAGTCTTGTACTGCAGAATACGGGAATATTTTTGCTAATTCGGGAACGGAGGTTGCTGATATTCAAGCACAAATGACCATTACGATTAATCGTGTTAACGAAATCTATGAAAGAGATTTAGCAATGACCTTAATATTTGTAGCTAATAACGATCAAATCATATATTACGGAGCCACTAATAGCGATCCTTGGAATGGAGAATATAATAATACTACGCAAACCACTATTGATAATATTATTGGTAATGCAAATTACGATATAGGTCACAACTTTAATACTTCTGGCGGAGGTAGCGCTGGATGTATTGGTTGTGTTTGCTCTAGCGGACAAAAAGGAAGTGGTTATACAGGAAGCTCTAACCCCACTGGGGATCCTTTTGACATCGACTATGTAGCCCACGAAATGGGACATCAATTTGGTGGCTATCATACTATGAATACCTGCTCTAGAAGCGGTAGTGGACAAACTGAAGTAGAACCTGCCAGCGGAAGTTCTATTATGGGTTATGCAGGTATATGCCCGACCAACGTACAGTCTAATAGTGATGCACATTTTAATTACGTAAATATTAGAGATATTAGTAGCAATATACAAACAGGAACAAGTAGTTCTTGTGATGTGGAAACCATCATTACTAACCAACCTCCTGTAGCTGATGCTGGTATAGATTTTACCATACCCAAATCTACTGCTTTTGTTCTAAAAGGAAGTGCTACAGATCCTGATGGTTTGAATACACTTACTTATAATTGGTCACAAAATGATCCAGCACAAGCACCTGGCTCAGGAACACCTCAATCTACATGGACTCAAGGTCCGCTATATAGATCTATTTTACCTTTAGATTCTCCCAACAGATATATGCCTAATCTTGCTAGTGTAATTAATGGAAATTTAACTCCCACTTGGGAAGTAACACCTTCGGTGGGCAGAACTATGAATTTCTCTTTTATAGTAAGAGATAATGGTAGCGGTTTAGCAGATGGAATTGGACAAACAGATTCTGATTTGATGACCGTTACCGTTGATGATACTTCTGGACCATTTGTGGTAACTTCTCAAAACACTTCAGGAGTTTCTTGGAAAGTTGGAGAAACCCAAACCATAACATGGGATGTAGCTAACACTAATAATGCCCCTATAAGCGAATCTAATGTAAATATTTTATTAAGTATTGATGGAGGGTTAACATTTAGTACTGTTATAGCGAGTAATGTTCCTAATAACGGATCTGCTCAAATCACAGTTCCTTCTGTAGGTCCAATTACTAACGCTAGAATCATGGTTGAAGCTGCAGATAATTTATTTTATGCGGTAAATCAAGAATCTATTACAATTGAGGAAGTTGAATTTGTTTTAGCTTTTAATGAAAGTAATGTTTCTATTTGTCAACCAAATGACGCTACTTACAGTTTCACCTATAATACATTTTTAGGGTTTACTGAAACCACTACATTTTCTACCAATAATCTTCCTTCAGGTTTAACAGCAATCTTCAACCCTACTACTGCAGTATCAGATGGGACTAATGTTACATTAACTCTTTCTGGGACTTCATCACTAACCGTTGGAAGTTATGACTTTGAAGTCGTAGGCACCTCTCCTTCAGAAACTATAGCATTTGACGCCTCTGTTCATATTTTTGATAATAACCTTATAACTCCTTCACTAACAAGCCCTGCTAATAACTCAATTGATATTATTGACCCAATACTTACTTGGGTAGACTCTGATAATTCAAATACTTATCAATTACAGGTTTCTACGGATGCTACTTTTAGTACGACAGTAGTGGACACTCAAATATCTAGTAATTCTTATGTGTTTTCAGCAGCCTCTAGTGATACAACTTATTATTGGAGAGTAAAAGCAAGCAATACCTGCGGTGATTCCATTTTTTCTAATGTATATCAATTTAGAACAAAATCCTGTTCAGTATGTTTATCAGAAGGAAATATGGATTATGATACAGGGACCACTTTGGTTTCCTTCAACACAATCAACAATCCTACACCTTTAACTAAATCTGCAGGGTATAATGACTATACAAATATTTCTACCGATGTTGAAATTGGAAATTCTTACGATTTAACTATACACATAAATACCGATGGAAACACTTCAGCAGGTACTTTTGTATGGATTGATTGGGATCAAGATTGCAACTTTGATGATGATGAAGAATATAGTTTAGGCTACGCTATAAATGTTGCAGATCAACCTACCAATCAATCTCCGTTGTCTATTAATGTTCCTAATGATGCCGTTTTAGGCGCTACCACAATGAGAGTATCTACAAGGTGGTTCACCTACCCTACAGCCTGTGGCTCAGGGTATGACGGGGAGGTTGAAGATTATACAATTAACGTAGGGAACCTCTCTACCGACAACACCTCAATGGATTCTGCTTTTAATTTATGGCCTAACCCAAATCACGGAGAGTTTACGGTTAGCTTAAACTCTACAAATCCACAACCAACTAAATTAACTGTTTATGATGTTGCTGGAAGGGTGATTTTTAAGAAATATTTACAAGCTCAAAATAATATTCAAGAAAATGTAAGCTTAGCTAAGACTCAAGCAGGGGTTTATTTTGTGAAAGTAAGTGACAGTAATAATTCTACTACCAAGAAAATTATTATTCAGTAATTAGAATATAATTTATATAAAAAGAGGAAGCAATTGCTTCCTCTTTTTTATTTTCCGTTAAAACTATTCATCGTATTAGACAAACCTGCGGTACCAAAAGACTTTATTAAGGCAACCGACTTATCTAGTCGCTCTTTCATTTGTTTATTTTCTTCTTCACTCCACTCTCCTAACACATAATCTATTTGTTTGCCTTTAGAGAATTCGTCACTAATGCCAAACCTAAAACGATTGTATTTAGTGGTATTTAGCTGCTGTTGAATATCTTTTAAACCATTATGACCTCCATCACTACCTTTAGCTTTTAGTCTTAAAGTCCCGAATGGAAGATTTAAATCGTCGGTAATGACTAATAAATTTTCTAAATCTATTTTTTCTTTTTCTAGCCAATATCTTACTGCTTTTCCGCTAAGGTTCATATACGTACTAGGTTTTAAAAGAATAAATGTTCTTCCTTTAAATTTATAGGTTGCTTTATCTCCTAATTTCACAGTTTCAAATGTGATCTCATTTTCTTGCGCAAGATGATCTAATATTTTAAAGCCTATATTATGTCTTGTATTGTGGTATTTGGGTCCTATATTACCAAGTCCTACTATTAGAAACTTCTTCATATCAGTTTCAATATTTTTAGATGTTGCTAAAATTTTTCCGAAGAAAGAAAGCATGTTTTTAAATTTTAGTAAAAATAAAAAAGCATTCCGTAAAGGAATGCTTTTCTAATAAATAAATTCTTGATTGCTGCTTATGCGTCATTAGATGCTGCTGCTGCTCCTTCGTCTTTAACTTCGGTAGCTGGCACATCTCCTGCATCAACATCATCTTCATCATCTGCATCTGCAACGATGTTTCTAGATGTTTTCACTTGGCAAATTACAGTGTTATCTGGGTGAAGAATAGTATAATCTTCGTTCTCTACAGCAGTAACATATAATTTATTTCCAATTTTAAGTGGAGAAACATCAGCAATAATATAATCTGGTAATTTGCTTGCTAAACCTTTCACTTTCATTCTACGTAAGTTAAAACGTAAAACACCACCATTTTTAACCCCTCTTGGTACACCTTCTGCGTGTACAGGAATTTCCATGCTAATCTCTTGATCTTCACCAAACTCATAAAAATCCATATGTAGGATATTATCTGTTACTGGGTGAAATTGAATATCTTGAAGAACTGCGTTGTACGACTTACCATCTTCTAATTCGATCACTACCGTGTGAACGTCTGGTGTATAAATCAAGCTATTGAATGACACTTCTGGTGCCGAAAAATGTAATGCTTGTTCCCCTCCGTATAACACGCAAGGAACCTCTCCAGCATTACGTAAGGCTTTTGTTACTTTTTTACCTACGCTTTCTCTTTTAGATCCTTTGATCGTAATTGACTTCATTTTTAAATATATAAGTGTTAATAAATAATATTTACATTAAAAACTTTGAACTAATCGATTTGTTTTCGTGTACAGCTTTCATTACATCTGCAAAAAGATGTGCACAAGAAACTACTTTTATCTTATCGCTCTTTTCCGTTAACGGAATAGAATCGGTAACAATTAATTCTTCTAGTTTTGAGTTATTGATTCTTTCATATGCATTACCAGACAATACAGGATGTGTACAAATTGCTCTTACGCTTTTTGCTCCTCTTTCGATCATCACATCGGCAGCTTTAGTAAGGGTACCTGCAGTATCTACCATGTCATCTACCAATACCACATTTTTCCCAGTTACATCCCCAATTAATTCCATATGAGAAATTAGGTTAGCTTTAGCACGTTGTTTATAACAGATTACTACATCACTTTCTAATGCTTTAGAGTAAGCGTAAGCTCTTTTTGAACCTCCCATATCTGGCGAAGCGATTGTCAAATTATCTAAAGCTAAGTTTCTTAAGTATGGTAAAAAAACGGTTGATGCAAATAAGTGATCTACTGGTTTTTCAAAGAATCCCTGAATTTGATCTGCATGCAAATCCATCGTAATGATTCGAGTGGCTCCAGCAGTTTCTAGCATTTTAGCAATCAACTTTGCTGCAATAGGCACTCTAGGTTTGTCTTTTCTATCTTGTCTCGCCCAACCAAAATATGGCATCACTGCGGTAATGTGTCTAGCCGATGCTCTTTTAGCTGCATCTAACATTAACAACATTTCCATAAGGTGATCGCTACTAGGATTGGTAGAACCAATAATAAAAACACGTGCCCCTCTTACAGATTCTTCGAACGAAGGTTGAAACTCCCCATCACTATAGGTAGAAGTAATTACATTCCCTAAAGGAATTCCATAATGCTTGGCAATATCTTGAGCTAGGCTCATACTTTGCGTACAAGCAAAAAGTTTAGCATCGGTAACTACTTGTGACATAACGATTTATTGTTTTAAACCTATTGTACTTTCTGAATATCAATAAGTTTGCAAATTTAAAAATAAAATTGAAGCTAAAAAGCAATATTATAATTTATTTCTTGCGTTATAATCATTTTTATTTCTAATTTTGCACTTCCAAAATTGCTCAAGTGGCGGAACTGGTAGACGCGCTGGATTCAAAATCCAGTTTCTTCGGAAGTGCGGGTTCGATTCCCGCCTTGAGTACAACAAAACCCAAAGAAAATTTTCTTTGGGTTTTTTATTTTAAAAAGCGTATTTCCATTCATTTTTTTAGGTATTTTCTATTTTCAAATGTATGTTTGAAATAGCATAAATTTTTACCTATGAATGAATTTTGGATTTACTTTAAATTAGGACTTACCCACGTTTTAGACTACAACGCCTACGATCACGTATTATTTTTAACCGTTCTAGTCGCTGCCTACACTTTTTATGAATGGAAAAACGTTGTGGGTTTAGTAACAGTTTTCACTATTGGGCATACCATATCACTTATACTAGCTTCGTACGACATAGTAAATGTAAGTAGCAGCATTATTGAATTTTTAATCCCCATCACTATACTTATAACCGCACTTTATAATTTATTTACAGCGGGAAAAAACAACAATTCCAGAATCAGTATTTTATACGCTACTACCCTATTTTTTGGAATTATCCATGGGTTAGGTTTTTCTTCTTTCTTTCTAAGCACAACGGGTAGTAAAGGAGTCGAAATATTAAGACTCTTAGAATTCGCATTAGGAATTGAAGCAGCTCAACTTATTGTAGTACTAGTAGTTCTTATACTATCTTTTATCTTTCAGTCTATTTTTAAGTTTTCTAAAAGAGATTGGACCTTGGTTATTTCATCTATAGTTATAGGTTTAGTAATTCCTATGTTAATTACAAATTGGATTTTATAAAAGCTGAATTCAATAAAACCTTACCAAACTCGTTCTAAGTTTTAATCATGAAAGATAAAAAACAGCTTAAATTTGATAAAGCCTACCTACGTATTGCCAAAGAGTGGGGAAAACTATCTCACTGCAATCGAAAGCAAGTAGGCGCACTTATTGTAAAAGACCGTATGATAATTTCAGATGGTTATAACGGAACACCTACTGGCTTTGAAAATCCTTGCGAGGACGAGGAAGGATATACTAAATGGTATGTTTTGCATGCCGAAGCGAATGCTATTTTAAAAGTCGCTGGTTCAACTCAATCTTGTAAAGATGCCACATTATACATTACTATGAGTCCTTGTAAAGAATGTAGCAAGCTTATACACCAGTCTGGCATTAAACGTGTAGTGTACCATATAGATTATAAAGACAACTCTGGCTTATCTTTTCTAGAAAAAGCAGGAGTTATCATAGATCATATAACCGACTTAAACGAATAATTATTGAAAACATACGCTCAAAAATATTTGCCACTTATTATAGGGGCGGCTTTAGCTGTAGGAGTTTTACTTGGCGGATTTTTTAATTTTGGCGGAGACACTAAAAACACGTTCACCTCTAATGCAAAAAAAGCTAAACTTAACAAACTTATAGATTACATAGATTATGAATATGTTGACAGTGTAAATACTGACAGTATTGTAGATGTAACCGTTAATTCCATCCTTACCAATTTAGACCCTCACTCTACCTATATTCCCAAAAGCGATTACGAAGGAGTAGCTCAAAATATGAAAGGCGACTTTGTAGGTATTGGTATCAATTTTTATAAAATAGACGACACTATAGCTGTTATTCGCCCGTTAACTGGAAGCCCCAGTGAAAAAGCAGGAATAGAAGCAGGCGATAGAATATTATATGCTAACAATATTCCCTTGTTTAACCAGCAAGTAGATAATGATTCCTTAACCAGTATTTTAAAAGGAAAGGTAAACACGTCAGTAAACTTAAAAGTATTTCGCAAAGGCAAAAAAAACCTTTTAGAGTTTAAAGTAAAAAGAGATCACATCCCCATACAAAGTGTAGATGCAACCTATATGTTAAGCAATACTTTAGGCTACATTAAAGTAAACCGTTTTGCTGAAACTACCTATGATGAATTTAACGCTTCCGCGGAAGCGTTACTAAAAGAAGGCGCCAAAAATCTTGTCTTAGACCTAAGAGATAACGGCGGAGGATACGTTGAACAAGCCATACAAATTGCCGATGAATTTCTAAAAGAAGACCAACTTATTTTGTTTACTAAAAATAAAAATAACTCGGTTAAAGAAACTTTTTCTACCAACGGTGGCAAATTTGAAAACAGTAAAGTATATGTGCTTATCAATGAAAATACAGCTTCAGCAAGTGAAGTTATTGCCGGAGCGTTACAAGACAACGACGTAGGAACTATTATTGGGAGACGTTCTTTTGGAAAAGGCTTAGTACAAAGGGAAATGGATTTAGGGGATGGTAGCGCCGTGAGACTTACTGTGGCCAGGTATTACACACCTACAGGAAGGTCTATTCAAAGACCATACACCAACGGAAATGACGCCTACTTTAAAGATTATGAAAATAGGTATAAGAACGGAGAGCTAGAAAGCAGAGACAGTATACATGTAAATGACTCTTTAAAATTTAAAACCCCTAAAGGAAAAATTGTGTATGGTGGAGGCGGAATTATACCCGATATTTTTATTCCCAAAGACACTAACTATAATTCCGAAAGCCTTAAATACATGCTTAGAAGCGGTGTGATGGATCGTTTTATCTTTTCGGAATTAGAAAAAGATAGACTTTACTACAAGTCACTGAGCTTAAATGAGTTTTCTAACTCTTTCGAAATTACCGATGAATTAGTAGAAAATTTCATCGACTATTTAAGACAGTTTAGTTTTGATTACCAAACAGGAAAATACAAGCCTTTATTGAAACGCTACCTTAAAGCCACCATAGCTCAACAATTGTTTGGCTCTAATGCCATGGAAAAAATTGTGAATCAAGAAGATATAATGATTCAAAAGGTACTTGAAGTTGCTAAAGAAAATTAAAATCTAATTTTCGTATTTTTCTTTGATTGCTCTAGACATTAACAAGATAAGCATAAGCACAATTACACACAAACAAGCTAAAATTCCTGCTAAAGCTATACTGCTATCTTTCGCCATAAGATCACTAAAATCTAACAAAGTAGCATTATAACCCAATAAAATAATCGCCGATATAATTAAAAAGTAAATAAAGTATTTCATTTCTAAGAAAATAGATTTTGAATGTTGGTCGCAAAAAGTTTTACTGCGATGGCTAACAAAATTACACCAAATATTTTACGTATAACGTTAATTCCTTGAGAACCTAAAACCTTTTCAATTTTTCCAGAAGATTTAAGCACCAAGTACACAAAAACTACATTTATAACAATTGCACATATAATATTTACAGTTTCATACTCCGAACGTAATGACAATAAAGTAGTCATGGTTCCCGCACCCGCAATAAGAGGAAAAGCCAACGGAACTATAGAGGCCGTCTCTGGCGCATCATCTTTATATAATTGAATTCCTAAAATCATTTCTAATGCTAAAAAGAACAGAATAAAAGCACCAGCAACCGCAAAAGAATTAACATCTATACCAATAAGACTTAAAATTTCTTCCCCCACAAAAAGAAACATCACCATTAAAATTGCAGCCACAATAGAAGCTTTCTCACTTTCTATATGACCTACTTTTTTTCGTAAATCTACTATAATTGGGATACTCCCAATGATATCAATAACCGCAAATAGGATTAAGCTCGCTGTAATTATTTGTTTGAAGTCAAAATTCATAGCTCTAATTTTTCTAGCATTAAAAAGGGGGCAAAATTATTCCAAAAAGCTTAGTATACAAGTATTTAAAAGTGAATTTTTTCTTAAAAGTTAAATCTTATAATTCTCCTTAATTCTTGTAAAATAAATTTAAATTTGCCCTATGTTTCAAATAGGAAAAACCATCGTTTCAGAAGATATCCTAACTAAGGATTTTGTGTGTAATCTTAATGCTTGCAAAGGAGCTTGCTGTGTAGCAGGAGAAGCAGGAGCCCCCGTAGAACCTGAAGAAGTAGAACTTCTAAAAGACGTTTATTCAAAAGTTAAGCCTTTTCTTAGAAAGGAAGGAATAGAATCTATTGAAGAACAAGGCACATACATTACGAATGATTTTGATGAACTAGAAACACCTCTTGTAAATGGCGCAGAATGTGCTTACGTTACTTTTGATGACCGCGGAACTGCCCTTTGCGGAATTGAAGCTGCATACCGAGCAGGTGAAATCTCTTGGAAGAAGCCCATTTCGTGCGAACTTTACCCTGTAAGAGTTCAGAAATACTCCGAGTTTTCTGCTGTAAATTATCATCGTTGGCCAATATGTGATGACGCCTGTTCTTTAGGTAAAGAATTACAAACACCTATTTACAAATTCGTAAAAGAAGCTCTTATCAAAAAATTTGGTGAAGATTGGTATGAAGAAGTAGAGAAAACAGCTTTACAATTGTAAACTCATAAAAATGAACTTTTAGCGTTATCTTTTTTAAATAATATTAAAAAAAACAACTAGAAAACCTCTTAATTATTCTACTCCATTTTTACTTAAACCCCTTTAAAATAAAGAGATTCATTTTTCTAGTAATATCGAAGAAAATCTTTTTTCAGTTAACCAAATAAATTTTTATATTTTTTTGATTATCAACACATTATTTAACAAAATACGCTAATCTTCTTAGACTCTTTGAGTTGCAGCGATGTTTAAAACTTGTTGAAAACCTAAGCTCTTTTTTTGATGCTAAAGCCATGAATATTTCAGATATTTGCAGACTATATTTTTCAGTAAATAAATTGAACCGATGGCGAAAGTAAATTACAATTTCTCCAGAAAAGTTGATAAGATTTTTACCTTAAAATGTTAATCATCATAGAGGCTTATAAGCTGAATTTTATTTAAATAGAAACAATAAAATAGTAACCAATAAAAGATTTTGGGCTAAAGTTTTTAAAAACTAACCCCTTTAAGAGGATAAAAAAAGTGCATTTTAAATTAATGAAACCTTATGTCATCAAGTGAAAACACTATGTTTTTTTTAAAGTTGCAAACTAACTTAACATCAAACACTTAAAGGCTGTTAATAACATGTTAAGAACAAAAAAGCGCTCACTTAAAATCATTTAAATTAATTTATCATCTTTACATATATCGTTTTTATCCCCATTAATTCTTGTTTATTTTTAAGTTTAAATTATGACCATTACCCATATTACAAAAAGAGATTTTAGCCACAAGACATTTGAACTTAGTAAAATTACTCTAGCCATATATAAATCTATGAAGGCTGTTGGCGTTGGAGAAATTGAAGACGCACAACTTATTGCCAACCACGTTCATGATACATTATTAGAACGTAAAAAACAAGATGCAGATTACACTCCAATGGTAGAGGAAGTTCAAGATATTGTTGAAGAACAATTAATGAGAAGCGAGTTTCCTAATGTTGCAAAAGCTTATATTCTTTACAGAAATAAACAAGTACAGGGCAGAAAAACCAATGTTTTTGAAAAACGAATTAACCTTAAACCTTATGAATATCCACAGCTTAACGATTATGTGGCTGCGATAAGACATTCTTACTGGATCCACACTGAGTTTAACTTTACCAGTGATATTCAAGATTTTAAATCTAACTTAAATGAGGCTGAAAAGAATGCTATCAAAAATACCATGCTAGCTATTTCTCAAATAGAAGTAGCCGTAAAGACATTTTGGGGAGATATTCATCACAGAATGCCCAAACCAGAAATTGGTTCGGTAGGGTCAACTTTTGCTGAGAGTGAAGTAAGGCACCACGATGCTTATTCTCATTTATTAGAAATATTAGGACTCAATAAAGAGTTTGAAGAATTAAAGAGAAAACCCGTGATAATGAAAAGGGTTCAATATTTAGAAACCGCTCTTAAAAATTCTAAAAGTGAAAACAACCGAGAATATTCAGAATCTGTTTTATTATTCTCTTTGTTTATTGAACACGTATCTCTATTCTCTCAGTTCTTAATTATCATGGCCTTTAACAAGCATAAAAATATGCTAAAAGGTATTTCTAATGTGGTAGAGGCTACTTCTAAAGAAGAGCAAATTCACGGAGATTTTGGTATTGATATTATTAACATTATCAAAGATGAACACCCAGAGTGGTTTGATGATAATTATAACTACATGATTCAGCAAATGTGTGAAGAAGCATTTTTAGCCGAAAGCAAAATCATTGACTGGATTTTTGAAGAAGGAGAATTAGACTTTTTACCAAAAGATGTTATAAATGAATTTATCAAAAACCGTTTCAATAAATCTTTAGAGAGTATCGGTATTGATAAAGTATTTAGCATCGACGAAAAATTATTAGCACAAACCGAATGGTTTGATGATGAGATTATAGGAACGAAACACGGAGATTTTTTCGTGAAACGATCTATCAATTATAGTAAGAGAACACAAAGTATAACCAGCGACGATTTATTTTAACCTATGGATAATAACACATTACAGCAAAAAGAGCTACAAAAAGATAGCACTCAGCAACTTGTTAACGCAAGAAAAGAAGCTTTACACAACACCGCTAATCAAGAAGGTGATTTTGAATGGTTAAATGATTTTAGTCAGAAATTCTTATTATCTGGTTATCTTACTGAAGGGGTTACTCCTAAAGGACGAATTAGAGAAATTGCAGAAAGAGCCGAACAAATTTTGGATATTCCTGGATATGCCGATAAGTTTTATCACTATATGTCGCAAGGGTTCTTTTCATTAGCTTCTCCAGTTTGGTCAAATTTCGGAAAAGAAAGAGGTTTGCCAATTAGTTGTTTTGGATCTCATGTAGATGATGATATGGGTAATATTTTATACACCCAATCTGAAGTAGGTATGATGTCTAAACTTGGTGGAGGTACTTCTGGATACTTTGGTAAAATTCGTCACCGTGGAGCTGCTGTAAAAAATAATGGACAGGCGTCTGGTGCTGTTCACATTATGCAATTGTTCGAATCTATGGTCGATGTGGTAAGTCAAGGTTCTGTACGTAGAGGTCGCTTCTCTCCATATTTACCAATTGAGCATCCAGATGTAAAAGAGTTTTTAGAAATAGGTACCGAAGGTAATCCTATTCAAGGTCTTACTCACGGAGTTACTGTGACAAGCAAATGGATGGATGAGATGATAGCGGGCGATGAAGAAAAACGTTCTCTTTGGGCTAAAGTATTACAAAGTAGAGGAGAAATGGGTTATCCATATATTTTCTTTACGGATAATGCTAATGAAGGAAAACCAGAAGTTTACAAAGACAAAAATCTACCAATTTATGCTAGTAATCTTTGTACAGAAATTATGTTGCCTTCTAATGATGAGTGGTCTTTTGTTTGTGTACTCTCTAGCGTAAACGCTTTACATTATGACAAATGGAAAGATACAGATGCTGTCGAAACCATGATCTATTTCTTAGATGCTGTTATTACAGAATTTGTAGAAAAGTTAGAAGTTTACCGTGATTCCGATAAGAAAGAAGACCAACAAACCTTTATGTTCATGGAGCGTGCATATAATTTTGCAAAAGAAAATCGCGCACTAGGATTAGGAGTTTTAGGATGGCATTCTTTATTACAATCTAAAATGGTTTCTTTTGAAAGTCAAGAAGCTTTTAATCTTAACCGTGAAATATTTAAAACTATAAAAGAGAAATCTTACAAAGCTTCAGAAGAATTGGCTGAAAGATTTGGAGAGCCAAAAGTTTTAAAAGGCTACGGCAGAAGAAATACAACTTTAAACGCCATTGCTCCAACCACTTCTTCAGCATTTATTCTAGGTCAAGTTTCTCAAGGAATTGAGCCAATTTGGTCTAATATTTATGTGAAAGATATTGCTAAAATAAAAACCACCATTAAGAATCCGTTTTTAGAAGCTTTATTAGAAGAGAAAGGAGAAAATACATTAGAGGTGTGGAGAAGCATTAGAGATATGGATGGTTCTGTACAACACTTAGACTTTCTATCTGAAAATGAAAAAGAAGTATTTAAAACCTACTCAGAAATTGATCAGTTAAACATCATTTATCAAGCAGCAGGAAGGCAAGATTTTATAGATCAAGGACAATCCCTAAATATTATTGTGCATCCAGAAATGCCAGTAAAAGAGATTAACAACATCCACGTTACTGCGTGGAAGTTAGGCTTAAAGTCTTTATACTATCAACACAGTATGAATGCTGCTCAAAAATTTAAACAAAAGAAAGAATGTGCGAGCTGTGAAGCTTAATCAAACTTAAAAAAAGAAAAGGTCGGTTGAGAAACTGGCCTTTTCTTTTTTATAATTAAAATTAAATAGACTACTGAGTTTGTTATTTTTGCAAGGCAACTAAACAAAATATTTTATGAATTGGGAACAATTACTTTCTTTAAAAAGATTTGGAGATACTCAAAAACGATTACGCATAGATCAAGATGATACTCGTCTAGGTTTTGAAGTAGACTATGACAGAATTATCTTCTCTTCTGCCTTTAGAAGCTTACAAGATAAAACTCAAGTCATCCCCCTTTCAAAAACAGATTTTGTACACACAAGGTTAACCCATAGTCTAGAAGTATCGGTAGTAGGAAGGTCTTTGGGAAGAAAAGCAGGTAAAAAAATTATAGAAAAGCATCCGCATCTTGCTGCAACCCACGGCTATCACTTTAATGATTTTGGCACTATTGTCGCTGCTGCCGCATTAGCTCACGATATAGGAAATCCTCCATTTGGACATTCTGGCGAAAAAGCAATAGGAGAATATTTCCTTAACGGAAAGGGACTTCGTTTTAAAGAACAACTCACAGATAAAGAATACCACGATTTAACACATTTTGAGGGTAATGCCAATGGTTTTAAGCTACTCACCGAAACTAAAAATGGTAATAAAGACGGATTGAGATTATCATACGCCACTTTAGGAGCTTTTATGAAATATCCAAAAGAGTCGTTACCCCACAAGCCCACCAAGGCTATAAACGATAAAAAGTTTGGCTATTTTCAGTCAGAAAAAGATATTTTTAAAGACATAGCAAAAGAATTGGGCTTAATTAAAACAGGAATTGAAACTGACATTCACTACAAGCGTCATCCTTTGAGTTTTTTAGTTGAAGCTGCCGATGATATTTGTTATACAATTATAGACTTTGAAGACGGAATTAATCTGGGATTAATAGAAGAGGAAAAAGCACTAGAATTATTAATTAAGCTAGTGGAAAATAACATAAGACCCGAAAACTATTCCCAACTTACCACCACTCAAAGCCGTCTAAGCTATTTAAGATCACTAGCTATTAATACTCTAATTGAAGAAGCCTCGAATATATTTATTGAGAATGAAGAAAGAATCCTAAATGGTGAATTTCACTCATCTCTTTTAGATCAATCAAAATATACCGCACAAATAGAAGATATTATTAGTATTTCAATAAAAAACATTTATCAAAGTCAAGAAGTAACAGAGAAAGAAATTACAGGTTATCAAATTATAAATACATTGTTAGATAAGTTTTGTACTAGTATTGAAAGAGAATCAAACCAAACTGCTACCAATTACGATACATTAATAAGTAATACGTATTTAAAAAACTCATATGCTAATCAAAACACCCACCACTGGCTAATTGATATTTGCAGTTATGTAGCTTCATTAAGCGACGGAAATGCACTAAGGATTTATCAAAAAATTAATGGATTATACATCTAATACATTGAACTTAAACAGTAAAATAGTCATTTTAACAGTTCTTGACTTACATAAGAGGATTAAATTCTTTATTTTTACATTTATTTAACATTTCAAAAATCCCAAATTAATGACAAGAAATTTCTACCCTATAGTGCTTTTAATAGCATTATTTATAGGTAATTCTGTTCAAGCACAAGATGAATACTTACCTATAGTAAAAAAATATTTATCAGAAAACCTGAATGGTTTTTCTGCCTCAGATGTTGCTGAACTAGAAATTACTAATTCTTATTTTTCTAAAAATACAGAAACTCAACACGTTTACGTAAATCAAAAATACAACGATGTTAAGGTTTTTAATGCGCAAGGAAACTTTGCTATTAAAAATAATGAAGTAGTTTATTTTTCAAATAGTTTTCAAGATAGAATAAATACTAGAGCTAACAATTCCTCACCTAGCTTAGACCCTATCACTGCTGTACAAAAATTAGCTTCAAAATTAAATTTAGACCCTTCTAATTTTGAAATTATTAATTCAAACGGTAAAGAATACTTGTTATCTAATGGTGGTATCTCTCAAAAAGATATTCCAGTTAAATTAATGTACCAAACTGTAGGAGATTCTATCAAATTAGTTTGGAATATTAATATTAATACACTAGATGATGAACACTGGTGGGATATTTCTATAGATGCGAACAATGGAGAAATTCTATTTAAGAATGACTGGGTGTTATCTTGTAATTTTGACGATAAAGAGCATACACACACTAAATTTGAAAAAGTAAACCACCCTATCCAAAATTCAAATAACCAATTTGGATTTTCTAACACTACAACTTTAGTTGACAATTCTAGCTATAACATTTTTCCTATTCCAATTGAATCTCCTATGGATGGTGTTAGGCAAGTGGTAAGCCAACCTGCAAATTTAAACGCTTCTCCATATGGATGGCATGATAATGATGGAGGACTTGGTGGTGCAGATTTTACTTATACTAGAGGAAATAATGTTTATGCATTTGAAAGTAGAGATGGAAATATTGGAGATTCTCCAGAAGGCACCTCTACCCTTACATTTGATTTTCCTTTAAACTTAAATCAAAACCCTTCAGGTTATACAGAAGCTTCAGTAACTAACTTGTTTTATTTAAATAATATGATGCATGATGTATGGTATGAATATGGTTTTGATGAAGCTAGTGGTAACTTTCAAAAGACCAATTATTCTAATGTAGGTCAAGATTTAGATTACGTTTTTGCTCGTGGTCAAGATGGTGCTGATGGAGGTCCAGGAAATAACGCCACATTTGGAACTCCTCCAGATGGTCAAAATCCTACCATGAG
Source organism: Mesonia sp. K4-1 (assembly GCF_008017825.1). Classification (NCBI taxonomy): domain Bacteria; kingdom Pseudomonadati; phylum Bacteroidota; class Flavobacteriia; order Flavobacteriales; family Flavobacteriaceae; genus Mesonia; species Mesonia sp. K4-1. The sequence continues at coordinate 76,750 of NZ_VRLS01000012.1, forward strand.
AATGTATACTTGGACAGCTCCATCATTACCTCAGGTATTAACGGTAAACACTGCTGGAACATTAGCTGGGAATTATAATGGAACCACTGCTAATTTTGGGCCTACAATACCCACTAATGGTATTACTGCTGACCTTGCTCTTGCTAAAGATGATAATTCAGGAACTTCTACAGAGGAATTAGATGCTTGTGATGTTTTAACTAATGCTTCAAGTTTAAATAATAAAATTGCTGTTATTAAAAGAGGTGATTGTGACTTTGTTTTAAAAGTTGAAAAAGCGCAAAATGCTGGTGCTGTCGCGGTAATTATTGTAAATAATGTTACGGCAACACCTATTCAAATGGGAGGTACTCCAACTAATCCAATTACTATTCCATCTGTAATGTTGACTAAATCAGATGGCGATCTTGTAATCGCAGCTTTAGAAAATGGTGAAAATATTAATGCTACAGTTGTTCAAAATGGACCATTTATAAAGGATGGTTCTTTAGATTCTGGAATTGTCGCTCATGAATACGGGCATGGTATTTCAAATAGATTAACTGGGGGACCTGCAAATGCTAGTTGTCTATTTTCATGTGTACAAGTTGACTCAGATGGAAATTGTGTTCAGTATACTGAACAGATGGGAGAAGGTTGGAGTGACTATTTTGCTCTTATTATGACTTTAAAACCTGGTGATAATGCAAATGATGCTAAAACTATTGCTAATTATTCATTAAGTCAAAGCGCTAATGGCTCCGGTTTAAGACCTGCTCCATACTCTAGAAGCACTTCTATTAACCCTGCAACATATTCAACAACAAACAGTACTGGTATATCTGCTCCCCACGGAGTTGGATTTGTATGGGCTACAATGTTATGGGATATGACTTGGGATTTAATTGATGAATATGGTTACGATAATGATTTATTAAACGGTACTGGTGGTAATAATATAGCTATGCAACTGGTAATGGATGGTTTAAAGTTACAATCTTGTAACCCTGGTTTTGTCGATGGTAGAGATGCTATCTTACAAGCAGATATGATAAATAATAATGGTGCTAACCAGTGTTTGATCTGGAAAGCATTTGCGGATAGAGGTCTTGGATATAGTGCTGATCAAGGAAGCTCATTCGATCGATTTGATCAAACACAAGCTTTTGATATGCCTCCTACGAGTGTTTTAGTTTGTTCTCTTAACACTAATTCTACTCTAAATGAAAAAGCTTTTAGTATTTACCCTAATCCTGCTTCAGGATATGTGAATATAAAAGCAAATTCTACTCAAAATGATGCCGTAATAGCAATTTATGACCTTAACGGAAGAATGGTTGTTAATCAACTTCTTCAAAACACTAATAACGCTCAGATTAATATTAATGGGTTAGCGAGTGGTGTGTATGTAGTAAAAATAAATGCAAATGGTAATTCTCAAACTGAAAAATTAATTATTCAGTAAGTAAAACATATACTGTTCTTACAAAAAAAAGCCTCTTGAAAATTCAAGAGGCTTTTTTAATTTTATACAAAATATAATATTGTAAATAATAATATTTAAGACCTCCAAAAAATTCAAAAAGGTTTTTATCTCACAGAGATAAAAAACTACCAACAACAAGCTCTATTGAGACAAAACTTAAGTGTAAGTTAAACTAATGCAACAATAGATGTTATCCGTCAGTAATTAAATTAATAAGGGGAAGTTCCACTTGCCGGTAAGTGTATCCTGAAAGCTATTGAATAACATATAATTGAAAACCTATAAGCTAAATAATAAAATCTTTCTACATCTTATAAATCCATAAAGCAGGATCTAATGAAGTAGTATCTTTAAAAAGTGAAAGGTTTAAGGTAGGGCGTCCTGTAGATGTCGCATTACCGACCAATCCTAAAATTTGCCCTGTAGTAATTGGATCCCCCGTTTGAACCTGAACAGACTCAAGGTTATTGTATACCGAGATATAGTTTCCATGCCTTACCATTACCGCTTTATTAGCTCCCTTGATCGCTTGTATTTTCATTACCTCACCCTTAAAAATAGCTTTTATAGGTTCACTAGCATTCGTTTCTATTCTAACTCCACTACTTTTTACTTTAACTGAAGGAACAGTTTTATGTGGGTGTACACCAAAACGCATAGAGATTACTCCAGATTTTACTGGCCAAGGCAATTTTCCTTTATTAGATGTGAAATCGGCTGCTAAAGCTTTTGCTTCTGGTGTAAGCGCAAATGTTTTGGATGACGTACTACCTTTCTTTTTGTTTTCAGCAGCAATAGCTTCACGAATCAATTTCTCTATTTGGTCATCAATTCTAGAAACTTCTTTTTGTCTTTCTTTCAATTGGTTTTCAAATGTGCCTTGTTTCTCTTGTATCGAGGCAATTAGAATTTGTTGCTGTTTTTTATCTTCCTGTAATTTCTTTTGAGTTACTCTATTTTCCGCCAAAAGCGTTTCTTTAGCTTTACGTTGCTCAATCAAATCTTTATTGAGCTGCTGAAGAAGTTTGGTTTGAGCTTTTATTTCATCCCCTTGTTGCTTCCTATAATTTGCATACTGCTTCATATATTGCAAGCGTTTATAGGCCTGTAGAAAGTTTTCTGAAGAAAAAAGAAACATAATTCTACTTTGATTAGATTTGCTTTTATATGATTTACGAATCATTTTTGCATAATCCTCTTTTAAAGCTTCTAGATCTTTTCTTAGTTTAGTAATCTTGTTGAGATTTTCATTAATCTCTCTGGTAAGTAAATTTGCTTCTTGATTGGTAACTTTTATAAGGTTTTGAGTAGCGTTAATTCGTTTATCTAAATCTTCTACTTGAACTAAAACAGATTGTTTTTTCTTTTTATTATCAATCAACAAACTATTAATCTCCTTAATTTCTTCTCTAAGAGCCAAACGACGTTGCTCTAACTGCTTTCTTTCTTTACTCTGACTAAAGCCATTCAAAAAGCTGAAACAGATTAATAATAAGCTTAAAATAAAGGTCTTTTTATTGCTAATCATTCTACGGTAATTTCTTTGTAACCAGATGGGATACTAAAAGGAAAGCTTACGGGCTCATCTAGATCTATATCTCGATAATCCACTTCTATTTGAGTACTTTTTTCCTCCTGAGTAACTATAATTTTTATCTTTTTTGGAAACCATTGTTTTTTTACTTCCTCATAATCTTCATAAGTAATAAAAACCGATTCATTTTTAGCAACTCTTTCAATACGTTGCCCTTTTAATCTAAAATTAGAAGATTGTATAGCAAACATAGTTTTAAGTAATGATGATTCGTTAGATTTTAAAATATAGTCCGTTTCCGTAAAGTTTAAAGACAATTCATTTTTTTCTAATGGATAAATGGCTTGTCCTAATAATAGATCTTGTACTTTATTAAAATCCAGTTCCATCCCCAACCAATCACTTAATAAACTAAAATCTCCATCAAAATAAGTTCCTTCAATTTTTTCGTAATACTGCACTTGATTTGGAGTAATGTATACTTTTGCCAACGGAATAATACCCGCGAGTTTAGCACTCATCCAAATGGCTTTATCTTTTTCCATCCTTACACTTATAGAGATAGACTGGTCTTCATCTTCCGTTTTATAAGAACCTTTTATTCGTGCTTGTAAAGTATTGAACGATGCCTCGGAATTATTGTGTGCTTTAATGATACTCTTAGTACTTACATTTTCAGAAACAGTACCTGTCACAGCTTTTTTTGTTCCGCAGGAAACCAGTAAAAGAAGGGAGATTAAAACAAATATGGATTTCAATTGACTCATTAAGATTTATTATTTTTTAAGGCTTCTACTTTCTGTTGGTATTTTTTTACCATCTCGACATCACTTAAAACTTTATAACTCTCAAGCATTTCTTGATAAAAATAAAGTTCTAGCTCCTTGTTTTCGATTAAATATTCTAAACCTTCTTGAAAACTATCTACAGCTAAATTTGGCTTGCTTAAATTTCTTAGCGCAACTCCTTTATAGTAATAAAAGAAAGGTTGTGTTGGATAAACATTTAAAGCTTCATTAGAACGTTTAAGTGCCAGCTCAAATTTTTGCTTTTTCACCTCTAAATGTATCACTTTCTTTAACAGTTCAAAATTATTAGGATCGTTTTTTAAACGATTTAAATAATGCTCATAAGCTTTATTATTATTATTTTTTGCTAAGTATTGCCCCACAAGCTCATCTGACTCTTCACTTGAGTCTAATTGATTCTCTAAAGTAGTGATAAGCTCATCTTCATACTGTGGTTTTTCTTTTACTAACTGAATAAATGCTTGTATGACTGACTTCTTTATAACCTCATTATTCGTATTCTCTAAAACAATCTTCATAGAAGCAATTGCTTTTTCGTCTTCATAATTGACTAAGTGCTTTTTGTATAAAATAAAATGTGCGGCACTAGAATTAGGTTTCCTTTGCTGAAGCTCTTCTACAATTTTGTAAGCCTCGTCCATATTATTTTGGGTCGCATAAAAATGCATGAGCTCTAGATAATTATCTTCCATATTAGGAAACTTCTCAATTTCCTTTTTTAGATAGGCTTCCCGTAACTTGGGATCATTAGATTCAGAAAAAATCTTATTCCGTAAAGCTTCTCGGTAATCACTATAACCTTCACTTTCATCTATTTTTTCTAATGCATCTAAAGCTTTTTCATACTGTTTGGTAAGTCCGTAAAGGTTGGCTAAATCTTCATAATAATTTACACTATATTTTGCTAAAGACTCAGCAATTGGAATTGCCTTTTTATAATTTTGAGTAAGGTAATAGACTTCATAGATTTCGCTTAAAACATCTTTATCATTAGGGCGCTCTTTTAAAACTTTTTTAAAACTATCCTCTGCATTATCATAGTTTTTTAAAGCCTTATAATTTTTTCCTAATTCAAAATCTACAATTGTCTTCTTAGGAGCAATTTTCTTGCATTGCATTAAAGCGTCAATCGCTTTCTCATAATTTTCAATACCTTTTTGTGCTAAAGCTTCAAAAAAATATTCTTGAAACTGATCTTCTACATTTCCTAAATTATCTTGAACAAGCGTATCTTTAAGAGGTTCTCGAACTTGCGCTATGGTACTTTTCGGAATAAAAGTTATTCCGAATAGTAGCAAAAATGTGTAATATGTAAAAGACTTATTTTTCAAATGTTTATTCTAAAACGGAATAATCTCCTATACTTATTTGTTTAAAATTGCCATCAAATCTTGCGTGATTACCTATCATCGCCTGGTCTAATTTGGCATTTTTAATTTCACTATGAGTTTGTATTAAACTGTTTTTGATTGTCGAATTACTCACTGTACAGTTTTCACCAATCGAAACATTAGGTCCTACTGTTGTGTTTTCTAACACTACATTTTCTCCAATAAAACAAGGTTCAATAATTTTTGAATTGTTTAATTGAACAGAATCTGCTACCAATTTCTCCTTATCGGAATGAAGAAAATTAAGCATTCTAGTATTAGTTTCTACTGTTACTTTTTTATTTCCGCAATCCATCCACTCATCTACTGTTCCCGTCTTGAAAACTCTGCCCGCTGCCATCATTTTTTTAATACCATCATTGATTTGGTATTCTCCTCCATGCATGAGATTTTCTTCAAGAACTTCTTGCAGCTTATCTTTTAAAACTGAAATATCTTTAAAATAGTATATTCCTATTACCGCTTGATCACTTACAAAGCTCGTTGGTTTTTCTACTAGTTCTATAATTTCTTCCTCATCATTTAAGTTAACAACTCCATAGGCTTCAGGGTTCTCAACTTTTTTGGTCCAAATTACAGCATCTGCAGCTTCATCTAATTTAAAATCGGCTTTGATTAAAGTATCTGCGTAAGCGACTACAGCGGGCCCAGAAAGTGACTCCTTTGCACTCATAATCGCATGTCCCGTTCCCAAAGGTTGATCTTGACGGTAAATGGACGCTTTAGCTTTTAAACCTTTTGCTAGTTCTTTTAAACTTTCTTCTACATCCTTGCCAAAGAATGCTGGATCACCCAAAATAAAAGCAACTTCTTCAATAGGCTGATCTAATACTTTGGCTATATCTTTTACTAAACGATGAACTATAGGTTCTCCTGCCACTGGAATTAATGGTTTTGGAACTGTTAATGTATGTGGTCTTAGACGAGATCCTCTCCCCGCCATTGGTACGATTATTTTCATAAATCTGCCCGCGTAGGCGGGTATCTTTTTGGATTTAACAATTTATTTTTATTATGAGATTCCTGCCTGCGCCGGAATTTTAAACTCCGGTACTTCCAAAACCACCTTCTCCCCGGTCGGTTTCTCCCAAAATCTCTACATTCTCCCAATCTGCTCTTTCGTGTTTAGCTATCACAAGTTGTGCAATACGTTCGCCATCATTAATGACGAAAGCTTCTTTAGAAAGGTTGACTAAAATTACACCAATTTCTCCACGATAATCAGCATCTATGGTTCCTGGTGCATTTAATACGGTAATTCCCTTTTTTGCCGCTAAGCCACTTCTTGGTCTTACTTGAGCTTCATAACCCACAGGTAACTCTATAAATAATCCTGTTTTTACAATGATTCTCTCTAACGGACCTAGTATTATTTTATCTTCTAGATGTGCTCTTAAATCCATTCCAGCAGAAGCTTCAGTTTCGTAGTGAGGTAAATTGTGACTTGATTTGTTGATGATCTTTATGGTCATAATATATTAACGTTGTAAAAATTGAGTAAGGTATTTTCTTTCTTTAAAATAGATGATTCCCAAAAATAAGAAAACTAATAAGCTTCCGATAATTAAATTGTTATCAAAAATATAAAATGAACTAAAGGCAAAGCTAATACCCAGAGCAAGATAGATTCCGATATTTTTTAAATCGTAGGGAATGTTATAGTGTTTTTTTCCGATAAGGTAAGAGATTACCACCATAGCAGTATAAGCCATCAGAGTAGCATAGGCAGCTCCCATAAAGCCTATTATTGGTAATAGAATATAATTAAGACCAATTGTTAGTATCGCTCCGATGATGGAAAAGTACATTCCAAAACGGGTTTTATCGGTTAATTTATACCAGTAAGCTAAATTAAAATAAATACCTAACATTAAATTGGCAAGAAGTACAACAGGAACAATTTCTATGGCTATCCAATAGGATGGTCGTACCACAATCATTTCTTTGAACACATGCAGGTAAGCCACAATGAACACCAGCATTAAACTTCCCAACACTACAAAATATTTCATAATAAGAGCATAGGTGTTTTTTGCATTTTTTTCTTGTGCATGATTAAAGAAAAAAGGTTCTGCTCCCAGGCGAAATCCCTGAATAAATATTGTCATAAAAACAGCTATTTTATAACAAGCGGCATAAGCTCCATTAATATCTTTCCCTAATAATTGTGGTATTAACCATTTATCAAAATTTTCATTAATTATATAAGCTAAACCTGCGACCATAATAGGCCAGCCATAATGAAGTAATTGGTTTAAAATTTTCCAATCAAATACAAGTTGAATTTTAAAGAAGTATGGGGAAAGCAAGAAAAAGGTAAATAAGCTAGCTATTAGATTAGCTATAAAAACATACGTAACCAAATCATGATTATAATCTAGAATTCCTAACGGTATATTAAACTCGGGAACTATCCATAAAAAGAAATAATTTAAAGCTACATATAAAGCGATATTGAGCACTTTTATGATAGAAAATTTAATAGGTTTTCCAGTCGCCCTTAATAGAGCAAAAGGAATCACTACCAAGGTATCTAAGGCAATTACACTTATCAAAAGATTAAAATATCTTAATTTGAGGTTTACATAGTGTGCTAATTCTACATTGTAAGACCATACCAAAGCAAAAAATAAAATGGTGGTGAGTGTTAAGCTAATGAAAGCCGTAGAAAAGACTTTATTTTTTTCTTTGTGCCGACTAAAGAATCGGAAAAAAGAGGTTTCCATCCCGTAAGTAAGCAACACATTGAAAAATGCCGCATAGATATAAAAAGTCGTATTGTCTGAGTAGCCCGCATTTTCAAGAGATCCTGTTAATAGTGGTAGAAGCAAAAAGTTCATCAACCGTGGTAAAACCGTTGCTAATCCGTAGATAAAAGTGTCTTGAAAAAATCGTTTTAAAGTACTCAAATGCGCTTATAATTAAGGGAATAAATGTATAGAATTAAGCGGAGCTTTTCAATAGAATTGGATAAAAAGAAAAAGCCCTGAAAAAATCAGGGCTTTTAAATTTCTATATGTTTTAGTTTACTAAGAAATAAACCTAAAAACTATAAGTCTAACTATTTGCTGCCGCTTCTGCTCCACCAACAATCTCTAGAATTTCATTGGTAATCGATGCTTGACGCGCTTTGTTATAAGATAATTTTAATGAATCTCTTAATTCCGTAGCGTTATCGGTTGCTTTATGCATTGCTGTCATACGTGCTCCGTGCTCTGATGCAAAAGAGTCTCTTAGTGCTTTAAACAATTGCATTTTAAGAGACTTAGGAATTAATTCTTCAATAATCTCTTCTTTATTTGGCTCAAATACATAATCTAAAGTAACCTTCTCTTCAGTTTCAATAGGAACGATTGGTAAAAACTGTTCGTTCATTACGATTTGAGTCGCTGCATTTTTAAATTTGTTATATACTAAGACTACTTTATCGTAATTTCCTTTTACAAACTCATCCATAATATGTTCTGCAATTTCGGCTACAGGCTCATATTCTAAATGATCAAAAATAGTGTTGTCATTTTTGTCTACGGTAAAGGTTTTCTTTAAAATATCATCTGCTTTTTTCCCTAAAGTAAACAAATGTATATTCTTATCTGCAAATTCTTCAGCAGCAATCTTTTTAACCCCTTTAATGATATTACTGTTAAATGCTCCCGCTAAACCTCTGTTAGAAGAAATAGGAACAATAAGTACGTTTTGTACTTCACGTTCTTCTGCAAACTTACTACTTGCACCTTCACTCAACGTAGCACTTAAACCTTGTAAAAGCTCTGTAAGTTTATCTGCGTAAGGACGCATTGCTGTAATAGCATCTTGCGCTTTACTCAACTTAGCAGCAGAAACCATTTTCATGGCACTGGTAATCTGCATGGTTGAAGAAACCGAGGTAATCCTACTACGTAATTCTTTTAAATTTGCCATTTGTTCTTAGTATTGAGTATTGAGCATTTAGAAAAACTAAATACTCAATACTTGTAATTTATATTGTACTTTACTATTCTTTAATTTGAGTATTTTACTACCCAAACCTCAGTACTCAATACTTTTTATTTTTTATATTTTGCTGAAATTTCTTTAGCTGCATTCGTTAATACATCTAAAGCTTCATCAGTTAATTTACCTGATTTTAAAGTATCTAAGGTATCTCTATGCTTAGCATCTAAGAACGCTAAATAATCTGCCTCAAATTCTTTTACTTTTTCTACAGGAACATCTCTCAATAAGTTCTTAGAACCAGCGTAAACAATAGCGATTTGATTCTCTACTGGATAAGGGTCATTTTGAGCTTGCTTTAAGATCTCTACGTTACGCTTTCCTTTTTCAATTGTGCTTAAAGTAGACGCATCTAAATCTGATCCGAATTTAGCAAAAGCTTCTAATTCTCTATATTGAGCTTGATCTAATTTTAAAGTTCCAGAAACCTTCTTCATCGATTTAATCTGTGCGTTACCTCCTACACGCGATACAGAAATACCAACGTTAATTGCAGGACGAACTCCAGAGTTAAATAAATCTGATGTTAAGAAAATTTGACCATCCGTAATCGAAATTACGTTGGTTGGAATATATGCAGATACATCTCCTGCTTGAGTTTCAATAATAGGTAAAGCTGTTAAAGAACCTCCTCCTTTTACTTTGTCTTTTAAAGAATCTGGAAGATCGTTCATATCTTTAGCGATACTATCATCATTGATCACTTTTGCAGAACGCTCTAATAATCTAGAGTGTAAGAAGAATACATCTCCAGGATACGCCTCACGTCCTGGTGGACGACGTAATAAAAGAGAAACTTCACGGTAAGCTACCGCTTGCTTAGATAAATCATCATAAATAATTAATGCTGGTCTACCTGTATCTCTAAAATACTCTCCAATTGCTGCTCCAGCAAACGGTGCATAAACCTGCATAGTTGCAGGATCTGATGCGTTTGCAGCAACAATAGTAGTATAAGCTAAAGCTCCTTTATCTTCTAATGTTTGTGCAATTCCGGCAACGGTAGAAGCTTTTTGCCCTATCGCTACATATATACAATATACTGGTTCCCCAGCATCGTAAAATTCTTTTTGATTAAGAATGGTATCGATACAAACAGTAGTTTTACCTGTTTGACGGTCACCAATTACCAATTCTCTTTGTCCTCTTCCTACAGGAACAAGTGCATCAATAGATTTGATCCCTGTTTGTAAAGGTTCGGTTACAGGCTCACGGTAAATTACACCAGGAGCTTTTCTTTCTAATGGCATCTGGATAGTGTCTCCAGAAATAGGACCTTTTCCATCAATAGGTTTACCTAAAGTATCTACAACACGTCCTACAATTCCTTCTCCTACATTGATAGAAGCAATTTTCTGAGTACGTTTTACCGTATCACCTTCGCTAATTTCTTTTGAAGGACCAAGTAATACTACCCCAACATTATCTTCTGCCAGGTTAAGCACCATTCCTTGCAGTCCACTTTCAAACTCTACAAGCTCTCCATATTCTGCATTTTCAAGACCGTATACATTCGCAATACCATCTCCTACGGTTAATACTGTACCTACCTCGTCTAAAGAAGCTTTTGCTTCGAAACCAGATAGTTGCTCTTTTAAAATTGCTGAAACTTCAGCAGGATTTACGTCTGCCATAATTATTTATTATAACTGGATACTCAATCGCATCCTTTTTATTAATATTTTTATGCGTATGCTTGATTATTAAACTTCTTTCTTAATGTATTTAATTTACCTAATACACTTGCATCATATTGTAAATCTCCTACACGTAGAATAAAGCCTCCTATAATAGAAGTATCTATTTTATTGATTAAAGTAACTTGACTACCTGTAAGCTCTTTTACCTTACTTAAAACTCTTTGCTCCATCTCTGGAGTCAATGCTTCTACAGTAGTTACTTTAGCTACTTTAATATTGTTGAGCTCATCGTAAAGGTAGATAAAACGATCTACGACAATAGATAATATATTAATTCTATTGTTTTCCAACAATACATCAAAGGTCTTAGAGCTAATTTGATTTACCTCTTTAAAGATTTCTTTAAGTATGCTTTGCTTTACGGATGGCTTAACCACCGGACTTTGTAACACATTCCTAAGCTCTTTGTTTTGCTCTAATGTATTTGCGATTAAACGCATATCATTATTTACCTCTGCAAGCATAGATTTCTCTTTAGAAAGATCTAAAATTGCTTTTGCGTAACGTTGAGCTGCTCTTGTATTAGCCATCTTTTAACTAATTTGATTAGTTTAACTTCACATCATCTAACATTGAATCTACCAATTTCATATGGTCTTCTTTGCTAGTTAATTCTTTACTTACTACTTTCTCTGCAATTTCTATAGAAAGACTAGCTACCTGAGTTTTTATCTCATTTAAAGCTGCTTGTTTTTCCATCTTGATAGCTTCTTGAGCAGAAGCGATCATACTTTTTGCTTTTATTTCTGCTTCTCCAGAAGCATCGGCGATCATTTTCTCTTTAATTTGACGCGCTTCTTTAATCATGATGTCGCGCTCTTCTCTTGCTTCCTTTAAAAGCTTTTCGTTGTTGGCTTTTAAATTCTTCATTTCAAGACGTGCATTCTCTGCAGATGCTAATGCATCATTAATAGAATCTTCACGATCTTTTACAGAGTTTAAAATAGGTTTCCAAGCAAATTTTGCCATTAAAAACAACAACACCAAAAAAACGATGGTTTGCCAGAAAAATAACCCAAATTCAGGTTTAATTAAATCCATAATTTATTCTATAATAGTTAACTCACATCAATTTTTAAGAAAATCCCTTCACAACCAACCGTTGTGAAGGAATCTCTCTTTCTAATTCTTAACGTAACACACCTAATAAAGCTGCTACTACTCCGAATAACGCTACACCTTCTACAAGTGCCGCTGCAATAATCATTGCTGTTTGGATTTTTCCTGATGCTTCTGGCTGACGAGCGATAGCTTCCATCGCTGATCCACCAATTTTACCAACACCAATTGCTGCTCCAACAACTGCTAATCCAGCTCCTAAAGCTGCCAATCCTACATATAATAATTCCATAGTAAAAAAAATTAAAAAAATTAAAAATTAATGATGTTCATGTTCTTGTACTGCCATTCCAATGAATAGCGCTGATAGCATTGTAAAAATAAACGCTTGAAGAAACGCTACCAATAACTCCAATACGGTAATAAATAATGCAAATGGAACAGAAACTCCTGCAACACCCGCACTTTCTAATATAAATATTAATCCTAATAAACTTAAAATAATAATGTGCCCAGCTGTAATGTTAGCAAATAAACGTATCATTAATGCCACTGGCTTAATTATTAAACCTAAAACTTCCACTACAGCCAAAATAGGCTTAACAAATGTAGGAATTCCCGGCATCCACAATGTGTGTTTCCAGAAATCTGAATTTCCGTTTACAATAATCAAAACTAAAGTAAATAAACCTAAAGAAACGGTTACAGAAATATTACCTGTTACGTTTGCTGCACCTGGCAATAAACCTAATAAGTTCGTGATCCAGATAAAAAAGAAAACGGTTAATAAGAATGGCATAAATTTCTTATACTTCTTATCTCCTATTTGTGGTTTTGCGATATCATCTCTCACAAAAAGAACTAAAGCTTCTAATGCGTTATTTAATCCTTTTGGTGCGTGCGCGTGTTTCTTGTGATGTTTAGCTAAGCTAAAAAAGAACAACAACATCAAGACAACAGTCAAAAGCATTGCTGCTACATTTTTCGTAATAGAAAGATCAAGAGGCTTCTCTGCATTCAAAGGATGATGATCTGCATCAAACTCAACTTCATTTGCATCCGCTTCTAATTGGTAAATTTTTTCGTGAAAGTTAACAAAACGCATCCCGTTTTTCTCAACAACGTGATGACCTTCTGTATCGTGATGAAACTCACTAGACATAAAAGTAACCAATCCATTATCTGTATACAATATTACAGGTAATGGTAATGTAAATGAACTATCTCCGCTTCCAAAAAAATGCCATCCGTGAGAATCACCAATGTGATGCATAATCATATCGGTTGGATTAAACTCTTCTTCCGCTTCAGCGATATCTTTTTTAGCAAATGACATTAAAGGCAACATAGCAAAGGCTATTGTTAATATCATTATCTTCTTTAAAGATTGGTGTGCTTTCATAGTACCCGAATTATGCTCTCTAAATTTTGCTGCAAAGATATACTTTTAATCTTTATCTGAAAGACTTGCTGTAAAAAATTTGACTCTACGTAAAATACCCAAACAAATTACTGAAAAGCAGCTATTTAGATCGTAATAATCTTACCACAAAAATAGTCTCAAAAAGAAGAAACAAAAAGTAAGGTATAAAAAAAGTAAAAATATCTAAGACCATATTAGCCTTACCTCCTTCTGCAAGTATAATAGGAAGAAGAAAGAGGATAGATAAAAAAATTTTAAAGAAACTTAAGCCCATAAAGGCAAAGCCAGTTTTATCTTCAAAACTTTTGTGAATAAAAAGAAGGAGGGCATAAATCCCCATAGTTACCATAAAAAGAAAACCATAAATGATAAAGGTGGCATAATAGACTTCTTTTTGCAAGAACTGTTCAACCACAAAATATTGAAGCAGCCCCAGGACTAAGGTAAAAGAAAGTAAGTATTTTGAGAATTGAAAAAAGGAAAGTTTATTTTTTGTCATTACCTAAGTCTTTAACGGTTTTATACACTTGATAAAGTGCTATAAAAACCCCCAGCAAGGAACATGAAATAGTAAAAGCAGAATATTTATTTTCGATCTTTTTGTCTAGCCAAATACCCAAAAGCACACCTCCTGTAATGACCACGGCCATTTGAAAAGCTATACCTGTAAAAACAGCCCAATTATTAAGCGGTTTTTCCTTCTTTTTCTTTGGTTCTTCGATCATCGTTTAAATTTTTTACTGAGCTTTTCATTGCACACGTAGCATTAAAATCGGCTCCTGGCTCTATGGCTAATTTGCCTGTAATAACCTCTCCCTCTATTTGGGCTGTAGATCTAAGAGAAAGTGTATTATTCACTTTTAATTTTCCAGAAATTTTACCTTCTAAGTCAGCATTTTCACACTGCATCTCTCCTTTTATAAAACCAGACTTACCTAATACTACTTTCCCTGTTGTAGTTAAAGTTCCTTCTAAAGTTCCTTCTATTCTAAAACTTCCTTGAGCTTCAATATCTCCTTTGATAGTAGTTCCTTGAGCTATTTTATTTTGGTCCTTATTAGGATTAGACGTTTCTTTTCTCGATTTTTTATTGTCTGAAAACATGACGTGGTTTTTTATTTTGTTGCTTGAGAGATGTAATCGCTTAAATTTTTATGAACCTGTACCGTTTTATAATCTTCTGATGCGATTCCTATATTTTGATAATCAATTTTATAATCCTTTTCTTTTAAAAGTTTTTCTCCAAAACCTTCTGCTCCCAATTTACTTTTAAGACCATGAACAATCAATAAAGTTTTATTAGGAGAGTAAATATCTATAGAGGTGTATAAATCCGTAAAGCCAAACTCTACTATAGCTTTATCAATTTTTTCCTTTAAAGCCACAACATCGTCTATTGTAAATTCTTCCTTATTTGCTATTTCTTCTTTTTCCTTATCGGAATTTACTTGGTTAGTATCTACTTGTTGGATAGCTAACTCAAACGGATAAACCAACTTATATTCCTTAGCATTTTTCGGGAATTTAAACGTCTTATTTTTTAATACTGGCAAAGATTTAGAAACAATCTCTTCGGCCCTTTTTCCTTCTTCACTTTGAGGATAGGTAAGCGCAACATAGTTTAAGCCTTTCTTATATTCTTCAAAACCATAATACCTCCCTGAAGCAGTTGCTTTTAACAACTCGAATTTTGGAACAATATCATTTCCAGTAAATACTTCTATATTTTTATTGGCCTCTTCTATAACAGTTTTATATTCTTGATTCTCAAACTTACGATAAACACTAGCATAAACAGCTTCGGGACTATTTTGATCATCCAACAAACCTCTTGGGTTCCTTAAAATAGTAGCATAACGAGAATCTGAATGATTGGTTAATATGTTTTGCTTCCATCTATTAGCATTGGCATCATCTCCCATAGCCTCATAGATTTTATACAAGTTGTATTTAGAAGGTAAAATAAGACGCTCTTCTGGTTTATTTTCTAATAAAGCTTCTAACTTATTAGCTGCCAATTGATATTCTTTAAATTTCTCTTTATAAATAACTCCTAATTGGTAATAGGCGAAGTTTCTTTCCTTACCCAAACTATCGATGAGCTTTTCATCTTTAGGAATGCTCTCTAAATAGGTGGCTGGCTGATATTGAGGATCGCTTTCTATCTCGGCTAAAATTGCTTCTTCAGGGTCGATTTCATCTTCCTGACTCTCATTTTTACCTCCTTTTTCATAACGCCAATTATCGGCTAAAGCACGATTTCCCCAGGTTCTGTTAAATTTTATAACTCCTTTTGCGACTTGCTTGCTATCATAAAAATAAAAATCTCCGCCGTTGCTTGCTCCACCAGCAGTACTTCTTTGTTTTCCGAAAAGGTTACTAGGGGTTTGATTTTTATTTTTCGCTTCTTCCTTGGCCTCCGCTATTGCGGTCTCTTTTAAGCTATTGGTATATTCCGTAAAGAAAGCCAAACGGTCTGATTCAGACATATTTACCAAGTTGAGAATACTGTCATTTTTAGCAGCAATATCTTCATAGAGAATCACATCGTCCAAATTGACACGTTTCTTTCTAATTGCTCTATATTCTCTGGTATTTTCAGGTAAGTTAGTTAAGGTGCTATCGTAATAAGCTCCTGCGTTTTTGTACTGCGCTGCGTCAAAATTTATATTCCCTAAAGTGAGGTAATTTCTTGATTTTAGATACGTGTCTCGTGTGTCGGTTCTTAATGATTTATTGTAAAAAGTGACCGATCCCGGAATGGTATCATTAGCGCGATAATATTCTGCAATTTGATAGTAAATCTTATCTAAGAATGGTCGGTTTTCTCTATCTTCTTCCAACTCCTGAAGCAATTCTAATAAAGCCAAACGGTCTTGCTCATCAAAATCGTAATTTCTCGCTTTTTCCATATATGCATTAATCATATATACTCGGGGAGATTTTCTATTGAGGGCAATAACCTCATCAAAAGTTTTATTAGCACTATCTATTTGCGCTAACCTGTCATATAACTGACCTTTAATATATAAATATCTTCCTCTTTTTTCATTAGAAGGTGTTACTCTAATCGCTTCGGTTAACGGAGCGAGTGCACTATCATTTTGCTCTAAATTAATATAAGCTTGAGCTAAAGTCGCCGAAGCATCGGCTAAATCTTCTTCCTCAAATTCTAAATCTTGAGCTAATAATTCTTTTAAGTTTTTAAGCGCCGTTTCGTTATTTCCCATACGCATATTGGTCTTCTCACGCCAAATCTTTGCGGTAGCAATACGGTCACTTTCAGGGTAATCGGTAATGATATAATTAAAGGCTTCTAAAGCAGGGAAAAAACGCTGATCGTAATAACGGGCCTTTCCTAAAAGCAAAAAAGCTTCATCCATTTGAGGATTGTACTCTGTGCCTCCTATGTTGATGTTGTGTTTTTGAATGGCCTTTGCAGCTTTATCTTCGGCTCTTTCAAAATTTTCATTTTTGCTTTCTCCAGGCAAACGAGCTTCTTCTACAACTTGCATGCGTTCTATAGGAAGTATTTCCCAGTAGTTGTCTATATAAGTTTGCTCTACCTCATCTTTTCCTAGCTCTAAAGCCAAGTTTCCATTGTAGATGATATTATAATAAGCGCCCATCGCATGAAAGTTTCTATTGAGCCATTTGTTCTTTTTTCTCGAACACGAAGCTATAGAAATCGTAGCAAGCAAGATAATTAAGATTCTTGTATATGTAGGTAAGTAATTACGTTTCATTAAGTTAAAATAGGTGTCATACCAATTAAACATTCTAACGCCGCACAAAATTAGTTTATTTTGAGCCAATTCTTCTTCATAAAAAAGAACCGTAGCTATGGCTATGCTTAGTTTTTATTCCTCGACTTTACTAAAAATAAATCAAATTTTTATTACGGCTTTTAAAAATTTAATTGGTATAAAGAATAACTTATTCTTCCCCTTTTTAGTATGGGAGTGCGTAAAAATACATTTCTTTTAAGAAAAACAAATGTAAACCCTTAATAAATTTGAGTTTGGACTTGAAGCGTAAAAATCACCTATACTGGTTTATTTCTAAAAATTTAGCACCGATATTTTATCCTCACTTACCTTGGTATCCTTAATAATTTGTAGATAAGGTTTAAAGTTAAACTCTATTTGCTCCACACTTTTAAGCGTTGCTACAGTAGTTGTTGGTGATGGGCTCACTAAGTTGGTACGTTCAAATTTATAAACTCCTCCTTTGGGAGCTTTATCGCCAAGTGAATCGGCATAAGGCATAATACCTTTTGGTAGAGTAGGGTCAAAATAATAATTGATGACAGTATCCCCAGAGAGGCTTTTCACTTTTAAAAAGTGATAGGTTTTTCCTTTGATGATTGTATCTTTTTCTTCTACCACCTCAAATTTTGGTTGTATTTTTTTTAATCCTACTATTTTATCTTTCCTTGATTTTGTAGTATCAATTTCAAAAAGTCTTTGTTCTTGTTTAAGTAGAAAATTAATAGAAGTATCTTCGGTTGTTGAAGATGTCATCTTCATATTTACGCGACCTCCAGGAGTTTTAAATGATTTTTCTTCTTTAATGTCAAAATTTGCTGAATAATAAAAAGCGTAATCGCTATTTGCTATTACCACATTATTGTTATCAAACTGAGAAAAGGTTAAGTTTATTATACTATCTTCCGCTCTAAAGCTTATATCATAAACTGCTTTATAGGTTTGTGCGTTTATAAAAAGAGGAAACGTTAATAGAAGAAAAATAACTTTTTTCATGGCTTGAACTTTTAAAATTTAAAAACTAAAGTTATAAAAAAAATTATTTTAAAACTACCCCGCAAAATAGGTTTCTAATTCTTGAAGCGTGGCTTCACTTGTCATCATATCTCTCACCACTTCCCCTTTATCTAACAAAACAATGCGCTCACAAACTTCGGTCACATGAATGAGATCGTGACTAGAAACCAACACCGTTACTCCTTTGGTTTGTGCCAAATCTTTAATGATCTGTTTTAATCTAATTTGTGTGGTAGGATCAAGATTGGCGAATGGTTCATCGAGAATCACCACTTCTGGATTACCAATAAATGAAGCTACAATACCTGCTTTTTTCTGGTTTCCTTTAGATAGATCTCTTAAGTATTTTTTTTGCTGAAGTATTTCTCCGTGAAAGAAATCTTCAAATCCGCTAAGGAGTGTATCTACATCGGCTTTGGTTTGTCCGCGTAATTCTCCTATAAAGTAAAAATATTCTTCTGCCGTAAGGTAACCTATGAGGAAACTTTCGTCGATAAAGGAAGACGTAAAAGGTTTCCAATCTTCACTTTCGTTTACTACGACTTGTTTATTTTTTATGTTCCCTGTAGTGGGCTGAATTAAATCTAGCAACAGACTAAAAAATGTGGTTTTTCCTGCTCCGTTGTTTCCTACCAAACCAAAACTTTGTCCTTTAGGAATGTCTAGGGATGGAATGTTCAATACTTGAGTGCTGTTATAAGATTTGCTTAAATTATGTACTTCTATCATGATCTAAAATTGAGAGTCTTAATTATTTTTTTTCGTCGAATGCCGCTATGGTTTTGTATTTTCCTTTTTGGTACACTTTTTCAATTTGATTGAGAAAGAAATTTTTAAAAACCAAACCTAAAATTCCGCTTAAAGCGAGCGCCAAAATACCAGCTTCAAAATTGATAAACTTGTACGGAAGGTAAAAAATAAGCATAGGCCCTGCCATCTTTGGTAAGGCAATTAACAATTGTGTTGGGTTAAAACCTTGTGTATTGCTAAAGGCTTTTGCTTTTACGTTAAGTTCTACCGGTACACGATTAAGAACGCCGCCATACAAAGTTATAAATGAATTTAAACCAATATTAAATAAGGCTCCGGCAGCAATCATACTATAAATTTTGTAGCCAAAATATAAATACGGGGTACTTAAAATAAAGGAAGCTACTACGGCTACGACCATTAAATACCATTTAGACTCTAAATATTTCCGATAAGGGATATTCTGACTCATCAACATTTTATAATATTCGCTATCCCAAGAGGGAACTAACTGTCCGAAAGAAAGTAAAAATCCGCCCGTTATAAATACCGAAGCAAAAGCTAAAAATGCAGGCATATCTTTGTAGGTATCTTGGGTATAAAAGAAAAGTCCATAAAATAAAAAGAGAAAAGACATCATTAAAACTTGCTTGGGTCTTGCGTTACGAATAATGAGTTTTACATCGTTTTTTAAGAAAGGTGCAATCGAGCCAAAACGGTTTAGAAAACCTAAATCTGTAGAACTTACTTCTTTACTTTCTTTACGGATGGCATCGTCTAAATAAAAACCTTCTCTTATAAATTTATAATTTCTACGATACAACAAAATCATTAACAATAACGGAATACTTACCGCATACCACTTGTTATAAATTTCATTAAAAAACAAACCAGCATATTCTGCTATTGGATAAATATTATAGAACTCTAATAAGATTAAAGCTCCTAAAACCGCCACGATTGCATAGAAAACCTTGTTGTTTTTATTTAGTAGAAAATTGAGGTAGTTTAAGGAAATGGTAAAAAACACCATCGAGAAGAACCAACAAATGACTTGAAGCGGATTATAACCTTGCGTTAACAAGACGATACTAAAGGGAAGAAAAAAGAAAAGTGGTAAAATATTAAAAAACGAAAGGGTTGTTTTCCCTAATAAATAATGAATCACCGTTTCTCGTTTTATGGGAATAATCATATAGGGTTTAATATTCATCACTGGTAATTGCTGCATAAAAAACCGAAAACCTAAATCGATCAGAAACCAAAATATTAAATAATTACTTACCATCACGATTGGATCTTCATTAGGGAATGTGTTTTCAATTATAAAGAATGCTGCCACCCCCAATACTCCAAAAGAAACGATAAAATATAGCGCTGCTAAAATGAGTAATATTTTAATGGCTAAGCCTTTTTGAAAGTAGGAAGACCGAGAAAATTGCTTCCACTCTAGTGATAGAAATCGTTTAAACATAAAGTTTCTTCTTAGTTGAGATCATAAAGTAAGCTAAACTTACTATCTAATTAGTGCTAAAATGTTGAAAATGTTACAAAGTCTGTATCTTTAATTCGGGGTATGCCTCTTGCAGTATTTCATCTCGCTTCCGCGGAAGTAAAAACAGGGTAATGTAAAATACTAAGGTAACTCCTGTAAGTAGTAAGCCATATATAATGCCTATCCAAATATTTATCTCCACTTCTTTTGTTATTAAAACTAGAATTTGGATAGGTAAATTTAAAAAAGCTCCAAATTGCCCTGTATGGTTGAGCAAAGTCTCTAATAAATACGGTTTTTGTTTACTTCCTTTTTTTAACCGTTTTGTTTCTTTATTGTTCTTATAAAACCTTACACTAAATATAATTACTAGACAAAGCAAAATTCCTATTAAGGTATAAACCCCATAAGTGATTTGCGTTATCAAGGTAAAACTTACCAAAAACGCAGTAGCTAAAATTACCACCTTAGGCAGTTTTAAAAATTCTTTAGCTTCTTTCCACATGAGTTGATGATAGCGTTTTTGCATTGCAGCTTGTCTCGCTTCTACCACCTCTAGAAAACCAAAAACACCAAACTTTTTAAATTCTTCTTGCAAAGCAGTTTCAAAATCTTTGTCTGGATTTTCTTGCCACTGCTCTTCAATGGCATTAGCAAGGTGATCTACCAATTCTAATTGTACATCGTAATAATCTACAAAATGCTGATCGGTAAACTGAAAAAGTCGATCTATTTGAAGGGAAGTTACTTTTTTCATGCAAAATCAAACTGTTTTTTATATTCATTAAAAAGTTGATAAAGTGATAGGAAGAATGAAATATTTATTAGAATAAATATCGCTAAAACCCATTCATAATAGGGTATTTCTTTTGCTAACACATACATATGCATGATATAATCAAAAGATGTAATAATAGTTACTAACTTATGAATATGAAGGTATTTCTGCTTTTTATAAGTCTTTGTAATTAATACAATGACTACAAATTCTAAAAAGAACAAGCCCAAACTAAAAAGCATTAAATGCTGTTTTAAAAAATCAAATAAAACAACAGTTATTATTACAACAGCAGCAGTAATTACTAATGACAAAGGATGAAATAGGTTTTTGCCTACCATTTGTAAAACTTTCTTTAAAGATTCTTTAGCAAAAGAATCTGTTTGTTTTAAAAGCTCCTTTTTATTCGCTACCATATAAGACTTAAAAGCTTCATAAAAATCAATATGCTCTTCTTCCATTTTAGCTTCTATCGCACTTGCTACATGGTCTAATATTTCTAAACGAACATCTATATATTCTACCCCAGAGTTTTTTAGGTAATTGTCTATAAACTCTAACTCATCCTTGCTCAACTTTCTCATCCTAAACTCGGTTTTGGGTTCATAAGTCCGTTCATGGTTTCCATAAAGCGCTCTAGTTCTTGGAGTTTAGATACTGTTTCGGTAGTTCCTTTTTGGGTAAGTTTATAATATTTACGCAAACGATTATCTACTTTTTGCATTTCTACTTCTAGCAAACCATCGGCTTCTAACTTATGTAAAGCAGGATAAAGGGCACCTTCGGTAATCTTTAATTCACCTTTAGTAAGTTCTTTTACCCGCTGGGTTATTTCGTAGCCATACATTTTATCTTCCTTAGAAAGCAATTTTAAAATGATGGTCGAAAGACTTCCCTTATATAACTTTGAATTCGACATAAATTTTGGTTTCAACTAGAATTCAAACATACATAAATTTCTTATGCATAAAAAACTTAGGTATTAGTTTTTATCTTATTTGCTTTAAAAGAACGGCGGACTTTGTATTTTTGCCAAAAATTTTGAAGAAAATGAAAAATTTTCATCCGTTAACGGTAAAAGAAATCATAAGAGAAACTCCAAAAGCAATTAGTATTGTTTTTGAGATTCCGCAAGAATTAAAAGAAGTATTTCACTTCGATGCGGGACAATATATCACTATCAAGAAAAAATTTGATGGTAAAGAAGTAAGACGTTCTTATTCTATTTCATCTACTCCTGGTTGTAGTCATTTAAAAGTGAGCGTTAAGCAGGTAGAAGGTGGTTTATTTTCATCCTACGCCAACAATCAGCTAAAAGAGGGAGAGGTTTTAGAAGTTTTTCCGCCAGAAGGCAAATTTATCTATCAAGCTCCAAACGATGGCAAATCTCACGATTATTCAGCTTTTGCAGCAGGTAGCGGAATAACCCCTATACTTTCTATCTTAAAAAGTGTTTTAAAGAAAGAACAGCACAGCAGGTTTGTCTTAGTTTACGGAAATAAAACTCCGCAAGAAACCATCTACTTTAAAGAGTTGTTAGAAATTCAGCAAGAGTTTCCAGACCGTGTATTTATCGAGTTTGTATACAGTCAAGCAAAAGATAAAGATTCTTTCTTTGGCAGAATTGAACGCAGTACCGTTAATTTTGTACTGAAAAATAAATTTAAAGGTCATCATTTTGAAGCGGTTTACCTTTGCGGACCTGAACAAATGATCGATTTAGTCTCTGAAGTGTTACAAGAAAATGAGGTTGAAAAAGAACGCATACATTTTGAATTGTTTACCTCAACAGAAACAGGAGAGGTAGATGCCAACCTTGACGGAAAAACCACGATTACGGTGATGGTTGATGATGAGGAAACCACCTTTGAAATGGACCAAAAAGCTACCATTTTAGATGCGGTTCTTGATAAAGATCTAGACGCTCCTTATTCTTGCCAAGGCGGAATTTGCAGTAGCTGCATTGCTCGCATCACCGAAGGAAAAGCCGAAATGATGAAAAATCAAATCTTAACCGACGAAGAGATCGAAGAAGGTTTAACACTTACGTGCCAAGCACATCCTACGACATCGACGATTAAAGTTGATTTTGATGATGTATAGTTAGTAGTGAAGATGAGACGATATGAGCCTCAGGCTTTTCATACTGAACAAGTTCAGCATCTCATCAATATAAAAAATTTAAAAACCTCTCTTTTACAGAGAGGTTTTTTTATGAATTTAATAGGTGTAATATTTATTTTTCCTTCTCAAACCCTCTTTTCATCATTTTGATGGTGGTTCTAGTAATATCATATCCCAAAAGGAGAAGTATTGCTAAATAAGAAGCTGCAGCTAATTTTTCTTCTTCATAATTTACATCGTGAAAATGAAAGATGATAAAAAATACAGCTACAATTTTATATAGTAAATTTAATTTCATAATTCATTCTTTATTGAAGTTGAAACATAAGTTTTATATGCATAGACTCCTAACCAAACTAACCCAGCCGCTATCAGAAATAGGTAGTTGAAAGATGTTCTTTCAGTAAAGAAATACATATATCCTCCAAAGAGAATTAAGGCTATTCCGTTAAAAAGACATCTCTTCTTACTGGGGTTTAAAAATTCTAATGTTTTGTTCATAAAAATTTCGATTAATAAGCAGGTTGTTGTTTTGCTCTTTGATTTTGTATGACTGCATTTGCATAATAAACAGCTGCACCAACGAGAGGAAAAGCCAACACGATGAGTACCCAAAGAACTTTTGGTAAGCTTTCTTTTTCGTTTTTAAGAATTAAAAACAAGCTTCCGCCAATAAAAAAAATGGAAAAAATTAAAAGAATTAGCAAAAATAACGGAGTTTGCAGTGTCATAATTCAAGTATTTAAAAATAAATGTAAAGAAAATCTTTTATACGAAAAATTATTCCTGAGTTATCCTCCATATTTTAGCAATCACGTAAAGCACAAAAACTCCGATAAGGATATACAGTCTTCTTCTCTTATTTTGGTCGAGTTCTTTAAAACGATACAAGTTTACCGAAATATATAAAGCGCATATTCCTATTATGATATACGTAAAAATTGGGGTATTAAAATCCATAGTTTAATTAATAAGTTCTTCTTGTTTTAGTAATTGCTCTAGCTCTTTGCTGTAATGATATACCTCTTTTTGATTGTTCGTGTAGATTTTAAAATCATATCTCATAAAGGGAATATTTTCTACCCAAATGCTTCCTTCTTCAATATTATTTGTTTGTTCGAGCATGGGTTTTGCTTTTCCAATAGACATATTATGAATATACAAAGTATCTTTATTTGCACTCGATGAAAACGTGCTTGTATTACTATCTAAAATAGCTCGTTCTTTATATTCTACGACTAAATTTTCACTTTCTATACGGTGATTTTTAGAAGAAGGATATTGTAAAGCCATAAATAGCAATAACATTAATAACCCGTTGTAAAAAGCGTGAAATAACATTGCTTTTATGAGTCCGAAGTTAATGGTGATCCATAATAAAATTAACCCCATCCCAAATTGTGCTAAAATGGCTATCGTACCTAATGAGGTCATAAAGTCTTCTGCGGTATAATGAATCCCTGCAAAGAGTACCGCATTCATAATAAGTAATGTATTAATGTGTTTTTTGCCACTTCTATCATTCACAAATATCGTCGCGATATATAACACTAGTAATGCTAAAGCAAAATAGCTAAACGACAATCCTATAAAAACAAGCAGAACTATAAAAGATATAATCCTAAGCCATCTTTTAGCGGTAAAAAAACCTCTAAAAGCGACTTCTTCTAAAAGCGGAGCAAGAATAACTGCCATCACAACAAACCACTCAAATAAAAGCTTATCTCCTATCATATCTCTAGAAATAGGTGGATATTCTATTCCTAAAGCTGAAAATATCGCGTATAAAAAGATTAATAAAGTAAAGCTAGCTACACCAAGTTTTAAGAGCCAGTTTTTGAGCGTGTTTTTAAACATTTATACAAATGATTTAATTTTATCTATAATCTTCCTTGGCGGAATACTTTCCATCACAGCTTCATAGCCTTCTACTTGCTTATTTCCATAGATGGAAGTAGGTAAAAAAGGATATTTCTTTAAATTTGGAAGTACTTGATTTTCTATTGGTTGCTGAAATGGTGCAAAACCAGCATAAGGATGAGTGGCTCCCCACACTGTGACTACCGGAATTTGATACATAGCAGCCATATGCCCGTTTCCACTATCCATAGAAAGCATCACGTCTAGATTGGCGATGATATGTAATTCTTCCGCGAAAGCGTAAACACCTACCAAGCTGGTGACATTTTGATATTTTGAAGCTAAAGCAGATAATAATTGCTTTTCATTTTCACCGCCGCCAAACAAGAAAACCTGAAGATTCTCTTCTGCATTTAACTCCGCGATTACCTCTTCCATTAAAGAAAGCGGATACATTTTTGATTCGTGAGCGGCAAACGGAGCTATCCCTATCCATTTTTTGGTATTCGGTTGTAGCTGCTGCTGAAATTGCTTAGGTAAATTTGGTTTTTTAAACTTAACATCTTGCGATAGATCCACAGGAAAACCTAATTGTGCCAATACCTTTTCATAACGCTTGTGAGTCGTTTTTAACGGCCGAATGCTTTTAAGTTTTAAAGCTGTAAGTTGTTTTTTCTCTGTTCTGCCTTTGTCTATCGCTGCAGATTTAATTCCGTAAAGGAAAAAGAAAAACCGAAGAATCTTAGAACGCAAGACGTTATGAACATCGGCTACCGCGTCTACTTCCAAGCTTTTTATCTCTTTCGCTAATTTCCACAGACCAAGAATACCTTTATGCTTTGTTTTTACATCTGCAGCAAGCACATTGACTTCTGGTAAATCTTTAAAAAGCTTTCCAAAAAAAGGTTTGGTTACCACCGTCACTTTTACGTGTGAATGCTGCTTTAAAAATCTTCTTAATATGGGAACCAACATCGCCACATCGCCCAAGGCTGAGAGTCTTATAATGGCGATGTGTTGAACTGTTGTTTTCACTTGGCGTGAATTATTTTTGACCTCTTAAAACAGGATTAAGCTCGTCATCATTGTACATTTTCATTTGCTTGTAAACTTTCATGTACTTGTCACCATTTTCAATATCGGTAAGCAATTGATTAATCGCTGTAGATAAATCTACACGTTGCTCTAACAACACATCTAATTTTGCTTGGCAAGCCATTTGGTGTTCTTGAGAAGCATCTTTACGTGTTGCTTCTTCATGCATATGATAAATTTTTAAAGCTAAAATCGATAAACGATCTACCCCCCAAGCCGGACTCTCGGTATTAATGGTAGCATCTGCCTTTGGAGTTGCATCTTTATACTTCTCTAAGAAATAAGAATCGATATACTCTACCATATCGGTACGATCCTGGTTAGAAGCATCAATTTGACGTTTTAATTTTAACGCAGAAACAGGATCAATTTGTGGATCGCGTATAATATCTTCATAATGCCATTGCACCGTATCTATCCAAGATTTTCTATAAAGCAAATGCGCTAGTAAGTCTTCTTTTTCTCCATAAGGATTCTCAAAAGGTTGATCTACTGTATTTACCTCGTGGTACTTTTCTATTACTTCTTGAAATATTTTATTTGCCTTGTCTGAAAACATAATTTCTTTTTTTATTTCTTTAAAATATGTAAATATTCTTGTGTGGCATTCGCCTTGTGATTTCTATTTTCGGTTTTATCTGCTTTAAAACGTTGGTAATCTTTTACCTTTAAGCTATAACTTCCATACTTTTCCATAATTTCTTTTATGGTTTCGGGAGGCA
The DNA here is from genome assembly GCF_008017825.1 of Mesonia sp. K4-1. Taxonomy (NCBI): domain Bacteria; kingdom Pseudomonadati; phylum Bacteroidota; class Flavobacteriia; order Flavobacteriales; family Flavobacteriaceae; genus Mesonia; species Mesonia sp. K4-1. Next base: position 103,732 of record NZ_VRLS01000012.1, read on the forward strand.
TCAAACCTTCATTATTGTAACTTAAAAATACGGTTGAAAATTGAGCATCTTTAATCAAATTTTCAAATTGCTTGGCTACTTCTCCTTTTCTACAATAAGCAGATTTATAGTAATCGCGCAAACCGGTTTTACCTTTAGGTACAAAGGTATCATATTTTGCGATAGTAGTAAGTAAATGATAGTTTGCACCGTATTGCCTTGCATTATAAGGTGGATCTAAATATAAAATATCTCCGCTTATTTTTTTTATCAATTCATTACCGTCTTCTTGATAAACTTGATGAGCATTTTTGGTTTTATCAAAATCTGCTCCAACAATTTCGATAGCTTTAGCGGCAGATTTTTTTATCTTTTTTAAGTAAGCTCCATATACCGAAGCGGTATTGGCTACCTTATCGGCGCTTTCTAATAGTGATGTTAGCAAAAAGTAGTAAAGCGCATCATCAATTTCTTCTTGATTTTTCCACGTTTCAATTTGCTGTCTAACCGCATCTATTTTTTGTGCATTTTCTTGAGAGAAAAAAAGACGATCGGCATTTCCGTTTTCACCGTAATGCTCTGCAATAAAACCTAATTGAGGGTTAAGCTCATTCAGTTTTTTTATGTAGTCTTGCTTCCGCGGAAGCGCACTGTGGTTGCCAATATAATTTTGAAGCAGGACGTAACTGTAAAACTCTACATCATTAGCAATAACTTGTTTTACTAAAGGTTTGAAGGTTCGCCCTACCCTGCCTGTTCCTGCAAATAAATCGCAAAACACAGCATCTTTTAAGGGTATAGAAATTTCTTGAGATACTACTTCTAAGATCCAAGAGGAGAGTTTATTTTTAGAGCCTATGTAATTCATTTAACTGCCCAAATTATATCGGATAAAGCCGATTTTTCTTTCCATTGCAATGGAGTTAATAAAGAAGCATCAAAGGTACTTACATATTTTTGAATGATAGATTGCAACCACGTGATTTCTGCTTTTAACTTCCAATGTGCGCCATCTTCGGCATAAACCATTAAAAAAAGTCGGTTTTCTAGATGTTTTCGCTGCTGCTGACTTTGATTCTTGTATAACCAATACAGTAGTTCTTCTTTGTGGTTTTGAGCATAATATATGGTTTGCTTAAATCCCTTAGGGAAAACTGAAGTTTTGTGGTCAAAATTAATTCCGTTAAGGTTAAAATCAACTAATCTATCTTTATTGTTTACTGCAGGAGTTACACCTTCAATTTGGGTGAAAATTTTCTCCACCGCTACCGCACTCCAGAAGTTATACCAACGATTTGCAGCGTATTGAAATAGCTCTTTTTTATCTAAATTATAGGCTTCTATTGTAATTTTCATCACCTCTACTACCTCATCCCAAAAAGGAGTTTTATAGATAAAATTGGTGTAACCGTCCCAAATATCATTTTGTTTTCTTCCCCATTCATAAGCATAAGGATGTCTTTTTTTTAACTCTTGTTCTATATCGTATAAAGAAAGACTTACCATAATACAAAAGGAATAATGAGTACGGCCAAAGCTAATATTCCCAATGTTATTTCCTTTAAAATTTTGCCTCCTTTATGCTCTAAGAAAATTGTCCCAATAACACTCACGCCTATAAATGGAAAAATAAGTTCGCTTCCTGTTTTTTGAGGAGATAACAACACTATTAACAAGCCTATAATAAAAAATAAAAAAATAAGAAAAAGCATAGGTTTTCTTTTTCTAATGGTTAATTGTAATTCTTTTAAAAAGAAAAATAGACTTAATATAGTAAACAAGCCTATGATCATTAAGGGTATAAGAACATCTGCCTCTTGATAAACCTCCAAATTAAGACTGGGAAACACAAAATACTGACTTAAATAAAAAGGAGTGTCTAAAACCAAGAAATAACCCGTTGTAACCAAAAAGTAAACACAAAAAACGGCAACGAGGGGAATAAAAAGATTTTTGAAGTCTTGTAGTGCATAATAGAATATTCCTACAAAAGGTAATATTAAAAATAGAATGCTTAACGGATAGAATAAACTCGCCACTACTACCCATAAAGAGGCATCGAAAATTTTCTTTTTGATTTCTAAACCCGATCTTAAACTTATTACTCTTCTTAAAGCTAGCAACACAAAAAATGCCGCGATAAATAACTCATTTGCTTGTAAGACAGGTAAACATAAAGTGGTTAAAAACCCGAATAATAAAATAGTATAAGTATTCTTTTTACTGATCGTATTGCGTTTAACAATAAAATTTAATACCACCATAAGCAAAATATAGTTAATAAGATAGCCTATATTTTTGGTTAGAAACTGCCAAGAGTACTCCGTATTTTGACCAAAAAAGTTAGCTATAATAAAATATATGGTCATAAAAACCCCTACAATTAGAAAATTGATTGGTTTAGATTTTTTAAAAAAGCTTGCTAACATAGAGTAATTTCTTACTTTTGTAGAAATTTATAACAAAGTTCCTAACGATGAAAGATTTTCTTGATCTTATTGCATCTCTTTTTGAAGATGTTTTGTTTTTACCTTTTGACGCTCTTCGTGAGTTAGAATTGTCTGCCTGGTTTGCTGCTAATGGTTTAAACTGGATTTTTATGATTATTGCAGCAGTAGCTTTTGTTTACTGGATGCTTCAATTGAAAAAATTCAATGAAAACAACGAAGAAGACCGTTCTACTAAAGCACATACATTTTTAGGAAAAAACGCTCAGTATTAACTGAGGTCTTTTCCTAAATCTTTTCTATAATACATCTTATCAAAATGTAGTTTCTCTACGTTTTGATAAGATTTTTTTAGTGCTTCTTTATAATCTTTCCCAAAAGAAGTCACTGCAATTACTCGACCTCCATTGGTCAATACTTTACCATTTTCTTCTTTTGTACCTGCGTGAAAAACAATAGAATCTTCTATAGTTTCTATACCTGTAATTTCCTTTCCTTTTTCATAAGCTTCGGGATATCCTCCTGAAACTGTCATTACTGTAGTCGCCGATCTTTCATCTATCTCTAAACTAGCTGTAGATAATTCTTCTTGCGCTACTTTTTGAAATAACTCTACCAAATCTGTCTTTACACGAGGTAAAACCACTTCGGTTTCGGGATCTCCCATACGCACATTATACTCTATTACGTAAGGTTCATCACCTACTTTAATTAAACCAATAAATACAAAACCTTTATATTCTATCTCTTCTTTTTGAAGTCCGTTTACGGTTGGTTTTACAATACGTTCTTCAATTTTTTGCATCAACTCTTCGTCGGCAAAAGGAACTGGAGAAATAGCTCCCATTCCACCCGTATTTAATCCTGTATCTCCTTCTCCAATACGTTTATAATCTTTAGCAGTTGGCAGTATTTTATAGTCTTTGCCGTCGGTTAATACAAATACGCTTAATTCTATACCATCTAAAAACTCTTCAATTACCACAGTTTGACTTGCATTTCCAAACTTACCGCTTAACATTTCTTCTAATTCTGCTTTTGCTTCCTCTAAATTTTCTAAAATTAAAACTCCTTTCCCTGCTGCTAAACCGTCGGCTTTTAAAACATACGGAGGTTTTAAAGTTTCTAAGAAAGCTTTCCCTGCTTCTACGCTTTCTTCCGTAAAGCTTTCATAGGCCGCTGTAGGAATATTATGCATGGCCATAAACTCTTTGGCTCTTTCTTTACTACCTTCCAACAATGCACCTCTTTTTGAAGGTCCTATAACCATCACATTCTTTAGTGCATCATCTTCCGTAAAGAAATCATAAATACCATTGACTAGAGGATCTTCTGGCCCCACTACCAACATTTCTATATTCTTTTCTAAAACTGTGGTTTTAATCGCTTCAAAATCATTAACATTTAAAGCTATATTGGTAGCTATTTGTGAAGTCCCTGCGTTTCCTGGAGCTACAAATAATTGTTTACAATGTTCACTTTGAGCTATTTTGTAAGCAAAAGTATGTTCTCTACCGCCAGATCCTAGAATAAGAATGTTCATTTTGTATGGTTTTGTTTGTGGCTTCAAAAATAATTGTTTGTAAATTGACCCACTAATATTTTCCTATAAAATAGTCTTGTGAATTGGTTTGATTTTACTTTAAAGCTCAAAAAATTTCCGTTAACGGAAGCTAAACAGCAATTAAAAGAAATTCAAGAAATTTCTAACGATGATTACACTGCTTATTTAACGAAGCAAAAGCAAGAAATTTTAAACCATCATCAAACCCATAATAATTTTTACAAAGCCCTCTTACAAGGAAAAAAAATTACCAATTGGGAAGATTTACCTATTCTTACCAAGAAAGATTTACAACAACCTTTAGAAGAAAGATTAAGTGATGGCTATTCTATTACTGAAGTTTATGTAAACAAAACTTCTGGCTCTAGCGGTCATCCTTTTATTTTTGCTAAAGACAAATACGCACATGCCTTAACTTGGTCGGTAATTATGAATAGGTTTGGTTGGTTTGGTATTGACTTTAATTCGTCTTATCAAGCACGATTTTACGGAATTCCGTTAGATAAAATTGGTTACTACACTGAAAGATTAAAAGACTGGTTAGCGACGCGTTATCGTTTTCCTATTTTTAATTTAAATGAAGCCAAATTAGAAGAGTTTTTAGGTCATTTTAAAAAGAAAAAATTTGACTATATAAATGGCTATACCAGTTCAATTGTTCTTTTTGCTAAATACCTTCAGCAAAAAGATCTTATTTTAAAAGACATTTGCCCAAGCCTAAAAGTGTGCATGGTAACCAGTGAAATGTTGTTTGAAGAAGATAAAATTTTACTAGAAAAATATCTGGGAATTCCCATTGTAAATGAATATGGCGCAAGTGAATTAGATCTCATTGCTTTTCAAAACCCAAATGGAAATTGGTCCCTTAATCACGAAACATTATTTATTGAAATAGTAAATAAAAATGGAAAAACCTTACCTCTTGGAGAAGAAGGTAGATTAGTAATTACTTCACTCTATAACAAGGCTCATCCTTTTATTCGGTATGAAATTGGTGATATTGGTGTACTAGACGAAAAGAGCACCCCTAAAAACCCTATTTTAAAAAAAATGATTGGTAGAACCAGTGATGTGGCACACCTACCAAGCGGAAAAGTGGTTCCCGGACTTACTTTTTACTATGTTACTAAAAGCATTATTGAAGAAAATAGTATAGTAAACGAGTTTGTAATCCATCAATTGGCAAAAGACAAATTTAAAATTCTTTATGTCGCTGAAGCGGATTTATCTCAGCATAAATTTCAGGAAATAATTAAAGCCGTAGAAACTTATTTAGAACCAAATCTACAAGTAAAATTGGAGCGCGTTGCTATTCTTAAACGCACCAAGGGAGGTAAATTAAAACAGTTTGAAAGTTTTATATGAAAGAGATTTGCATCATTACTAATTATTTTCCGCCAGAAACTGGAGCTGCCTCTAATAGAATTGCGAAGCTTGCTCTAGGCTTAAAAGAAAGAGGTTTTATAGTAAAAGTAATTTGCCCCTTACCTAATTATCCCAAAGGGAAAATTTTTGAATCTTATCAAGGTAAATGGAAGTTAACAGAAAACTATAAGGGTATAGAAGTAATTCGGCTTTGGGTTTATGCCAATAACTCTTCCCATAAAGTAAAGCGTTTACTTTCTATGGTTTCATTTTCTTTAAGCTTGGTCCTCCATAAATTATTACAACCAAAAGATTTTCCAAATAAAATTTTAATTCAAAGTCCGCCGCTTATTATTGCCAATACGGCATTGCGATTGTTTAGTAATCAAAAAAGACAACTTATCTTAAATGTGTCAGATTTATGGCCTTCTGCAGGATATGAATTGGGAGCACTAAAAAAAGGTCGGTTTTATGAGCTTTTAGAAAAAATGGAAGTTTACAATTATAAAAAAGCGAACTTGGCTTTGGGACAGTCGCAAGAAATACTTGAACGGATTACAAGTATTTTTCCGCAGCAGCAAACATTTTTATATCGTAACTATCCTGCTATATCGCCGCTGAATGATTTCCGTTTAACGGAAGAAAATAATAATGTAAAATTAGTTTATGCAGGTTTGCTAGGTATAGCTCAAGGAATTGTAAAACTGTGTCAACATATAGAATTAGGAGAAAAAGAATTACATATTTATGGAGCAGGAGCTGAAAAGGAAGCTTTAGAAGTTTACTTAAAAACGTCTTCCAAAAACATTTATTATCACGGGGAAGTTACTAGGGAAAAGCTATTAAAAGAACTCTCTAAATATCATATTGCATTAGTACCACTTGTTCATGCAATTTATGGCTCTACACCTTCCAAAATCTACGAAATGGCTCATAACGCTCTCCCAATACTTTATTTTGCTGGCGGAGAGGGTGAAAATGTAATTAAGGAATTTAAATTGGGATATGTAATAACGCCTGGCGATTTTAAAAGCTTAAATACTTGTATCGCGCATTTAAAATCTAAAGACTTAGAAAAAATGAAATCAAATATTCTAGAAACTGCGAGAAATCATTTTAATATTGAAGTACAATTAGATGAGTTAGCAAATAGAATTGCTTAATACGCCTTATCTTCTCCTTTCACAGCATTTCGTACTGTCTGGAAAACTATTTTTAAATCTAATAAAAGTGACCAGTTTTCTAAGTAGAATATATCATAACGTACACGGTTAATAATATCGTTTTCGGTTTCTACTTCTCCTCTAAAACCACTGGTTTGTGCTAAGCCTGTAATCCCTGGTTTTATAAAATGACGCACCATAAATTTATCGATACGCTCAGCATACATATGAGTGTGGCTTACCATATGCGGTCTTGGCCCCACTACCGACATATCTCCTAAAAGTACATTGTAAAATTGTGGCATTTCATCTAAACTTGTTTTCCGAATAAATTTACCAATCTTAGTAATCCTTTTATCGCCACGTTTTACTTGATGTAAATGTGCTTGTGGATTTTCTCGCATAGAGCGGAATTTATAACAGTAAAACTCTTTGTAGTCTAATCCGTTTCTTTTTTGTCTAAAAAAGACTGGACCTTTAGATTCCATCCTGATTAAAATAGCCAAAATTGGAGTAAGCCAAGAGAGTATAAACACAATGACAAAAACAGACATAAGAATATCAAATGTTCTTTTTATCAATTTATTCAAAGCATCGTCTATGGGGATATTTCGTAAAGATAGTATAGGTAAATAACCGTAATACTCCATTTTTAACTGACGGGTATAAATATCTTTGTTATCGGGAAGAAACTTTAAAGGTTTTAGGTTGTTGTCTGCAAAATCAATTACTTGGTTGATTTGCTCGTTGTCTAATTCGGCTACAGAGCAATAAATTTCGTCAATTTCATTTTCTAAAATCCAGTTAAAAACCTCATCTAAATCGAAGTCTTTCTGAGAAAAATCTACTAACCTTTTAGATTGATATCCGTACTCTGGATTAGATTTAAAAAATCTTTCGAGATTTTGAGTTCTATGATTAGCGCCTAAAATAATTGTTCTTCTATAGTTACCGCCTAAATCTTTCCGGTAACTTTTAAGTAAATAAAATATAAGGAGTTTTATCGCAAGAATAGTAAAAAACACCTTAGTGATGTATAGAAATATTTTTTCTTTAGGTCTACTTAGCTCTTCAAAAAAACCAAAAAAGGAGAAAACGAATAAGGCAAAAATAGCAGCCTGCAAAAAGTTAAGCGAAATAATTTTGGTGACTTTGGTAAAGCGATAAACCTCATAAAAGTCTGTTTTAATAGACATCACCAACCAACCTGCGGTAATAAATACTGTATAGTTGATGTAATCTGTCATTTCTAATTTAAACTGAAACGCAAACAACAAAATCACTGCTAAATCTATAAGATAAACCAGTGGTCGTAAATAAGCAGAATATCTCCCTTGCTTAATTTGCATACTTATTTTCTTATGTGTTTACTGAAATCTTTATGTTCTTTCTTAGATAATTCTTCTTGAGAAAGATTTTTAAAGTATTCATAGGTAAGTTTCATTCCTTCTTCTCTTGTTACTGTTGGCTCCCAACTTAATATTTTTTTAGCTAATGAGATGTCTGGCTGTCGTTGCATAGGATCATCTTGAGGAAGTGGTTGATAAATAATCTTTTGATCGGTTCCTGTAAGTTTGATGATTTCCTCTGCAAAATTCTTAATTGTAATTTCATATGGATTTCCAATATTTACGGGTTCTCTGTAATCGCTAAGTAAAAGTTTATAAATTCCTTCAATTTGATCGGTTACATAACAAAAAGATCGAGTTTGAGCTCCGTCTCCAAAAACAGTTAAGTCTTCTCCTCTTAAAGCCTGACCTATAAATGCCGGAATTACTCGACCATCATTAAGTCGCATTCTTGGACCATAGGTATTAAAAATTCTTACAATACGCGTATCTAATCCGTGAAAACGGTGGTAAGCCATTGTAATTGATTCTTGAAAACGCTTAGCTTCATCATAAACACCACGCGGACCTATAGTATTTACATTACCATAGTAATCTTCACTTTGAGGATGTACTAAAGGATCTCCGTATACTTCAGATGTACTTGCAATTAAAATTCTGGCATTTTTTTCTTTTGCTAGACCTAATAAATTATGAGTTCCTAGAGATCCAACTTTTAAAGTTTGTATAGGGATTTTAAGGTAATCTATGGGACTTGCTGGACTTGCAAAGTGTAATATATAATCTAAATTTTCTGGAACGTGTACAAATTTGGTTACATCGTGATGATAAAACTCAAAGTGTTCTAAATGAAAAAGATGCTCTATGTTTTTTAAATCTCCCGTAATTAGATTATCCATAGCAATTACATGGTAGCCTTCTGTGATAAATTTATCGCATAAGTGTGATCCCAAAAAACCTGCGGCTCCTGTAATTAAAACTCTTTTCATTCTTATTTCTCTAACTAAGGGTTTACTTTAACTTCTCTTTTAACACTAAAAGTATGAATTTAGTATTTCCAACTAAATAACGTTTCCACATACGCTTAGGTTCTTGTGCAAAACGATAAAACCATTCTAGTCCGCTATTTTGCATCCATAACGGAGCTCTTTTAGTTTTTCCAGAAAGCACATCGAAGCTGCCGCCTACGCCCATTATAAAGTTAACAGCCTTTAGCGCTTCTCGATGTTTGTGCAAAAATATCTCTTTTTTAGGAGAGCTCATGGCCACAAACAACATATTTGCTTTAGAAGCAACGATTTTTTCGACAATTTGTTTCTCTTCAGCAGCAGAAAAATATCCGTTTCTATAACCTGCAATAATTTTTGGGTTATAATTTTGCTTAAAATTATTGGCTACAGTTTCTACCACATCTTGTTTTGCTCCTAATAAGTAAACAGAATATTCTTTTTGATGCGCTAATTTTACCAGATTTTCGAAAAGGTCTATTCCTGCAACGCGTTCTTTTAATGGCTTATTTAAAATTTTTGAAGCCCAAATTACCGCTTGGCCATCTGCGTTAATAAGATCTGCTTCATTTACACTCTCCCGTAAAGCTTCATCCTTTTGCATAGCAACAATTTTGCCTGCATTCACTACCGTATGATGTAGCTGTTCTTTTTGCTGAATTGATTTATCTACTATTTGCAAGGTTTCTTGCATGGAATAGTTATCAATTTTTGTATTTAGAATATGAATTCTTTGCGGCATATATACTCTGTCTAAGAATTTTCAAAATTAGGAGTATTCTACACCATTTGAAAGTTTCTCTTGCGATTTTATAATAGCTAATTTTAAAACCACAAGATAAATGGGCACTGATGCGTTGTAAAAGAAGTTTCCTGTTATAAAAGGTACAATAAATAGGATTGCCAATAAACACTTTGAATAAAATGCTAATGAAAAATTAAAATAGCTTTTAGCAAAGACAAAGAGATAAAGAATCATTCCTAAAAAACCAAAGTACAGCCACAAATCTATTAATTCTAATTGAGGCCTTACATACGGATTAGATAAACCTCCTATAAAGTAGTGAATGGTTTCCCAATGTTCTTGAATGTAAGGAATTGTATCTTTAATGAATAATTGATCTCTATAAGATAATATTGCTGTAAGCCAACCTTCTTGTTTTATAATTTCTGAAAACAAATCGGTTGAAAAGAAGATATAACCCAACGCGGCTGAAAACAATAAAAAAAAGCTTGCAATTATTACTTTCAATTTCAGTTTTTTCACTAATCTAATCGTTAACACTAAGCCTATTAAAATGATTGCTAGGTATATAGATTTAGTCCCTATTAGTAAACTTGCCAGTAAGGTGAACCAAAATAAAATATCTTTATAGTAAGTTTTAGAATTATAAATAACAAAGTAAAGAATGGCTATAATATAAAAATATGTACTATTAGAAGAAGCCATAAAGAGGCCATTATACCCCCAGCGATCACCTGGGTAAGACTCAAAAATCTCTAAACCAAATAAGGCCGATAATAAAATGATAGTATTATTAACCCATAAAATAATCTCAAGCAAGGTAAAGGCTTTTATTTTTCCCTTAACGGAATTGATTTCCGAAAAAAACAACATTAAACTCAAAAAGAAAAAATATCTCAAAAAACCTACCGTTGCTGAAAAACTAAAAGAGTCACTTAAAAAATATTGGCCTAAACAAAACAAGGCTACAAATACAGTGAGTATCGCTAGCTTAATTCTATCATTGAATAAAAAATAAATCAGTATCCCTACGAGACACAAACCTTTTAAATATTTCTGAATTTCAAAATGGAGTCCGAAATAATAGTCTTGTACTTTATTTAATGCTTCTATTCCAAAAAAAATCAGTAAAAAAAGAAAGATGAAATGTGATTTTTCAATTTTACTGAGCCAATTCATCGTTTTCTAATTTTGATTCTTTAGCTAAAAATTCAGCATAAAAAAGCGTTCCGAAAAGGGCTACGAAATTAATTCCCATATTTCGATCTAAAACATTTTCGATCATAAAGGACCAAAACAAAATCGTTAAAAAACTAAGGAATAACAAGTTTTGATATTTGAAAGCAGTAATAGAATTTCTTACAAAATAGACCAACATAAGTAGAAAACCAAATACTCCAAATCTTAAAGTTGTTCCTAAAAATTGGTTGTGAGCATTATATTCTCGGTTTATGGAGTTTTGCATTTTGTACGCTTCATATTTTTCTAAGAGAATTTCATTTTCTGTACCTCCGCCAAAGCCTAAAATGGGTTTTTCTTTAATAGCTTCTATAGCTACTTTCCACCTAGAGTACCGGGAATCAACTCTAAATGTATTATCTGTATTATACGTACCAATATTATCTTGAAGTTCCCATTCTGTTCCTTCTACCGTTTTTTTGTAAATATAGGTTTGTTCTAAAAATGAAAAACTGAGCACCCCTATAATTATTGTGAGGGTAGCTATGATTGAAAATATTTTAAATGATAGATTATGAATTAAGTAAAGTCCTATTAATAAGACAGTAATAAAATAGGAAATTCTTGAAGCGATAAAGATTATTCCTAATACTAAGAACGTGAAAATAAAAACACGCCACAACATTCTTAATTTTAGATTTCCGAATAGAAGAATAGCAATAGCCATCACATAGTAAATTCCCATATATATGGTATGCATTCCAGAAAAAGGTTCTACAAAGTTTATTCCAGTAAAATCATTATTTAATAGCCAATGTAGCTGGAGATCGGTTTTACTGTAATTATATAAATTAATGGCAATCAATATTGAAGCACTTAGAACAGCACCAGCCAATAGGCCCATAGACGCATATTTTCTAAAGGTAGTAGCTTGAATATCTTTACGAAAAAGAAATAATGGGACTAAACCTAAAAAAACATACTTACTTATTTCTTTAAACGCTTCAGGCTGTAGAGGAGAATAGACCCAACCCCAAAGCAGAGGTAGAAAGAAAACCATGGGAGAAAATAAAATAAAAAAACTTAATTTCCCTTTCTTCTGAAACCCACTAACACCAAAAGCTATAAAAGTAGTAATCACCAAACCAATAAGTCCAAAATTACTCAACGACGTCTTTAAGGGTAGAAAAAAAGTAGCTATAAGAATACAGGCTAAGGTTAATACTTTTAATATGTGGCATTTATCTTTAATCGTTTCCTGTTTATTCATCTTATAATGTCTAAAAATAATTTACTTTTTTAACTATATATAAGTTTTAGTTTTCTATTAAAATTACCTCTTTTTAATAAATTTTGCAGGTACGCCTCCTACGATTGTAAACGGCTCTACATTTTTTGTAACTACCGCTCCTGCACCTACAATTGCACCTTCGCCAATAGTAACTCCTGGCATGATGACAACATTACGACCTAACCAGGCTCCTCTTTTAATCATTGGAGGTTGTAACTCCTCATCTCCCTGTTCTATTATGGGGATATCTACCCTATCATGTTTATGAGGTAAACATAATATAGCTACATTTGGAGCAATTAGCACCTCATCTTCTATAGTAGCTTGTTGTATAAAAACGTTTTCGTTGATTCTACAATTAAGTCCAATTGTGGTACCTATAGCATTTGATAAATAAACATTAGGTTCTAACTTGGTTCTGCTATCGTATGGCATAACCTTTAATACTTTAGAAACGTAAGCTACCCTAATTTTATTACACAAGCCTATTAGCCTAGAATGAGGTAAATGCTGTATGAAAGCATAATAAAAAACCAACTTTAATTTATGAAGCATACGTAAATAATAGTAAACTTAATTGTTTAAATAAACTTAGATTGTAAATTAGCATTTTGCACAAAATTACTAATATAGTTTAGTTTAAAATATCAAAATACAGCCTTATATGAAAATCTTTTTAATTTCAAATATGTATCCTTCCACTAAGGATCCATTATTTGGTGTCTTCGTGAAAAATTTTAAAGATGAATTGGAGAAAAATAATGTTTTATTTCAACCTATTACTCTTATTAAAGGCTTGGCGGGAAATCCTATTAAGAAAGTTTTCAACTATAGTATTCACTATTTTAATATTCTTATCGGGATCTTTAAAAAATTTGATTTAGTATATGTACACTATGTGAGTCATCATATTCCAATTTTATTTCTTCTTTTGCCTTTTAAAAGAAAACCTTGGGTTATGAATGCTCACGGTACAGATATAATAGATTTGCAAAAGAATAAATACCTTAATATTTTTGCTGAAAAGGTTTTAAAAAAAACCGATTTACTTGTTGTTCCTACAAGCTATTTTAAAAGTAAGGTTCTTCAAAGGTATTCTTTTTTAGAAGAGCAAGATGTTTTTGTATCGCCTTCTGGCGGAATTGATTCTACTAAATTTTTTATAAAAGAAAAAAATGCTGATGCATCCAAATTACATTTAGGTTTTGTTTCTCGTTTAATTGAAGAAAAAGGATGGAAAACATTTCTAGACGCCCTATTGAGACTTAAAGAAAAACGAGTTCCATTTGTAGCTTCCATAGCGGGAAAAGGTCCAGATGAACAGAAAATTCTCAGTACTATAAAGCAGTATGGTTTAGAAGTAGATGTGCAATTTTTAGGTTTAATACCACAAGATAAATTAGTTGATATCTATAATGGAATAGATTTATACGTGTTCCCTACCTATCGGGAAGCCGAAAGTTTAGGTTTAACAGGTTTAGAAGCCATGGCTTGTGGTACACCCGTTATTGCGTGCAATATTGCTGGACCCGCTACCTATATTCAATCCCATAAAAATGGATTTCTATTTGAACCAAAAAATTCTGAAGCTTTAACTGATTATATCATAGAATATCAGCGCCTTCAACCCGAACAAAAAGATAAATTTAAATTGGAAGCCTTAAACACCTCAAAAAACTTTAGAAAAGATATTGTAGCTCAAAATCTTTTAAAGCGTTTAACTGAAGTTATGAGAAAACAAGATTAGATCTTTCTCAACCTATTATTAATTAAAGATTATTTTTGATTACACAATTTTAATAATCTTTAGAATATTACTTTTACCATCTCATTGAATTTTAATGAAAAACTCTATTCTTAAACTTCCTCTAGATAAGCTCATAATCTGTATGATGTTTCTCCTATTGCCAGTAGATATGGTAAATGGGGTTTTTTTAACAAATGGAATAATTTTACCTATTAGTGTAAGCCAAGCTTTAAAACTGGTTATTGTTCTACTTATCTTTTTTAGTCTGATACGCTATCCTAAACAACTTTTTCTATTATTTTTTCTTATTATTGTTTTACTGATTCCCTCTTTTTTTCAGATTTTAAAAAGTTTTAATGTAGTTTTTTTAGTTGATGATTTGATTAAAATAAATAGATACATTATACCTTTTTACGGTTTTTTCTTCTTTCAAAACTACTTTAAAAATAATTCTGGAAGCTTAGTATTTAAGATGATTCATTTTTCTTATTTCGTTCTAGTTGTCAATATTTTATTAAAACATGTAGGCTTAGGCTATCCCATGTATGAGTTTGGTGATATAGGAAGTAAAGGTTTTTTTTATGCTGGAAATGAAATCTCTGCTTTATTACTAATTTTGAGTAGTATTATTTCTTTTAATCTATGGAGCCGGAATAGGATTTTCTACGTGGTAATTGCATTATTTAACATTTTTGTCGCGTTGAGTATTGCCTCAAAAACGAGTGTTTTCGGAATTCTATTGATACATATTTTAATTCCAATAAAAAGACCTACCGTAAAAAAAATAAACCTCAAAGCTCTATCTAATGTTTCTATAATTTCTATGCTTTCTCTTCCAGCGATTATTTATTTTGGCTGGGCATTCGTAAAAAGATCAAATCTTTACAATAGGATTTCTTACTTCTATGATAAATTTGATTTTCTAACTTTTATATTATCCAATAGAAATGTTTTTTTAAAGGATTCCTTTAAGGTATACACTCAAGATTATAATTTTTTAGAAAAAATTATTGGCGTAGGACAAACAACTTATGAACAGTTAAATGACGATAGGTTGGTAGAAATTGACATTGTAGATATATTTTTTACCTACTCTTTTATAGGGTTATCTATATTTATTATGGCTCTATTATTTATATGGCTGCAAGCTATTATGTTTTCAAAAAATATAAATAAATATCCTTATGCAAATTTTGTATTGATGATGCTTATAATGCTTATAGCCATTTCATCTACCGCTGGACATGTTTTCAGTTCAGGGATGGCAGGTATTTATATAGGCCTTCTATTTAGTTTATTTTATATTATTAACCCTAACTATAAAAATGAAGCCTAATCGCAAGAATAACTGTAATTACAGCAAACTTGTTACGATATTCAAAAATATCATCATTATAAATCTCTTTTAAATCCGCTTTAAGCTCTTTATTATCAATATTTACAATATTTTCTTCAAAGATGAGGTTAAATTGTTTTAGAAGATTAGGGTTAGTTTTAAACCAATTGGTAATAGGGTTCATACTATCGTAATTAAGCCCAAAATATTTTTTTCCTCCATTCACATATTTCTTAATTAACCTACCGTAATTAATATTAAAATCTGAATTAGGCTTTAATCCTATTTTTTCCCACTTATAATCAAGTGTTTTAGGATGCTTTACTTTTAACCAGTCAAAATAAATCTTTTGATTAAATTTAAATTTGTTGGGAATACTGGAGCAATAGTCTAATAACTGAGTATTGTAGAATGGTGAAGCTTGATCTATAAAGTTATTAAAGACCTTATCCCCCATTAAAGTGCCGTGTACCTGTCGTTGCTCAAAGGTATATACTTCGTAGTCAGATTGGTCATAATAGGTCGTTAGATCATCTAAAAAGTCCATTTTCTCAAGCATCGTCTTGTTTTTCACAAAACCCGTTAATCCGATAGAAGCTTTATTTGTTTTAAAATCATAATTAGGTTTTAAAAAGGAGCCGAATAAAACATCTCCTATCTGTCCTGAATGAATCAACCCAAAATTACGCCTTTCTATTTTACTCAACGCATTGTAAATAATTGCGTTCGCGGTAAAGTGGGTTAAACCATCGGTAGCTTTTACGTAATTATCTAGTACGTTTTCAACTAAAAAATCTCCTTTATGAATATTAAATTGTAAATGAGAATAAAAGTTTTTCTCGGCGATATGATTGGCGTATTTAACGTCGCTGGAGTTGGGATTCCCGTAGGTATATGTATTGATTTTATTAAACCCAAGTTCTTGAGCAATCATAGCATTGATCCTAGAGTCCATTCCTCCACTCAATAAACTTAAATGTTGTTGGTAATTATTACTTCTATCTTTTTGCCATTCTTCTTCAATGGCATTTACCATAAACTTCTCTATAGATTCTATTACATCATTTAAAGATTGAGGAGTTTCTTTTTTTGATATTTTATAATATTGTTGGGTTTTTATTGAATTTTCTGAAATATTGAAAGTTAAAGTGGAACCATAATTTAATTTTTTTATCTCTTTGACTAAGGTAAAGTCATTGAACATTTGTCCGTAAAGAGCTAAAGAATATATTCCATCATAATCGTAACTAATTGAAATGTGGTTCTCACGAAGCAATTTAGATAATACGTGCATTTCAGAAGAGAAAGCAAAACCTAATTCTTTATCGTAAAAATAAAATAGGCTCTTTGTAGATAAAGGATCATTGAACATGATTAATTTTTCTTCTTTTTTTGAAAAAATAAATCCGGCAAAAGTTCCTTTTAATAACGAGATAAAATCGCTTCCCTTCTCTAAATAAGCTTTAATTATCTTCTGTGGAGTATTAATCGTAGAATAATTGATTCCTTCAAAACAAATGATATAGTTATCATCTTCAAATAGAAAACGATCATCTTTAAATTTATCTAATACAGATCTTCCAAAACAAAAATCATTACTAACAATTTCTTCCTGAATAGAGTTTTCAAATTTACTGTTGTAAAAATTGTTATATATTTTTTTTTGCTGATTTTTTTTTAATAAAACACCGTAAATCCCTGCCATTCAATAGTATTATAAATAGGTTTTAATATTTTCCTTCCTCTTTAAGTAAACACATCCAGATACATTCCATACCGATAAACTCACTGCTGTAGCAATTGCAGCTCCATTAATTCCATACCTAGGAATTAAAATAAAATTAAGCAATAAGTTGATACATAGAGATATAATTGCAATGTATTGATATTGTTTTTGTTTGCCTGTCATTTGCATTATGATCCCTACAGAGCCTACAGAACTATTGATTAGATGTATAGAGCATAAAATGATTAACGCTACACTACCCGCTTTAAATTCTTCACCAAATATGCCTAAAAACCACTGATTAAAAATAACTAACACAGCAACAATTAAAAGCGTTAAAATGAAATTTAATCGAGTTGAAAATTTAACCAAATTTAGAAATTTTTCTCTAAGGTCATTTAAATAAAGGTTAGCAATTTTAGGAGCTAAACTAGAATTAATAGCTTCTATTGAAAAGCTTGTTACTAATGCGAGTTTTAAAGCTACATTATAAACACCTATGCTTTCATCGGTTTCATAAATTCCTAAAATAAAAGTATCCATCCACCCTAAAAAGATCATAATAGTGGAAGACAACATCATTGGGAAAGATTCTTTTAAAAATGCCCAGGTATTGATTTCTGACTTAAAGGAAACTCTCTTAAACTTCTTTACAGTTACAATTAAAGCGATAAGTGTAAGTACGTAAATTCCATACAAATGTGCTATCATCACATTTATAGGGTTCATTTCAATCCAACCTAATATACAAACAAATATAAATGCTAGCGAAAATCTTCCTGTATTAATAAAAAATGCAAACCAATTGTTGTAGCCTTTTGCCCTCAAAGCTCCAGCACATAACATAGTGATCACCCAGCCTGGAATGGAGAGAATTGCCCAAAAATAATAGGGTTTTAATCGAGGCTTTTCAAAAAGATTGATAATTACAAAATCTCTTGAGAAGTATAGAATAGCGACTAAAAAGGAACTGAACAAAAATGACTTTAAAAGAACCCTATAAAATAAACCAGGATTTTCTTCCCAGTTTTTTTCAGTAGAATAAAATTTTATAAGGTTAACATCTATACCTAATCTACCTATTATGGTAGCAAACATAAAAATTGAAAAACTTAAAACTACCAATCCGTTTAACGAAGCTCCGTAATTATTGGTGATGTATAGTGTAAAGAGATAACCCCCTAAAATTCCTGTAGCTCTAAACCCCATAAAGAAAATACCCTTTTTGATAATTTCCTTTTGATCTTGGTCAGATTTTCTTAAAATTTTTGAAATTTTATCTCTCAAAATAAGCTATAATTAATACATTCTTTGTTGAGCAAATGTAAGTAAAACTAAAGAGAAGCTTCTTATATGAGAAGCTTCTCTTCGAATTATTGATAAACATATTTACTTTAAAAATTCATTTGAATATTTACTTCTTTAAGAATTTTGTATTAAAAACTTTATCTTTATCCTGAATATTTAATAAGTACAAACCAACTTCTAAACTAGAAGTATTAATAAGATTATTTTTCAAATTACCTTTTCTTACAAGTTTTCCAGTAACATCATAAATTTCAAATTTAGCATATTTACTAAATTGAAATTTTAAGTGACTTACTTGAATATATGTATCTGATGGGTTAGGATATATTATTATTGAATTATTCTTAAACGTTGTTAAAGCTAAATTATTATTAGGTTTCGAAAATATCGTACCTGGAGTATTTACTATTTTTAACTGTGGATTTAGTACTTTAAACTCTCTATCTCCATTTATTTTTTGAAAATAAAATTTTACATAAGAAACAGCTGAAGGAATTTCTAGGTTTCTTTCATATATATCCCATTGGTCTCTGTACCACTTTGGAACGAGATCCTTATCTACGGCATTATCGTACTCTATTTGGTTTTCCTCTCGAGTTTGGTATGGAATATCTATATAATCCATCCACCAATGTTTATAGTAAGAGGAAAAACTTAAGTTAGTTTCTTGTGTATTTATATCCTCTACAGATAAAAGATTATAGTTAGAATCGTAAAACTCTAGAGCAAGTAAATCTCCATTAGGAGATTCTCCACTCCCTCTAATTAAAGCGCTAAAATTTAATTTATCAATGTTGCTAACATCAATAAAATCATTATAGTATAAAGACTCTCCATTCTCTATTTCTAATGGTAACTTTTCACTCCAATTTGTTCTAATAAATATGTTTTCATCATTTAAATTTCTTACGATGTCAACATTTTGATCTAAATCCAAACTTAGATTATCTATATAAACTGTATTATTATAAATCCAATTTCTCAAATAAATTCTAATGCTATTTACATTTCCAGGAAACTGAAAGGTTTTTAATGTGGTACTCCATTCTTGATGAGTAGGAATATAGCTAAAATGCATTTGAAGACTAGATGAATATAGAAAGCCATTAATAGATATAGAATTTGTTAATTTATTCCCGTTAGAATCAAATGTCTCAATCGCTACAAGAGCTTTAGTATTTCTATTATCAAGAATTGGAAGCTTTTCTCTCGCTTTTAATTTTAGTGTGTAATCTTGGTTGGGTATGATGGTAATAGTATCTAAAGTTACCGCATATTGGTCTTTAGATAATTTTAGAGAATTTTTACCTGCAAAGTTTTCTTTTTCAACACTTAAACTATCTTCTCCGTAGGCTCTATAGATCAAATTTGAATTTTCGATGTCATTATTTTTAATTAATCTTATAGATTTCCATTCTATATTAGCAGAACGCCATTTTCTCAAGAAAAACTGGAAAGAAACAGCATTTGAAGGAGGCACAAAATGAATTAAATCATCTTGAAATGAAAGATTTGTATCTGTATATTTAAAATAACTATTTAACGCAGAGCTATATATTAAATTACTAGTATTTGTATTTAAATTTGTTAATGGATTTCCATTAATATCATAAAATTTTACTCCTATAAGAGAACTATAAGATTGACCATCACTTATTAATTCTTTTACCTTATAGCTTAGTTTATACGTGTTTGTTTCTTTAACTGGTATTATTTTAGAATAAACAGTATTGTTATTAAAATCTGCAGTGAAGTTTAAATCTCGAAAATGAGCGTTTGACGTTTTATTTTTATAAATTTCGTAATTACCATTCCAATGGTGAAGTTTATTACTCAATTCCTCATTTTTTATTTCAAACCTATTATTGATAAGTACCCCTGCTTTAGACTTTTTAATAAATTTGTATAAATTATTGTAATCTACCCTTTCCTCGGGCACACTAGAATTTGCATTTTTATAATGGGCCCCAGAAGTATCATAATAAACTTTACCATAATTTATATATCCAAACTTATCTCCGTAGTCAAAATAATCATTTACTCTACCGTAAATTTCATCTTCTGCCAATACTTCATTTTCTATATTTACATTTAAATTTTGGGTACTCATAATTCTATTGGCATTTTTTAGTAGATCTCTATCTACTCCTCCAAAGACAGAACCATTAGAGAAAGCAGACGGTTGTTGCCAGGTAACATCAAAAATTTTTGTTATTTCATCTGCGAAAGATGTTATCGGTGGGTTAAAACTAAACAGTTGGTAAGGAGAACCATATAAATGCCATCCTTTATTCTCTATTATCGGCTTTAAATGAGAAAAAATTTCTACTGAAAAGTTAACATCTAATGGTCCCGTACTTGAACTATCATAATAATTATTTGATACCGATTCCTTCAGATAGTATATCCCTTCTATATCAACTTTAGAATTATTGTTACTATTCCAATTTTGAGACATAGTCTCTATTTTATCTAAATAATTTTCTAAATCTATCTTTAACTGGTTTCTAGCACTAGATGAAGGATAATCTTTATAATCTAAGACGGGAAGTTGTAATATAATCTTGGTATTTGGTAAATTTATTGAATTGGAAAGTTCTAAATTAGCACTGTTTAATTCTTCGATTAAAGGGTTTCTAGTGTTAAAAGGTAGGTAAGAACCATGACCAAACATTAAGTTAAGTTCCCATTGAGTGTCATTACCTAAATAATCAAAATTTGACTCAGTAATATCAATTAAGTTTGTAGTGCTGTTATCTTCGTATAGTTTTACATTATCTATTGCTATTTTTGCAGGGTAATCCCTATCGACCGTTCCAAGTTTCCAGTTGATAATATGAATTTTATAAGAATTAGCATTAGCTGGTATTGAGAAAGTGCCCGCTTTTGATTGAAAATTATTATTATAGACATCTATAAATATATTTTGAGTATAAGCATCATTATAAGTGCTAAAATTATTTCCTCCTCTTATTTCATCTCCATTAGTATCAAAAAACTCTATACCAACCACTAAGTCTGGTTGGGATAATGTAGTATGACCAGGTTTCAGCAAAGCTTTAGCATCGAATTCAATAGTTATATTTTGTGCAGAGTTTACATTAAAAAAACCATATGAAAGACCAGAGCCTATAGTTTCAGGTATTACTGCATAATTATTAGAGCCAGAGTTTCGAATAATTGGTAATTTGGTTTTTATAAAAAAATTGTTTAAATAGATGTCCCATAACTCTTCATCATAACCTATTGTATTAAAAAAGCCTAAATCAAGAAATAGAAAAGAATCCATTAACGGCTCACTATAGGTACTATTTTTATAGTAAGCTAAATAGGGTTTAAAATACTCTTTTGCACTTGTTGGTATCAAATTATCATCCTGATGTGCAAAATGGGAGTAGAAAATTTGTGTGTTATTTACATTCATTTGACCTCTAACATTAGTTTGAGACCAAGAGTTTATTGAAAAATAAATAAAGAGTAATCCAAAAATTTGTAGTTTTTGTTTCATAGTTGTTGGTTGTTGGTTGTTGGTTGTTGGTTGTTGGTTAATAAATATATTATTTTTTTACAAGAAAATGTGGATTTAATAAATTCTCTTTATTATAACGTAAAGGCTTATTATCTTCCATATTTATCACCTCTATGTTTAAGCCTCTTAACACCGCATTTGCAGCCGCTGTATCCCATTCCATAGTTGGAGCGAAACGAGGATAAATATCGGCCTCGCTATCTGCAATGAGCATAAACTTTAGAGAACTTCCCATAGATACCGTTTCTGCATCTTTGTACTGTTCAATATACTTCTTTGTCTCTTCGTTTAAATGCGATCTAGAAGCTACGATTCTTTTAGCTCCATTTTCATTTTCTATAATTTTAAGCTCCACTTGGGGATCCATGTTTTCAGACTTAAAAGCTCCTATTCCCTCTCCTCCAAAATAAAGCTTATCAAGAACTGGTGCATAAACTACGCCTAAAATTGGCTTTTGATTATGAATTAGAGCTATATTAACCGTAAACTCTCCATTTTTTTTGATAAATTCTTTAGTTCCGTCAAGCGGATCTACCATCCAAAAATATTCCCATTCTTTTCTTTCTTTATAAGGGATTTTTGCACCTTCTTCAGAAAGGATCGGTAATTCTGTTTCCTTTAATTTTTCAACAATAGTTTCATGCGCTAATTGATCTGCTTTGGTTAACGGACTATGATCTCCTTTTTCTTCTACACCAAAATCTTCAGAATTATAAACTTCTAAAATTTTGATTCCTGCATCTCTAGCCGCATCAATAATAAGCGGTATATATTTTTTTATCTCCATAGTTAAATTATCATTCCTGCAGCCACTGTTTCGTTGGTGCTTTCATCTATTAATATAATACTTCCTGTAATTCTGTTTTCGCGGTAATCATCTTTCATTAAAGGTTTGGTGGTACGTATCTTTACCCGACCAATATCATTCATCTTTAGATCCTTATCTTCATTATTTCTATCGTAAGTATTGATATCTATTTTATACACCACTTCTTTTATTAACGCTTTTTGTTCGTTAGAAGTATGCATTAACGTGTATTTAGCTCTTGGTTTTGCGGCATCATTATTTAACCAGCAAATCATCGCTTCTATATCTTGGGAGGGTTCTGGCTGATTGTTTTTCTTCACCAACATATCTCCTCTACTAATGTCAATATCATCTTCTAGAGTTACTGCAATACTCATAGGCGCAAATGCTTCTTCGATCTCTTTGTCTCCCGCATTAATGCTTTTTACTCTGGAGGTAAATCCTGAGGGAAGAACCGAGACCTCATCTCCTTTTCTTAAAATTCCACTAGCCAACCTTCCTGCGTATCCTCTATAATCTATAAAACCTTCTCGTTGAGGTCTCAATACGGTTTGCACCGGAAAACGGGTATCTATTTTATTAATATCACTACTAATATGAAGAGTTTCTAACTCGTATAAAAGCGGGGCGCCTTGATACCAGTCCATATGCTTTGATCGGTTCACCACATTATCTCCATACAAGGCACTTATAGGAATAAAACGAACGTCTTTAATCATTAATTTGGAAGAGAACTCTTCAAATTGAGCAATAATATTTTCATAAGTCTCTTGCTTATGTTCTACCAAATCCATCTTATTGATACAAACAATGATATGTGGAATTTGTAATAAAGAGGCTATAAATGTGTGACGTTTGGTTTGTTCTATCACTCCGTGGCGGGCATCAATCAAGATAATAGCAGCATTGGCCGTAGAAGCTCCTGTCACCATATTACGCGTATATTGAATATGTCCTGGCGTATCGGCAATGATAAATTTACGTTTGGGTGTAGTAAAATAGCGATAAGCTACATCGATGGTGATTCCCTGCTCGCGCTCATCTTTTAACCCGTCGGTAAACAAGGCTAGATCTACTCCTTTTTGTCCTTTTTTTCTACTGGTATTCTCTACTGCTTCCAATTGGTCTTCAAAAATAGATTTTGAATCATATAGAAGTCTTCCTATTAATGTGCTCTTTCCATCATCTACACTTCCTGCTGTGGTAAATCGTAAAAGTTGGTTTTTATCTATTTCCATTTTAAATGCTTTGGGTTTTAGGCTTTAGGCTGTTAGCTGTTGGCTTTGTGCTGTGGGCTAAATTTAAAAATACCCTTCTCTTTTTCTGTCTTCCATTGCCGTTTCTGAACGTTTGTCATCCGAACGGTTTCCTCGTTCAGTTTGACGCATCGCTGAGACTTCTAAAGCTACCTTTTCGATCGTATCGGCATCACTTTCTATACCTCCAGTTATGGTAATATCTCCTAAGGTTCTAAAACGTATCTTCTTGGTCACTATTTCTTCATTCTCTTCCAACTTTAAAAAATCTGAGTTGGGTATCCAAGAATCCTGACGTCTTACTACTTCCCTCTCGTGGGCTAAGTATAATGAGGGAATTTCTATGTTTTCTCGCTGAATATAGTTCCACACATCCATCTCTGTCCAATTACTTATCGGAAAAGCTCTAAAATGTTCCCCTTCAAAATATTTTCCGTTAAGGATATTCCAAAGTTCTGGGCGTTGATTTTTAGGGTCCCATTGTCCAAAGTCATCTCTATGAGAAAAGAAACGTTCTTTCGCTCTTGCCTTTTCTTCATCTCGTCTTCCTCCTCCAATAGCACAATCTACTTTATTGCGCTCAATCGCATCTAGTAAAGTAGTAATTTGTAAAGCGTTTCTAGTGGCGTTTTTTCCTTTTTCTTCGGCTACTCTTCCCGTGTCGATAGATTCTTGTACAGAACCTACAATAAGTCGCGCATCTAACTCTTTAATAAGCTTATCGCGGAATTCGATCGTTTCTGGAAAATTATGTCCCGTATCTACGTGCATTAATGCAAACGGAATTTTTGATGGGTAAAAGGCTTTCTTTGCCAAGTGCGTTACCAAAATAGAATCTTTTCCTCCAGAAAATAAGATGACTGGGTTTTGAAACTGCGCCCATACTTCTCTCAAAATATAGATAGCTTCAGATTCTAATTCATCTAGATAGTTTAAATAATACTTGCTCATAACTGACTAGCTTAGTTTTTGGGTAACTTTATTGATAATGATAGCTAACGATTCTTCTATCGTTTGATTGCTGGTATTCACTTTTATTTCAGGGTTTGTAGGAGCTTCATAGGGAGCGCTAATTCCTGTAAAATTCTTTATTTCTCCTTGTCTTGCTTTTTGGTAGAGCCCTTTTACATCTCTGTGTTCACAATCTTCAATTTCTGCGTGTACATAAATCTCTATAAAGTTCTCTTCTCCAACAATTTGCTGGATCATTTCTCGATCTTCTCGCATAGGAGAAATAAAAGCGGCTAAGGTAACAACTCCTGCATCGATAAACAACTTTGAGACCTCTGCTATTCTTCGCAAGTTTTCTTTACGATCCTCTGGCGTAAACGATAAATCGGTATTAATTCCTCGCCTTATATTATCGCCATCTAATACATAAGTTTGCATCCCTTGTGCAAACAATTGTTTTTCTACTTCATTGGCTAAGGTAGATTTCCCTGAACCCGATAGTCCTGTAAACCACAAAAGCTTTGCTTGGTGTTTATTTCTTGAGGTTCTATCTTTTTGAGTAATGCTATAATCTTGATGAATAACATTTTTATTCATAAGTAGGCTTTATTTCTTTTTTAATTCCATAATTACTTCTATACCAAACACGCTCATGCAGATAATATAAAATAGGTTTAGTGGCCAACTCGGCTCCTCCTATTTTAAGGCCTGTAATTATATCTCCAGAGATCAACCAGCTTAATAAAATAGTATCGATCGTGCCTATTAATCGCCACGTAATGGTTTTTATGATATGACGAAGTCTACTTTCTTTAAGCTCTTTATTTTTATCTAAATTAACCCGTATCCAAACTCGTTCGTGGGCATAATACAATAACATCTTGGTGATCGTTTCTGAAAAACCAATCTTTAAACCCGTAAACGGATTGCCTGTCATTACCCAAGAAAGAATTATAGTATCTATAGTTCCCACACAACGCCACGTAATTGCCTTGGCTATATGTCGTTTATGGGAAATTTTTTGTGCCACTTACTATTTAATATAGGTTTGATATAAGTTTTCTAAACTATTGCGCCAAGACAAAATAGAAACTCCAAAAATACTAATAACTTTTTTCTTATCTAGGCAACTATTCAAAGGTCTTTTCGCTTTAGTTTTATATGAGTTTGAGGCATGTAAAACCGCTTTAGTATGGGGTTGCAAGCTCACAATAGATTTAGCAAAATCATACCACGTAGCATCTTCTAAATTGCTAAAATGGTATATGCCATAAGCTTCAGATTTTATTTCAATTATTTTTAAAATGAGAGCTGCTAAATCGTTTGCATTGGTAGGGTTTCCTTTTTGTTCGGTTGTAATATTTAATGTAGCTCCTTCTTGAGTTTTTTGAAGAATCGTTTTAAAAAAATTATGTCCAAATTGTGAATACAACCAAGAAGTACGAATGATAAAAAATGTATCTAAGGCTTCTTGAATATATTGTTCTCCTTTTAATTTTGATGCTCCATAAACATTAATTGGGTTGACTTTATCTTCTTCTGAGTAAGACTCTTCTTTTTCTCCATCAAATACATAATCTGTTGACACATGAATAAGCTTTGTTTCGTGTTTTTTGCAGGTTTTAGCCAAGTTTTTTACAGCTTCTGCATTGATAAGAAATGCTCTTTCCGGTTCAGATTCTGCTTTTTCTACATTGGTGTAAGCTGCTGCATTAATGCAAAAGTCATACTTTTGTTGAGAAAAAATACTCTCAATTGCTTCCGCGGAAGCGATATCTAAATCGGTTGAATTTTTAAAGCTAAAATGATAATTAGGATAAGCTTTTGCCGCAATTTGCAGACATTGGCCTAATTGTCCTGCTGCTCCTGTAACAAGAATATTCATGATTTAAATTCTTCTAAAGTAGGATGTTCTTGATCTTTTGGAGATAAAATAAATTCTTCTTTAGGTAATTGCCAGTCAATATTTAGCATAGGATCGTTGTAAATAACTCCTGCTTCTGAAGTTTTATGATAGTAATTATCGCATTTATAGGCGAAAATAGCTGTTTTAGAAAGTGTTATAAAGCCGTGTCCAAAACCTTTAGGAATAAAAAGCTGAAAGTTATTTTCTTCATTTAGAATTATGCTGTAGGTTTTCCCAAAAGTAGATGAGCCTTTTCTAAGATCTACCGCTACATCTAGTACTTCGCCTTGAACTACTCTTACTAATTTTGCCTGTGCATTTTCTCCCGTTTGCAAATGAATTCCGCGTAAAGCGCCACGCTGAGAAATAGATTGGTTATCTTGAATGAAATTGACATTTAAACCCGTCTTTTCTTGAAATAATTTATGGTTATAACTTTCAAAAAAACTTCCTCTATCATCTTTAAAAACTTGAGGTTTTATAAGTAAGCATCCTTCTAATGGTGTTTTTTCTACTGTCATTTATTGTAAATTTTTACTGTATCCACTTTTAATAAGTGGTTTCAATAATTTTTGATATTGCTGTTTAGAAATATAACCCATAGTATAGGCTGCTTCTTCTATAGATCCTACTTTTAAACCTTGTCGCTCTTCAATAGCTTCTACAAAATTTGAAGCTTGCATAAGTGATTTAAAAGTACCTGTATCTAACCAAGCTGTACCTTTATCTAGAATACCTACTTGAAGTTTTCCTTTATCTAAATACGCATTATTAACATCGGTAATCTCTAATTCACCGCGTTGACTTGGTTTAATATTTTTGGCTATTTCTATGACTTCATTGTCGTAAAAATAAATTCCGGGAACAGCATATTTTGATTTTGGATTTTGGGGTTTTTCTTCAATAGAAATTGCCTTTCCTTCATTATTAAATTCTACCACACCGTAACGTTCGGGATCGTGAACGTGGTATGCATACACTACACCTCCATCGGGATTATTATTCTCTTGAAGTAGTTTTTCTAATCCAGAACCATAAAAGATATTATCTCCTAAAATAAGAGCTACTTTATCGTCTCCAATAAAATCTTCTCCAATAATAAAAGCTTCTGCAAGACCATTAGGTTGAGCTTGTTCTTTATATTCAAAGCGGCAGCCTAGTTGCTCTCCTGTTCCTAATAAATTTTCAAATAAAGGTAAATCGTGAGGCGTGCTTATGATTAATATTTCTTTTATCCCAGCTAACATTAATGTTGACAACGGATAATAAATCATAGGCTTATCATATACTGGAAGTAATTGCTTACTTACCGCTAAAGTAAGTGGATGTAACCTTGTTCCTGAACCTCCTGCTAAAATAATTCCTTTCATTGGGTATATTTATTTAGATACCATTGGATGGTTTTCTTAATTCCTGACTCAAAATTTTCTTCTGCTTTCCAATTTAATTGACTTTCTATTTTCGAGGCATCTATAGCATATCTAAAATCGTGCCCTGGTCTATCTTTTACAAAAGCGATTAAATTTTTATAAGAGTCGCTATTTTTTCTTGGATAAATATCGTCTAAGATTTCACAAATAGCTTGAGCTATATATAAGTTTTGACGTTCATTTTTACCACCTATGTTATAGGTTTCACCTAATTTTCCTTCCGTTAAGGCTAACTTTATTCCTTTACAATGATCAAGCACATATAACCAGTCTCTAATGTTGGTGCCTTCGCCATAAATGGGAATATTTTCTTCTTGAATTGCTTTACGGATAATAGTGGGAATTAACTTTTCATCGTGTTGATGCGGACCGTAATTATTAGAACAATTGGTGGTTATTACAGGCATGCCATAGGTATGAAAATAACTTCTTACTAACATATCTGATGCTGCTTTTGAAGCACTATAAGGACTGTTAGGAGCATAAGGAGTTTCTTCTGTAAATAAACCTGTCTCACCTAGAGTGCCATAAACTTCATCTGTAGAAACGTGCAGAAAACGGGCGTTAGAAAACTTTTCATTTATCTGAAAAGGTTCTTTCATCCATAGTTTATAGGCAGTTTGGAGTACATTAAAAGTTCCGTTTACGTTAGTTTCAATAAATACAGACGGATTTGAAATAGAATTATCTACGTGAGATTCGGCTGCAAAATGCACCACCTCCTCAAATTGATATTGATCAAAGAGTTCTTTGATTAATTCTAAGTTACAAATATCTCCTTCTACAAATTTATAATTTTGATGTTCTGGTTGTTCTATATTATTTAAATCTCCTGCATAGGTTAGCTTATCCAGATTAATAACCTTTATCTCGTTTTGCGAATTTAAAAGATAGTTAATGTAGTTGGAGCCTATAAAACCTGCACCACCCGTAATCAAAATAGTTTTCATATTTACTCTCTTTCGAGGTTTCTAGCTTTAATAATAATGTTTTTTAACAATAAGATGATAAAAAATAAAATGATTAAAAAAATAGGCGTCAATATCATTTTATTTTTGCTCATTAACGGTTTTTCATCTAATTTTTTTGGTGAACCTTCATCTAATACTTTTAAAAATTCTTGATTTTTTATTCTTTGCTGAATAAGGTCACTTGTTTCTTTCTGAAGTTCTGATCTTCTTGAAATAAGTCCGTTAAAATCAAAGTTTGCACCATTAACAACAATGCCAGAAGTTCCGTCTGATTTATTTTGACTATAGTTTTCTATTAAATGATTAAGAGATTTTATAAACTCTTGGTTAAGAGAAATTTGAGAAGTTACATAGGCCGTTTGATCTTTATATAATTCAGTAAAGTATTCATTACTTCTAAGGTATTTTAAAACCTTTTCAAGTAAAACTTTAGAATCATAATCACTAGGGTGTTGAAGAGTCAATTTGTGAGTTTTAACAGAGTTCTTTAGAAACTCTTCTCTTTCATTATCTTCAAGAGATTTTGATTCTTCCAAATATTCCATATAAGCCTCTTCCTCGTTAGATATTTCTCTAAAAAAATAAACGGGTTTTACTTTTAAACTGATTTTAGATAATCCCTCTTGTTGAAACTCTTTTATGATTCCCTCATCTGCAACAGATAATTTAAAATTTAGCTCTTCCACCTTTTTGTAAAGATATGCTGCTCCTTCAAAATCAGTAGAAACAATAGTATCAGTTTGCAAATAGTTTACCGTATTTTTATTCCAGAAATATCCTAAAATTAACCCTACAATTATTATTACAGTTAAAATGATACCATAGCTTAAAAAGAAATTAATCATTCTAAGAAATGAGTTTCCTATAGATCTAAATCCGTTTTTTATAATTTGTAAAAGATCCAAAAGATCTATTTCCTCTTTATGATTTGTCTTGCTCATTATGATTTAAAAATTTGTTCTAGTATTTTTTCTGTAATCAAATATGTTGGTTTTACTCCTGAGGTTCCTAAACCTCCAGAAGCTAACGTGCTTCCCGTCTCTAAGGGATTATCACTTGCGTAATAAGCATATCTTACTTTGACATCTGACTGAATATTACTTCGTAATTTTGCCGCTGCTTGAATGGCTTTTTGATAATGCGCTCCTTCCATCTCTAAACCAATAACATTCCAAGTAGAATCGTGGAAAAATCGTAATATATCTTTATTTTGCAAAGATGTTCCTAATACAGTAACCATAGCTCCGTCAAAAACATCTATGCCGTTACCTTCTAAATCTTCTTTACTCAATTCATTAATAAAAGGATAATTATCTGCTGTGCCTTCAAATAAATGAGCATTAGGTATCATTATATCGCTTTTACCACCTTCTAAAATCCCTGCTTTTCCCATAATAGATATAGAATCTACATGGAGATGAAATTCTTCATCTTCAATAGCGTAAGGTTTAAGCAATTCATCCATTGTTTCATAGGCTTGCTCTCCAAAAGCATAATCCATCACAATAATAACTGGTGCCTCTTCTCCTTCCGCTTTAAAGCGATCTTCGTGATGATTAATTTTACCAGTATCAAAAATTTGAACATCAATATTGGTACCGCTATGATCTTCTAAGAAGGTCATTCCCTTTTCTAAAGCAACTTTCATCACTTTAGTTCTTAATTTACCATTTGCAGAGTTACTTAATGCTTCATAAACCTCCTGTGTAGATTTTTTCTTTAATTCAGTTTGCAAAGCCAAAGGTGCATAAAGCGTATTCATTACACTATGCATATTCGCACTAATGATATGTAACTTTCTATTGAGTAAACCTTTTTCAACAAGTGTTTTCTTAATATGATCTGCCCAAATTTCTCCATGAATATGATGCCCTAAACGCTCTCTAAGCACAGGACTAAAAGTAACAATTCTCTTATTATTATGAATAACCTCATCGATGGCAAGCTTACCTAAATGATAAATAATATGTAAAAATCTTTCTTCATTTTTAGGCTGACTAAATAAAGGATGTACTAACCTTACTTCATTAAAAGTTCTTCCTAAAATATTGGCAGTATGTGTTAAAGCAATTTCTCTTTCTGCTTCTGTTAAAGATTTTTGTTGAACTGCAATTTCTAATTTTTTCCAGTCTCGTGTAACGTTTCCCTCTTCATCAATCATTACTCTTCGCATAATCTTATGCGATTCAATAAATAAGAAGGTAAGATGAGTTAAAATATCATAGATCTCAGACCTTCCTCTGGTAATTTCTATATTCATTTGTTCCTCGTCTATGCGGTAGCAATTTCTTCTACGCTTAGGCGGAACTATAGGTTTAAAATGTGAATTTGCATAACCTTCATCACTGGTTAGATTAATGAATCTACATTCTTCTATTCCTATAGGTAAACGGTCTATCACATATAATAAACCATTTAATTCTAATTTATCTTCTCCTACAGACCCATAAATTTCAGGTCTTAAGGTAAGCAGCGCTTCTCGTAGAGTTTCTCCCGATACTCCCATAGGTTTATAAAAACCACGATTAAACAAGTGGCGCATTGTAATATACAAACGCTCAATAGCATTAGAGCTTTCTTGCGCTCTATTTCGTCCTTGTGTTTTAAATTTGTTCACACGCTTATATTTTATTGTTGTTGATGTAAAGCATCGGCAATTTTTCTATCATTAGATAATCTCGGAATCTTGTTTTGACCTCCCAATTTCCCAATAGACTTCATATATTCTTGAAATCCATTTTTCTTTACGGAAGTGATTACCAGGGGTTTTAAAATTTTCCCCGATATTAAATCTAAATAATAACTATTTTGTTCTTGTAAGTATTTATCTAAACTTTGGGCAAATATATCTAAATTTTTAGGTTCTCCTTCAAACTCTATCAACCATTCGTGATAAGGTAAGCCTTCTGGCGGATTGGTTTGTGGAGCGACCGTAAATTCGCTAATTTCTATTCCATGCTCTTTTACCGCTTTTTTCATAGCATACTCCACTTCTTTTGCAATAACATGTTCTCCAAAAGCCGAAGTAAAGTGTTTTATTCTTCCCGATACGATTACTCGATAAGGTTTAACCGAAGTAAACATTACTGTATCTCCCAAATTATACGCCCAAAGTCCTGCATTGGTAGAAATAATCATCACATAATTAACGTCTTTTTCTACTTCTCCAATCGTTAATCTTATTGGGTTCTCTTCAAAAAATTCCTCAGTTTTAATGAATTCATAGAAAATACCCGCATCAAGCCTAAGTAACATCCCTGATTGGTTTTGTTTGTCTTGGTAAGCAAAAAACCCTTCAGAGGCAGGAAAAAGTTCTATACTGTCAATTTTTCTTCCGATAAGGGAATCAAACTTAGTACGGTAAGGTTCAAAATTTACTCCTCCATAAATGAGTAAATCAAAGTCTGGGAAAATCTCGCCTACTTTTTTTCCCGTTTTTTCTACTAAACGTTCAAAATACATTTGTAACCAAGAAGGGATTCCGCTAAAAACACTCATGTTTTCAGGTAATGTTTCTTCTACAATTGCATCTACTTTGGTTTCCCAGTCTTCAATGCAATTGGTTTCCCAACTAGGTAACCTGTTTTTTTGAAGGTAACTAGGAACATAATGAGCTACAATACCCGATAGTCTTCCCAGTTTAATTCCGTTCTTTTCTCCCATCTCTGGACTCCCTTGCAAAAAAATCATTTTTCCTGAAACGAAATTTGCTTTTCCCGTTTCTGCAATGTAATTAAGTATGGCATTTCTAGCCCCCGAAATATGGGTAGGCATAGATGCTTTGGTAAGCGGAATGTATTTAGCACCACTTGTAGTCCCCGAGGTTTTAGCAAAATAAAGGGGTTTTCCTGGCCAAAGTATATTTTCTTCTCCCTTTACCACTTCATCTACATAAGGTTTTAAAGCTTCATAATCCCTAATAGGAACTTGGTCTATAAAATCTTTATGATTACTAATTTTATTAAACTGATGATCTTTTCCAAATTTTGTTTCTTTAGCTGTATTGACTAATTGCTTAAAGACTTTCTGTTGCGTCTCTACAGGATTATTAGCCCATTTATTAATTTGGGATTTAATCACATTAGCAAATAGTTTAGCTCCAAAAGTTTTTACTGACATAGGCGTTTATTGAAACTCTAAAAAATCGGCGGGGTTCACAGGATAACCGTCACTCCATAATTCAAAATGTAAATGCGGTCCTGTTGAGAAATCTCCTGTAGATCCCGACATCGCAATTACTTCGCCTGCTTTTACCAATTCCCCTTGCTCTTTAGTTAAAGAAGAATTGTGTTTATATACAGAAATTAATCCGTAACTATGCTCTATAATCATTACATAGCCAGTATCTGCAGTCCATTCGGCAAAGATTACTGTTCCATCTGCGGTAGATTTAACTGGAGAATTTTCTTTAGCAATAATATCTACGGCATAGTGTTTTTCTTTAGCATTATAACCTTCAGAAATTTTTCCGTTTAACGGAGGAAAAAGCTTTACTGCTGTCTTAGCAACGGCTTCGTCTACTACATTATATTTGTCCTCTTGCTCGACTTCTTTTCGCAATATAGAATCGGTAACCGAAGGTTGAAAATTAACAGAGTCTGAGCTAATAGAAGTACTCGTATCTAAAGTATCTTCTTTAAAGTCTAACGGACTTATCTCTCCGTTTAAAACTCGTTTTATAGAAGTAAAATATTGATTTTGTTTATGTATCACCTGCTGTAAATAATCTGTTTTATAAACCAACTGCGTAGCGGTTTCTTTAAGCTTAGGTGAAGAATATCCTGGAATGTATTCTCTTAAAGGAGTAAAAGCAATTAATAATGTCGTTAATACAATTAATACAATCGCAGAAATCCCAATGGTGACAAACACATTAAGTTGGGTAAGCCGATATGAAAAACGTTCTTCAAAAGTGTCTTCATTGAGGATTACCAAACGGTATTTATGCAATAATTTTTTTGCAAATTTTTTTTTATCCTTTCTTTTTTTGGTCATACACTAAAATTAGTTATAAATACCTGTTGTGCATTTTAAAAAATTTATAAATTCTATTAAATTTCACTCTTTCTTATAAATGAAGTTTGAATCTAGAAAAACCGCTCCGTATAGTATTTCGTATATTATATGAAATAAAACGTGTAACGAGTTACAAATATAAGATAATATATTGTGAGGATTTATGCTCTTGTTAACGTAAGGATTAAATATTAATTACTAAATTTGTTTAGTTTAAAATTAGAAATTATGTCATTAAGTATATTTTTAGGAATGATTGGGGCTCCTCAAATTATTCTAATTGTAATCGTAATTTTATTGATTTTTGGAGGAAAGAAGATTCCAGAATTAATGAGAGGACTTGGTAGTGGTATCAAAGAGTTTAAAGATGCTTCTAAAGATGAAGAGGAAGAAGGTAATGTAAAGCCTGATACGAGCAAACACGTAGAAGATAAAAAATAATTTATTTTATTATAAAAACAAAAAAGCAGGATTTAAAAATCCTGCTTTTTTTATTCCGTAAAGTTATTCTTTATTTGAGTTTAGCTGATTTTAAAATAGCTTCTAGCTCAAAAATATTATCTCGCTTAGTTGCAGAAGGCCTAAATACAAATCCTTCTAAGATTACATAACGGTTGTTTTTCTCATCTTTTACGGCATAGTTGATAAAAGGACCTGCCATAAATGCATTTTTCACTTCCCATGTACCTCTCGTCTCGTATGCAAACTTACCGTCTATTTTAGAGGTAAATAAATATGGAGCATAAGCTTCTTCTGTAATTAAAAAAGAGCCTTCTGTAGGTCCAGGAACACGCTCTTTTCCTATAGAGTCTCTCATTTTTATGATATTCCCGATCACGTTTGTATCTTTATCTATGACACGAAAAGGGACTTCGTAAACCAAAATTTCCATACTCCCATTAGGAATGTCTTTTCTTATCCAAAAGAAGTCTTTATCTGTTTTGGCATAGCGATAAGCTGTAGGAAACTTTAAGCTTACTCCTAAATTTTCTTCTAATAATTTATCTGCTTTTAGCGATTTTGAAATCCTTCGCTGCTGTTCTTTAATTTCAGTATCCTTAAAACTTTTAATGATTTCATCATTATGAGCATTTAAGGTCTCTATGATCGCCTCTTTAGAAGGTCCAGAAACAAAAATACCTGTCTGCGGTTTAGCAAAAGTATCTTTAACTACTTCAAATTGTGGAGCGTTAGATTGACCTACTTTTAAGAACGTTCTATTATTCTGTACAAAGCCCGAAAATGCCTTTGGCGGAATTTGATTCATAGAAAACAAAGGCTCTTGCTGCGGTAAGCCATCTACAGGGGATGCCAAGTTTTCTCTTAGAACTTCTCCAATTTCCCCTTCCCAAAGGTTGTTATCTACAATTATAGAAAGGTTGTTGAGTCTCCCGCTAGAATTACTTAAATTTTGCTTCTTGTTCACTTCGTCATCACAAGAAGTAAATAAAATTCCGATAAGGAAAAGGTAAAAAAAGTTTTTCATCATGGTTAGCTTATGATTTTGATATCTGTTTTTAACCGTTAGAAATTTTTAATTTCATTCCAGGTTTTAATTTGTTACCGCTAATATCATTCCACTTTTGAATATTCTTAACACTAACTCCAGGAAATTTTCTAGAAATACTCCATAAAGAGTCTCCTTGTTTTACAGTATACGTTTTGCCAGAAATTGTTCTTGCTTTTTTTGTGCTACTTACACTCGCTGTAGCTACTGGCTTTCTAGGGTAAATTGTTAACCGCTGACCTATTTTTAAGCTATTGCTTCGTAAGCCATTCCAGCGTTTTATACTGCTAATTCCCACCCCATATTTTTCTGCAATTTTTCCTAAATAATCTCCGCTTCTTACTCTATAACGTATTCTATCTTCTGCTTCAACTAAATTTGGTAAACCTTTTTCTTCTTGTTCTTTGGCAATTTGCTCTTCTACAAAATTATAAATGAGATCTTCATTAGAGACAAATACTCCTGCTTCCCTTAACGGAAGTCTAACGTAATATTCTTCATCATCTATATAAGGGATAATATCTATTTTATAACTTGGATTTAAGAAACTCAACAACTCTTTATCTACTCCAGTAACCGTTGATATTTGATCAAATTTGATGAGTTTTTTAACCTTAATTGTATCGGTTTCAAAATACGTTACCTCTGGACGGTAAGGTTTAAAACCGTGCTCATCTGCATATTCAAATAAATACATGGTAGCAATAAAAGCTGGTACGTAACCTGCGGTTTCTCTTGGTAAATAGTTTCTTAACTCCCAATAGTCTTTGTTTCCTCCGCTTCTTCTTATCGCTTTAGCTACATTTCCTGGACCCGAGTTATAAGAGGCCAATGCTAAATCCCAATCGCCAAAAGTTCCGTAAAGATTAGATAAATACTGGCAAGCAGCTTCGGTGGCTAAAACAGGATCCATACGTTCATCTACATAGCTACTCACATCTAAGCCGTGCATTTTCCCCGTAGCAAACATAAACTGCCATAAACCTGTAGCTCCCACTCTAGACTTTGCTCTGGGATTTAAAGCCGACTCTACTATGGCTAAATATTTCATTTCTAAAGGAATGTCATACTTGTCTAATTTTTCCTCGAACATAGGAAAATAATACTGACTTAAAGATAACAGCTTTTCTACCGATTCTTTCCTTCTTTTAATGTAGTAATTAATAACACTTTCTAAAGATGGATTATACTCTACCCTAAATGGTGTTTTAGCATTGATTTTGGCTAACCTTGCTTTTAAGGTATCTGTAGGAATCTCCTTATAGGTAACTGAATCTAAACTTCCCGCTACCAAAACAGACTCACTCATAGTTTCATAAAGATCTGAATTTAAAAGTTTAGATTTCCATAAAGAATCTATCTTTCTAGCTTCGTGATAATCTCCTAGAAAAATTTGCGTAGAATCCTTTTCAATACTTGGCATGGGAGTTACCGCAGAAAAATTTGGCACTACCTCTTTTACCAATTGTTTTGTACTATCTATTACAATAATCTCTCTCTTACTTACAGTATCTTTTACTTTCTTTTTGAGTTTGTCTTGAGCTAAACCCGTTAACGATGTAAGCAAAAATAGAATTGGCAAAAATTTATTCATCAAAAATAGTTTTCTGTTTTTTATCAAAAATTGTTCCTTAATTATCTTTAATTGCTTCAATGCCTGGTAAAGATTTTCCCTCTAGCATTTCTAGCATTGCTCCTCCTCCTGTAGAAACATAACTTACTTTATTTTCAAAACCAAATTGTTTCACAGCAGCAACACTATCACCTCCACCTACTAACGAAAAAGCTCCGTTTTTTGTTGCTTCTGCAATAGCATTTCCTAAAGCAACCGTTCCTGTAGAGAACTTAGGCATTTCAAATACACCTAGAGGTCCGTTCCACAATATAATTTTAGATTTAGCGATAACATCAGCGAAGATTTTGTTGGTTTCTTCTCCTACATCTAATCCCATCCATCCAGCAGGGATTTCATTTATTTTTTCTGTTTTAATGTTAGCATCGTTAGAAAAAGCATCAGCGATTAGAGCGTCTACAGGTAGGTGAACTTCTACATTTTTTTCTTTGGCTTGTTTTAAAATTTCTAAAGCCAAATCTAATTTATCATCTTCTACAAGTGAATCTCCTACATTTCCGCCTTGAGCTTTAATGAAAGTAAAGGTCATTCCTCCACCTATAATGAGGTGGTCTATTTTATCTAAAATATTTTCAATTACCGTAATTTTTGAAGAAACTTTAGCTCCGCCTAAAATTGCGGTTACAGGTTTTTCGGAAGAATTGAATACTTTATCAATACTTTCAATTTCCTTAGCTAGTAAAGTACCAAAGCATTTATCTTCAAAATATTTAGCCACTACAGTCGTAGAAGCATGCGCTCTGTGTGCAGTACCAAAAGCGTCGTTTACATAAATATCACCATGCTGAACTAATTGTTCCGCGAAAGCGTCATCTCCTTTTTTCTCCTCTTCATGAAACCTTAAGTTTTCTAACAACAATACTTCCCCATTTTGCAAATTTTTAGAAGCTTCTAGAGCATCTTTCCCAACGCAATCATCAACAAATTTTATTTGCACTCCAATTACTTCAGTAACTTTATCTACAATATGTTTTAAAGAATATTTTTCTTCTTTTCCTGAAGGTCTGCCTAAATGTGACATAAGTACTACACTACCGCCGTCTTCTAAAATCCTGGTAATCGTTTCTTTAGCCGATTGTATTCTAGTCGCATCGGTAACCTCAAAATTATCGTTTAAGGGTACATTAAAATCTACGCGAATTAGAGCTTTTTTATCTTTAAAATTAAAGTCGTTAAGTGTTTTCATGAAAAGTTTTTTTCAAAGTTAAATAATTATCACATTTGACTGCATCAAGCGGTAAAATAAATTAAAATTTAGTTAATTTCGTCTTCCTATGTTGTTTTCAGAAATTTTAGGTTTAGACCACATTAAGAAGCATCTTACCACGAGTATAGATAGCGGAAGAATACCTCATGCTCAACTTTTTGTAGGTAAAAACGGGAGCGGAACTTTGCCTACTGCCATTGCTTATGCAAGGTATTTATTGTGCAATGACAGCGATAGAAAAGAGGCTTGTAATCTTGCGTTTAACAAACTTGCTCATCCAGATTTACATTTTACTTATCCTGTTGCAAACAATGATAAAATAAAAAAGAACGCTGCTGCGGAAGATTTTACTGCCGAGTGGCGAGAGTTTGTTCTATCTTTTCCTTACGGGAGTGTATTTGATTGGTATCAAACCCTAGGAATAGAAAACAAACAAGGAAATATTAGTGTTAGAGATGCTCAAAATATTCTTAAGACTCTAAGTTTAAAATCTTATGAAGGAGGTTACAAAGTGATGATTATTTGGGAAGCCGATAAATTAAACACTTCTGCTTCTAACAAATTATTAAAACTAATTGAAGAGCCGCCAGAGAAAACCATTTTCATTTTAGTTACAGAAAATGAAGAGCAAATTTTACAAACTATCCGTTCGCGTTGCCAAGCATTACATTTTCCTCCGTTAGGGGAAAGCGTTATCGCAAAAGCATTAGAAGAAAAGGGGGTCGCTTCCGCGGAAGCGATAAAAATAGCGCACAAATCTGACGGAAGTTATACGTTAGCATTGCATATGCTAGAGCATCACGAGAGTGAAGACTTATTTGAAAGTTGGTTTATCACTTGGGTAAGATCTGCGTTTAGAGCAAAGGGTAATAAAGCTGCCATTAAAGATATTTTACAGTGGAGCGAAGATATTGCTGCTACAGGAAGAGAAACCCAAAAGAAATTTTTACACTATTGTCTCGATTTTTTTAGACAAGCTTTACTGTACAATTATAACAGTCAATCTCTAGTTTATTTAGAGCCAGAAACTCCCGGGTTTGAGCTTAAAAAATTCGCTCCGTTTATACATAGTAATAATATTTTGCAAATTACTGAAGAGGTAGAAAAGGCTATCTATCATATAGAACGCAATGTAAATTCTAAAATTACTTTGGCAGATTTATCTATAAAACTTACTCGTTTATTACATCAAAAAGAATAAGTATTACAATACAAACAAAAAAAAGCCTGCTAAATAGCAGGCTTTTTTTTATAATAAGATTCAGCTTATTTTGCACTTTCATTTAATGCTTTTAAAACTTCTTCTGTAATATCTCTACCTTCTTTTGCATACATAATGTTAGCCGACTCGTTAGAGCCAAAAATGTAAGTATATCCATTTTTCTCTCCATAGTCTGCCACAAAATCTTTTACTTTAGTAATCAATGAGTCAATTACCACGTCGCTTTCCTCTCTAAGTTGGTTGCTTTGCATTTGCTGCTGACGCTGTAACTGCTGCTGCTTTTGCATAAGCATAGATTCTTTTTCTTGCTTTTCTGCAGATGATAACGAAGCAGATTGCTGTTGATACTGTTGTACTTCTAATTGAAATTGTTGAGCTACAGAATCTAATTCTTTTTTAAGCTTTTCAGACTTTTTGGTAAATTTCGCTTCAGTAGATTTCATTTCTTTAAAATCTTGAATCAATTGTGAATTATCTACATAAGCAGTTTTTTCTTGATTACAAGAAGATAATACTACCGCACCAAAAACTAAAAGGATGACTTTCTTCATTTTCATTTTATTAAAATTTTTTGCTAAAGTAATAAGTATTCTATAAAAACCTGATTTAAATAAACATATATTTAAAATCAATTCTAAAATAAATTCCTATAGATATTATCTATGTAAAATTATTAAATATAGTGTTGTTTAGGAGTTTGATTTATTTAGAGACACTATATTTACTACATTAACACATGAAACGCTCTTAAAACGGCTTATTTGGCTTTTTGAAAGGTATAAATATGAGAAGAATAGTTTTGAATGGTTTTAGCTTTGAAATTACTCTTTAAACCCACCTTAAATGCTTTAAAATAATTTGGAGACTTATTTCTATATTTTTCAGATAATAAACTTACATAAAAAGAATCAAACCAAAGTGGATGAATTGATTTTTGTACAAAATTATATTTAGTAAATAATCTTTTAATACCTTTTTTTGAAAAATGCCATAAATGTCTTGGTACATCATAGGCTGCCCAATACTCCTTATAGTATTTTGCATCGTAGCTTTCAAAATTAGGAACAGCAATTACTAAAACTCCGTTTGGCTTTAATAAATGATGAAACTGTTCAATTTGTTCTTTTAGATTTGGAATATGTTCTAATACATGCCACAGTGTAATGACATCAAACTTTTCATTATTGAAACTTGATAAATCTCTTAATAAATTTAGATTTTTGCTTTTGGCTAAGTTTCTTGCTTTTTCGTTTGGTTCTACTCCACTTACCCTCCAATTATGCTTAGAAATATATTGTAAAAAATCTCCTGTTCCTGCACCAATATCTAAGATTGTTTTTTCTTCGGTAGCAAATGAATTGATCAATTTTAGCTTCTGCACAAGCATCATTTTTTTTACAGATTGATACGCTTTATCAAATAGACTTTTTGAAGAATCTGTATGCGAAATATAATCTTCACTTTTATAATATGAAGGAAGTTCTTCTAAAGAAGGTTGCGGATGAGTTATTAAAATATCCTTTTCAGCATTCCAAATTAATTGAAATTCTTTTTGAGAAACCGTATAATCTTTACAAGATAGATAAACCTCAGTCGTTTTTTCCATGGCTTAATTTAGATAATTTTTATAACGAAGAAGTTTATTAATAATGGCTTTACTCATCATAGAAGGAGGTGATAAAACATCTTTACCGTTTTCGTCGGTGACTTGGATATGCACGTAATGATAATAAATTGTATCGGGATTAGGATCTTTATTCTTATCTAATCTCTCATTATCGGTTTCTAAAGCTTCCCTTATCATAAATCCTAAAAAGTTTACCATTACATCTTTATCTTTACTTGTATAAATAAAAACGTTTAAATTCTCATCAGGAAAAAGCTGATCTGTGGTAAAATTAAGAGGCATATAAGGTAAATCCATCTTAAAGAATAAGATAGATTGCTTTTCAAAATCTTTTTCATTCCCCGAATATTCAAATATAAATGTAGAAAGAGCTTCTTCTTTATTGTGATCTAATTCATAAACATCTATTTTTTTTGCCCTATGTGTATAAAAACACGATTGAAACAATATGGAAACACAAAATAGAATTAAAAACTTCTTCATTTTATAACATGTTCCACGTGGAACATTTAAAATTTATCTTCCTAAATACACCAATAAAACTGAAATATCTGCCGGACTTACTCCACTTACACGAGAAGCTTGTGAAACCGTAGTAGGCTGAATTTTATTTAATTTTTCCCTAGCTTCTAAAGACATCGATTGGATAGGAGAATAATCAAAATTTGCAGGAATTTTTAAATTTTCTAAACGTTGAAGTTTATCTGCATTATTCTTTTCCTTATCAATATAACCCGAATACTTAACTTGTATTTCAGCTTGTTCTAAAACCTCTTCATCTAATTGATGTTTCTGCACGTAATTTTCTACAGCCTCAAATTTTCTAACATCTTGCATAGTTATATTAGGTCTTGCAAAAAGTTTAAACATCTTACCACTTTGTTTTACTAAAGCAGAATTGTTTTCTTCTAAAACAGGGTTTGCTTCTTCAGGAGAAACGCTTGTTTCTTTAAAGAAATTTACGAAATTTTGAGAAGCCTCTTTTTTCTCATGCATTCTTTTTAATCTTTTCTCTGAGGCTAAACCAATATTATAGCTTTTCTCCGTTAAACGGAAATCTGCATTATCTTGTCTTAACAACGTACGATACTCTGCACGAGAGGTAAACATTCTATATGGCTCTTCTGTACCTTTTGTAATTAGATCGTCTATAAGAACCCCTATATATGCTTCATCTCTTTTTAATATAAATACTTCTCTTTCTTGAACTTTTAAAGCAGCGTTTATTCCTGCCATCAACCCTTGAGAAGCCGCTTCTTCATAACCAGTAGTTCCGTTAATTTGACCCGCAAAATAAAGCCCTTTAACCAATTTGGTTTCTAAGGTATGTTTTAGCTGCGTTGGTGGAAAATAATCGTATTCTATCGCATAACCAGGTCTAAAGAATTTGACGTTATCAAAACCTGCTACAGATTTTAGAGCTTTGTATTGAACATCTTCTGGTAAACTAGTAGAAAAACCATTAACATAATATTCTACGGTATTCCATCCTTCTGGCTCTACAAACAATTGATGACGATCTTTATCTGCAAATCGGTTAATTTTATCTTCTATACTCGGGCAATATCTTGGTCCGACGCTTTCGATTCTACCATTAAACATTGGAGAACGATCAAAGCCTTCACGTAAAAGATCATGCACTTGAGTAGAAGTGTATGTCATATGACAGGAACGTTGATTCTTTAAAGGCTGTGTGGTATCTAAATAAGAAAATTTAGCTGGTACTTCATCTCCTGGTTGCTCAATCATTTTAGAGAAATCTAAAGAACGACCATCTACTCTTGGAGGTGTACCCGTTTTCATTCTACCAGATTCAAAACCTAATTCAACGAGATCTGCAGTAATCCCTGTTGCAGCTCTTTCGCCTGCTCTACCTCCACCAAAGTTTTTATCACCAATGTGAATTAATCCGTTAAGGAAAGTTCCGTTGGTAAGAATGACAGATTTGGCTTTAATTTCAATTCCTAAAGAAGTTTTCACCCCCTTAATTTCCTCACCTTCAATAATTAATCCTGAAACCATTTCTTGATAAAAATCAAGATTTTTAGTTTTTTCCAGCATCAATCTCCAGTCTTCAGCAAAACGCATACGATCACTTTGTACTCTAGGACTCCACATAGCAGGTCCCTTACTTTTATTAAGCATTTTGAATTGTATAGCACTGGTATCACTAACGATACCACTATAACCTCCTAATGCATCAATTTCGCGAACGATTTGTCCTTTTGCGATACCTCCCATTGCAGGATTACAAGACATTTGTGCAATATTTTGAAGGCTCATAGTAATTAATAAAGTCTTACTACCCATATTTGCAGCAGAAGCAGCTGCTTCACTACCGGCGTGACCACCACCAACAACTATTACGTCATATTCATCTAAAAACATAAAAATACCTCCTATTGTTCCACGTGGAACATTTTCATTTTTTCATTTTCTTTCTCTGTCATTAGCGCTTGTTCTTCGTCAGTTTTATCATTAAAACCGCAAAGATGTAAAACACCGTGACACATTACCCGTCGAAGTTCAGTTTCAAAACTTACATCAAAATCTTGAGCATTATCTCTCACTCTTTCTGTAGATATATAAATATCACTGTTTACTTGTTTACCCATATTGTAATTGAATGTTATAATATCGGTTAACGTATCGTGATTTAAAAAATCATTATTTAAGTTGAGTAAATAATCGTCATCACAAAAAATATAATTAATCTCACCTTCAGAATGACCTTCAGAATTTATAATAGAAGAAATCCACTCTTCATAGGTGGACTTATTCTCTAAAGTAAAATCATTTTCACTAAAAAATTGAATCATTATTCTTGTGTAAAATATTCTTTAACTATCTCCTGATAATTTTTTTGCAAAGGTAAGGCTTGTCTATTTAATATTTCAGTAGTATTAAAATAATCTTTAGCCTTTGTTTTTAAACGGTTAGCTTCATTAGAATATTCTTTTTCGTTGCTTTGAGATATCCTTTTTTGTTCTTCTCCTTGTTTTATTAAAGCTTTTTCCATTTCTAATAAGCGGTGCTCAATATTCTTCATTTTACTACCAGTATTTTGGGTAACGCCTTTGGTTAGCAATTCATCTTCTATCTGTTCCATCGCACGGGATAATTGCTGAGCCTCTTTTCCTAAACCTTGTTGTTGGA
This sequence comes from Mesonia sp. K4-1, assembly GCF_008017825.1. Lineage (NCBI taxonomy): Bacteria > Pseudomonadati > Bacteroidota > Flavobacteriia > Flavobacteriales > Flavobacteriaceae > Mesonia > Mesonia sp. K4-1. The sequence continues at coordinate 148,157 of NZ_VRLS01000012.1, forward strand.
TAATATCATTTAATTGCATCCTCAAAGATTGTTGTTCTTTAAAAATTTCAAAAAGCTCTTTACTCATTTTTTCTGAATCTCCATCTCCTCCACTCTCTCCATTGCTACCTTGACTACCAGGTTTACCTTCCCCAGGCTTTTGTCCCTTTTCACCATCTTTTCCTTCTTGGCCATCCCCAGGTTTTTTACCGTTTGGTGAATCACCCTTCTTTTGTCCCTCTCCAGGTTTCTTTCCTTTTTCTCCAGCTTTTTCTCCTAATTCTCCTTGTTTCTTTATTATATCTTTTAATTGAAATCCAGCTCCTTGACCTTCTCCTTCCTTACCCTTTCCGCTAGAACCTTGTCCTTTTCCTTTTGCGTTCATCTGCATCTGCATCTGATCTAAACTTTCATTCAACATATTAGCCAAATCATTTGCACCTTTAAACACGTATTGCTGACTGGCAACTCCTCTTGATAATTGATTTTCTGCAAAACGTTCTAAGGATTTATCAATATTAAAATTAATATCTGTAATTACTGATGTTATATTTTCAGATATCATAGGGTTTCTAGAAGCCAAAGCAAACAAACTATCATCTACGTGCTTAAAGTTTTCTTTTAAACTTTGCTGTTGTTTAAGATTTTGTACATAACGCGGACTATTATCATTTAGCGATTCAAATTGAAGCATAAGATCTTCTTGTTCGAAAGAAAAAGTAATCAAATTATCTAAAATCTGACGTAGCATTTCGGCGTCTTCTTTCATTTGATCAGCTCCTGATTGAGCCATCATAGATTGCATTTTTTTTGACATCTGTTGCATCTTTTCAGCAGCAGATTTTTGCTTTTGTTGTGCAGATTTTTTTTGTGGTGATGAAGAAGAATTCTCTTCACTTTCATTTTTTTCTAAATCCTCTTTCGCTCCTTCCTGATCTTTTTTTATGGCATTTTCTTGAGATTCTTCCCTCGGCATATCCATAGGCTCTTTAAGCTGCTCATTTTCTTTTTCAAGCTCATCCATTTCTTTTTGAATATCTTCAAAATCTTTGTTCAATTCTTCTTGAGCTTCAGCGGTATTTTCTTCTTCCTGCAAACTTAATTTCTCTTGTTCTTTGGCTAATTCGTCTAAATCTGAAGCTATCTTTTCTGCTTTTTGCTCTACATAATAGCGTTTCGTTAATTCTAGCAATTGCTCTAAAGATTTTTGCTGAGTTGTATTTCGTTTAGATAATTCTTCCATTTGCTTGTGCAAATTTTCTTTATCTAACTTTTCTTGATATTTTTCTAACTCTTCTAACAGCTTATTGTCCTTTTCAATTTCTTGCTGACTTTTTTCTATACGTTGTTCAAGTTCCTTTTTAAATGGATCGTTGGTTTTTAATTCTTGCAAATTTTGTTTCATCTTTTCGGTGTAAGATTTCATCAATTCATCTTGTCGACGTTGTCTTTCCGTAAAGTTTTTTAGCTTTTCTTTGTCTTGATAATTCAGTTGTTTCTTCTCACGTTGAGATTGGTCTAACTGTTTCATTTGCTCATTACTCTCTTTCATTTCTTTAAGAGATTCACTCATACCTTCAATCGCATTTTCTTGATTGTTTAGGTTCTTTTCTTTCTTTTCTATATCGGTAAGTAATTGATAACCAAAAACTTCACTTTTTTTAGATTTATAGTTATGAACTGCATCATTATCAGTTACTTGAAAATAAAACTCATAAGGAACATCTTTTTCCAATTCTAAATCATTAGGAAATTGATAGTAAAATTCGGCGTAATCTTTTCCGTTAAACGGAAGTTTTTTTGTTTCTATATTTTCACGATCACGAATAGGATAATACACAATTTGTAAATTGGTAATAGCATGGTCATCTGTTATTGTTCCTTTAAAATAATGAATATCGATGTTAGTAGAATCTTCCTTCTTCTTTACTTCTATGGTTGGGAATTCATCTTTAATCACCTTTAATGAGTAGTACAATTTTTCGTAATCTTTCAATGCTTTATTACTAGTCACTACCACGTAATCTAGAGAATTGTAAATACTTTTTTCTAATAAAAATTCACTTTTTTGTTTAGTAAAATTATACAAACTATCGGCTAAATTTAGCTGAACCTCATCGGTGGCATTGGTCATTAATTGCCATGTTACTTTTGTTCCTTCAGGAATAGTTGCATTTCCAGTTCCCTCGATTACTTCATCGGTTTGATTGATGTACGAAGGATAATCTAAAAACATTTTAAAATCTACAAGCGTTGGGACTTGAGTCACTTCAATTTCATAAGGTCGAGAGGTAACTTTGTTGGAGCTTAAATAAAATTGAGTATTCCTTTTAATCCGTGTAAACGTATATTCAAAAACGCCAGGAGTTATTTGTTTTAATACAAATTCTTTATCATTGATATGAATTTTCGCCGTTTCCGGAATTAATTTTCCTGCCGTAGAGATTTTTAGCGTCACTTCATCATTCTCCTTTACTTGAAGTTTACTTTCATCTATCTTAAAATAAAATGGCGCTGGAGGTTCATATTCAGTTTCATAATTTACCACTCGCGCATAACTATCTGTAAATAATTGTTCGTTCCCAGAAATATAAATAGCCAAAAAAATGGCTAGTGGTATTACGGCATACTTTAAATAACTTAAGTTGTGCTTAAAGTTAATTGCCGTAGAAAAAGGGACTGGTTGTAATTCTTTAGATTTTTGCTCAATACTTGCCAATAAAAGATCAGAGTCTTGAGCTTGTTTCCCTTTTTGTAATTGAAGTACATTTAAAAGCTTATCATCTACTTGGGGAAAATGTTTCCCAATCATATAAGATGCTTCTTCGTGACTTATTCCTCCTGAAAGTTTAAAAAGTTTGGTTATGGGAATGATAATAAATTTGACAAATAGACCAACTTCTACCCCAACGAAAATCCAAAATAGAATACTTCTCCCCAGAGAACTAAACCATAAAAAATATTCTAAAAAAACAATGATGAGAAAGTATAAGAAACCGATCGCAAAAAATAAAATGGCTCCTTTTAAAAGTTCATTGATATAAAACTTCTTAATAAAACCTTCTAGCTTGTGATGTATTTCTTGGTAATTGCTCATAAAGTTGCTCCTCTTCTTCTCTAACCTATAAAAGTACATAATTTACTCGATAATTGAGATTTAAATATTTAAACGCTTATATCATATATTAAATAGTCATTGTCCCAATGTTAGATTAGTAACTAACACAAATGCTTAAATACGATCTAAACTCTATTCGTTTACTTCTTAAGAACATGGTATATTTGCCAAAAAATAATTTCATGGCACAAAAAGTAAGAGTACGATTTGCTCCTAGTCCTACAGGACCTTTACATATTGGTGGTGTTAGAACTGCCCTTTTTAACTATTTATTTGCTAAAAAACATGATGGTGATTTTGTCTTACGTATAGAAGATACAGATCAAACTCGTTATGTAGAAGGCGCAGAAGATTATATTAAAGAAGCTTTAAACTGGTGCAATATTCCTTACGATGAAGGACCAGGAAAAGAAAAAGACTGCGGACCTTATCGCCAAAGTGAACGTAAAGATTTGTATCACCAATATGCTCAACAGCTTATAGATAATGGACACGCTTACTATGCGTTTGATACTGCAGAAGAGTTAGGCGCACATAGAAAAGATCACGAAGCCAATGGAAAAACATTTATTTACAATTGGCACAATAGATTAAAACTAAATAATTCTCTTTCGCTTAGCGCGGAAGAAGTTCAGCAAAAGATTGATGTAGGAGAAGCCTACGTAATTCGTTTTAAATCACCTCAAGATGAAAGCTTACACATGTATGATGAAATTAGAGGTGACATTCAAATAGATACCAATGTTTTAGACGATAAGGTACTATTTAAAAGTGATGGAATGCCTACGTATCACTTAGCGAATATTGTTGATGACCATTTAATGCAAATATCTCACGTAATTCGTGGAGAAGAATGGTTGCCTTCTATGCCTTTACACGTATTATTATATAAAGCCTTTGGTTGGGAAGCTCCAAAATTTGCTCATCTACCTTTAATTTTAAAACCTACCGGAAAAGGAAAATTAAGTAAGCGTGACGGCGATAAATTAGGGTTCCCTGTATTTCCATTACAATGGAAAGATCCTAAAACAGGAGAGATTGCTTCAGGGTATAGAGAAGATGGTTATTTGCCAGAAACGGTAGTTAATATGCTTGCATTTTTAGGTTGGAATGAAGGAGAAGGTTCAGAAAAAGAAATGTATTCTTTAGCAGAATTGGTAGATGCTTTTAGTTTGGGACACGTGTCAAAATCTGGAGCTAAATTTGATCCAGAGAAAACTAAATGGTTTCAACATCAATATTTACAATTAGAAAATAATGATGCTCTAGCTACTGAATATAATGAAATTCTTAAAGAAAAAGGATTTGCACCTTCTCAAGAATATGTAGAAGAAGTGGTAGCCACCATTAAAGAAAGAGCTACATTTATAAGCGATTTTTGGGATTTAAGTAGTTTCTATTTTGAAGCTCCAACAGAATTAGATGCTAAAGGCTTTAAAAAAGCTTGGAAGGACGATACATCTAGTATTATGAGGCAAGTGATTGGAGAAATTCAAAAAATTGAAGATTTTTCTCAAGAAAATACTCAAAGTCAAATAAAATCGTGGATTACTTCACAAGAAATTGGTTTTGGCAAAGTCATGCAACCTTTAAGACTTTCTATCGTAGGTGCGATGAAAGGACCAGATTTATTTCATATTATTTCTTCTATAGGGAAAGAAGAAACTATTAAAAGAATAGAATTTGCTATAGCACAAGCATAAAATTTCTACAATATTCCTTTCGTGAATGGAGTTAACATTTAAAAATCTCGTCATGAAAGGAATATTTTTTTATCTCTTACTATTTGTTTCTGCTTTAAGCTTTTCGCAGCCCTCTACTAAAGCGTTACAATTGTCAAATTCCGCTCTAGCGCTGACAAAGCAATATGTTACTTACGATCCTAGTTATTTCTCTATCAATTATCCTAACGGAGATGTACCTTCAGATAAAGGAGTCTGCACCGATGTAGTGATAAGAACCTACCGAAAATTAGACATTGATTTACAAGAGTTGGTTCATAACGATATGAAAGCTCATTTTAATAAGTATCCAAACTTTTGGGGACTCAAATCTACCGATACCAACATAGATCACAGAAGAGTACCCAATTTAATGGTGTTTTTTAAACGAAAGGGAACAGAAAAACCTATTACACAAAACCCTAATGACTATTTACCTGGAGATATTGTCTGTTGGAGTTTGGGAAGCGGTAAGACGCATATTGGGATGGTCACACATAAGAAATCTATCGATGATAAAAGATATAAAATTGTGCATAACATTGGTGCGGGCCAAGTATTAGAAGATTGTCTTTTCAATTTTAAAATAATTGGTCACTATAGCTATTAAAAATAGATCGTTAAACCAGCTTCTAACATACTTATATTTCCTTTAAATTCTTCTCCATTATTTTCTAAAGTTTCATCATTTAAAGGTTTAAAAAAATTATTAACTCCGTATTGATAGCGAGCAAACACTCTAAAATGTTCAAAACCAGCTGTAGCACCAGCGATTACATTAAAATTGATGGTAGAAATTTCTTCAATATCATTTATTTGTAAGGTGTTGTAACCATCTATAATATAATTTTCATTTCTATCATCGTAATTCAATTTACTGTTTAACTGTAATGCTGGGCCTAATTCTAAACTTAAATGTTTGTGGATTAAAACCAAACTTCCTAAAAGTTTTACTTGTACGGCAAGCATACTCATATCAACTTCGCTTGTATTGGATAGAGTGGTCTCTCTCGCATCTATCCCAAATTTTTGACTATAGAAATCAATTCCGTAAATCATATCAAAACTATTCACAATTCCTCCTCTTACAGAAAAACCTCCTGTAAAACCAGTTTGTGGAGTAGTATTAAAATTGTCAGTAAGAATATTAAAAGAACTTACGCCACCTTGAATTCCTATATAATTGTATTGAGATCGGTATTGAGCTTGAGCAGAAAAACCGAATAAAAGTATGGCAAATAAAGAAAAAAACTTAAAAAATTGAATCATTAGAGGAAAGTTAAAAATTTAACAATTATATTTAAATGCTAATTTAATTCAAATTTATTTATGGGACCATTTTTATTGGGTTTTGCCTTCTTTTTTGGTTTAATCATCATCATTACCGGAATATTTACGGTAAAACAACAAACTGCTGCTGTGGTTGAACGCTTTGGGAGATTCTTAAGTATTAGAAATTCAGGTTTACAATTTAAGATTCCGATCATTGATAAAATTGCTGGGAGAGTTAACTTAAAAATTCAGCAATTAGATGTTATTGTAGAAACTAAAACTAAAGATGATGTTTTCGTTCACTTGAAAATATCTGTACAGTTTCAAGTAATTAGAGATAAGGTTTATGACGCATTCTACAAGCTTGAAAATCCGCAGAATCAGATTACTTCTTATGTTTTTGATGTTGTACGTGCAGAGGTGCCTAAAATGAAGTTAGATGATGTTTTTGAGCGTAAAGATGATATTGCTATTGCTGTAAAAGAAGAACTTAATGATGCCATGATGGATTATGGGTATGATATTATAAAAACATTAGTGACCGATATTGATCCTGATGTAAAAGTAAAGGAAGCTATGAACCGTATTAACGCTTCTGAAAGAGAAAAAGTAGCGGCGGAGTATGAGGCAGAAGCAGACCGAATTAAAATTGTAGCTAAAGCTAGAGCTGAAGCAGAAAGTAAACGTTTACAAGGACAAGGTATTGCCGACCAGCGTAGAGAAATTGCTCGTGGTTTAGAAGAATCTGTAGATGTACTTAACAATGTAGGAATTAATTCACAAGAAGCATCGGCACTGATCGTTGTGACTCAACATTATGATACTTTGCAGTCTATTGGTAGTGAAACTGATACCAATTTAATTTTATTACCAAACTCTCCACAAGCGGGTAGCGATATGTTAAACAATATGATTGCTTCATTTACCGCTTCCAATCAAATTGGAGAAAAGATGAAAGAACAAAATAGAGCTAAAGGAATTGTAAACAAGAAGAATAAAGATAACCGAAACTCTAATGATAATAATGATTTAGAATTTTAGATGAACTTTGAGTTTTAAAACAAAAAAATCCTGTGTTTTCACTCAGGATTTTTTTTTGTCACATTATATTCTGTTATCTTCTAGATCCTATAATTTTACTTACAATTTTAAGTATAAATGCTTTTTTAGCTATTGATGTAGCTAACCCTGTAATAATGGAAACTGGAGATAAATCTTCTTTAATTTCTTCTGCATTGATCTTTAATTTCTCCTTATTAATCTGACTTTGAAGTTTTAAAATCTTCAAATCATGATTTATTTCATCGTAAGAACTATAAACTTTCATATACTAACTTTTGTGGAGTTCACTTTCTAAAGGTTCGTCTACTACATCTTTTAAGGTGCTTTCATTAAATACAATCTTAGAAGCTTTCTCTAAAATCAATTTATTAAATAGGTTCTTTCCGTAAAGTAGTAGTAAAATAAATATTAAAAAATATACACCGCCTACGATAAAGAAACCATAACTAAGCTGTCCTATACTTTCTCCAATAAGTATTGAAAAACCTACAGAAATGAAGCCTAAAAAGAGAAGAAAAACACTTCCTATAATTAAAAGCCTAATAATAATTGATGATCCTCTAGTTACTTTTTTAAAGGCATCTAATTTATAATATTCAAGCGTACTGTTAATATACGCTTGAATATTATCGCTAAGTTCATCAATATGGTTAGTTAGGTTATTAATGGACATATTTTAAGAAGTTGCATTTTTCGCTTTATTTTTCAACTCATCTACCTTAGACTCTGCATGAAATTTAGCATTTTTTGCTCTTAATTCTTCCAATTTATGTTCCATGGCAGACAAAATATCATCGGCTTTATAACTTGCAGATGATAAAGTTTCATCTAATTTAGACTCAAAACTATATTTAGCTTTTTTAGCAGATTCCGTTAAGTGTTTGCTCGTTTCGTTAACCTGCTTATCTAATTTAGTTTTTGCTTTTTTAGCTTCTTTATTTAATTTTTTTCTTGTGTTTTCCCCTTTATCTGGAGCGTATAAAAGTCCAACTCCTGCTCCAATCGCTGCTCCTGTTATTAAAGCTAAAAGTGTGTTTCCTGTATTTGCCATTTTCTATAAGTTTGATTAGTTAATTTATACTACCAAATATACGTGGCATCACAATATTTTGCTGTTAATAACCGGTTAATAAATAAAGTAACAGTCTTAAATTATTCTTAATGAGACTTTTTACTCCAAGAATCACGTAAAGTTACCGTACGATTAAATACAGGTTTTTCTACACTTGTAGATTGATCTGTACAAAAATAACCGATACGTTGAAACTGAAAATGTTGTAACGCAGTAGCATTTTTTAAACTAGGTTCTACATAACCAGTAATAGTTTCTAAAGAATTAGGATTTACAAATTCTAAGAAGTCTTTTTCTTTATCTGCATCTGGTGATTCTACTGTAAATAAACGATCATATAGTCTTACCTCTGCTTTCACCGCGTGAGGGATAGAAACCCAATGTAAAGTACCTTTTACTTTACGCTTAGATTCTTCTGTACCGCTACCACTTTTACTTTTAGGATCGTATGTACAGTGTACTTCTACGATATTACCATCATCATCTTTTACGACAGACTCGCCTTTAATAATATATGCATTCTTTAAGCGTACCTCTTTTCCTAAAGTTAAGCGGAAAAACTTACGATTAGCTTCTTCTTTAAAGTCTTCTTGTTCTATATAAATTTCTCTAGAAAGAGGAATTTCTCTACTTCCTGCAGTTTCATCTTCGGGGTTATTTTCTGCATCTAACCACTCTTCTTTTCCTTCTTCGTAGTTTGTAATTATAACTTTTAAAGGATTTAAAACTCCCATTACTCGAATAGCCGTCTTATTTAAATCTTCTCGAGCACAAAACTCAAGGTGAGACATATCAATTACATTTTCGCGTTTTCCTACACCAATAGAATCTGCAAATTTTCTAATTGAATTTGCGGTGTAACCTCTTCGGCGTAAGCCAGAAATAGTAGGCATTCTAGGATCATCCCACGACTCTACTACTTTCTTTTCTACTAATTGAGCCAATTTACGTTTACTTACTACCGTATGGCTTAAATTGCGTCGTGCAAACTCTCTTTGTTTAGGTTGAAATTCTTGAGGCTGACTCACCTTATTTACAAACCAATTATATAATTCTCTATGCGGTAAAAATTCTAACGTACAAAAAGAATGTGATATGCTTTCTATAAAATCACTCTCCCCGTGTGCCCAATCATACATAGGGTAGATTTTCCAATCGTTATTGGTACGGTGGTGAGGTTTATGTAATGTTCTATACATAATAGGATCTCGCATAAGCATATTTCCCGAAGCCATATCAATTTTAGCTCTTAGCACGTGCTTACCTTCTTCTGTTTCTCCATTTTTCATGGCTTCAAAAAGAGATAAATTTTCTTCTATAGATCTTTCACGATAAGGACTAGCTACACCTGCTTGTGTTGGAGTTCCTTTTTGTTCTGCTATTTTAGCTGAAGCTTGACTATCTACATATGCATCGCCATTTTTAATCATTTCTACAGCCCAATCATACAGCTGCTGAAAATAATCTGAAGCATAGCATTCTTTCTCCCATTTAAAACCTAGCCACTCTACATCTCGTTTAATCGCATCTACAAATTCTTGTTCTTCTTTAATAGGGTTCGTGTCATCAAAACGCAAATTAACTGGCGCATTGTAACGTAAACCTAAGCCAAAATTTAAATTGATTGACGAGGCGTGACCAATGTGTAAATAACCATTAGGTTCTGGAGGAAATCGAAATTTTAACTCCTCTTTTTTATATCCATTTTGAAGATCTTCTTCAATAATTTGCTCTATAAAATTCAATGATTTTTTTTCTTCTGTCATAACTAAAATTCAATATGCGCAAAGTTATCAAAAATTACCTCACAAGCCTTTATAGTTTAAATAGGAATTGTAATTTTAATAAAAAATATAGGTTATGAATGAAATAACTAAAATCATTCTTTTCTCTGGACTTTCTGGTATTACAGTTTTCCTTGGCGGAATTTTAGCAAGAATCTTTTTATCTAAATTTGAAAATTATTCCTACAAAATAGAAATTAATCATTTTATTACCGCTTTTGGAGGCGGAATTATTCTTTCTGCTTTAGCATTGGTATTAGTACCTAAAGGAATGGAAGAACTTTCTCTTTTTCCTATGGTAATTTTGTTTTTATTAGGTTCTAGCACTTTTTTGTTTTTAGATAGATACTTATCAAAAAAAGGTGGAAAAGTAAGTCAATTGCTTGCCATGCTTATGGATTTTGTTCCTGAAGCTATTGCGCTAGGAGCTATTTTTGCTACCGATACGCAAACAGGAACTTTACTCGCCGTCTTTATAGGATTACAAAATTTACCAGAATCATTTAACTCTTACCAAGATTTAACCAAAAGTGGTTTTGAAAGTAAAAAATCACTAATTATACTATTTCTATTAAGTTTTTCTGGAATTGTGGGAGCCTTAATTGGTTATTATTTTTTACAAGACCAACCACAAGTTACTTCGGGATTAATGCTTTTTGCTAGTGGCGGAATTTTATACCTTATATTTGAAGACATTGCTCCATCTGCCAAATTAGAACATAAATGGCTGCCTGCTTTTGGTGCCAACATTGGTTTTTTAATAGGAATTGTAGGAGAAAAATTAATAGGTTCTTAAAAACAAGTACCTTTGCCGTAATTATTTTAAAATAAAATGGGAAAAATAAAACTTCAAAACATACGTGTATTTACTAACCATGGATGCCTTGATGAAGAGGGAAAAATAGGAAGTGAATACAGTGTTAATTTAACTATACAAGCCAGTTTAAAAGCTTCCGCGGAAAGCGATCAATTAGAAGATACTGTTGATTATGTGTATCTTAATAAAGTGGTGAAAGAAGAAATGGCCATACGTTCTAAACTTTTAGAGCACGTCGCTAAACGTATATTAGATCGTATATTTAGGGATGACAATTTAATTACTTTTGCCGAAGTAGAAGTGTCTAAAATCAACCCTCCTTTAGGCGGAGATGTAGAAAAAGTAACGATTATCTTATCTAAAGAAAGATAATTTGTTTCTTTTTCATAAAAATGATTACATTTGCAGTCCTTATACAAATAAGGTGTCGTGGCCGAGTGGCTAGGCAGTGGTCTGCAACACCATCTACAGCGGTTCGAATCCGCTCGACACCTCAAAAAAAGCCCTTGAAATTTCAAGGGCTTTTTATTTTTATATAGATTTTTTTTAAGAATTTTCTGGCATTATTTCCTCTACTTTATTTTCTAATTTCTCTAATTCATTAGGAAATAGACCTCTACTAATCAAAATAACTCCAAAGACAATAATAAGTACACTTATTGCTTTCTTAAAAATGTAAATTCTTTTAGGAGTAAGTTTATGATTAAGTTTTTTTGCTAAAAGAATTTTAAAGATATCTATCACAAAATAGGTGATAAGCACGCTACTAAAAAATACCAATAACCTATCGGCATCCATATCTAATTGCGGACCAAATACGATGATTAATCCGAGCCAAAAACCCAATACACCAATGTTTACAAAGTTGAGTAAAAAGCCTTTAACCATTAAGCCTAAAACATCACTCTTTTTTAGCTTTCTCACTTCTGCATCATCGGGATGCGGTATAGCTTTCTTTTCTTTGACGTAAGTAATCGTACCATAAGTAGCTAAAACAGCTCCTCCAAAAATAAATAAAGCCGGATCGTCTTTTATACTTTGTAATAATTTACTGGTACTAAAATAAGCGATAGAAAGAAAAACAATATCGGCTAAAAGAACACCTATATCAAATGATATAGCAGCTCTAAAGCCTTTAATAGCCGCTGTTTCTAATAAAACAAAGAATACAGGACCTAATAGGAATGCTAAAAAAAAACCTAAAGGAATCGCTGCAAATATATCCTGAAGCATAAAAATTTATTCTATAAACAAAGATAGCAAATAGAAATCACTAAAATCGTTTTTTAATTTTTCCGCCTAAACTGGTCTTTTTATCTAATTTCTTAGGGTCTCCATACACGTCTACACTTCCACCAGCAGTTACTTTTGCTTTACAATAATCAGTTACGAAAACCTCTGCATTTCCTCCTGCTTTAATATTGGCTTCGGTATTTTTAGACTTCATTTCTTGACCTTCATATTGGCCTCCAGTTCTTATTTCTACTAATTGAGAATCTACCGTCCCATTGGTTTCGATAACACCGCCAGTAACAGCCTTTACTTCTAATTCTTTTACATTTGCTGTGGCATAAATTCTGCCTCCTTCTTGTGCTCTTAAAACTAGTTTATATTCATTAAACTCTTTTAATTCCGCGAAAGCGCCTTCATTTACATCTACGGTATGGATGGCTTTGTAATAAACTTTTACTTGCGTATCGTTCTCACTCCAAATGTTGCTTAACGATAGTTTAATATAAAGGACACCCTCATTAACTTCAGCTTTAATTTCGTCTTTATCGAAACCTGTAGCGATAATTTTATTTTCTGAAGAAGGAATTAAAATAGCTTCTATTTTATCAAAAATTTTAATTTCTTGAAAATCTTTGCCAATTAATATTTCTTCTTGTGCTTTTACGCTTAACGCGGAAATCGCTACCATTACGAATACTAAAATATTTTTCATCTTTTTGTTTTTTTGCGTTAGGGATGGAAACGGCAACCTTTTTTAAATTTCGATAAGTAATTGATAATAAAAACAGAACCTATTATTAAATAAGTTCTATTCTATCTAATCATCATAAAAAAGTTATAGTGTACAGCCCGCAGCTTTGCTAAAAGCTGAACGCCCTAATTACATTTCTACTTCTGCTTTGCTTCCAACCAAATTAAAATCTAATTGTCGTTTTACCAAATCGGCATTTTTTACAGTCACATAAACCTCATCTCCAAGTTGGTAGGTTTTTCCTGTATTACGGCCTTCTATAGCATAGTTTTCTTTGTCAAAATCGAAATGGTCTTCTTTAATATCTCTTAATTTCACCATTCCTTCGCATTTATTTTGTTCTATTTCAACATAAATACCCCATTCAGTTACGCCAGAAATTACACCCAAAAATTGTTCGTTTTCATGATCTTTCATGAATTTTACTTGCATGTATTTAATAGAATCTCGTTCTGCACTTGTAGCAAAATTTTCCATATCGCTACAGTGAGCAGATTTTTCTTCATACGCTTCTTGATCTGCCGAAGGTTTTTCTTCTAAATAGCGCTGCAATAAACGATGAACCATCACATCTGGATAACGTCTAATAGGCGATGTAAAGTGCGAATAATAATCGAACGCTAACCCGTAATGACCTATATTTTGAGTACTGTAATAGGCTTTACTCATCGTACGAATAGTAAGCGTATCTACCAGGTTCTGTTCCTTTTTGCCTTCCACGTTCTTTAATAAACTATTTAAAGAGCTAGAAATAGACTTTTTATCTTTTAGATTAAGCTTATGACCAAATTTACCTACAAGGGTTTCTAAAGCGGCTAATTTATCGTCGTTGGGCTCATCATGACATCTATAGACAAATGTTTTCTTCGGATTTTGTTTCCCGATAAACTCCGACACCTTTTTATTGGCCAACAACATAAATTCTTCAATCAACTTATTAGCATCTTTGGCAGTTTTAAAGTAAACTCCAATAGGATCGTTTTGTTCGTCTAGATTAAATTTAACTTCCACCTTATCAAAAGAGATTGCTCCATTTTTCATTCTTAAAGCTCTCATCTTTTTAGCAAGACTGTCTAAAGTCAAGACAGCATCTACAATGGGTTGTGTGGTAGTGTAAGCTGCATCTTGTATAGAAATATCTGCAGGAATATCCCCCGACTGAGTTTCTATAATATGTTGTGCTTCTTCATAAGCAAAACGGGCATCACTATAGGTTACTGTTCTACCAAACCACTGGTCTACCACATTCGCTTTTTTATCAATTTCAAAAACTGCAGAAAAAGTATATTTCTCTTCGTGTGGTCTTAAAGAACAAGCGTTGTTAGATAATACTTCTGGTAACATTGGTACTACCCTGTCTACCAAATATATTGAAGTCGCGCGATCGTAAGCTTCATCGTCTAAGATGGTCCCAGGTTGTAGATAATGAGAAACATCGGCAATGTGAATACCAACTTCATAATTTCCATTTTCTAAAGGTTGGAAGCTTAAGGCATCGTCAAAATCTTTTGCATCTTTAGGATCTATGGTAAACGTTAGAGTCTCCCGCAAATCCCGACGCTTTTTAATTTCAGTTTCCTGAATTGAAGTATCGATCTTATTCGCAAAATCTTCTATTTCTTTCGGGAATTCTCTCGGTAAGCCATTTTCTGCCAAGATAGACTGCATCTCGGTTTCGTGACTTCCTGCTTCCCCAAGAACTTCAATAATTTTACCAATAGGAGAATCGGCTTTTTCTGGCCAATCTTTTAATTCGACCAAAACCACCATTCCGTTTTGGGCTTTATCCATTTCCTCTTTAGGAATAAAGATATCGGTATACATTTTTGGATTTTGCATTTCTACAAATCCAAAATTTTCATTTAATTGAAGTTTTCCTACAAATTGAGTTTTGCTCCGCTTTATAATTTCTACAACTTCTCCTTCATTTTTTCTATTTCTTCTCCTGCGGTAAACATAAATTTTTACAATATCACCGTCTAAAGCTTTATTTAAACTTTTATGTGGAATGTAAACATCTTCTTCTAATTCATCTACAATTACATATCCGTCTTTTCTCGTAGTCATATCGAGTTTACCTTCAAAATAATCGGTACTACCGTTAATTTGAAATTTACCTCTATCAACTTCGCTAATTTGTTTTTTTATAGCTAATTCTGCTAAAGCTTTTATAATTTGATTTCTGCTATTTGCATCATCAACATCCAGTTTTGCAGCAATTTGCTTATAGTTAAATACTTGAGAACTATTTTTTCTCAATATGGTAAGTATACTTTTAGAGAGGTTATTAATTTTTTTACCTCCCGTTTTCTTTTTTCTTTTTGTCATTTAATAATTTATCTGGTCTAAAATTACAGTTATTAATTTAGATGAAAGAAATATCTGTTTAATGTTTTGTTAAGAATCTACTTATAACAAGACTTAAAATTTAAGTTACAATTATTTAAATGTTATGTGTTAAAATAAACTTAAAATTTTTTATATATTTATATAATCTAATCAACAAGCTATTATTTAGCATCTTATATTATGTATAATTCGAAAAAATTACTTCTATTTTTTATAGTGATTTTTATATTAGGCTTCTTCTTTATAGCCTTATACATAAATATTGCCTTAGATACAAACCCTACTAATAGTCACCAAGTGGAAACTACTTCTACCTACAGATAATTTTTAGCTACTTTTTTTTATTTAAAATCTTTCAATTTTTTTTGAATATAAAAGTATTTTAAAAATCTAAATCAAGATTAAACTAATAAGTATATTAAAAAGTATTTCATCTTAAATGTTATGAACATTATATATAATTATCTTTTTTCTTTTATAAATTTTAAAAAATAAATAATGATTATAATAGCGTGTTTATAGCGGTAGAAAAATACTTCTATTAATTAGGTTTTATCTGTTTTTAAATCTTCTAAACAGGTATCTTAATTAATTGTTAATTATAACTCCTTGAAATCTATTGAATTATTTTTAGTTATTAACAATGGTTAACAAGGAAGTTAATACTTAATAGTTAATTTAAAGTTTAAAATTTTCTTGTTGATAAGTGTGTTTTTAATGCTGATAAGTTTTTTTAAAATAATAACAAGTTAGCTAGGATTATTGATCACCTACGCTGTATGGAAAAATAAATTTTAAAAGCAAATTATACTTGTAAAAAGAAACCTACACTTATTCACAATTTATAGTTAATAGTAGAGGGTTCAACTTCAAGCTTATAAGTTTCTCAATTAACATTTCTAAAAATCGAATGGTTTTATCCTTTATTTTACCTTTGTAACAACTAAAAATTATAAGCTCATGACAATTTCTATAGGTAACGATCACGCAGGTACAATATATAAGAATGAAATTATTTCTTATTTAGAAAGTAAGCAAATCCAGGTTATTAACCATGGTACAAATACTAATGATAGTGTAGATTATCCAGATTTTGTGCATCCTGTAGCAAATGATGTAGAAAATGGTAAAGTAGATTTTGGTATTATTATTTGCGGGAGCGGTAATGGTGCCTCAATGACTGCAAATAAACATCAAAAAGTGAGATGTGCCTTATGTTGGACTACCGAAATTACACAGCTTGCTAGAGAACATAACAATGCCAACATTTTAAGTATTCCGGCAAGATTTACATCTGTTCATCAAGCTTTAGATATGGTAAAAATATTCTTAGAAACTGAATTTGAAGGAGGAAGACACGAAAGAAGAGTAGAAAAAATAGCTTGTAGCTAATTATTTTGAGTACGCATAACCATCAACACTCCCACGCTCCTGTAAAAGGGAGAAATTTAATGATATCCATTCTTTTGAATATCGTTATAACTGCTGCGCAAGTTGTAGGCGGACTCATAAGCGGTAGTTTATCTCTACTTTCTGATGCGCTTCATAATTTTAGTGATGTCCTTTCTTTAATCATCAGTTTTATTGCCAATAAACTATCTTCTAAAGAAGCATCTGTCAGTAAAACATTTGGCTACAAAAGAGCCGAAATTATTGCAGCTTTCATCAATGCAGCATCTTTAATAGTAATTGCTGTTTTGTTAATTAAAGAAGCAGTTCACCGCTTTTTAAATCCGCAAACCATAGATTCTACCTTAGTAATTTGGTTAGCAGTTTTAGCTATTGTAGGAAACGGATTTAGTGTTTTACTCATGAAAGCTGATAGTAAAACCAATATGAATATGCGTTCTGCATACCTACATTTATTTACCGATATGTTAGCATCTGTAGCGGTTTTGATAGGTGGTTTGTTAATGAAATACTATCAACTTTATTGGGTAGATAGCGTATTAACTGCAGGAATTGCTATTTACCTCATTGTTGTAGGTTATGACCTTTTAAAATCTTCATTTAATGTATTAATGCTTTTTACACCCCACGACATTGTAATTAAAGATATTGTAGAAACGGTATGTAAAATTAAAGAAGTAAAAAATATACATCATATACATATATGGCAGCTTAATGAATTAGAAGTTCACTTAGAAGCTCATGTAGAATTTTATGAAAATATTTCCTTATCGGAATTTGATGCGGTGCTCACAAAAATTGAAAAAGTGGCGAATGATGAATTTAATATTAATCATATAAATATTCAGCCAGAATTTAATAGAAAAGATCCAAAAGATATTATTGTTCAAGATTAAGCTATGGAAAAACCACAATTAGAAATAAAAGTTAAGCATTTTGAAGAATTAACTCTTCATGAAGTATACGATATTTTGCAATTACGAGCTGAAGTTTTTGTAGTAGAACAAGATTGTGTGTACCAGGATATTGATGGAAAAGATGAAAAAGCTTTACATATTATAGGATATTACAATGATAAAATAGTGGCTTATACCCGTTGTTTTGCTCCCAATATATATTTTGAAGAAGCTGCCATAGGAAGAGTGGTTGTAAATAAAACTCACCGAAAATTTGGTTTTGGTCATGATATTTTAGAGGCTTCCGTTAAGGCAATAGAAAATCATTATCAAACTAGAACTATTAAACTATCTGCGCAACAGTATCTTACAAAGTTTTATGAATCTCATCAATTTGTTCAAATAGGTGATGGTTATTTAGAAGATGGAATTCCTCATATAGGCATGATTAAAAAAGAGAAAGCTTAAACTATTTTTTGTAATCGTTTGTACAACATGTTTTTTATGAATAATTTTGCAGCCAATTATGAATTACACTACTTGTACATATATATTTAAAATTACGCCGCCATAACAGCCGTAATTATCTTTCCAATTCTTTTTAAATTTTAAAGAAACATACCATTTTTTTACTAAAATTTTTTCCGTTAAACGGAAGAAAACTAATTTATTTATAAATGAAAAAAGTATTCAACCTTTTTGACTTCAAGCAAAAAGTAGATTATAAAATTGAAATATTAGCAGGTCTTACCGTGGCGATGACCATGATTCCTGAATCACTTTCGTTTGCTATTCTTGCAGGATTTCCACCTTTAGTAGGATTATATGCAGCTTTTATTATGGGATTGATCACAGCAGTATTTGGCGGCAGACCAGGAATGGTTTCTGGAGGTGCTGGTGCTACCGTAGTAGTTTTAATTGCTCTCATGAATTCTCATGGTTTAGATTATGTATTTGCTGCCGTTGCAATGGCAGGAATCATTCAAATTATGGTAGGTCTGTTTAAATTGGGAAAATTTATACGCTTAGTTCCTCAACCCGTCATGTTTGGTTTTGTAAACGGTTTAGCTGTCATCATTTTTATGTCTCAACTAGAACAGTTTAAGACGGTTTTTAATGGCGAAGTAGAATGGTTAACAGGCACTCCCCTTTTGATTATGGGTGTTTTGGTAGCGTTAACGATCGCAATTATTGTGATCCTACCTAAGTTTACCAAAGCTATTCCTGCATCTTTAGTCGCAATTTTAGTAGTCTTTGCGATTGTTTTAATTTTTAATATAGACACCAAACAGGTAGTTGATATTGCTTCCGTTAGCGGAAGCTTACCTCCTTTTAATATTCCAAATGTTCCATTTACGTTAGAAACTTTACAAATTATTCTTCCTTACGGTTTAATTATGGCCGCAGTAGGACTTACAGAAGGTTTACTTACTCTTAATTTAGTAGACGAAATTACAGGAACAAAAGGAAATAGTAACAAAGAATGTCTAGCTCAAGGAACTGCAAACATTGCTAATGGTTTCTTTTTTGGAATGGGTGGTTGCCCGATGATTGCACAAACCTTGGTTAATTTATCGTCTGGTTCTAGAGCTCGATTATCTGGTATCATTGCAGCCTTAACTATTTTAACCATTATTTTAGTAGGTGCACCCGTTATAGAATTATTACCCATGGCAGCTCTTGTAGGAGTTATGATTATGGTTGCATTTGGTACATTTGAATGGGCAAGTTTTAAAGCCTTTACTAGAATGCCAAAACACGACATTTTTGTGATGCTTGTTGTTACTTTAATCACCGTATTCTTGCATAATTTGGCTCTTGCTGTATTAATTGGAGTAATTATTTCTGCATTAGTTTTTGCGTGGGAAAGTGCTAAGCGAATTAGAGCGAGAAAAAGAATTGATGAAAACGGAGTAAAACATTATGAGTTATATGGACCCCTTTTCTTTGGTTCAACAACGGCTTTTACAGATAAATTTGATGTAGAAAACGATCCTGAAGAGGTAGTTATTGATTTTGCAGACAGCAAAATAACCGATATGAGCGCCATAGATGCGGTTAATAAAATTACAGATCGTTATTTAAAACAAGGAAAAAAAGTACATTTAAAACATTTAAGTGCCGATTGTAGAAGACTTTTACATAACGCTGAAACTATTATTGATGTTAACATTATTGAAGATCCAAGCTACAAGGTAGTCGGAAAATAATTAGATTTACTAAAAATAAATTAAACCTCGAGATGCTTTCTCGGGGTTTTTTATTTAAGCCACCGCTTACCAAATTTGATTAATTTATCTTGATCTATCCCTCGAAAAAATCCAAACATAATTAGTCCGTAGATTAACTGAGTTTTAAAATTACCATTCTCATCATACGTTCTGGTACTTACCAAAACATCTTTTTGAATCACCTTATAATCGGCTTTTTGACTAGCTCTTTTAATAAAATCATATTCTTCCATTAATTTGAGAGACTCATCATAGCCGTTTAATTCTTGGAAGAATTTTTTAGTAATCCAAAGAGTTTGTCCGCCTCCTCTAAACATCATTCCTTTATAACGAGAAAAATAACTATTGATTCTCAAAAAGCGGTTTTTGGTATTAAATAACGACCTAAAACAACCAAATGGAATGTTTTTATCTTGATGGGTTTTAATATCCTCATGAAAACTTGAAGGCGGTATACTATCGGCATGAACAAAATATAATATATCTTCTGTAGCAGCTTTTGCCCCAGCATTCATTTGTTTTGCTCTACTTTTTTGAGAAGTAATTACTTTAGCTCCTAACTTTTCTGCTATTTGTTTACTGTTATCTGTACTGCCTCCATCAACTACAATTACTTCTTTTGCTTCACTATTCACTAAAAGTGGAAGTAATTTTTTTAGATGATTTTCTTCATTTACAACTGGAATAATAATACTAATCATACTATAATTTAAAGATTTTGGACAAGGTGATTTAAAATATTACTATCTATAATTATCTAAATCTAATTCCCAGTTGTAATCTAAAAACTCCACATCGGGATCCTTGTCAGTAGGAATTAATTGATAGTTTTTAAGAATTTCAATGACTCCATCTTTTCCTCCAAAATCTCCTCTAAACCAACTCATTAATGCAGGAACGTATACTTCTTCTTCATTTTTCTTATACTCTACTTTTTTCTTTAGATATTTTTTAGAAGAATCTTCTAGTTCTTTATCTAAAGCATTAACCGTATAATAAAAAACTGGAGGGCAACTTTTAGCTCCGCAATTCAAAGCAAAGTGAATACGCCAATCAATCTCTTCTACTCTAAAATCTTTTTCAAAACTAGACGGAAAAGGATCTTTTACATAACCTAATGAAGCTTTAATTCTAGAATTTCTTAATAAACCATGCTCCAAAATATCTAAACTCACTTCTTCCCCTACAATGACAAAACGCTTTTCTTTAAAGAAAGCAGATCTATCTTTATATAAATCGGGATTATCTTTTAAAAGGTATTGTACATAAGTGTTATAAGTATTTAACCAAAATGCTTTTTTCTGTGTATCTGTTTTTAAAGTGTTTTTAAGCACTTCAGGAGAAAGTTCAGCTAACTGTTTTGCATATTTATCTGCATTACCTCCATTTTTAACTGCATCATAGAAATTCTTAGAAATCTCAAATGGTTTTATTTGTTGCTGTTCTAAGCTAAGTTCAATAGACTCATTTTTACTTGTTCCGCAAGCAATTAATAACATTGAAAAAAATAAAGCAGCGAGAGTACAAATACTTGTATGTAAATTTATTTTTAGTTTCATATCAATTTTTTAAGTCCTCAAAATTCTTGTTAGTGGCATTTAACTCTTTAGTTAGAATGCTTATATATTTACGAAAAAAGACACCTACAAGTTTTTGAGAAAAAGTAATTATAATTACCACCAAACTATAAAAAAACGTTCAAAACTTCCGTTTTGTAACTTTCTCCAAACATAAGCTGCTTTTTTATGTTTAAAAAGATAGTCAATTTCTGGAAGGATTTCCTTAAAATTTTTCCAATCTTTTTGATATCTAGGATGAATAGGCCAATCTTTTTTTTGCGGAGAAAAATATTTATCTTGACCATACTCTGCTTCCGTAAATTCGTTTAAGTGCATCCAATAACCAGCAATTGCACTATGATTTATAAGACGATAAGTAGATTGATTATCATTTTTTGGAACGAATAAATTGGCTTTAAAACACACTTTTTGTTTTAGCTGCCGCGGATTTAATTGAATTCTAGATAAAACTTTTTCACTCTCTGAACGATATAATAACGGAAATTGATGCTCTTTTAAACGGTTGATCTTTCTTAAGAGGCTATCTTTTCTATTAGGACCAATCCAGCATTTTAATTCATCATCCTTTGAGATAGAAGGATCGAATAAATAGAATTTATAGACCAGTTCTACGTGAAGTATTTCCTTAAGTTCTCTATCTCTTAAGAAAAAATCGAATTCTCCTAAGGTTTTCTTCTCGTGAATCACTTGGAGATTTTGAGCCACCATCTCATAACGAGAGTTATTTTTAATAGAAAAATTAAAAAAAACCTCTGCTCTTTTACCCAATACTAATTGCGGAGATATTTCTTCCGAAAAGGGAATTGAGTTAACTTTTGGTAAAGTAAATACGTCTAAATCAAACCTATTTTTTTCTGTCTTAAAAATAGATGCAGTAGATATAAATCCTTGATATGCGAGCTCGTTATTAATCCCTTTTATTTTAAAATCTTTTGATATGTAGAAGCATTATTTAAGATCTCTTTTGCTTTTTTAATTTCAGGATTATGAGCTAGATAATACGTGTATAACCCTTCTTCGTAATGATAACGCTTTATAATTTCATCACTCAATAAACGCTCTATTTCATGTTTTTTAGCTTCAATTTGTTTTTGCTTGGCAATTTCAATTTCAGCTAACATATTTTGCTGTGTTTTTGCGATAGCTTTTTCGTAACCTTCTTTCTTAGAAACTAACATTAATTCTTTCAACTCTTTTTCGGTTTCGGTTTCATAGGTGAAGTCAGCTTGTTTTAAAAACTGCTTAAATGCACCAAAATCTTTATCCGTGAAAACGAAATTATCTAAACTAATTTCGGGTTGATTGTAGTAGTATTGAGTTGCATAATTAAAGATAATTTGCTCTTCAATTAAAGCGTTGGTTACCGCACTATATTCTGATGTTTCTAAGGTAACATCGGGTAAAATACCACCACCATCATATACTTTTCTTCCGTTGCGGGTCGTAAATTCATTGTAATCCTCCACTTTAGTTTTAGTAGCATTTCCTTCTTCATCTCTATTCCAATAATCTAAAGCTTGTATACAACGACCACTAGGGGTGTAATATCTAGAAATGGTAATTTTTAACTGCGTTCCATAAGACAACTGTTTAGGACGTTGTACTAAACCTTTACCAAAACTTCTTGCACCAATTACAACAGCTCGATCTAAATCTTGTAAACTCCCCGAGACAATTTCACTAGCAGAAGCACTTTTCCCATTGATTAAAACTGCCAAAGGAATCTCTGTATCCATAGGATCTCTCTGCGTTTTGTATACCTGATTGTATTTTTCTATAGAAGATTTTGTGGTGGTAATAATCTCTCCTTTAGGAACAAAAATATTGGTCACATTAACTGCTTCGGTAAGTAATCCTCCAGGGTTTCCTCTTAAATCTAATATTATTTTTTCAGCGCCTTGTTCTTTTAAGTTTTTAAGTGCTGTGGCTACTTCCGCGGAAGCTTTACGGTTAAATTTAGAAAGTACAATATAACCAATTTTATCTGGCGTAAGTTCGTAAAAAGGAACCGCTTTAATTTCTACCGCTTCTCTGTTAAGTGTTGTTTGTTGTGTTTTTCCTTGACGGATATATTTTAAGGTTACTTTACTATTTGGAGCGCCTTTTAGCAACTCTCCTGCGTCTTCGTTAAAATCTTTAAGTGCAACGTCACCAATTTGAATGATCTCATCTCCTGGCTTTAAACCTGCTTTATCTGCAGGGTAGCCTTTATAAACTTCCATGAGTTTAATCTTGTTTTCTTGGGTAAATACATTGGCTCCAATCCCGGTATACTGTCCAAAATTTTGAATCTTAGCTTGTTCTACTTCTTGTTGATTCCAGTAATTGGTATAGGGATCTAAATCGGCCAACATAGCAGTAATAGCAGTATCCATTAAATCTGCTGGATTGGTTTCATCTACGTAGTTCATATTCAATTCTTTGAAAAGCGTAGTGAAAATTTCTATTTGCTTAGCGATCTCAAAAAAATCTGATTTATAACTAGCGCTTGCAGTGGTGATTAAAATACCAATAGCAAGTATGGGAACAAGAATGCGTTTTTTCATAAGGCGTCGTCTGTCAATTCTTTCTCTATAAATTTATGTATTAATTTTCTCATAGCGATTTCTATTTCGTTATAATCCAATTCTTTTCGTCCCGTATAAATAAACATCATACTAAATTTATTTGCATGGGGAGGAAGTAAATTCTTTTGTTTGCGGTAGTTTTCTCTTAGCAAACGTTTGATTTTATTACGGGTTACTGCCAATTTAAAATTACGTTTGGGTACAGAAACGCCTACTTTATCTTGAGATTCTTCTCCTTGAATAGCATGATATATAAGCTTAAGCGGAAAACTTTTTACAGATTTTCCTTCTTCAAAAAGTTGACCAATAAGAATCTTGCTTTTAAGTTTTTCTTCTTTTGGGAAGGTTTGTTTCATGTGGTAAAGATAAGCAATGTAAAAAACAAAAACCCTTGAGTGAACAAGGGTTTTAAAATCTTGAAAAAAGAGGTTTTTAGTTTTCA
The DNA here is from genome assembly GCF_008017825.1 of Mesonia sp. K4-1. Lineage (NCBI taxonomy): Bacteria > Pseudomonadati > Bacteroidota > Flavobacteriia > Flavobacteriales > Flavobacteriaceae > Mesonia > Mesonia sp. K4-1. Next base: position 172,441 of record NZ_VRLS01000012.1, read on the forward strand.
AACACGTTATTGTCTCTCTTTATATCTGCCATCTTTTGTGACGGATCTATTTCTATTTTAGAAATTTGATCTTTTGCTAACATTAATGTCATTTCATAATTAGGATTTGCCCAAGACCAAGTTTTTCCTAATTCTCCAGAATTTGGTTTTTGCCAATACATCATTTGTAGAGGAATATAAAAATCTTGTGTTTTACCATTGGTAAAAGTAACTCTAAGTTCTATTGGCATAGGCATTTGCCCGTTACGTTTTAAAGATACAACAGTATTTTGATCTTTAGCTTCTACATTTTCTATACTGTAATCTATAGTATTGGTAGTCTGCGTCCAATCGGTTAAATACCAGTCGAGCTGCGCTCCACTTACCTTCTCGGCTACACGTTTAAAATCGTTAGGCGTTGGGTGTTTGAATTTCCACTCTTTGTAATATTGCTTCAAAGTTTTTGAAACATTTTCTTTTCCAATAAGGTATTCTAATTGTCCCAAGAATACAGCACCTTTAGAATACGCTGCTAAACCATAAGCTTGGTTAAGATGGTAACGATCTGCGTGCGTACTTTGTGGTTGTTCTGCACCAGAATTTGCCAAGTAAGTGTATCCGCGGTAAGCGCCACTTAACGGATTTTCTTTTCCTTCTGAAAGGACTTCATTTTGAGCTAAAGTAGAAATATAAGTGGTAAAACCTTCATCCATCCACTCGTGTTTAGATTCGTTGGTAGCTAAAATATGCTGAAACCAAGCGTGTGCCATTTCGTGTGCGGTTACACCCACTAGGCTTCCAAAAGAGCGATTACCAGTAATTAAAGTACACATAGCGTACTCCATCCCTCCATCTCCTCCTTGAATAACTGAATATTGATCGTAAGGATATTCTCCTATGTGTTCGTTGAAATACAGCAAAAGATCTTCGGTTTTAGATTGAAGATTTTTCCAGTTTTCAGTAAAATTATTTTCTTTTTCGTAAGCTGGTTTATCTTTATATAAGAAATGTAAAACAGTTCCGTCTTTAGCGACTCTACTATCGTGAACAAATTCAGGATCTGCAGCCCAAGTAAAATCGTGTACTTGAGGCGCGTTAAAATGCCAAGTTAACTTTTTGCCTTTGCGTTTTACTTTGGTTCCTTCTTTTTCATAACCGTAACCAATTTCTTGTGGGTTTTGCAAGTAACCTGTTCCACCAAGGATATAATCTTTATCAATAGTGATTTTTACATCAAAATCTCCCCAAACTCCTTGAAATTCTCTTCCTATATAAGGATCTGCGTGCCAACCTTCAAAATCATATTCGGCTAATTTAGGATACCATTGAGTCATAGATAAAGCCACACCTTCGGCATTATTTCTTCCTGAACGACGTATTTGCACGGGAACTTGACCGTTAAATTTCATATTAAATTTAGTCTTTTCTCCAGGTAAAAGAGGTTGTGCTAAATTTACTTGAAGAACAGTTCCTACAACTTTGTAGTCTAATTCTTTATTATTTTGTTTTAACGTTTCAACTTTTAAAAATCCTATTTCCTTATCGGAAAGTTTACTAATGCGGTCTCCTACTCTACCATCTGGATCTTGAATGGTTCTCGATCTTACATCCATATCACTTCCTGGTTGGAAAGCATTAAAAAAGAGATGGTAAAATACTTGATTAAGTGTATCTGGAGAGTTATTGGTATATTCTAATTCTTGAGTACCCGTGTAGGTGTAATCTTTTACACTTACATCTACTTCCATCTTATAATCGACATGTTGCTGCCAATAAGAAGTACTGTTTTGTGCTAAACTGGTTATAGCTGTACAGATACAAAGTCCAATAAAAAGCCATTGAGATTTCATATTTATCATAAGGTTTTAGGTTTTAAATAAAAAAGGTGTTCTAATTCCGTAAAGTTAACATTAATTGAAAACTTAAAGAATAGAACACCTTTTAAAGTGAATGTTTCTACTTATTATTTAGACATTTTATCTGCTAAAATTAAAGCATTGTAAAGATTAACCATTCTTCCAGAAACTGAAAGTTCGTTAAAAGCTCTTACATCTTTAGCATCACCTCCTACAATAACATCTGAAGAAGAAGCTAAACCACTTTGCATAATCACATTTTTAACTTGTGCAGCTGTAAGTTTAGGATAATAAGATCTTATTAAAGCTGCAACTCCTGCTACTGCTGGAGAAGCCATAGAAGTACCTTGTAAAAATTCGTACTCATTTAATGGAGTTGTAGACCAAATTTTAGTACCAGGAGCAAATACATCTACGTTGGTTTTACCATAATTAGAAAAGTTAGCTACTAATTTAGATCCGTATTCGTAGTTAGATGCACCAACAGTTAAAAAATTATCGGCATATTCTGCTACGTTTTCTGGGTCTTGATCATTAGGAAAGATATTAGTTACATCCATATCTAAAGCATCATTACCTGCTGCATTAACAATTAATACATCATTATCTGCTGCATATTTTATAGCGTCTTTCACCCATTCTGGATTTTGAGAAAAATATTTACCAAAGCTTGTATTTAAAACTTTGGCACCGTTATCTACTGCATAACGAATAGCTAAAGCGATATCTTTATCGTACTCATCACCATCTGGCACAGCTCTAACCGCCATAATTTTTACGTTTTTGGCTACACCGTTAATACCTATTCCATTGTTTCTTTCTGCAGCGATAATTCCTGCTACGTGAGTACCATGTTTAGCATCTTCTTTTTTAGGATCTGGACCATCAACATCTCCATTACCATAATTGGTATCTGTAATATCGTATGGATCATCTCCTACAACATCACGACCATTAAGATCTAAATTGTAATGAGTATCTAAGCCACCAGAAAAATAATCTATCCCTCCTTTTAATTGCTCTTTTGCTTTATCTAAATCTCCAATTTGAGACATGATATTTACTAAAAATCCTTTAGCTTGCTCAAGTTCTGGAGTGTCTGGATTTAATCGAGCTAATTCCTTTTGAGAAAAATCTTCTTTTCCTAATTTATCACTTACCGCTTTCTCTGAATCTTCTAAAGTTTGAAGTAATTGTGTATAGTAATTTTTGTTTTGGCTAGTTTCATTAAATTTCTTTTCAAATTCTTGCTGTGCTTTTTGGTACATATCGTACTCAGCTTTGTTTTCAGCACTAATTTCAGTTGGAGTCTTTCCTTCGTATTTAGGTTGTAATCTTTTTACAATACGTACAAATTCTAAGTTTTCCGCTACAGCATCTCCTAAGAAATTCCACCCGTGAATATCATCTATGTAACCGTTTTTATCATCGTCAATTCCATTTCCTGGAATTTCATCTTCGTTTACCCAAATGATATTTTTTAAATCTTCGTGCTCAATATCTACACCACTGTCAATAACTCCTACGATTACGGTTTTACCTTCATAATCTTTAAGGATTTCATCGTAAGCTTTTTGTACGCTCATTCCAGGAATGGTGTCTGTCACTAAATCAGATCCTCCCCAACCTTTCATTTGGGTATCTGTTAAAGTAACATTTTTAAGCGGTTGTTGGTCTATATTATCTATAGGTGTAGAAGTAATTACTGGACTAGTAGTACCACAACTAGCAGCAATCATAGCTACAGTTGCTGCAGCAAAAGTTGATTTTAAAAATGGTGTTCTCATGAATATAATTATGAATTAAATATTTGATTAAAAGTATAGGATTGATCGAGTCTCACTCCTTTTTCGGTATTTTTAAGTGTAATGATTTCATTGTGGGCATCGTGCTCCAAAAATAGGTAAAATCCTTCTTCGGCAGCTTTTTCTAGGAACCCTTTTTTTTCGGTTAACGTAATTAAAGGTCTGGTGTCATATCCCATTACATAAGGCAAAGGAACGTGGCCAGCTGTTGGAAGTAAATCTGCCATAAAAACTATTGTTTTTCCTTGATACTGTATATGAGGGATCATTTGTTTTTCAGTATGGCCGTCTACAAATAAGGCTCCAAACCCTAAATGCTCATAAAAATGAGATCCTTTTTCGCGATCTAAAAAATGTAATTGACCGCTTTCTTCCATAGGAAGTAAATTTTCTTTTAGAAAAGAGGCCTTTTCTCTGGCGTTAGGTTGAGTAGCCCATTCCCAATGTTCTTTATTGGTCCAAAATTTAGCTCTTTTAAAAGCAGGTTCAAATCCTGTTCGATCTTTATTCCATTGTATACTTCCACCACAGTGATCAAAATGAAGGTGAGTTAAGAAAACATCAGTAATATCATCGCGATGAAATCCTTTTTCTTGTAATGATTTATCTAAAGAATGATTTCCCCAGCGGTGGTAATGCTTAAAGAATTTTTCATCTTGTTTATCCCCAAGACCGTTATCTATAAGTATAAGCTTATCACCGTCTTCAATAAGTAAACATCGAGCAGCAATATCTATCATATTATTAGCGTCTGCAGGATTGGTTCTTGTCCATAAAGTTTTAGGAACAACACCAAACATAGCTCCACCATCTAATTTAAAATTACCAGCTTCAATTGGGTGTAGGGTCATATAAAAAGTTTTGTTTATATTGTATGCGCCGCAAAATAGCAAAAAACAAGGTTTTAAGCTCTATTTTTGCAATGGATTTAACATTCCTTTCACTAGGAAAATAAAACAATAAAAGATAAAAAAACTATTTTCGTTGTTTCAATACGATTACTTTTAACTCATTAACCCTTATGTTAGAACTTGCTGGAATTATTATCTTAGGAATATTAGCTCAATGGAGTGCTTGGAAATTTAAAATTCCGGCTATTTTACCCTTAATTTTAATCGGTTTGGCAGTGGGTCCCATTGCGACACTTTTTACTGCTGATGGAGGTAAACTTATTGAACCTATTTGGAATGGAGAATCGGGACTTTTTCCTGGAGAAAGTTTGTTTTACTTTGTTTCTTTAGCCATTAGTATTATACTTTTTGAGGGAGGACTTACGCTAAGAAAAGGAGAAATACTCAATGTGGGTCCGGTTATTGTAAAATTAATTACCGTTGCTGTAATTGTTACTTTTATAGGTGCAGGAATTGCCGCGCATTTAATTTTTGATTTATCCTGGCAAATTTCATTCTTATTTGCTGCCTTAATAATCGTGACAGGTCCTACCGTAATTACACCTATCTTAAGAAATATTCCGTTAAAGAAAGATGTATCTGCTATCTTAAAATGGGAAGGTATTTTAATAGATCCTATAGGCGCTTTATTTGCGGTATTGGTATTTGAATTTATAAGTGCTGGAGAAGGGAGAGAATTTACCCAAACGGCTTTGATTGAATTTGGAAAAATTGTGCTTTTCGGATTTACTTTCGGATTTACTTTTGCACACGCCTTAGCTTTTTCAATAAAGAAAAACGTAATTCCTCATTACTTATTAAACGTATTCACTTTAGCAACTGTTCTTGGAGTATTTGTACTCTCTGATGCTTTTGCACACGAAAGTGGTTTATTGGCGGTAGTAGTAATGGGAATGGTATTAGGGAACACCAACCTACCCAATATAAAAGAACTACTCTATTTTAAAGAATCATTAAGTGTCCTATTAATTTCTATCTTATTTATTTTATTGGCTGCCAATATTAATATTGATGATCTATTATTAATATATAATTGGAATGCACTTATTCTATTTGCTGTAGTGGTATTTTTAGTTAGGCCTATTGGAGTTTTCTTAAGTAGTATCAATTCTTCATTAAAAGTTAATGAGAAACTATTTATTAGCTGGGTAGGACCACGTGGTATTGTAGCTGCAGGTATTGCTTCTCTTTTCGGATTAAAACTAGCAAGTCAAGGTGTTGAAGGAGCCGAATATATTACTCCGTTGGTATTTATGATTGTATTGGGTACAGTATTGTTAAACGCTACCACAGCACGACTTTTTGCGCAATTGGTAGGAGTTTTTCTAAAGAACTCTGAAGGGATTTTAATTATTGGAGCTTCCTCTATTTCTAGATTAATTGGAGCTTATCTTAAAAAGAATAATCGTCACGTAGTTTTAGTAGATAATAATAGAACTAACATTCAAAAGGCAAAAGATCTAGGAATAGAAGCTATTGAAGGAAGTGTTTTTTCTGATGAGTTAGGAAATAATATAGAACTAAATGATGTAGGGTATTTGATGGCAATGACTGGTAATACCGAAATAAACAAAACTGCCATTAGTAAATTTCAAAAGCATTTTGGAGAGAATGGTTCTTTTAGAGTCGTATCTGCAGATGAAATGAATGATCCAGAAAATAACCCTAACGATGGCTTATTTTCTCATACTGATGATTTTATAAAATTAACTGAAGTCGCTCGAAAATATCCTAAGATTCAAGAAATAAAAATCAACTCTAAAGATCACTACGAAGGACTTATAGAAATTTCTAAGAGTGACAGTGAAATTATACCTCTGTTCGTAAAGAACTTAGAAGGAGACTTAAGTATCTTACCTTCCAATAGTAAAGAAGTTGAAATTGAAGAAGGTTTTCAATTGGTGTATCTAGGTAAAACTTTTGATCCAGAGAATCAAACTCATAAAACTGACTTAGAAGAAACAGTTACTGAAGACTAAAATTAGATTACTATTGTAACATCTCTTTATATATAATTTTTCTTAAATAAAAATCAAAAAAATGCTTTTAAATTAAAGTAATCCTATTATATTGCCTCAAATATTAACAAAAACCTAAAAACTTATGAAAAAAATTATGTTAATGGCTTTTGCCGCTGGTTTATTTGCTTTTACTTCAACTTCTTGTTCTAGTGATGATGATGGGGGAGGAAAAAGCTGTCAAGAATTAGCTCAAGATTATGCTGATGCATTTGAAGCTTATTTTGATGATGAGTCAGAAGAAAATTGTCAAGCTTTAGATGATGCTGCGGATGCGTATGCGAATTCTGATTGTGAAGGAAATGATTCTGTCGTTGGATGTAACGGTTAATATAAATTTTCACATTAAAGAACCCTCTGAAATTTTCAGAGGGTTTTTTTTGTTAACACAAATAAAAGTAGTTGTAATATTTTCTTAAATTAATACGGATTATTATTAAACCTTATTCTTCTTGTTTAAAATCCATTTATATTGCTTTAAAATTAATAAAATTATTATGAAAAAAATTATGTTAATGGCATTTGCCACTGTTTGTTTTGCATTTACTTCATGTTCTAGTGATGATGATGGAAATACTTCTTCCAGCTGTGAAATTTGCACTGTTACCTTTGAGGGGGCTACAAGTACAACAACATATTGTGATAATGAAGACGGGACTTATACAACTACTTTAGAAGATGGAACAGAGACTACACAAGATATACCAGGGGATGTCTCTTTTGATGAATTTATTGCCTCTCAAGAACAATTAGGAGATTGTGAAAAAGCTTAAAGTTAATATAAGTAAAAATAAAAACCCTCTGAAAATTTATTCAGAGGGTTTTCTCTTTTTAATCATTAAGCTTTAATACAGCCATAAACGCTTCTTGCGGGATTTCTACATTACCCACTTGGCGCATACGTTTTTTACCTTTCTTTTGTTTCTCCAAAAGCTTACGTTTACGAGAAATATCACCACCATAACATTTTGCAGTAACATCTTTACGTAAAGCCTTTACGGTTTCTCGAGCTATAATTTTTGCTCCGATTGCCGCTTGTATTGGAATATCAAATTGCTGTCGCGGAATTAACTCTTTTAATTTCTCGCACATTTTCTTACCAATATCATAAGCATTATCAACGTGTAATAAGGCAGATAAAGCATCAACATTACTTGCATTAAGAAGAACATCTACTTTTACCAATTTAGATTGTCTTAAACCAATAGGAGTATAATCAAAAGAGGCATAACCTTTAGAAACAGTTTTTAAACGATCATAGAAATCAAAAACAATCTCAGCTAAAGGCATATCAAAAGAAAGTTCAACTCTCTCTGTAGTTAAGTAAGTTTGAGCGGTAATCTCCCCTCTTTTTTCTATACATAAAGACATTACTGGGCCAACAAAGTCGGCTTTTGTAATAATGGTCGCTTTTATAAAAGGCTCTTCTACTCGATCTAATTTAGAAGGTTCGGGTAAATCTGATGGATTGTTTACTAAAACTATCTCATCTGGATTTTTATTGGTAAAAGCGTGGTAAGATACGTTAGGTACGGTAGTAATTACCGTCATATCAAATTCTCGCTCTAATCTTTCCTGAATAATTTCTAAGTGCAACATTCCTAGGAAACCACATCTAAACCCGAATCCTAATGCCGCCGAACTCTCTGGTGTAAATACTAAAGAAGCGTCGTTTAATTGAAGCTTTTCCATCGAAGAACGCAATTCTTCATAATCTTCTGTATCTACAGGGTAAATCCCTGCAAAAACCATTGGTTTTACATCTTCAAAACCTGCGACTGCTTCGGTAGTTGGGTTTTTAGCATCGGTAATAGTATCTCCTACTTTTACTTCTCTAGCATCTTTAATCCCCGTTATTAAGTAACCTACATCTCCGGTTTTAATTTCTTTTTGAGGAAATTGTTTTAAGCGTAACGTTCCTACTTCATCAGCAAAATAATTTTTATCTGTAGCTACAAACTTTATATTTTGTCCTTTTTTAATACTTCCGTTAATGACTCTAAAGTAGGTTTCTACTCCACGAAAAGGATTGTAAACCGAATCAAAGATTAAGGCTCTTAATGGAGCATCTACTTTTCCTGTAGGTGCTGGAACACGTTCGATAATTGCAGTTAAAATTTCTTCAATTCCTATACCCGTTTTGGCACTTGCTGGAATCACTTCCGAGGCATCGCAACCTAAAAGATCTACGATATCATCGGTTACTTCTTCGGGATTTGCACTAGGTAAATCTACTTTATTAAGAACAGGAATAATTTCTAAATCATTTTCTAAAGCCAAATAAAGGTTAGAAATGGTTTGTGCTTGTATACTTTGTGCGGCATCAACTACCAATAGCGCACCTTCGCAGGCGGCAATAGAACGAGAAACTTCATAAGAGAAATCTACGTGTCCAGGAGTATCAATGAGGTTTAAAACAAATTCTTCTCCATTGTGTTGATAATTCATTTGTATGGCGTGACTTTTAATGGTAATACCACGTTCACGTTCTAAATCCATACTATCTAATAACTGCTCTTGTTTTTCACGGTCGGTTACAGATCCTGTAAAATCTAATAATCTATCGGCTAAGGTACTCTTACCGTGATCAATATGTGCGATTATACAAAAATTCCTTATATGCTTCATAACATCTTCTTAGTTCTTACACGCTCTTTTCAAAATTCCTTGCTTCGATTTGCTGTAAGATATTTTTGCAAATATAGTTTTTTGAAAAACAATACAAGACGCTAAGAATCACTAAGAATATATTATATTGGCATTTTGATAAATAAAAAGGTAATATATTTTGCAATTTTTTTTTAAATATTTATTAATACTCCTAACATTTTCACCTTTCATCACTTTTGCACAATATGAAATTAGTGGAAAAATTGTAGATAATGCTAATAAGCCTATTAGCTACAGCAATATTTCACTACATACCAAGATAGACTCTACTTTTGTAAAAGGAACCATTACGGAAGAAAACGGAAGTTTTTTGATGGAAGAGATTGAGGAAGGGGAATATCATCTAAAGGTGAGTTTTGTAGGTTATCAAACCAAAATTATTCCTGTAAAAGTAGATAACGATAAACAAATTGATACTATTCAATTAAAAGAAGAAACTGCACAACTTAGTGATATAAAAATATATTCAAAAAAACCTAGAATTATAAAAGAGGTAGATCGAATTATTTTTGACGTGGAAAACACAAGTCTTTCTAGCGGAAATAGTTGGGACATCTTAAGCAAAACTCCAGGTGTTATTAATATAAATGGAGATTTGAAAATTAGAAATACTTCGGCCACTGTTTATATAAATGACAAAAAAGTATATTTAACCTCTAGTGAGTTAAAACAATTTTTAGATGGTCTTTCGGCAGAAAATATAAAGCAAATAGAAGTAATAAGAAACCCGCCGGCTAAATACGATGCAGGAAACGGACCTATATTAAATATCGTTACAACAAAAAATCATACTCCAGGTTACAAAGCAAGCCTTAACGGAAATTATACTCAAGCAATCTTTCCTAAATATAACTTGGGAACGAGTCACTTCTATAAAAATGAAAAACTCAATTTGTTTGCTAATTATAACTTTACAAAAGCCAAACATTTTAAAGAAGATGAAAGCTATATCAATTTTTTAAATAATAAAGAAGTATTTCAATATTGGGATACAGATTTTAATAAAACTACACAAGAGCAACAACACAATATTAATCTTGTATTAGATTATCAATTTGATGAGAAAAATAAAATTAGTCTTAACGGAACAAGTTTGTTAACCCCTAAAAAAGATTTGGATAATAATGGAAGAACAAGAATTTTTGACAACAATAGAGTATTAGATTCTAGTTTTACAACCAACAGTCAGTTACAAAATGACCTTTTTAATGCTGCTGTAGACCTCACTTTTTCACATAATTTTGAGAAAGAAAACACCCAATTAAGTTTAAATGCCCATGCTACCTATTTTGAACAAAATAATGATCAGCAACTGCTCACTCAATATTTTAATAACGAAAATTTACTTTTAACGGAAAACAGCTTTTCTTCAGAAGGATACCAAAAAATAAATATCTATGCAGGTCAAGCCGATTTTGAAACAGTCTTTGACACCTATAAGTTTTTAGCAGGAGCAAAATTTGCTTTTATAAACTCTACGAGTAGTTTATTCTTTTATGATGTACGAACCTCCTCAGAAACTTTTCAAGGAAATCATTTAACTGATAAGTTTACTTATAATGAAGCGATAAGCGCTGTTTATACTTCAGTAAGTAAAGATTGGAGTAAATGGAAGGCAAAAGCTGGGTTGCGAGTTGAAAACACTTATAGAGAAGGAAACTCAGTTGCTTTAAACCAAGAAACAAATAGAAATTACACCAATTTTTTTCCCTCTTTATTTATTTCATATCAAGCAGCAGAAAATTATAGTTTTAGTTTTGATTATGGAAGAAAAATAGCTCGTCCTAGTTATACCAGCTTAAACCCTTTTAGATATTATATTAATGAAAATAGCTACCAGGCAGGGAATCCTAATTTAAACGCAGCTTTAAGTAATAGTTTTAATCTTAACTATACTTATAAAGACGCATACTCTTTTGATTTTTATTTCCGTGATAACGGAGAAAATGTCGCCCAATTGGTTTTTCAAAATAATGAAAATCAATTTTTACGAAGTGTCCAAGCCAATATGTTAGAAAGTAAATCTTACGGCATTGATTTTTTACATGGTCGCTCATTAAAAAATTGGTGGTATGCACAAGTTGTTTTTTCAGGTTTTCATGAAGAAGAAACGTTTGTTGCGCTTGAAAGTAATAATGCTGAGGTAACCAATGATATTAATGGTTTTTACCTGTCTTTGTATAACGGACTTACGCTTTCTAAAGATGGAACATTTACAGGAGATGTAACTTTTTTGTACATTTCTTCCCTTTTACAAGGATCATATCAATTAGACGATATGCTTAACCTTTCTTTAGGAGTTCGTAAAACCATTTGGGATAACCGAGCCGAGCTTTCTCTACACCTAGCCGATGCTTTTAACAGTTATGCTACGCAGTTAAATTCTACATATCTTAACCAAGATAACGGTTTTTTTGCCCAACCAGAAAATAGGTATATACGTTTAGGTTTTAAATACTACTTTGGAAATTTTAGACTCAAAGACAATCAACGTACTATTAATAATCAAGAACGAGAGCGTTTGTAAAATAGTTTTAAGAGTTTAAAAATAACAGTTCAATCTTATTTACTAATTTTGCAACCTAAACAAAAAGAATTCGATTTTGGCAAAAATAGGAGATATAGAAGTAGGAGAGTTCCCGTTACTTTTGGCACCTATGGAAGATGTAAGCGATCCTCCATTTAGAGCACTGTGCAAAGAGCAAGGAGCAGATGTAGTATATACAGAATTTATTTCTTCAGAAGGATTAATTCGTGATGCTGCAAAAAGTGTCATGAAACTCGATATTTATGAGAAAGAACGCCCTGTAGGAATTCAAATTTTTGGAGCCAATCTAGAATCGATGTTAGAATCGGTAGAGATTGTAGAAAAATCGGGTCCAGATATTATAGATATCAATTTTGGTTGTCCCGTTAAAAAAGTAGTTTCTAAAGGAGCTGGCGCCGGAATTTTAAAAGATATAGATTTGATGGTTTCCTTAACGGAAGCGATGGTAAAACATACCAACTTACCTATTACTGTAAAAACACGTTTGGGTTGGGATCACGACTCCATAAAAATTATTGAAGTAGCCGAACGTTTACAAGATGTTGGTTGCAAAGCCATTTCTATTCACGGAAGAACACGTGCACAAATGTATAAGGGTGAAGCCGATTGGAAACCTATAGCCGATGTAAAAAATAACCCTCGAATGCACATTCCTGTCTTTGGTAACGGAGATGTAGATACGCCCGAAAAAGCGGTTAAAATGAGAGATGAGTTTGGTTTAGACGGAGCTATGATTGGGCGGGCAAGTATTGGTTACCCTTGGTTTTTTAGAGAAGTAAAACACTTTTTTGAAACGGGAGAACATTTAGATCCTCCAACTATGGCAGAGCGTTTAGAAGCTGCAAGAAGACACCTACAAATGGCCATAGATTGGAAAGGAGATAAATTAGGCGTTTTTGAAACTCGTCGTCACTACACCAATTACTTTAAAGGAATTCCGCATTTTAAAGAACATCGAATGAAGATGGTTACTAGTGATGAGGCCGAAGATGTGTTTAAAGCTTTTGATGAAGCCGAAAAAGAGTTTGGAGATTTCCAATTCACCTAAATCTAAGTCAAAACTTTAGTAATTCTCGTGGTACCAATATAGGTGGCTGTAATTCCTAATACCATAATGGTAGCAAAGACCACTAGAATATTTTCAGCTTTTAGAGCTACAGGATAAGGTAAGGTAGGCGTAATCATAATAAGGTCAAATTGTAATTGTAATAAAATAATAACAATCCCAAGCATCAATCCTAAAGCCCCACCAACAAGGGTTAATAATGTTCCTTGTAACAAAAATATGCGTTTAATTCCTTTGGCAGAAGCACCTAAATGATGAAGCGTTCGTATGTTGTGTTGTTTATCTAAAATGGCCATAACAATGGCTCCACCAACATTAAAAAGGGCTATAATAAGAACTAAAGTAAAAATAAGATATACCGCTAAATTTTCCGTATTCAACATTTTGTATAACTTATCATTTAACTGAATTCTGTTTTTGATGATAACCTTTTTACCAAGAATAGAAACGATTTGTTCTTTAATACCATTTTCATCTGCATCTGGATTTAACTTTATTTCTAAAGCAGAAAATTCATTCTCTTTTAACTGAAGTAATTCTTCCGCAAAGAAAAAAGGAGTAAATACATACTTAGAATTGAGGTCTTCATTAATACTATAAACTCCAGTTACTAAAGCAGACTTGGTTGAAAAAGCATCGCTTATTTGCGAGATTTGTCCTGTTCCTGGTTTAGGGACCATGATTTTTAAAGCATCACCATAACCACCAATACCTAAAGATAATTTTCTTGAAATGGCACTACCAATCACTACTTGATTTTCTTGTGGATGAACCCAAACACCTCCAATCAAAGAACTATCTACAGGGTTTACATTTAGATATTCTTTATCTATAGATTTAATATTCGCAGGGGTATGCTTATTATCAAAACTTAATAAAACCCGTTCTTCAATAATTTTAGAAAATGCTTGAACTCCCTGCAAAGCTTTAATTTGTTCTAATTCTTTTTGACCTACAATAAGTGTTTTTCCGCTTGACGGAAGAACTTTTAAATCGGGATCAAATTCATTAGAAAATGAAACGCTAAACTCTTTTAATCCTGCAAATCCAGAAAGTACAATAAAGAGTGCCAACGCTCCGGCAAATACACCTATTCCCGCAATGATGGTAATAATATTAATAGCACTATTTTTACTTTTAGTGGCTAAGTACCGCTTTGCTATGTAATAGGAGAAATTCAAATTAAGATTTTTTTCTTTTATCTAAAAGATTCGGATTTTCAATAGGGTTTTCTTTACCCTTTACCGCTTCATCAATTTTCTCTATATAGTCTAAAGAATCATCTAGAAATAAGTCCAAATCGGGCATTTTTCTTAATTGATTTTTTGTTTTTAAAGCTACTTGATGTTTTAAAAGATGTCTAATTTCTCTTAATTCTTCTAAAAGGGCTGCCCCTTGAGAACTAGGGAAAATACTTAAGTATGCCTTGGCGATTGATAAATCTGTCGTTACTTTCACTTTCGAAACCGAAATTATAATATTGGTTTTTCCAGCATTTCTAAGTTCTTGCTGTATCACATCGGCTAAATCTTTTTGTAAGACTCCACCTATTTTTTTCTGTCTGTTTGTTTCTTCCATATGGCAAAAATAGCCTTTTTAAAAGTTATAGTATTTTTGTAAAACAAAATTTTAATAAAAATGGATAAAATTGAACATATTGGGATTGCCGTTAATAACATTGAAGAAGCAAATATTACTTACGAGAAGTTATTAGGAGCAGCTCCATACAAACAAGAAGAAGTTGAAAGTGAAGGAGTAAAAACCTCATTCTTTAAAACCGGCGAAAGTAAAATTGAACTTTTAGATGCTACAAACGAAAATAGCCCTATCGCTAAATTCTTAAAGAAAAAGGGCGAAGGTATTCATCACATTGCATTTGCAGTAGAAGATATTAAAAAAAAGATAGAAGAATTGAAAACCGAAGGCTTTGTTGTGCTAAATGAAACTCCTAAACTAGGGGCAGATAACAAGTTAGTAGCTTTTCTCCATCCAAAATCTTCGCACGGAGTTTTGGTTGAATTATGCCAAGAAATAAAAAAGTAAGATTTTTATTGGGAGATATCATAGATATGACTATTTTTGCCTCCTGATTTCGGTCCCATAGCTCAGCTGGTTAGAGCACCTGACTCATAATCAGGGGGTCCATGGTTCGAGCCCATGTGGGACCACAAGCGTAAATATTTAAATATCCCCTTAATGTTTTATAATGTTATAGGGGATTTATATATTTAATGATCATTTAATGTAGGAGATTTCCTTAAGTGTTAAAGATTTTATTATTTTAGCCTTCGTTATGAAGAAGAAGTATTTGAAAATTACAATTTTAACACTTGCAATGATGTGTATATCTTTGCAGTCTTTTTCTTTCCAGACAACAAAAAGTCCTCCTCCTCCTCAAAATACTACTAGAGGTCCAGGAATCCCTCCTCCAGGATTACCTATAGACGGCTTATTAACTTATTTACTTATAGGAGGAAGTGTTTTTGGAATAAGACAACTAAGAAAAAAAGAAGACTAGCTTCTTAAATCTAAAAGTCTTTGCACATATTTTCCAATCACATCAAACTCTAAGTTTACAATTGCTCCTTCTTTAAGACATTTAAATGTAGTATGTTCATATGTATAAGGAATAATAGCTACGCTAAAACTATCTCTTTGACTATTTACTACAGTTAAGCTAACACCATTTACAGTAATAGATCCTTTTTCTATAGTAACATTATTTAAGGTAGAATCGTAGGCAAAAGTGAAAATGTGACTTCCATTTTGCTCTTGTATTTGAGTACAAGTTGCCGTTTGATCGACATGACCTTGGACAATATGTCCGTCTAATCTAGCATTCATCATCATTCCTCTTTCTAAATTTACTATATCTCCAATTTCAAGAGAAGACAAATTAGTTTTATCTAGTGTTTCTTTAATTGCTGTTACCGTATAATTTTTATTCTCTATAGAGGTAACTGTCAAACACACTCCATTATGGGCGACACTTTGGTCAATTTTTAACTCTTCGGTAAAGGAAGACTCAACGGTGAGATGTAAGTTATCATTTTCTTGAGTTAAGTTGATAATTTTCCCAAGTACTTCTACTATTCCTGTAAACATAGTTATTAATAATTAGTTACCTTTGTTTGAGCAAAAATAGATATTATTTTGATGAAAAAAGCACATAAGGTAAGAGTTGGAATAAGTATAGGTGATTTAAACGGAATTGGCAGTGAGGTTATTTTAAAGACTTTCGCCGATCAACGCATGTTAGATTTTTGTACTCCAGTGATTTTTGCAAATAATAAATTGCTTTCTTTTTATAAAAAGCATTTTAAAATGAATATTAATTTTCAAGGAGTAGACGACGCGCAGAAAATTATTGATGGTAAGTTTAATGTGGTCAATATCTGGAAAGATAATTTGAAAATTAATTTCGGAGAAGAAGATAAATTTTTAGGAAAGTTTACACTTCAGTCTTTAGAGGCATCAACGCAAGCTTTAAAAAATGGGGATATTGATACTTTAGTTACTGCTCCTATTAATAAGAATGTAATTCAATCAGATAAATTTAATTTTCCTGGACACACCGATTATTTAGCTAAACATTTAGGGGGAGGAGAAAGTCTAATGTTCATGATTTCTCAAAATTTAAAAGTGGGATTACTTACAGATCATGTGGCTGTAAAAGAAGTTTCAGAAGTCATTACACCTTCTCTCATAGAAAAGAAAGTAAATATGATTTCTAATTCGCTTAAAGCGGATTTTAAAGTAAGAAAACCAAAAATAGCTATCTTAGGGATTAACCCACATAGCGGAGATAATGGAGTGATAGGCAAAGAAGATGAAGAAGTTTTAAAACCTACCATCAAGAAATTACAAGATAAAGGAAACTTAGTATATGGACCTTATGCTGCAGATAGTTTCTTTGGCACAAAAAATTATCAGAACTTTGATGCAGTAGTTGCAGCATATCACGATCAAGGATTAATTCCTTTTAAAACCTTATCTTTTGGCAATGGAGTTAACTTTACTGCAGGATTAGAAAAAGTGAGAACCTCTCCAGATCATGGAACAGCCTACGAAATTGCTGGAAAAGGAGAAGCAGATTATACCTCATTCAAAGAAGCAGTATTTGCTTCAATAGAGATATTTAAGAATCGCAAAGAGTATGAAAAGCTTACCAAAAACCCACTAAAAAAACAGAATAAAAAATTATAAACATTTTTTTGTTAATAAAGATAGTTAATTCATTATATTTTATATATTTGCACGCCTGAAATTGACGATGTGATGAAGAAATTAAAAGAGTTTACCATCCCATTTGTGGGATTAAAGATAGGAAGGCATCATTACGATTATCATATAGATAATACGTTCTTTGAATATTTTGAGTACGAAGATTTTAATGATATCGATGTAAAAGTAGATTTGACTTTTGAGAAAAAGTCAACTATGCTAGAGCTCGATTTTCATGTTCATGGTAACATTAACATTAATTGTGATGTCACCAATGAGCCCTATGATCAACCGGTAGAGAATAACATTTCTTTAGTGGTGAAATTTGGAGAAGAATTTAATGATGAAAATGAAGAGTTGCTTATTTTGCCTCACGGGGAATACGAAATAAAAGTGCAACAATACATCTACGAAGCCATTGTTTTGGGAATTCCTATAAAAAGGATTCACCCAGGTGTAGAAGATGGAACATTAGACTCAGACATACTTGATAAACTAGAAGAATTACAGCCTAAAATTGGGCAAGAAAAAGAAGAAGAAGTAAATGAGGTAGACCCTCGCTGGAATAAATTAAAAAACCTATTAAACGATAAAAATTAATACTTAGCTATGGCACATCCTAAGAGAAAAATATCTAAGACCAGAAGAGATAAAAGAAGAACGCACTATAAGGCGAAAGCACCACAAATAGCTACAGATCCTACTACAGGAGAAGCGCACTTATACCACAGAGCTCACTGGCACGAAGGAAAACTTTATTATAGAGGTCAAATCCTTATTGATAATACTGAAGAAGTTGAAGCTTAGAGATTAAGCTCATAGAAATTATAAAAAACTCTCGCTCAAAAGGCGAGGGTTTTTGTTTTTTTAAGACCTTTTGGCTTATAAAACTACAAATGTTTGAGTTAATAAGTTGAATAAGTGGCAAAAACATATTACTTTGCACCTTAGTTTTAGAATTTAAAAAATTTCTAAAATCATTAATGTAGGGAAACCTACTTTTGTGAAATAAAATCCATTTTATGAACAAAATTAAAGCAGCAATAACAGCTGTAGGATCTTATGTGCCCGATGACATTTTAACTAATAAAATGTTAGAAGAAATGGTAGAAACCAATGATGAATGGATTACTACTAGAACAGGTATAAAAGAAAGAAGAATACTAAAAGATCCTAATAAAGGAACCTCTTATTTAGGTATACAAGCCGCAAAAAACCTTATAGAAAAAAATAATATCGATCCTTTAGAGATCGATTTATTAATTTTTGCAACCACCACCCCAGATCTTCCTGTTGCTTCAACAGGAGCCTATACCGCTTCTCAGTTAGGTGCAACCAACGCTTTTTCATACGATTTACAAGCTGCTTGCTCTAGTTTTCTTTACGGAATGTCTACTGCAGCTAGCTATATAGAATCTGGTAGATATAAAAAAGTTTTAGTTATAGGCGCAGATAAAATGTCTTCTATAATTGATTATACCGATAGAGCTACGTGTATCATTTTTGGTGATGGTGCAGGAGCCGCACTTTTTGAACCTAATGAAGAAGGATTTGGATTACAAGATGAATTTTTAAGAAGTGATGGTATAGGAAGAAATTTTTTAAAAATTGATGCAGGAGGTTCACTCTTACCAGCAAGTCAAGAAACAGTTGTCAATAGACAACATTACGTACAGCAAGATGGTAAAACCGTATTTAAGTATGCAGTTTCCAATATGGCTGGAGTAAGTGAAAAAATAATGAAACGAAACAACTTAAAGGAAGAAGATGTAAATTGGTTGGTAGCACATCAAGCTAACAAACGTATTATAGATGCTACAGCCAAGAGAATGGGATTAAGCGAAGAGAAAGTGCTTATGAATATTCAGCGTTATGGAAATACCACATCAGCAACATTACCTTTATTATTAAGTGATTACGAGAAACAATTTAAAAAAGGAGATAATTTAGTATTTGCTTCCTTTGGAGGCGGATTTACCTGGGGATCCATTTATTTAAAATGGGCGTATAACTCATAAATCAAAAATCTCGGTGTGTGCACTGGGAGATAAATATAAAAACTATTTTAAATTTTCGGGACAAACCTCGAGAGATTAGACCCTTACTGAGGGATTAAAAATGACAAATACCTTATAATTATGGAATTAAAGGAAATTCAAAATTTAATAAAATTTGTAGCTAAATCTGGAGCTAGCGAAGTAAAATTAGAAATGGATGATATCAAAATCACCATTAAAACTAGTTCAGACGAAAAAGAAACAACCATCGTTCAGCAAATCCCAATGGGAGGAATGCAGCCACAAATGCAAGCTCATCAACAAATGCAGCAACCAGCAGCTCCAACTCAAGAAGCTCCTGCTGCGACTCAAGATGCACCAGCTGCCGATGATGATTCTAAGTACATTACAGTAAAATCTCCAATTATCGGAACTTTTTACCGTAAACCATCTCCAGACAAACCTGCATTTATTGAGGTGGGAGATTCAATAAAAGAAGGAGACGTGCTTTGTGTAATTGAAGCAATGAAACTTTTCAACGAGATAGAAAGTGAAGTAAGCGGTAAGATTGTAAAAGTCTTAGTAGATGATTCTTCTCCAGTAGAATTCGATCAACCATTATTTTTGGTAGACCCTTCTTAATTTAACAATTAAGAGTAAAATTTTATTCTTAATAAATTTAAACACAACACCATGTTTAAAAAGATATTAATTGCCAATAGAGGTGAAATTGCACTACGTGTAATTAGAACCTGTAAAGAAATGGGAATCCAAACTGTGGCAGTATACTCAAAAGCAGATGCCGATAGTTTACACGTTCGTTTTGCAGATGAAGCTGTATGTATAGGTCCAGCACCAAGTAGTGATTCTTATTTAAAAATATCAAATATTATCGCTGCCGCGGAAATTACCAATGCAGACGCTATCCACCCAGGTTACGGTTTCTTGGCAGAGAATTCTAAATTCTCTAAAATTTGTCAAGAACACGATATCAAATTTATAGGAGCATCTCCAGAGATGATCGATAGAATGGGAGATAAAGCTTCGGCAAGAGCTACCATGCAATCAGCAGGAGTTCCTTGTATTCCAGGATCAGACGGACTTTTAGATGATTACGCAGACTGTCTTAAAACTGCCAAAAGTATGGGCTTTCCTGTAATGCTTAAAGCCACAGCAGGTGGTGGAGGTAAAGGAATGCGTGCCGTTTGGAAAGAAGAGCAACTTCAAGACGCTTGGGATTCAGCAAGACAAGAATCAAAAGCAGCATTTGGTAATGATGGTATGTATATGGAAAAGCTTATTGAAGAGCCTCGCCATATCGAAATACAAGTAGTAGGAGATAGCAAAGGAAAAGCTTGCCACCTTTCAGAAAGAGATTGCTCGGTACAACGTCGTCACCAAAAACTTACCGAAGAAACTCCATCGCCATTTATGACCGATGAACTTCGTGAGAAAATGGGTGAAGCTGCTGTAAAAGCTGCTGAATATATCAAATACGAAGGAGCAGGTACCGTAGAATTTTTGGTAGACAAGCACCGCAATTTCTACTTTATGGAAATGAATACTCGTATCCAAGTAGAGCATCCTATTACAGAGCAAGTAATCGATTACGATCTTATTAGAGAACAAATCTTAGTTGCGGCAGGAGTGCCAATTTCAGGAAAGAACTACTTCCCAAAATTACACTCTGTAGAATGTCGAATTAATGCCGAAGATCCATATAATGGGTTTAGACCTTCTCCAGGTAAAATTACTAATTTACACGCGCCAGGAGGTCACGGAGTAAGAATTGACACCCACGTATATAGTGGTTATTCAATTCCTCCTAACTACGATTCTATGATCGCGAAGTTAATTACAACAGCGCAAACTAGAGAAGAAGCTATCAATAAAATGAAGCGTGCTTTAGATGAATTTGTCATTGAAGGAGTGAAAACAACTATTCCATTTCACCGTCAATTAATGGATCATCCAGATTATTTAGCAGGTAACTACACCACTAAATTTATGGAAGATTTCGAAATGGACGATAAATATAAAAACGAATAATAGTACTACAAACCCTCAAGTTAGCTTGAGGGTTTTCTTTTTTATGGCGTTACCTAAAGGTCGGGCTATTCGCTATATCTTTTTAGGTGTTCCACGCAAAAAAGGATGCCGCTTCTATCCCTAACGCAAAAAACTTCCTTACTTTAGATAAAAAAAAGGAATGAATTTCTCCTATTGGGAAAAAACTACGTGGTTTAAACATATAGACTTCACCATTATTGGTAGCGGTATTACGGGTTTAAATTGTGCTTTGCAATTAAGAAAAAACCATCCTAAAGCAAAAATTCTCATTCTAGAACGTAATCTTTTACCTAACGGTGCCAGTACCAAAAATGCTGGCTTTGCTTGTTTTGGAAGCACATCAGAATTGTTAGACGATTTAAAAATTCACACCAAAGAAGAAATGCTCGCTTTGGTAAATAGGAGGGTAGAAGGCCTTCAAATTTTAAGAGAAACCATTGGTGATAAAGCTCTACAATTTAAAACCCACGGCGGTTACGAACTCTTTACGGAAGAAAATAAAACCTTATTTAAATCCTGTGAGTCTCAATTAAAAACATTGAATGAGTTGTTATTTCCTATTTTTAAAGAGGAAGTATTTAGTGTAGTAGATAATAATTTTGGCTTTAAGAAAATTCAGCAGCAGCTCATATTTAACAAGTTTGAAGGACAACTTGATACCGGTAAAATGATGCAAGCATTAATGCACAAAGTTCATCATGCAAACATTCAAATTTTAAACGGAGTTGAGGTCTTAAAGTATGAAGAGAATCAAAATTCCGTTAAGGTAATGACTAATAATTTTGAATTAGAAACTCAAAAACTATGTATTGCTACCAATGGCTTTGCAAAGAAATTAAACATAGATGAGGTTAAACCTGCTAGGGCACAGGTTTTGATTACGAAACCGATTAAAAACCTTCACATACAAGGAACTTTTCATTTAGAAGAAGGCTATTATTATTTTAGAAATATCGACAATCGCATTTTGTTAGGCGGAGGTAGAAATCTTGATATGAAAGCAGAAGAAACCACACAAATGACACAAACAGCATTAATTCAGCGAAAGCTAGAAGAATTGCTGAAAGATGTTATTTTACCTCAAACGTTCTTTGAAATCGATCAGCGTTGGAGCGGAATAATGGGTGTGGGTAATAAAAAAAAACCTATCCTAGAAAAGTTATCTCCAAAGGTTTTCTGCGGGGTTCGACTTGGCGGAATGGGTGTTGCAATAGGTAGTTTAGTGGGAAAAGAATTAGCTAATTTATCTTCATAGCATATGAAAAGATTTTTACGATTTATAGGGAAACTTATTTTATGGTTTTTTGGACTCACTATTTTATGGGTGGTAGTTTACAAATGGGTTCCTGTTCCTATAACGCCTTTAATGGTGATAAGATATATAGAAGCTCCTTCAGAAAATAGAAATTTTTGGAAACACGATTGGGAACCTCTAGAAAATATTTCAGTTAATTTACAAAAAGCGGTGATTTGCAGTGAAGATCAAAACTTTATAAAACATAATGGTTTTGATATAAAAGCCATAGAAGAAGCTATCGAAAATAATAAAAAGGGAAAACGTTTACGTGGCGCCAGTACGATAAGCCAACAAACTGCTAAAAATGTCTTTCTATGGCCTGGTAGAAATTGGGTGAGAAAAGGTTTAGAAGTGTATTTCACCTTTTTAATTGAAACCCTTTGGAGTAAAGAGCGTATTTTAGAAGTATACCTTAATAGTATAGAAATGGGAAATGGTGTTTATGGCGCCGAAGCTGCTTCTATCTATTGGTTTAAAAAATCTGCGAATCAATTAACGGCGTCACAAGCGGCAGCGATTGCAGCGATCTTACCTAATCCGTTAAGTTATAAAGCGAATCCGCCATCGGGATATATTCAATCTAGAAAAGCTTGGATCACAAAACAAATGGGTTATTACGGTCCGTTAAAATTTAATGTAGAAGAAAAGAAAAAGTGAAAGTGAGAGAAGAACTTTTAAGATCTTGTCATACGTATGTAAATGAACGAATATTGCGTTTAGAGGCATCGGTTCGAGATTTAGAGCACGATTTAGGTAACGAAACTAAAAGTAGCGCAGGCGATAAATATGAGACTTCTAGAGAAATGATCAATGCAGAAATTTCTCAATTAGAACGGCAACTAAAAGAGTTTAAAAAACTGAAAGGAATTTTAAGTTTGCCGCAGCTTCAAAAAGCATCTACAGCAATTCAATTGGGGAGTATTGTAATCACAAATGCTGCTAATTATTTTGTAGCGATTCCTGTAGGAGAAGTCAATATCGATAAAGAGAAATTTTATGCCATAGGAATTAATTCGCCGATGGCTCAACTATTAAACGGAAAGCAAAAAGGTGATGTTTTTACTTTCCGTGAAAAAGAAGTCAAAATTTTAGACGTATATTAACGCAATTTATTTTCTATTAAATATTCTGCAATTTGTATAGCATTGGTCGCTGCACCTTTTCTTAAGTTATCGGCAACTATCCATAGCTGTAATGCTTTAGCATGAGAATGATCTTTTCTTACTCTACCTACAAAAACATCATTTTTTCCTTCAGCATAAATCGGCATAGGGTAGGTGTTTACACCAGGATTATCTTGTAAGGTAATACCTGGAGTTTCGCTTAAAAGCTTTTTAACATCGGTAATTTCAAAGTCATTTTCAAACTCGATATTCACCGATTCGCTGTGACCGCCTACTACTGGAATTCTTACCGCTGTAGCGGAAACTAAAACGGAATTATCGTTAAGAATTTTTTTAGTTTCGTGGGTGAGTTTCATCTCTTCCTTAGTGTAATCATTTTCTAAGAAAACATCACAATGAGGAATAGCATTGCGGTGAATAGGGTAAGGGTAAGCCATTTCTCCCTGTTCACCTTTATATTCATTTTCTAACTGTTGTACAGCTTTAACTCCTGTTCCTGTAATAGATTGGTAAGTAGAAACAATAACACGCTTAATTTTGTACTTATCGTGCAATGGTTTTAAAGTTAACACCAACTGTATCGTAGAGCAATTAGGGTTGGCTATAATTTTATCTTCTTGGGTTAAACTGCTAGCGTTAATTTCTGGAACTACTAGTTTTTTGGTAGGATCCATTCGCCACGCAGATGAATTATCGATTACGGTAATTCCTGCTTCAGCAAATTTTGGAGCCCATTCTTTTGAAGTATCTCCGCCTGCAGAAAATAGTGCAATATCTGGCTGTAAATCTACAGCGGTTTGAAGATTAACTACTTTATATTTCTTTCCTTTAAAATCTATTTCTTTTCCTACAGATTTTTCTGAGGCAACAGGAATTAATTCCGTTAACGGAAAATTTCTTTCTGCTAAAACTTTTAGCATTACTTTTCCCACCATTCCGGTGGCTCCAACTACGGCTATTTTCATGGGTTGAGTTTAAGTTTTATAAACGTTTAAAATTTATAAAATGTGGTTTTTGCAAAGGTATTATATATTTTAAGAATAGATTTTACATTTTTAGAATGTAATGAGAAGAAATCATAATTTTTAGTAATAAATCAAGATTATATTTTGTAATTTTTTATAATGAATTTTAGAAATAGATTTTTATCAATAATAAGTTTTGTAATAATACTTTTCATTCTTTTTTTGGCTATAAACAGGTGCAATAACAAATCAGATCAGATACAGGAAAATTTTTTTAGAAAATTTCCATTAAAATCCTATGGAACTATTTGCAGAGTAAAGAAGGGAAAAGGCAGTTTAAAATACTTTGTTACAGTTAAAGTGGATTCAAGTAACCTGAAAAATTATAAGAAGAAGAGTCCATTGGGAGTTTATTTTGCTGTCCAAAACAGTAATTATTTGGTTTTTGTTGATCATTACGGTAATTATGAAGTTAATGATAAAATATGTATTGGGTGTGGTGATAATATTATAAAATTAAATAGCAATACTGGAAATTTAAAATTTGAAAAGCTTAGAAAAAATGCAATGCTATTCAATGTTTCTCAACCCAATAAAAAAATTATAAAGCTACTCGAAGCAGGGTGCAATTAAAAATTATACAAAAAAAGACCCCGAACTGTTTTTCAACAATTCGGGGTTTAGTTATTTAATGAATGGTGTAGCGGTTACTACGTTATCTTTATGAAGTTGTATTTTGTCTTTTCAACTCATCTCTAATTTGAATAAGCAATTCTTCTTGAGTTGGTCCTGCAGGTGCTGCCACTGGTTTTGGATCTTCTTTTTTCTTTACTTTTTCATAATACTTTAAAAATAAGAAGATAAAAAGACCAACAATAATAAAGTTAATAATGGCTTGTATTAAGTTACCGTAAGTAATTACAGCAGCTTTTGCTTCTCTTGCCGCTTCTAAGCTTTCATAAGTTACGCCATCTAAGGAGATAAATTTTTTGGTGAAATCTATTCCACCTGTTAACATTCCTATGATAGGAGTGATGACATCTTTTACAAAAGAATCTACAATTGTTTTAAAAGCAGCGCCAATAACAACTGCTGTAGCAAGAGCAACGATATCGCCCTTCATTAAGAATTTTTTAAAGTCACTAAAGAACCCCATAATTTATTTTTGTTTGGTTAGTATAATTAAATATAGAATAAATTTTAAAATTATTCTATAATTTTTCTTTTTACTCGTTGAGAGACAGAGGTTATCAGTTCATAAGAGATGGTTCCGGCATTATGAGCAAATTCTTCGGCGCTTTTTTCTTTTCCGAAAAGGATGACCTCATCACCTTCTTTACAGTCAATTCCCGAAATATCTATCATAATCATATCCATACATACATTTCCAATGATGGGCGCTAGATGTCCGTTTATAGAAACATTTGTTTTTTGTTTTCCGTAAATTCTATTGATGCCATCGGCGTGACCTAAAGGCAAGGTAGCTGTTTTGGTATCTTTTTCGGCCCTAAACTTTCGGTTATAACCTACACTTTCGCCTTTTTTAATATGATGAATTTGAGAAATAATCGTTTTTAGGGTTCCTACAGGAATAAGCTGTTTATCAATTTCATCTGAATTTCCGTAGCCATAAAGTCCGATCCCTGTTCTTACCATATCAAAATGAGCTTCGGGATAATTTAAAATTCCGCTGGTATTACATAAATGTTTTAGTGGTTGATAACCAATACCTGCGATGATATCTTCACTCACTTTTTTAAATGTGCTTATTTGAGAGGTAGTAAATTCTTTTTCTTTTGGATCTTCACTTGCTGCTAGATGAGAAAAAATCCCGTCTACTTTTATACTAGAAGTCTGTTGCAACTTTTCAATGATTAACGGGGCTTCATCAGGGTCAAAACCAAGTCGGTTTAAACCTGTATTCAATTTTAAGTGAATAGGATAAAGCTGTTGATGGTTTGCTTCCGCGGAAGCGATAAAATGAGTAAGTACAAAATCACTATAAATACTCGGAGTAAGACAACGGTCTATAATTTCTTGAAAATGGGCAGACTGTGGATGAAGCACTAAAATAGGTTTGGTAATCCCTCCATTTCTCAATGCAACTCCTTCTTTGGTGTATGCAACTGCAAAATAATCTACTTCTAACTTCTCTAATCTTTTTGCTAAAGCTACAGAGTCACTCCCATACGCAAAAGCTTTGATCACCGCTAGTTTTTTTACTTGGCTATTTACTTTAGAAGCAAGGTAGCGGTAATTATGTTCTAAAGCTTTAAGATCTATTTCGAGAACAGTTTCTGAAGCTTTCATAGTTTTCTTTCTTCTTTAGGTAAAATCTCTTTTATTTCAATATCCATTTTTCTCACCTTTTGATCGAGCATAGCTTTGTAGTAGGCAGCCCTACTTAAAGGTTCATATTCTTCGGTTTCTCCTAAAAGTACTAAATCTTTACTGGCTGCTTTTCTAAAGCTGTATTGGGCTAAATTTCCCGTTCGTGTGCAAACAGCGTGTACTTTTGTCACATACTCTGCAGTGGCCATAAGATTAGGCATAGGTCCAAAAGGATTGCCTTTAAAGTCCATATCTAAACCAGCAACCACTACTCGAATTCCTTTATTTGCCAAATCGTTGCAAACGCTGACAATCTCATCATCGAAAAATTGAGCTTCATCAATGCCCACAACATCGCAACCATCTGCTAAAAGTCTAATGTTAGCAGCGGCAGGAACGGGTGTAGACCTAATTTCGTTAGCATCGTGAGAAATTACCATCTCATCATCGTAGCGCGTATCGATAGCGGGTTTAAAAATTTCTACTTTTTGTTTGGCAAACTGGGCTCGTTTTAACCTGCGAATAAGTTCTTCAGTTTTTCCTGAGAACATACTTCCACAAATTACTTCAATCCATCCAAATTGCTCTTCGTGATTTACGGTATTTTCGAGAAACATTTTGTAATTTTCAGCATTCAACAGGAAAATTCCTGTTAGAGTAAAGTTGAGATAAATTTACTAAAAATAAAGCTGCAGTAGCAAAGTAAATCATAAAGTTATGAAGAAGACCCTAGAAGCAGAGCTTATGAGTATAGCTCATAGAATTTTGCAATTAAAAAATAAAGCAGATGTTCATGAACTTAAAGCAGTAACTGGTGTATTGTACGAAAAACTTTCGGTGCTTTCTTTTACCGAAAAGTATTTTGATGGACCGCAACCCACTATTGGTAGAAAAAATATTGAAAAAACCTTAACGGAAGAAATTGTAGCTCCATCAAAATCAAAGAAAGAGGATAACACTTCTATTAAAGATGATGCTAGGCCTGATGGGACAGAACATAACACCCAAGCCATTACAGAACCCAATACCGAAAAAATTAAAGATATCGTAGCCTCTATGCCCCCAGAAACTCAGAAGGTAGATGAGGTGTTAGAGAACATCTTACCTCAAAAAGAGGAAGATAAAAAAGACGAATTTAGAAATTTAGGAGGTGTTCATTATGATGATTTACCTCAATTTGAAAGGCCTTCCGAAAAGAAAGTTGAGAAGAAGGAGAATAAAATTGCTCACGAAATAACCTCTACAGAAGAACCTCAGTTTGAAGAAAAAGAAGTTAAAAACGATATAGAAAAAGCGAAAGATGAGGATTTATTAACGGAAGAACAGCAAAATCTCTTTGGAATTATGCCAGAGTTTGAACGCAAAGAAGACTTTAATAGCAAACATTCTGACAAGAAAAAATCATTAAATGATCGTTTGAAAAAAGGAATTCAAATAGGACTTAATGATCGACTAAGCTATATCAAACATCTTTTTGATGGAGATGCATCAGACTACAACAGAGTGCTTTCTCAATTAAATACTATAGAGAGCTACCCTGAAGCAGAGAGATTTATAAATGAAGTCGTAAAACCAGACTATAATCATTGGGAGAATAAAGAGGTTTATGAAAATAGATTTCTTCAAGCTATCGAAAATAAATATGCTTAATGGGAAAATTATTTATTGTTCCTACACCTATCGGTAATTTAGAAGATATGACTTTTAGAGCCATTCGAGTTTTAAAAGAAGTTGATTTTATTTTAGCCGAAGACACACGAACCAGCGGAAAACTTTTAAAACATTTTGAAGTTTCTACACAAATGTACAGTCATCATATGCACAATGAGCATAAAACTTTAGAGATGATTGTAAATAGACTAAAACAAGGAGAAAATGTGGCATTAATAAGCGATGCAGGTACACCAGCAATTTCAGATCCGGGTTTTTTGTTAACACGTGCTTGTGTTGAAGAAGGTTTAGAAGTAGATTGCTTGCCGGGAGCTACCGCTTTTGTTCCTGCTTTAGTGAATAGTGGTTTGCCCAACGACAAATTTGTATTTGAAGGTTTTTTGCCCGTAAAAAAAGGAAGACAAACTCGGCTTCAACTCTTAGCGGAAGAAACTCGAACCATGATTTTTTATGAATCTCCGCATAAACTCTTAAAAACGCTTCAACATTTTAAAGAATATTTTGGAGGGGAACGGCAGATTTCTGTTTCAAGAGAAATAAGTAAGTTGCACGAAGAAACCCAGCGAGGTGAGGTACAAAAAGTATTAGAGT
This sequence comes from Mesonia sp. K4-1, assembly GCF_008017825.1. Lineage (NCBI taxonomy): Bacteria > Pseudomonadati > Bacteroidota > Flavobacteriia > Flavobacteriales > Flavobacteriaceae > Mesonia > Mesonia sp. K4-1. The sequence goes on from NZ_VRLS01000012.1 coordinate 201,564, forward strand.
ATTATACTCAAAAACCTCCTAAAGGTGAAATTGTAATTATTGTAGAAGGAAAAAAATAAGGTGGCTGCAAGCCACCTTATTTTACATTTAATAAGAATATTATTACTTAGAAGATTTTTCTAAAAGCATTAATGATTCTTTTGCATTAGAAAGTTCAGCGAATTTTTTGGCAGTATATCTTTCTTTGCTAGAGCGCATAGAAAGATCTGCTCCATTTTCAATAAGAAGCGTTAGGATCTCTACTTTATTATATCTTGCAGCATACATTGCTGGTGTTTTTCCTAAAGATTTTTGGTTGATATCTTCTCCTAAATCAATAAGTTGCTGTACCATTTTTAGATCTCCTTTTACGATTGCTTTACAAAAAGAGCTTAAAGTTTCGTTATTCTCGTTCATTTCGTAAATCGAAATAGAAACGGAAGGTTCATGATTTTCTAGAGCTGTTGCATAACTAGATGCTACTACCAAACTCATCGTGGCTAGTGTAAAAAATAATTTTCTCATAATGAATTAATTTTGATTAATGAATTAGTTTATAGTTACTTACTATATTCTAAAGACCAAATTAATTATTAAATGTTTCAAAAATCTTTAATAGATTTAAAGAAATGATTATTTTAAAGTAAGTTTTAATGACCAAATGTAAAGTAGGGTTTATGTCATTATTGAAATGAGTTGAGAAGTTTTTCAAAATAAACCTGATCTTCCTTACTGTATTCTTTAAGATCAATTTTTAAATCTTCACGACCTTTTAGTGTCACCTCTAAATGATCATCGGTGAGAATTGCTTTTTCTATTAAATCGGTTTTTATTTTCTTACTCTCTTTTTGGGTGAGTTTAAATTTTACAAAAACAGGATCGAATATGACTTGATTCTTTTTAATTCTGGAAGTAAAGAAAATGTAAGCTAATATAATATTAGCTGCAGCCACGAGATAGAAATAGATGAAATCTTGAGAAATAAAATAGCCTATTAATCCGCCGACTAGTAAGATAAGCCCTAACAAAACAAAACCAAAAATCTTTAATAAATTACGTTGCTTAAATTGAATAGGTCTAGCGGGCATAAAATAGGTTTAGGTTTTTTTCAAATGTAATAAACTTCTTTTGAGACAAAAAAACTAGAACCTAATATTATAAAGTGTAAGCCATATTCTTACTTGTAGCGCTATACTTTTGTAACTTTACTCTTAATAAATATTAAAATACTCAAAATGCGTTGGACGCTTGCCCCAAAACCAGATCAAGAAAAAGTAGCACAACTTCAAAAAAGCTTGGGAGTAGAAGAAGCTATTGCCTTTTTGTTAGTCCAGCGAGGCATTGAAACTTTTGAACAAGCTAAGAAATTTTTTCGGCCGCAGCTAGAAGATTTACACGACCCATTTCTTATGAAAGATATGGATGTAGCGGTTAAAAGAATTCAGGAAGCTGTACACGAAGAAGAATTCATCATGGTTTATGGCGATTATGATGTAGATGGGACTACTAGCGTAGCACTAATGAGCTCTTATTTAAGAACACAAACCAATTTCGTCACTACCTATATTCCCGATCGCTATAAAGAAGGATATGGCGTTTCTTATGCGGGAATAGATTATGCGCACGATAATGGAATAACCCTAATTGTAGCTTTAGATTGTGGGATTAAAGCCATAGAAAAGGTAGCTTATGCTAAAGAAAAAGGGATAGATTTTATTATTTGTGATCACCACAGGCCAGGAAATCAAATTCCCTTGGCAATAGCCGTTTTAGACCCTAAACGAGAAGATTGTAATTATCCTTATAAAGAACTTTGCGGTTGCGGTGTAGGGTTTAAACTTATACAAGCATTAGAGCAAGATAAAGGAAATACAGTACAAAGTTTAATACCATATTTAGATTTAGTGGCAACTGCAATCGGAGCCGATATAGTCCCTATAACAGGAGAAAATAGAATATTAGCCTATCACGGTTTACATGTCATAAATACGCTTCCGCGGAATGGATTCAAGGCGATTATCAATCAGATAAAAAAAACAACGTTAACTATTACAGATGTAGTCTTTATCATCGCTCCCAGAATAAATGCTGCCGGAAGAATGAAACACGGTTTACACGCTGTAGAATTACTTACCGAAGAGAATGAGGAGCAAGCTCAACTTTTTGCACAAGAAATAGAGCAGTACAATAAAGAAAGAAGGGAAGAGGACAGAAGTATTACAGAGTTGGCTTTGCAACAAATTTTAGATCATAAGGAAGAAGATAGATATACTACCGTAGTTTATCAAGAAGATTGGCATAAAGGAGTTATTGGGATTGTGGCTTCCCGTCTTACCGAAACGTATTACAGACCAACGTTGGTTTTTACTAAAAGCGGTGAAAAATTAGCAGCTTCGGCAAGATCCGTTAAAGGTTTTGATGTTTATAATGCTTTAGAAGCTTGCCAAGAATATATAGAGCAATTTGGCGGACATAGATATGCTGCGGGTTTAACACTGCACGAAAACCAATATGAAAACTTTAAACAAAAATTTGAAGAAGTAGTTGCGGCAAGCATAGAAACTCGTCTTCTTACGCCCGAAATTAAAATAGATGCAGCATTATCTTTAACAGAGATCACTCCTAAATTTTATAGAATCCTCAAACAATTTGCTCCTTTTGGACCTGGGAATATGGCTCCTACTTTTCTAACGACCAACCTTACAGATACGGGTTATGCAAAAGCCGTAGGTCAAGAAAATGATCATTTAAAATGTTGTGTGCAGCAACTTCCTAACCAAGAAATGCTAGGAGCAATAGGTTTTAATTTAGGAAAAAAATTAAAAACTGTAGCTAACAAAGAGCCTTTTGATGCTGTTTATTCAGTTGACGAGAATGAATGGAATGGAAATGTTAGTTTGCAATTAAAACTAAAAGATATTCGATAGGTCAATGTTAGGAAAGAAGGAAAAGGAAAGATTATTTCTCGATAAATATCTTGATCAACTAGAAGAAAAGTTTGAGATAGAAAGTACAGAATCGCCAGATTTTATTTTAACTAGAAATAATTATAAAATTGGATGTGAAATCACAGATTTTTATTCAGACTATTCCGATACTGGCTCTATTTTAAAAAGGAGTGAAGTTTATGTAAATCGTTTACATAAAATTGTAAGAAAGAGAATTAAAGAGAGATACCCTGAAGGGTATAGTATTAATATACATTATAGTCATTTAGTAATAAATCAGTTGAAATTTATTGAGGAAGCTAAAAGCTTAGAAGAAGAAATCAAAAACCATATTAATGAAAGGCAAATTATTAACCCAACTCCAAATATTAGAAGAGTAATTATCCTTAAAACGAATCATAGTACTATAATTAATAAAAGCGTAACTTCAAATTATGAAGACACTAAAGAAGAATACATTAATTATATAGTTAAAAGTAAAAGTCAATTAGCATCAAAATGGTTTTCAAAATTTGAGAGTAATTGGTTAATTATATGTGCTGGTGCATCTGGAGCGAATGATTTAGACTTGAGGGATATCTCTTCCAGTGATAAATTTGAATTCTATAACTGGAATAGAATTATTTTAGTAGATATCTTTACTTCTAAAATTTTAGAAATTAAAGAAAACTCAAAGATTAATTATATAGCATTTTAAACAACTATCAACTTGAATAAATATTACTTAGATTTATTAGCCATCATTTTTTTAACAGGCTTTGCCATTTTAGCTTATTCTTTAGGTTGGTGGCAAAACTATACGGCTTTTGTATTGATACCGCTTTTAGGAGCTTATTTTCTTGGAAAAGAGATTGCTAAAAAACAGGAAAAATAAAACGCTTTTTTAGTTTAGAATTATTCTAAATAAGTTTATCTTTGATATAAAAGATAAGCATGGAAGAAATAGATATCATACACAAAACCCAATTCGGAATTTCTTTTTTTTGGAAATCAAAAAAAGATAAGTTACAAGTGGTATTTAGAGACACGGGTTTTTTTCTTAGCGTAGAAGAGGTAAAGTTATTTCAAAAAAATGTAATCGAAGCGGTAGAACAAGGCTGTTGTTCACAATGCAAGACACCAAAAAATTGCAAGTCTATTCTTCTAAAAACGCCATCTTCAAAAATTGAATTGGCGGTTAGTAAAATAGAATTAGAAGAAATTAATACCTTGTTAGGAGCAACATTATTTCAATTAGACCTCAAAAAATATTTAGAAGTTTGCGCTAATTAATATTCCTTTAACTCAAATGTATCTCCATTAAAAACTCCATAGGTGTAATAATTAATCCAATCTCCAAGATTGTGATAAGTAGAGTTTTTTCCTACTTCTATACTCATAGGTAAATGTCGGTGTCCAAAAACAAAATAATCGTAATGTTTACTTTCTAATTTTCGCTTAGCATATTGTACCAACCACTCGTTTTCTTCTCCTAAGAATTTGGCATCGTCATCGCCAGAGATCAGTTTATTTTTGACAGAAAGATGTTGAGCTAAAGGTACCCCCAAATCTGGATGAAACCAACGGTACAACCATTTAGAAAAGGGATTGGTAAACACCTTTTTCATTCGTTTGTAGCCTTTGTCTCCCGGACCTAGACCATCGCCGTGACCTATGAGAAAGGTTTTGTTATTGAAAATAAATTCTTTGGGTTGGTGAAAGACAGGAATATTTAATTCGTCTTCAAAATAAGAGTTCATCCAAAGATCATGGTTACCAACAAAAAAGTAAATAGGGATTCCGCTGTCGCGGATTTCGGCTAATTTTCCTAAAACACGTACAAATCCTTTGGGGACTACGTGTTTATATTCAAACCAAAAATCGAATAGATCTCCTAATAAAAAAATTGCTGCTGCATCTTCTTTAATCTCATCTAACCATTGCACAAATTTTTTCTCTCTGGGTTTACTTAATTCTTGCGTAGGAGCGCCTAAGTGATTATCACTTGAAAAATAAACTTTTTTACCTGGAGGAATCTGCATGGTTTTCATTGTAGAAATCAAATATACTTATTTCTAAGAAGATTTTTTTTTGCGTTAGGGATTGAAATGAAAATCCTTTAAGAGTTTTTGAAGAAAACTTTTAAAGATTGCAATGTAAAGCCCGACCCGCAGGGAAACGCCCTAATTATCACTCGCAAACCACTCGGCAAAACTAGTTTCAGTTTCTTGAAGTTTTAAGCTGTGTAATTGTATTTCTTTAGGAAGTCTTGCTTTAATTTTTTCGGCAAAATCGATGATCATTTGCTCGCTTGTGGGTTGATAATCAACCAAAATAACATTATGATCTCTCTTTATCAGTTCTTCTGCCAGTTCTATATGCGGCGTGGTTTTATTGAGTACCGTAGCGTGATCAAATTGGTCTACAATTTCTTCTTTCACAATTTTTTTTAGATCGCTAAAATCGATCACCATTCCGTTTTTTACGTGGTTACGGTCGTTAATAGGTTGTCCTATCACTGTAACGTTAAGTTTATAGCTATGACCGTGTACGTTTTTACATTTACCGTCGTAACCATAAAGGGCGTGACCGGTTTCAAAATTAAATTGTTTGGTAAGGCGAATTTGACTCATTATCTCTTGAATTTATTATAAAGAACCACTGCAACTACTGCTATACCTAAAATTAAGAAAAGTCCTGGGCCGCTTAAAAATTGTAATATTTCCACTAGTAAAAATTTTATTTGTGCTGCAAAGTTAAGGATTAAACTTGAGTTGAATTAAATTTTAATTTTTCTGATTTTCTTAAAACTATACAATCAAAAAAAAGGACTAATATTGCCGGGCTATTTTATAAATATTTGAATGTTAAATACCGAACTTTTTGAGCAAGTAGATTTTGAAGTAAATCTAAAATTTGAAAAAATAATTGAAGACTTATTAAAAGATCAATACAGTATCATTGATACATTTTTCGATGCCTCGGAAATAGAAATTCTACGCACAGCGACTTTACAGAAGTTTGAAGAAGACCAATTTAAAAAATCTGCCATAGGAAACCGAACGAATGAGGTAATTGAAAAAGCCATACGAGGTGATTTTATTTTATGGATAGATGAACAAAAGGCAGATCGGGCAGAAAGTATTTTTTTTACAAAAATAAATAACCTTGTAGCTTACCTAAATAAAACTTGCTTTATGGGAATTTTACATAAAGAGTTTCATTATGCGGTATATCCTACAGGAACGTTTTATAAAAGACATCTAGATACATTTCAAAATGATTCTCGTAGAAAACTGTCGATTGTTTGCTACTTAAATGAAGAGAATTGGTTAACTACCAACGGTGGGGAATTGGTTATTTATAAGACCGATGGCAGCGAAGAAGTGATTTATCCTATGCCTGGTAGAGTTGTAATTTTTGAAAGTCAGGTTTTAGAACACGAAGTAAAAAAGGTAACCAACGATCAACGTTTAAGTATTACCGGTTGGTTGAAGACTCGTTAGCATTTTGTCGAGCTTCTTCTTGCCTTTTTAAACGTTCTTGTTTCAATCTCTTAGAATACATAAGAACAATTAAAGCAATAACAACAACTGCCGTAATATAAAACCAATTGGCAGCTATAAAGTCTCCTAAAGTATACCAACCAAATTGCTGATTCGTATCTGTTTTTTCTTCGTTAGGTATATGAATTTGTTGAAGCATGGTCTTGTATTTTTCTTAAAGTTAGAAAAAATGAATTACAAGACCATGCGTTTTAGCTTAGCTTTAACCCTTATAAGTTATTGATAAAATTACCATATAGGTCTTGAAACTGCGTACCTTCAGAAAACTCGTGCTTACTTAGTTTTTGATAGGCAGCTAATCCCCACAATACCATCTCCATCATAAAAAATTGATCATTTTCAGTTACATCGGGAACGTATTTTTTTACAAGTTGAGGTAAGGGAGTAATTCTTAGTAAGGTTTGCTGGTATTCTTCATCACTCAAATCTGACGTTATTGCTACCCCTTCCTGATTAAAAAACCAATTAAGTAAATCATCATAAGGCGTTTCTTCGTCTTGCTTTTGAAGCTTTTCAATTTTTGGGAAGTAAGTAGTGAATAACGTTTTTACAGCTTCGGTTATTAATTCTTTGGCAACAAAATCGGCTCCTTCTTGTTCACCTTCATATACCAATTCTATTTTCCCAGTGATCGCAGGGATTATTCCTGTAAAATCACTTAATCGAAGTTGCGTATGCTCATCATTAGCTATTATTGCTCTACGTTCTGCCGTACTCAATAAGTTTTGAAAAGCAGTGATACTCATTCTTGCACTAATCCCACTTTTTGCATCTACATATTCACTTTTTCTCGCCTCAAAACTAATTTGTTCTAATACATCTTTAGCAATTTCAGGAACACTTACTCGGGTATTTTGATTCTCTTCTAGTTTTGCTTCTTGTGCTGTAATTTTTTTAGCCGTTTCTATATCTTTAGGATAGTGAGTTAGAATTTGAGATCCAATCCTATCTTTAAGAGGCGTAACAATGCTTCCTCGATTGGTGTAGTCTTCAGGGTTTGCAGTAAAGATAAACTGAAGATCTAGCGGCATTCTTAATTTAAAACCACGTATTTGGATGTCTCCTTCTTGTAAAATATTAAAAAGAGCCACTTGTATTCTCGCTTGTAAATCGGGTAACTCGTTAATTACAAAAATACAGCGGTTTGCGCGTGGTATCATCCCAAAATGAATAACACGATCATCGGCATAACTCAATTTTAAATTAGCAGCTTTAATAGGATCTACATCCCCAATCAAATCGGCTACAGTGACATCTGGCGTTGCTAATTTTTCAGCAAAACGATCGTCTCTGTGCAACCAACTCAACGGAGTATCATCTCCCATTTCATTTAAAGTCTCTTGTGCAAACCTAGAAATAGGATGAAAAGGATCATCATTAATTTCTGAACCTTTAACCACAGGTATATATTCATCTAATAACTGAAGCATTAAACGCGCAAGTCTTGTCTTTGCTTGTCCTCTTAATCCTAAAAGATTAATGTTATGTTTAGATAGAATTGCACGTTCCAATTCTGGAATTACTGTTTTTTCATAGCCGTGAATTCCTTCAAAAACTTGTTCTTTATGCTTTATTTTATCAATAAGATTTTGGCGAAGTTCTTCTTTGATACTTTTACTTTGGTATCCTGTATTTTTTAACTCGCCAAATGTTTTTATTTCAATTAGATTCATTTTTATATTTCTTTGGGCGCAACCCTGCGGGTCGGGCTTTCACGAGTCGCTTTTTTAAAATATTGCTCTCACAACATTTTAAAAAGAGCTTCAACAATCGCTCAATCCCTTGCGCATTAATATTTACTCTTTTTCTCTTTAGGCTGAACGAAGTCAAAACCTATTATTTACCGTATTCTCTTTTTTCTATTCGCTTCATAATCTTCAAAAATCATCTCTCCTAATCCCGAAAGTCCAGTGTAATAAGCTTTTCCTTGGTTGGAAGCAGAAAATTCATCTACAAATTGTTGTAAATAAGGGTCTGATGCTATCATAAATGTAGTGATAGGAATATTTAATTTTCTGGCTTGTGCTGCCATATTATAGCAGCGTTGGGTAATATATTCATCTAAGCCCATAGAGTTTTTGTAATATGTACCATCGGGTAAGCGCAAGCAACTGGGTTTACCATCGGTAATCATAAAAATTTGTTTATTGGCATTTCGTTTTCTTCTTAAAATATCCATCGCCAATTGTAATCCGGCAACGGTATTGGTATGAAACGGACCTACTTGTAGATAAGGCAAATCTTTAATTTTAATAGGCCAAGCATCATTTCCAAAAACGATTACATCTAAGGAGTCTTTGGGATATTGAGTAAGAATTAATTCCGCTAAGGCCATCGCCACTTTTTTGGCAGGAGTAATACGGTCTTCACCATACAAAATCATACTATGGCTTATATCGATCATTAATACCGTGCTCATTTGCGATTTATGATTGCTTTCTTCTACCACCAAATCATCTTCGCTTAAATGAAAATCGTCTAAGCCATGATTAATTTGTGCATTTCTCAAACTCTCTGTCATAGAGATTTTATCTAGCGCATCTCCATATTGATAATTCCTAAAATCTCCTGTAGAATCCTGGGTATTTCCTGTATGTTTTGTTTTATGGTTACCCGAGGCGCCTTTACGCATTTTCCCAAAAATTTGTTTTAATGCACGTTGTCGTATCGCTTTTTCGGTTTTTGAAGTAATTTCAATTCCGTTTTTACCATCAGGTTTTACACGTTCTTGAATGTAGCCTTTTGCTTTAAGATCTTCAATAAAGTCTTCGATACTATAATCTGGAGTGGTTAATTCATATTCCTTATCGAGTTGACGAAGCCAATCTATAGCTTCCTCAAAATCTCCAGACGTGTGGGTAATTAATTCTTTAAAAACCTCAAAAAGAACTTCAAAAGGAGATTGATATGGTTTTTTGTAGGTTTTAAAAATAAAACCACTACTAACATCGTTTCTATTCATACCTTAAAATTACGACTTTTTAAAGCAATTTTAAATAGACAGATGTTAAACTGAAATTAATATTATAAATAGAAGTTTTTAGATTTTGGTTTTCTTTCTCTTCAACACTTTTTCCATAAGACGTATAAAATTAATGTTATCAAAAATTAATCCGCCAACGATTAATCCTAAACCTATAAGGGTTGAGCTTTGGATACTTTCGCCAACCGTAAAGTAAATAACGATTAAAGATAAAAATGGGACAAGGTAGATTAACCGACTTACTTTAGCTGTGTGTGTCGATTTTTTTAAAGCCATAGACCAAATAATAAAAGTAACTCCCATTTCAAACAATCCTACATAAACAGCACCCATATAATGCTTAGCGGAAAAAGTAGGGAAACTCGAAAAAGCAGCTAGGGCAATACTAATGTAAACGATTCCGAAAAGGAAATTGAGAAAGAGCTTGCTAATTTCATCTCGTTTATCTTTGATGTTGTAAATCCAAAACAGCGCCCAAATTACAGCAGAAGCAATTCCTAAAATAGCTCCGTAAGGGTTGCTAAAAGAGAAACCTAGTAAATTACCTCGTGTAGAAATGGTGAGAACACCCAAAAAGCTAATGAGAATCGCTAAAAAATTTTGAATATTTATCTTTTGCTTTAAAATGGGAATAGACAAAAGCGTCATCATAATAGGCCACGTATAATTTAAAGGCTGGGCTTCTTGAGCAGGCAATAAATCATAAGCTTTAAATAAAACGATATAGTAAAGAAAGGGATTTATGAGTCCAAAAACAGCAGATTTTAAGTAAGCTTTTAAAGGAAGTTTAAACACATTTTTCAATTTTCCTTGAGCTACTATGACGATAAAAAGTACCACTAAAGAAACCGAAACAGAAAGAAAGAGCAATTGTAAAAAATCGAGATATGCTAAGCTAATTTTCATCGCAGAAGCCACAGTTGCCCATAACAGAACAGAAATGACAGCGTAGAGATAAGCTTTGTGTTGATCTTGCATAAACCTTGATGTTTTAATTCAAATATTTTCTTCTAAACTGAATAACCAATGCGCTGCTGCGGATGAGCATCCAAACCAAAAAACCAAGCCAAATGGCATAGAGCTTTAATCCAAAATAGTCTGCCAACAAAAGCGTAGGTGTAAAACCTAAAAAAGTGGCTGCCAATAAAACATTGCGAAGGTATTTAGCTTCTCCCAAGCCTTTAAAAATACCGTCGAACATAAAAGCAATGGCGTTTATAGGTTGCATCAAAAGTACTAACCAAAATACTGAAGAGAATAAAACCAATACACTTTCTTCTTTGTTAAAAATAAGTCCGATTTCATCGTAAAATAAACCACAAATTCCCATTAAAATAAAAGCGATAAACACCGCATACTTGCAAATGTCTTTACTTAAATTCCATAGTCTGGTATAATCTTTTGCTCCTAGAAGTCTTCCACTTATAGCGTTCCCTGCATTAGCATAACCATCAATAAAAAAGGAAAAGAAGAGCCAAATGTTCATCAAAATACTTTGCGCAGCAATATAGTTTTTACCATAATCTGTAGCGTAAGCATTTGCTAAATAAATGGCAAAATTGAGTGCAGCCGTTCTTACGAACAGATTAGCCGCCATAATAAGAAGTGGTTTCATTTGAGGGTTAATATTGAAACTCAGCTTTAAATGGAAGGGTGTTTTTTTAAAGAAGTAATACAAAGCCACAATAAGCATGGTAGCTTGTGCAGCAAGACTCGCGTAAGCGGCTCCAGCTAAATGCAGAGGAGGAATATAATCTTCAACGCCATAGACCAGTAAAAAATCTAGTCCAACATTTACGGCTGCGCCTGCCAAACTACATTTCATGGCCCAAAGTGTATTTTGAAGCCCACGAAAAATTCCGAAAATAGCAAAAGTGACTAAGGTGAGTGGATAGCCAAGAGCCCTAATGGTGTAATATTCTTGCGTGTATTGAAGTATTAATCCATCGGCGTTGTAAGCACTAAAAATAGCTTCAGCAAAAAAGGCTGTAAGTCCGTAAATAACGAGACTCAAAAACAAATTAAAAAGAATGGCCTGTGGTATTAAAGTCTTTACGGCGTGAATTCTATTGGCTCCCAAATGTTGAGAAATAATGGAAGAAATAGCGGTTTTGGTTTGTGCGACAATCCAAATAATAGCCGATAAGAAGGAGCCTACAATTCCGGCAGCAGCCAAAGCTTCAATAGAGTTTTTTTCTACATTTCCGATTACTGCGATATCGGTTAAAGAAATAAGCGGTTCTGCTATTCCTGCAATAATAGCTGGAATTGCAATTTTGTTTATTTCTTTAAAAGATACTTTTGGAGTTGTGGCCAAGACTTAAAATTTTAAGCCACAAATTTCTTTAAAAGGATTTTAAAAACCTCAATCTTTCACTTCTTTAATTACAAAAAAACCATCATTCCCTTGCGCTTGATACAAAGGCATAAAAATTCTTGCGTTCCACTGACTTTTAATTTCTTTACCGTTTTGAATGGCAAGCAATTCCCCCTTTTTTATTTCTTGAAAATTTTGAAAACCAGGTTGCATTTTAAAATCGTCGTTATCTTCTAATCCGTGACGGTATTCAATATCAAAAACTTTTTGTGCGGGTGCATTTTTGGTTTTAAAATTTTCGACACAATCGGGGTAGCAAGAAATAAGGCTTAAATCTAAGTCACAGGCTTCTTTTAAACAAAGCCAAATCATCCCTTCTTGGTTTTCTACAGAAGATTTGCTTTCGTGTTGACCAGCTTCAAAAACAAAGCCAGTAAGACCAGTTCTACTTAGGTAATGATCAAAATCGCCAGTAATTATGTCGCTAAATCCTCTTACGATATAAGTTGGGAAGTTACGCGACCACGCATCGTTATCGTTTACTTCTTGTACAGAAAGGTAAGGGAGACTATCAGAAGAAGTGGTGTGACAATCCATAAAATAGCGCTTGGTAAAACTTGCTTCAGGATATTTTTTTAGTACTTCAATAATCTCGTACATCTCTTTTTCTTCGTGACTTTCAGCTTTCCCTTTTTCGATGTTTTCTTCGGTCCATACCCGGTTAAGATCTTCATCTATATAACGTTGATTTTCATTAAGTGCTTTATGGTTTCCAGAAATTCCGACAAGGGTTCCGTTAATGTGAGGTTGGGTTTTTTCTAATTCTTTAAACACTTTTTGGAGAGCAATAACTCCGCTGGGTTCATTCCCATGAATTCCTGCACTTATAAATAATAAGGGGCCTTTATTGCCAGATGTATATTCTCCTAATATTCTTGCTACGTTCTCTTTCATTTTTCTCTTTTCTAAAAATTATTCCATAGTAGCCAAAACCCTGTTAGAAAAGTGATGACCATACATTTCTTTATATTCTAGCTTTCTCTCTATTGCATCGATAATTTCATCGCCAAAATCGGGATAATCTATTTGATGGAAATAATCTAACCCCCCCGGACTTAAAACATTAATTTCTATCAACTTGTCTTTAACCACATCTAGACCAACAAAGAACAAACCATCTTGAATTAATTTTGGTGCAACCACCTCAATAATCTTTTTAAAATCATCGGTAAGCTCAACTGCTTCTGCCGTTGCTCCTTGATTAAAATTACTTCTAAATTCACCCTCTCCCATTTTTCTTCTAATCATAGAGTGTTTACCGTCGCGTTCAATAAGTCTACCGTTCATTAGTAAAATTCTCACATCACCGTCTTTTACATCGGGTAGATATTCTTGTCCAATTACATAACCTTGATTTAATAAGGTTTCGATAATTTGGTTGAGGTTTTTTTCATTTTCATCAATAAGATAAACATCTCTTCCACCCGAACCCTCCAAGGGTTTAAGCACCATCTTTTTGTTTTGCTTTTCAAAGAATTCTAAAATATCTTCTTTCTTGCGGGTAATGACAGAATCGGGTTTTATACTTGACGGAAGTTCTTCAAAGTAAAGTTTATCTATAAAAGCATGAGATAGTGCATAAGCATCATTGAGTACTAAAACTCCTTCTTGTTGCATCATTTTTCCAAAAGCCACACCAGCGTGTTCTGCCCACTGCCTTTCTACTTCTTCAGTAGGGTTATTTCTAATGAAAAGAACATCTACATTTTTAGAAGAGATTTTCTTTTTCTTGAGCTTCGCTTTTTTAATATCTTCAATAAACTTTTTAGCCGATTTAGTTTTCACGGATTTAGGTACTTGAAGCACGTGAATATTTAAAGGCTCGTTATGTGTGAAATTAAAATCACCCACATCCATCATCATTACGGTATGACCTCGTTGATGAGCATTGTGCATAAGTACCACAGAACTGTTGTAGTTCTCTTCGTCTACGTTATTTAATACAAAACATATTTTCATGGGTTGATCATTTGTGAGATGGGCAGGCCTTCTCTAATTAGTTGTAATCTCTCTTTTGCTATATCACTAGTTAAATAACTAGGGCGTAATTTTGGTGGATTTAGAACTTGTCTTTCAGTTAACTCTTTCACGACATCTAAATGTTTTAAGCTGAATTTACCAGCTAGCAATGGTTCATAATCTCCACCTTTTTGTAGGTAATTGCGTAAAAGCACTAATCCTTTCAAGTAAATTATATCTTTTATGAATCCTCCGCCTTGCATAATCCTCGAAGTGATATTAAAAGCACTTTCGGGAGAAAAGCCTTTTTCTTGAGTAAGCAATCTAAATATTTGTTGAAAATCTCCTCCATCCATTAGAGCTTTTCCTGCAACTACTCTTCCTGCCAAGGTTCGTAGTCGATTAGCAGTAAGGCCTCCAATTAAATATTCAGACATTACGGCGAGTCCTTCTTGTAAGGTATCATAATCGGCTAATCCAACACTTAATTGCTGTAAAGGTTGTTGTTGACCATTATAAAAAGTAAGCGCGTGCGTGCCAACCTCGTGCTGAATTAATGCTTCAGCTTCTGTCATGCTCATTTTATAATCACTAGGAATATATAACTCTCCTTGAGAAACCATCATAATATTGACATCGTCTCTTAAATGAACTTTACATTTAAAATTTTCATCTTGCTTCATGTAATGTGAAAACTCTTGAAGTGCTAAATCTCTAAAATAAGTAGCGTTGCAGTTATCTTTATCTTTGGTTTTTTCCTTTTCGGAAACGTCTTGTAATATTAGTTCTGCTTGTTCGCAAATTTCGTTGTCTATTCCTTTATAAAGTCGGATGCTGTTATAGAAAAAATTTTTACTACCCCTTTCATTAAGCATCGTAATTTGCTGATCTAATTCCTCTCTTTTTTCATGAAAGATATAAGACATAGCAGGGTCATTAATGTCTTCGATTTTTAGATTGTATAGCTTTCTTTTTAAAATATCTGGATCTATAGGAAGAAGACGATAATGATAGTCTAAAACTTTCTCGTACTTACTTTCAAAGAAAGTTTGTTTTATATTTTGAATATTTACAGGAGAAACCAACCATAAAAACTGAAAAGACTTCTCAATCTCTGCCAGTTCTTTATCGATTTCAAAAACCTTTTGCTTTAAACTTTTTCTTCCTAAAGCATAATAACTCTTTATAGGATTTTTAGTTTGTACTCTTATAAAATCATACACCGCTTTTTGAACGGAGTTGATAAGAAAATCTCTAAATTTCCTAAAAAATAATGGATATAAATGATATTCTTTATCTCTAAAAATGGGTGGTATTTCTAAACCTATCCATAAGGCACCAGAATCTTTAGCGTGTTGAATAGAAATTAAGGGTTCAACCCCTTCCGCTTGACGGTTTTCTAAATTTTTAATTTCTGCAGAAAGATTAATTCCTGAAGACAAACCAGAAGATTTGGTAAGCTCCTTTTTGAGAATTTCTAAAGTAGTAGAGATTCTTTTCGCAGGTCCTTTTATATAAAAAGTTTTACTTTCTAAATCTCCTAGATACATTTCGAAGAGCATGTAGGAGCCAAATTTGGTAGAAAGTTGATGTGATAAAGCTTTTAATAATTTTTGATAGCCCTGAAAATCTTTTTTCCCGATAATAAGATAAGCACCGCCACTGTTTATCATTTTTTTGATTCCGGTATCTTCATTCACTTGGCGATAGACAATGAGATAGGGGAGGTTGTCTTCTATATGCATCCACCCTCCTCCTGGAAGTTCACAATTTACCTCAGAGGATTCTTCAAGAGTTGCTAAGATCTTTTGTATAGATTCTTCTGAAAAACTTGAAATATGAAGCATTACTAAACGAAATTTTATATTTAATTAGGTAAAGAATAATACATCCGAGAAATCGGAAATATTTTCTACAGTTAAATTAAAAATAAAACAGCGTTTAGATGTAACTCAAAAACAACTTTGGCTTTAATTTAAGAGGAAGCTGTTGGTTGTTAAGGTTTTATTTAGAAACTATGATTTTTTTAGGAAGTTAATTTTCGAAAAGCGCTTTTAGCTCGGTTGCTTCTTGAGGTTTCATTTTTCCTGCCAAGACCAAACTAAGTTGCTTTCTACGTAATGCGGCATCGTATCTTTCCTTTTCTACAGCGGTTTCTGGCTCTAAAGGAGGAACAGGAACGGGTAAACCGCTATCGTCTACTGCAACAAAAGTATAAATAGCATCATTGGCTTTAGATCGAATTCCGCTTTCGCGATCTTCAATCCATACATCTATAATTACCTCCATAGAGCTTTTAAAAGATCGTGAAATATTGGCTTCTACGGTAACTACACTTCCTAACGGAATTGTTTTTTTAAATGCTACATGATTCACAGAGGCAGTAACCACAATTCTTCGGCTATGTCTTCTTGCAGCAATACTCGCAGCTCTATCCATTCTTGCAAGTAACTCTCCCCCGAAAAGATTATTTAGAGGATTGGTCTCACTAGGTAAGACTAAATCGGTAAGTATAGTTTTTGAATCTTTAGGATGTTTTGGCTCCATCTTCTTTTTTTGTGCAAAGATAAGCTTATGAATGTTAAAAAGAGATTAAAGTTCTTTAACTAGCAACCAAGCTCCAGGATTGTTTGATTTTTTAATTTCGCGAAGTTTTGCTAAGGCTTCTTCTCGAGTTTCAAAACTGCCATAAACTACTTGATGTAAACCATATTTGTTAGCACCAATTTCTCTTGGAGAGAAACCTTCGGCTTTCAACTGAGTTACTTTTTTTGCTGCATTTTCTTTTTCTCTAAAAGCTCCTGCAACAATATGATAATTCCCTATTTCGGTTTTTACCTTAAATACAATTTCTGGTAGGGGATTGTTAATGACAAAAGTAGCTTCTTGTATTTGCTGTTCTACTTTTTTGGTGGCTTTTTGTTGTTCTACCAAGTTATGTTCGGTTACATTTTGGCTGTACCAATTAGCGCCAAATAAGCCAGCAACACCTAGAGCAATAACTCCTACAGCAGCATATTTTGCAAATGCATAGCTAGAAGTACTTCGTTTTACAATAGCTTCTTGTAAAGAAATTTCTTTTATAGGAGCCGTAGTAATTTCTTCTTGTTGAGGTAAAATTTTTGATGCTTTTTCCTTAACGGAATTAGCTTTCGTGCTTTGTAGCCCAAAAGAATCTAATAAGAAATTTTGGCTGTCATTAACAAAGAATAATATTTTGTCATCTTTTTGAT
The DNA here is from genome assembly GCF_008017825.1 of Mesonia sp. K4-1. Lineage (NCBI taxonomy): Bacteria > Pseudomonadati > Bacteroidota > Flavobacteriia > Flavobacteriales > Flavobacteriaceae > Mesonia > Mesonia sp. K4-1. Next base: position 218,588 of record NZ_VRLS01000012.1, read on the forward strand.
AGAAAGTACCTATTTCAGGTAACTTTATTTCTTTGTGTTTAGCCAGAGAACTAGAAAGTTGTTCTACAAATAAATTGATTTTATCTACCGCTTGTTGATAGCTAATATTTTCCGCTTTAGCGATATAGTTAGCTAAAATTCCGTCATTCTCAATTAACTGTCGGTTAAAAGAAATGCTTTTAGAAGGTGCTATAAATTGCTGATTTTGAATGTCTAAATAAGCCGATTTTCTTTGGGTTAAAAAACCTCCAAAACCAGGTATAACAACGCATTCGTAGCGGTATAATAATTCTTTTATGTAGTGTTCCATTCTCATTAAAACAAAAGTAGACGTTTTTTGTAAAACGAAAAATAAGATGTCAAAATTTTATTAACAAATGTTTTTATGTAATTTTAGAAAGAGCCTAACACACTATGAGCGAGCAAGAACTAATTTATTTACTAGCATTACAAAAAGTACCTAACATCGGAGATATTTCTGCGAAAAAGCTATTGAGAACATTAGGTTCCGCGGAAGCGATTTTTAAGAGTACCAAAAAAGAACTAAAACTAATTGAAGGCTTTGGAGATTTAAAAATTAATAGCATTCACGATTCTTTGTACATGGAAGAAGCAGAACAAGAGCTTTTATTTATAGAAAAAGAAAATATTGAGGTTCGTTATTTTGAAGACAGAAATTATCCCGATTATTTAAAACATTGCATTGATGCTCCTATTTTACTATTTCAAAAAGGAAATATTGATTTAGCGCACAAAAAAATTGTAAGCATTGTAGGAACAAGAAAAGTAACCACTCATGGAGTGGCTTTTTGCGAACAACTTATAGAAGAGCTTGCACCGTTGAATCCTGTAATAGTTTCAGGGTTTGCATACGGAGTAGATATTTGTGCACATAAGGCAGCTATGGCTCATGGATTGCAAACTATAGGTTGTTTAGCTCATGGATTAGATCAAATTTATCCTAAAGCCCACGCTAAATATGAGAATGAAGTGATGAATCATGGAGGCTTTATGACCGATTTTTGGAGCGGATCTTATTTTGACAGAAAAAATTTCTTGAAAAGAAATCGCATTATCGCTGGCTTAAGTGAGGTTACGATTGTTATTGAAAGTGCCGAAAAGGGTGGTTCTTTGGTCACTGCCGATATTGCCAACTCTTATAATAGAGAAGTGTTTGCAGTGCCAGGAAGAAATACCGACCAGTTGAGTAAAGGCTGTAATAATTTAATTAAAACTCAGCAAGCTAGGTTACTAACGAATGTAGCTGATTTGGTATATGTGCTTAATTGGGATATTCGGGATCAAAAGAAACAACAAACACAGCTTTTTGTCGAACTTTCTACTGAAGAACAGTTTGTATTCGATACTTTAAAGAAGTTAGGAAAGTCTGAAGTAGATGTGCTTGCTTTGCAATGTAAATTACCCACGTTTAAACTCAATCCTATACTATTAGTTTTAGAATTAAAAGGGGTTGTGAGACCATTACCTGGAAAACAATTTGAAGTAATTTAATTTATCGCATATATTGCGGCTCATTTATAATGATATATCATGAATTTTTCTAAACCATTTTTCCTATTCTTATTTTTGTCGATATTAATTTTTTCATCTTGTAGCAGCGATGATGATACTTCTTCTAATGATATCCCTGTTGATAATCCAGAAGAGGCAATTATCGGACAATGGAATTTAACCGCAAGAACCGAAGATGGCTTAGAGTTCTGTGAGCTATCCAATAAGTTTTATTTTAATGAAGATAATACTCTTGAGTTTGATTATAATGAAGGAGATGAACCTGGGGATTGTTATAATTTATTAATTATGGGCAGTTATGAATTCTTGGATGAGAATCAATTAAAACTTACTTTTGAAAGCCCTATTGAGTCTACACAAAACGTTACCTATGAGTTTTCAAATAGCTCTACACTTTTAATTTCGTTCTTTGAAGATAGCACAGTGACAGAAACTTATAAAAAGCAATAAATGAAAAAAGTTTTATTTATAGTATTAAGTTTAATTATTTTTCAAGAAATAGCTGCACAAAATAATGTTGATAGCAGTTATACTGAAAATGTATTTAGAATAAATTTTTTAAACCCAGGAGTAGAATATGAATATGCGGTAACCAATACATCAACTCTTTCTGGTGGTTTAGGGGTAACTTACGGAGGATCTTATCCAGATTTATCTGGAGGAGGTTCTGGTTTTAGATATCTTATTACACCTTTTTTAGATCTTCAATATAAACACTTTTATAATTTTAAAAAACGCTTAGCCAAGAATAAAAATACGGCTCACAATTCTGGTAATTTTATTTCTGGGAGATTTTATACTAGAGGAGAAACTATAGAGAGTAATTTTGACAGAACTTCTAATTATGATTTTGCAGTGGGACCCACATGGGGATTACAACGTTCCTACGGAAAGTTTCATTTGCTTTTTGACGTTGGTACCATTTATTATTTTGATACTAAAGGAAACGGTAACTGGTTTCCTATTATGATTCAACTTAATATTGGACTTAATTTATAATTGAATTTTAAACCATAAAAGCCACTTCTTTTTATCGAAGTGGCTTTTTTTATATCTAATTTCTTATAAGATTAATACCCTAATTTTTCTCTTACTCTAGCGAGTACTCCATTAGCAGTTTGTTGTGCTTTTTGAGCTCCGGTTTCTAAAGCTGAATCTATTTCTTCAAGGTGAGTCATATAATACTTATACTTTTCTCTCTGTACCGCATATTTATCAATTAAAAGGTCGAATAGAGCTTGTTTTGCGTGGCCATAACCGTAATTACCACCTTCATAATTAGCCCTCATTTCTTTAATTTGTTCCGCGGAAGCGATTACTTTATAAAGGTTATACACATTACACGTATCGGGATTTTTAGGTTCTTCTAAAGGAGTACTATCGGTCTCGATACCCATTACTTGCTTGCGTAATTTTTTATCGGTCTCAAAAAGGTTGATGTAATTCCCTCTAGATTTACTCATTTTTTCGCCATCGGTACCAGGAATATATTTGGTCTCTTCTTGTATTTTTCCTTCAGGCAAGACAAAAGTTTCTCCCATTTGGGTATGAAAACGAGAAGCTACATCGCGGGTCATTTCTATGTGTTGCAATTGATCTTTTCCTACAGGAACCAATTCGGCATCGTATAATAAAATATCTGCTGCCATTAACATAGGGTAAGTAAATAATCCCGAATTAACATCTGCCAATCTATCGGCTTTATCTTTAAAAGAATGTGCCAAGGTGAGACGTTGAAAAGGAAAGAAACAACTTAGATACCAAGAAAGTTCGGTAGTTTGAGGAACATCACTTTGTCTATAAAAAACGGTCTTATGAATGTCTAAACCAAATGCAAGCCAAGTTGCTGCGACAGAGTAGGTGTTGTGCTTAAGCGTTTCTGCATCTTTAATTTGCGTTAAGGTATGCAAATTAGCAATAAACAAATACGATTCGTTTTTAGAATCGTTTGCCATCTCAATAGCGGGAATAATGGCTCCTAAAAGGTTTCCTAAGTGAGGTGTGCCTGTACTTTGCACACCTGTTAGTATTCTAGACATAATTATATTTTTTGTAAAGGTACTTTTTTTATAGAGTTTGCTAAATACATTTTCATATTTTTGGAAGATGAAGATTTTAAAGAAATCTATAATTTTGCTGTGGCGGATTTGGTTTTATGTGTTAATGGGAGTTCCTATTATACTCATGTTTCCGCTATTGCTATTGTTTACCTCTAAGGAGAAATTTTATCCACATTTTTTTGTGTTAGCTCGGTTTTGGGCGAGAATCATAATCTACGGTATGGGCTTTAGACCTATTATAAAACGAGAAGCAGAACCTCAATTAGGTTCTAGCTATATGTTTGTGGCTAATCACACTTCTATGATGGATATTATGATGATGTTGCATATGGTAAAAAATCCATTTGTCTTCGTTGGTAAAAAAGAGCTAGCAAAAATTCCCATCTTCGGTTTTTTCTATAAGCGTACGTGTATTTTGGTTGACCGAAAAAATATACGCAGTCGAAAAGAAGTTTTTAACCAAGCTCAGCGTAGACTTAATCAAGGAGTAAGTATTTGCATTTTTCCCGAAGGAGGTGTGCCAGATGATGAAAGTACAATTTTAGACTCTTTTAAAGATGGTGCTTTTAGGTTGGCTATAGACCATAAAATATCTATAGTACCTTTAGTATTCTATGATAACAAAAAAAGATTTTCTTATACTTTTTTTAGCGGAAGCCCTGGTAGAATGAGAGCAAAAATCCTTCCTTTCTTTTCTACTCAACCATATTCCCACGAAAATAAAGCGCAGCTAAAAGAAAAGGTAAGAGAAGTGATCCTAGACGAATTAACTTCTTAAAAGTAAAAAGACTTATCTTTTTATATAAGATAAGCCTTTTCTACTTACTACTTCAACTTAACTAAAACTTAAAATTTAATCCTGTATATACCCCAAAATAATAAGGTTTAAAACCATTGGTATTTCCCGAAAATGTATTGAGTTGATATTTAAAGGTAGGTTCTACATTAAAATCTAATTTTTCTGAAATCTCATACCCAAGACCAACTCCTAAGTTAGTACTAAAACTTACTGAGTTAAGGTTATTCGCTTTTCCTAAATTGGTAACACCTTCAGAAGAGGAAATAGCAACTTCATTTTCATTGAGAATAAGACTACTTGCACCACCTATAAGGTGAATTCCAAAACGTTTGTCTAATAAAGCGTATTCAACCTCTAATGGTACTTCAATAAAACCAACTTGTTGTTTTAAATCTCCAAGAGTATGTGGGTTAATATTACGTTCTTGCAAACTAGGATTACTGTTGTTTGATGGTCGTGCACTTACCACCTGTATATTTTTAGTCCGAGCATTACTATTTACACCGCTAAGACTCACAGGCTCTACAGATGAGGTAAAAGCAACATCATTGGTACTATAATTTAATTTAACCCTGCTCACCCCTGTTCTAACTTTTAATTTTTTAGAAACAGCATAAGCAAAATTAACTCCGTATGCCATACTGACTTCCCCGGAAGCATTATTATTAGAAAATTGTGGGTCTATAGGGCTTCCAGAATCACTTAGATTTCCGTAATAAACTGGAGAGACATTGGGTCTAATATTCCAGCGAGCAAAACTTTCAGTTTCATCATCCTCTTTCTCATCATTATTTTCTTCTTTAAGTTCTTTCTCCCGTTGTGCTAAGGCATTCTCTTTTTCTAAGTTTTCTTTTGTTAATGTACTGTCTTTATTAATTACTGTAGAAGCAAGGTTGGTATTTGATTTTAAATTTGCTTCTTGATTAAAGTCAGTTTCTCCCTTGAAGCTTTCAGTGGTTTCTAAAAGGTTCTCTTTAGTTGTTGCTTCCGCGGAAGCGTTATTAGTTTGAGCTATATTTTGAGTTGAATTTTCGTGAGCAGAATGATAAGAGTTGAATCGTTTCTTTGATTTTTTTACCGATTCTTGCTGAGAATAAAAATCGGTATTATTCTCTTTCTCGGGAGTAGTACTTGGACTGGTTTCTGCAATTTTAATTTCGGTTTTCAACTTGTCTTTTTCCTGAAGTGAAACAGAGCTTTCTTTACTTTTATTTATTACAGCATTTTTTAAAGAAGGGACAGATTCATCTTTTAAAGTTTCTTCTTTAGGATTACTAGAATTAACGATTTCCACTTGTTCGGACTCAAATAAAGTATCTCCTAAAAATATAAGTAAAGCAATAGCAGCAGCAATGCCCGCGGTCTTGTACCAAAATATAGGTATGACTCTGCGTTTTTTGTCTTTCTTTAATTCTTGTTCAATATTTTTCCACACACGTTTATGTGGAGTAGCTTCAAAATCTTTGAACTTCTCCTGATATAAACGATCTATATTCTTCTTATTACTCATCTTTAAACAGACTGTACGTTATTTTTTTTTTGACTTTCTTCTATCTTTTGTTTTAAAATCCCTCTAGCCCTAGCAAGATTAGATTTTGAGGTACCTATAGAAATACCCATGGTTTCTGCGATTTCTTTGTGAGAGTAGCCGTCTAAAGCGTAGAGGTTAAAAACCATACGGTAACGGTCTGGCAAATCTTGAATTATTTGAAGTAAAAATTTTAAAGGGATATTCTCTTCATTGATTTCTACTTCGGGTTGTTCTATGTTTTCTTCATTTACAATTTCAAAAACGTGTTGTTTTCGATAACGTTGTAAAGCCGTATTAATCACTATTCTTTTCATCCAGCCTTCAAAAGAGCCTTTAAAGTTAAACTGGTTAATTTTCTTGAAAATAATGATAAAGGCATCTTGTAAATTATCTTCGGCCTCGGCATAATTTCTTGAGTATTTTAAAGAAACCGAAAAAAGCTTATGTGAGAAAAGTTGATATAACTTTTCCTGAGATTTTAAATCTTGCTTTTTACATTGTTTTATAAGCTTCTCAATACTCATTAATAATTATTGCTGAATCATTATTTCTTTAGTTAGGTATAACTCATTTCCTTCTTCATCTTCGCCTTGATATATTTTAAAAGTATAATAATCGTTACGATCTACAAAAAACTCAAACATTTCCGTAACGGTAGTATTTTCTAGATCTTCACAATTAGAGCCATTTTCTATTACAGTATTTAAAATACTTAACTTAACCTCTTGTTCGTTTTCAATAACGTTAAATCCTGCAAAGCCATAACAGGTAGAAGGACGGTTATAACTTAGCGGGAAATTATAGGTTTCGTTAAAATTTATAGTGTCGGGAAAATCAATAGAAGTAACTGGCATTAATTCATAGGTAAAATCAATATCATTTATATCATCATTACTACAACTTGTAACTAAGACAAGGAGGGTAAAAAACAGGGTAATTTTTTTCATCACTTGAGAATGTATTTCTTACAATACAAATATAAGGGTTTAGTTATAGATGTTTTATTATCAGAATGGTTGCGTGTAAAACAAAAGAATCTCGCCATTGGCGAGATTCTTTAATCTAAAAAACAAAATGTTTTTAAGCTTTAGCTAATTTGATAGCTTCAGTAATTTTAGTTTCCAGCTCATCCATTAAATCTGGATTGTCTTTTAAAAGTGCTTTAACGGCGTCTCTACCTTGACCTAATTTAGTGTCTTCATAGCTAAACCAAGAACCACTTTTCTTTACAATTTCGTAGTCTACACCTATATCAATGATTTCTCCAACTTTAGAAACCCCTTCGCCGTACATAATATCAAATTCTGCCATTTTAAAAGGAGGAGCAACTTTGTTCTTCACTACTTTTACACGGGTTTTATTCCCCATTACGTCGCTATTACTGTTTTTAATTTGAGTAGATCTTCTAATATCTAATCTTACAGAAGCATAAAATTTAAGAGCGTTACCTCCCGTAGTAGTTTCTGGATTTCCAAACATTACTCCAATCTTCTCACGTAACTGGTTAATAAAAATAACGGTACAATTAGTTTTACTAATAGAAGCCGTTAATTTTCTCAACGCTTGTGACATTAACCTAGCATGAAGCCCCATTTTTGAGTCTCCCATTTCTCCTTCAATTTCACTTTTAGGAGTTAATGCTGCTACAGAATCGACTACAATTATATCTATTGCTCCAGAACGTATTAGGTTATCGGCAATTTCTAATGCTTGCTCCCCATGATCTGGCTGAGAAATAATTAGATTTTCAATATCAATTCCTAACTTTTCAGCATACGTACGATCAAAAGCATGCTCTGCATCAATAAATGCTGCAATACCTCCTGCTTTTTGAGCTTCCGCAATAGCGTGTAACGTTAATGTAGTTTTACCAGAAGATTCTGGTCCGTAAATTTCAATTACTCTACCTCTAGGATAACCTCCCACTCCTAAGGCTAAATCTAAGCCTAAAGAACCCGAAGGGATAGCATCTACATCTTGTACGGCTTGATCACTCATTTTCATCACCGTTCCCTTACCGTAAGTTTTATCTAACTTGTCTAACGTTAATTTTAACGCTTTTAGTTTTGCTTCTTTTTCGTTATCTTTTTCTTTGCTCATAATCTATCGCTTTCTATGTTATCTTCAAGTGGTGCTAAAGTACTATAAGTTTTGTTTCATTACAATCTTATACGCAACCTTTTTATATTTCTTGCATCTACTTTAAAAGCAAGGAGAACATTTATGAAATTTCTCAAAAAAAATATGATTTTGAATTCCCGTCACGGCGGTGCTACCATAAGTTTTATGAGTAGCTGTAAAGTGGACGGTGGCTAACGTTATTTCTATTTTTTGATTTTTTTTAAAAAAATATAAATAACGAATTAGCCGTTCAAAAAAATGCCCCAAGCAAAAGTTTCGGGCATTTTTTTTACCTCTAATTTATCACAAAAGCTTATGAAGCTTGTTTCTAATTGAAAACAACTTCTAATCCACACATTTAAGCTTATTCCCAAGTTCTTTATTTTTATATTATCTTTGCCGCTTCAACTTTTGTATAACTTAAAATTAGTATAGCATGCAACTGTACAATAAGCTAAGTGCACAAGAGAGAGCGCAGCTTTTAGATGATGCCGGTGAAGACCGTTTAACGCTTTCTTTTTATCAGTACGCCAAAATTGGCAATCCAGAACTTTTTAGAAATCATTTATTTATTGCTTGGGACCAACTAGAGGTCTTAGGTAGAATTTATGTTGCAAACGAAGGGATTAATGCCCAACTTTCTGTTCCTGCAACCCGATTTAATGAATTTAAAAATTTTCTTGACGGAATTTATTTCTTAGAAGGTGTACGTTTAAATATTGCCATCGAGCACGATACCAAATCTTTTCTAAAATTAAAAGTGAAAGTACGTGATAAAATTGTAGCCGACGGTCTAAATGATGAAACCTTCGATGTTACTCAAAAAGGAATTCACGTAGACGCACAAAAATTTAATGATCTTATTAGTGATCCTAACACGGTTTTGGTAGATATGCGAAACCATTACGAAAGTGAAATAGGGCATTTTAAAGGAGCTGTTACACCAGATGTAGACACCTTTCGAGATTCTTTAGATATTATAGAAGAAGATTTGAAAGAGCACAAAGAAGATAAAAATTTGGTTATGTATTGCACTGGAGGTATTCGTTGCGAAAAAGCTAGTGCTTACTATAAGCATAAAGGTTTTAAAAATGTATTTCAATTAGAAGGTGGTATTATAGAATACTCCCGCCAAGTAGAAAATTTACAATTAGAAAATAAATTTATAGGGAAGAATTTTGTGTTTGATCACCGTCGAGCGGAAAAAATCACCGATGATGTTATTGCCAAGTGTCACCAATGTGGCGAAGCCTGCGATACGCATGTAAATTGCGATAATGAAGCTTGCCATTTGTTGTTTATACAATGTACATCTTGTGCAGAAAAAATGGACAACTGTTGTTCTCAAGAATGTAAAGAGGTGAATGCACTTCCTCATGAAGAGCAAAAAGCACTAAGAAAAGGAAAACACAACAGTAATAAAATCTTTAAAAAAGGAAGATCTGAAGTGCTGAAGTTTAAAATATAATTACAAAAAACCCTTCAGGAATTTGAAGGGTTTTTTTATTTAAGCTTTTTTTAGTCTATAAAGAAGTTGACTTATTCCATTAGCTTTTAATCTCGCCACCGTATAATTGAACATTTTCTTAGAGAAAAGATATTTGCTTTTTAAATAAATTTCAGAATTATTTAAATTAGTTATGAGTCTATACCATTTCCAAGTAGATTCATTTTTTTCGATAAAATATTGAGCTCCTACTCCTAAAGTCTGTACCCCCCAAGTTGTGCTAAAGGCTTGATGAAAGGGTTGGGAATGCATAATCAAATCGGCGTTATCTATTGAAATATCAAGATTTTTCTCAATTATTCCCGAGGCCATCGAGAAAGATATTCCGTAATTGCTATCTTCTAAAAACACAGATATTTTCCCTAACTTATTTAAAATAAATTTTGGGTAGCTTAAAAGCAACTGATCTCTTCTTTTGAAAAACCCTTCTTTTATAGTTTCAAAAGAAATTTCAGGATAACTGTCATAATCTAAAGAGGCAAAATTAGATTGTTCTTCAAATTTTTTGAGAGCTTTAGAATCATCATAATTTTCATTATTCAAATCTAACTCATCATTAATATAAAGAGCTTTTAATCCCAAGCCTTCTTGATCGAAAATATTTTTTACATCATTTACTGTATTGTGGTAAGCGTTAATATATTTATTGGTGATACTCGAAAAATACACAAAACTTGCAAATGGGATCGTAATTTTAGCATTTAGACCTTTATGATCTGTGATCATATTTTGTAAAATGCCCTTAGCTTTGGTTTCAATTTGAGGAATATTTTCTCTAGAACCATTATTACCCGCTAACGAAAATTGATTGAGTAAAGCATCTATTTTAGAATCAAACTTCTTTGAAATTATCTTATAATCATTGGCATTAGGCTCGCAGTCATTCATATTAAAAACAGAAAACCCCTTATTTTTAACACCTAAAGCAGAATCCATAATACCTACTTGATAAACAAAAACTTCTGTTTGATCGGTAAGCTTAGTTAATTTAGAATGCGTAAGTAATTTTACAGTTTTAAAACCTAAACGTTTAAATGCATTTGGCATTTTATCAGAATTTTTCTTCTGAAAAAGAACAGTAACTCTTTCCTTAAATGAAGCGGGTAAATTTTTAAGGGTTTCAATATGAAAGTGATCTGGGTGTTCATGAGAAATCCATAAATAATCTATTTCATTATACCATTCTTCCTTAAAGTTAGGTTTTGGGTGTAAGCTCCAAGAGTTATTAAAAGCTTTTCCCACTAACCAAGGGTCTGTCCATATTTTACAATCAGAACATGTGATTATTGCAGAAGCTTGTGATATTAATTTTACTTTCATATTTTTAGATTATAATATAAATGTGTCTTTTGAAGACAAGAATTACAAATGTAAAAACAATTTGTGTAATCGATGTTTTAATTTATAATAATGCCTTTTCAAGTACTTCAATAGTTTATGAAAATTCAACTCATCAATAAACTTGTATTTTTTTCCGCGTTAAGCGTGCTTTTATATTTTTTGTGGCTCTACAGTTTTACTTATTTTGACATTAAAGATACTCCTGTAATTGTAGGTGTTTTTGTAGAGTTATTAACTATTCCCGCATTTTTGGCTACTACTGTTATATTAGTAGCGTCATTTTTTGTGGTACAAAAGTAAATGGAATCCTGTTTCTTTTCCGTTAGCCGCTATTTTGGTAACACTTTTTCTTATCTATTTTCTCGTTAAAATCTCTTTCTAAGAAGAGAAACCTATTATCTTTTTTCATTTTCTCGCTCCTCACAATAAATTGGTATATTTACCCTTTTAAATAAAGTATTAATTTTTCAATACACGCAGTAATGAAATAGCTGCGATTGTATTTCAATATATAGAACATATGGCGTGTGGAAGTTGCTCGACTGGCAAAGACGGTCAGCCAAAAGGATGTAAGAATAATGGAACCTGCGGTACAGATGGTTGTAATAAACTAACCGTATTCGATTGGTTATCAAATATGAGTTTGCCTAATGGGCAAGAAACTTTTCAATGTGTAGAAGTACGTTTTAAGAACGGAAGAAAACACTTTTTCAAGAATACAGAAAACCTTACTTTAAGTATGGGTGATGTGGTGGCAGTAGAAGCTTCACCAGGTCATGATGTAGGAATTGTTACCCTTACGGGGGAATTGGTTCGCGTACAAATGAAGAAAAAGCGCGTAAAAGTAGATAGTGAAGAAGTATTGAAAATTTATAGAAAAGCTTCACAAAAAGATATTGATATCTGGCAAACTGCACGAGAAAAAGAAGAGCCTATGAAGGTGAGAGCTCGTGAAATAGCAATTCGTCTTCAGTTAAAAATGAAGATTAGTGATATTGAATTTCAAGGAGATGCCTCTAAAGCTACTTTTTATTATACCGCAGAAGAGCGTGTAGATTTTAGGCAACTTATTAAAGAGTTTGCACAAGAATTTAGAACGCGTATTGAAATGCGCCAAATTGGTTTTAGACAAGAAGCAGCTCGCCTTGGCGGAATTGGTTCTTGTGGGCGTGAATTATGCTGCTCTACTTGGTTAACCGACTTTAGAAGTGTAACCACATCGGCGGCTAGATACCAACAGCTATCATTAAATCCGCAAAAATTGGCAGGTCAATGTGGTAAATTGAAGTGTTGTTTAAATTACGAATTAGATTCTTATTTAGATGCTCTTAAAGAATTTCCAAGACAGGATACAAAACTCCAAACTCAAAAGGGGACGGCGGTTTGTCAAAAGATAGACATTTTTAAAGGTTCTCTTTGGTATGCGTATGAAGGGGAATGGATGAATTGGCATGAGTTAACTACAGATCAAGTTAAAATCATTATTAAAGCTGCAAAGGATAAAAAGCCAGTAGCAAGTTTGGAAGAGTTTGCAATTCAACTTCAGCAAGAAGTAGAGGTAGATTTTAGTAATGTAGTTGGGCAAGATAGTTTAACCCGATTTGATAAACCTAAATCATCTCAACCTAAAAAGAGAAGAAAGAAAAAGAGAAAGCCACAAAAGGCAAATGCAAATACGAATGCAAACTCTAAACCTAATCAAAAAACGGGTAGTAAAAAACCTCAGAACAAGTCAAATAACAGGAGAAAAAATAATTCTAAAAATGCATAAATTAGGAGTTTTTCTTTTAGGATCTATTTTCCTAGTTAGCGTAATTTCTTGTGACTCTAAGCAAGTGTATGATGAGTATAAAAGTATACCAAATGCGTGGGCAAAAGACTCTGTAGTTAAATTTGAAATAAAAAATATTGATAGTTTACAGACTTATAACTTGTTTTTTAACGTTAGAAATAATAGTGATTATAAGTATAATAACCTTTTTCTAATATCAAAAATGCAGTTTCCCAACGGAAAACAAATTACAGATACTTTAGAATATGAAATGGCTTACCCTAATGGAGATTTTATGGGAACAGGAGCAGGAGAAGTAAAAGAGAATAAACTTTGGTACAAAGAAAACGTACGCTTTTTAGAGGATGGAGCATATACCGTTACCTTAGAACAAGCAATGCGTGAAAATGGAGAAGTAGAAGGTATAAAGAATTTAGAAGGGATTTTAGAAATAGGTTTTAGAGTAGAAAAAACAACTAATTAATACGTATAAAGGTGGCAAACGTAAAAGCAAATAAGAAAAAGAAAAAAGAAACAAGTTCTTTTAGAAAATACATTGGTATTTTTTGGAAGCTTTTCGCCTTAGGGATTGTTTTAGTAGTAAGCGTATTTCTTTTGGCGAGTTGGGGACTTTTGGGTGAAATGCCAACTTTTGAACAATTAGAAAACCCTGAAACTAATTTAGCTACAGAGGTTTTCTCTTCAGATGGGGAGACCTTAGGAAAGTATTATAACGAAAATCGTACTCCTATAAAATATGAAGAGCTTCCCCCGAATCTTATCAATGCTTTAGTTGCAACTGAAGATATAAGGTATTATGATCATTCTGGGATAGATGCTAGAGGTACATTAAGAGCAATAGCCTATTTAGGATCAAATGGAGGAGCTAGTACTATTTCTCAGCAATTAGCTAAGCAGTTATTTACTGGCGTAAGATCAAGTAATATTTTTGAAGCGGTAACTCAAAAGATTAAAGAGTGGGTAATAGCGGTTCGTTTAGAGCGAAGCTATACCAAACAAGAAATACTGGCCATGTATTTTAATATTTACGACTTTAACAATAATGCGGTAGGTATTAGATCGGCTTCCAGAATTTATTTTGGCGGAAAAGAACCTCAAGAATTAAAAATTGAGGAAGCTGCTGTTTTGGTAGGAATGTTTAAAAATTCATCTTTATACAATCCACGTAGAAACGCAGAGGGAGTAACTAATAGAAGAAACGTGGTTTTACTACAAATGGAGAGGGCTGGTTTTATAGATGAAAAACAAAAAGATTCTCTGCAAGCACTTCCTTTAAAAATAGATTATCATCCAGAAAGTCATCAATCTGGTTTAGCTACATATTTTAGAATGTATTTAAGAGAGTTTCTTAAGGACTGGGCAAAAGAAAATCCGCAAGCGAATGGTGAAACATACAATATCTATAGAGACGGACTTAAAGTATACACCAGCATAGACTCTAGAATGCAAACTTATGCAGAAGAAGCAGTGCAAGCACATATGTCAAATCTTCAGAAGGAATTTGATAGGCAGAATAAAAACAATAAAACAGCTCCTTTTAGAAAAGTATCCTCAGAAGAAATTGATCGTATTATAGAACGCTCTATGAAAAATAGTGTGCGTTGGTGGGAGATGAAAGATAAAGGTTTTTCAGAAGAGAAAATTAGGGCCTCATTCGATAAAAAAACACCTATGTCTGTTTTTGCATGGAATGAGAAAAGAGAAAAAGATACAATTATGACTCCTAGAGATTCTATCTATTACTACAAATCTTTCCTAAATACGGGAATGATGTCGATGGAACCTCAAACAGGTGAAGTAAAAGCTTGGGTTGGAGGAATAGATCTAAGACATTTTAAATACGAACACGTAAAGCAAGCGCGTAGACAAGTAGGTTCTACTTTTAAGCCATTTGTATACGCAACGGCGATAGACCAATTGCATCTTTCACCGTGTTATGAACTACCTAACACTTTACACACTATTCCTGCAGGGAAACACGGAGTAACTAAAGATTGGACTCCAAAAAACAGTGGTGGAAAATATGGCGGAATGGTAAGTTTAAAAGAGGCGTTAGCAAATTCATTAAATACTATAACTTCTAGATTAATTGATAAAATTGGTCCAGAGCCGGTAATTGATTTATTAGACAAACTGGGAGCAAACACAGAGAATATAGATCCTGTGGCGGCTATAGCGCTGGGATCTGTAGATTTAAGTGTATTCGAAATGGTTTCAGCTTACAGTACATTTGCCAATAAAGGCGTTTATGTAAAACCTGTAATTGTTACCCGTATCGAAGATAAAAACGGGACTATACTTTATCAACACGTCCCAGAAAGTAGGGATGTAATGAGTGAAGAAGCAGCTTACGTAACCATTAACTTAATGGAAGGCGTAACCCAAGGAGGTTCGGGTACGAGATTAAAAACCGATAGTAATTATGCTGCTAATCTTACACATTATAAACGAGCGGTAACGGGGTATCCTTATGCATTTAAAAACCCCATCGCAGGTAAAACAGGAACCACACAAAACCAAAGTGACGGGTGGTTTATGGGTATTGTTCCTAACCTTACCACAGGAGTTTGGGTAGGTGGAGAAGATAGATCTGTTCATTTCCCTGGCATAACTTACGGTCAAGGAGCGACTATGGCTTTGCCTATTTGGGGAATTTATATGAAGAAAGTATATGAAGATGAGGATTTAGAAGTTTCTAAAGGAGCTTTTGAAAAACCAGAGGTACTTACTATTCAAACAGATTGTGATGCTGCTTCATCTGAAAATACAACTACAGAAGGAGGAGAAATAACAGAAGAATTAGATCTTTAAAATATATTCTTATGATAAGAAAAACGGTAAATAATGTTCAAGAAGCTTTAGAAGGCATTCAAGATGGGATGACTTTTATGCTTGGCGGATTTGGCCTTAGCGGAATTCCTGAGAACTCTATAACAGAACTAGTAAATAAAAATGTAAAAGATATTACTTGTATTTCAAACAATGCAGGAGTAGATGATTTTGGATTGGGTTTATTGCTGAAAAAAAATCAGATAAAAAAAATGATATCTTCTTATGTAGGTGAAAACGCCGAGTTTGAACGCCAAATGTTAAGCGGTGAATTAGATGTAGAGCTTACTCCGCAAGGAACATTAGCAGCTAAATGTCAAGCGGCTCAACAAGGTTTTCCTGCTATTTTTACTCCAGCAGGTTACGGAACAGAAGTAGCCGAAGGGAAAGAAGTACGTGAGTTTGATGGGAAAATGTACGTGTTAGAAGAAGCATACAAAGCAGATTTTGCCTTTATAAAAGCTTGGAAGGGAGACGAGGCAGGAAATCTTATTTTTAAAGGAACTGCAAGAAATTTTAACCCTTGTATGTGCGGAGCTGCAAAAGTAACAGTAGTTGAGGTAGAAGAGTTGGTAAAACCAGGAGAACTAGATCCTAACCAAATTCATATTCCAGGAATTTTTGTACAACGTATTTTTCAAGGAAAAGATTACGAAAAGAGAATTGAACAAAGAACCGTTCGTCAAAAAAAATAAATTATGGCTTTAGATAAAAACGGAATAGCACAACGCATTGCAAAAGAAGTTAAAGACGGATATTATGTAAATTTAGGAATAGGAATTCCTACATTGGTAGCCAATTTTGTAAATGACGATATAGAAGTAGAGTTTCAAAGTGAAAATGGAATTTTAGGAATGGGACCTTTCCCTTTTGAAGGTGAAGAGGATCCAGATTTAATCAATGCAGGAAAACAAACTATTACTGCATTACCCGGAGCGAGTTTTTTCGATTCAGCTACAAGTTTTGGAATGATTCGAGGAAAACACGTTGATTTAACCATTCTAGGAGCGATGGAAGTTGCAGAAAATGGAGATATCGCCAACTGGAAAATACCTGGAAAAATGGTGAAAGGAATGGGTGGCGCTATGGATTTGGTCGCTTCCGCGGATAACATTATTGTAGCGATGATGCATACCAATAGAGCAGGAGAATCTAAGTTACTAAAACGCTGCTCTTTGCCACTTACTGGTGTTGGTTGTGTGACCAAAATTGTTACCAATTTGGCAGTTTTAGAAGTTACCGAAAAAGGATTTAAACTTTTAGAAAGAGCTCCAGGCGTAAGTGTAGAAGAAATTCAAGCCGCTACAGAAGGAATATTAATTATGGATGGAGAAATTCCTGAAATGAAACTTTAAACATGGGTTTATTTAATAATATTTTAGGTAACTCTAGTGAGGTTTCTGTAGAGAAACTTTTAGAAAAATACGGGCGTTTGTTGGTAGAAGGAGAGCAAATTGAAATCGGTTTTAAACTATTTCGAGACACCTTTATGTTTACCAACAAACGTTTGGTATTAATCGATGTTCAGGGAATTTCTGGTAGTAAAGCAGAATATAAGTCTTTGCCTTATAAAAACATTTCTAGATTTTCTTTAGAAACAGCAGGGACATTCGATTTAGATGCTGAACTTAAAATCTGGATTTCAAGTGAAGACCTTCCTTCCGTAAGTAAGAAATTCAATAAAAGTATCGATGTGTACGAGGTGCAACGGTATTTAGCAGAAAAAGTACTTTAATAATTTTTTCAGCTTTAAGCTTATTTTGTTAGATGAGTAACCATACATTACATATTCGACCTTATCATAAAAATGATCAGCCTCAATTAATAAACCTTCTCCAACTCAATACACCAAAATACTTTTCTCAAGAGGAAGAAATAGACTTCATTCATTATTTAGAAAAAGAACGAGAAGATTATTTTGTGGTAGAGATCTCATCTAAAATTGTGGGTTGCGGCGGGATAAATACACAAGGAAATATAGGTATTTTAAGTTGGGCTTTTTTACATCTAGATTTTCAACAACAAGGTATAGGAGGTCAACTACTAAAGTATAGGATACAGCATCTGCTTCAGCAAAAAAATAGTTCAAAAATTCAAGTAAGAACCTCTCAATTAGTTGAACCTTTTTACAGAAAAAACGGATTTCAACTCATAGAAATTAAAAAAGATTATTGGGCTAAAGGTTTTGATTTATACTTTATGGAATATCAAAAACAACTTTTAAAATAAATATTACTCGTATTTTTTTAAACGATCTGGTGGTTGAAACAAAATGAGCGCAGCTTTTTTTATACTCCCAGCCTTTCTCATGTTTTTATAAATATCTACCCATACGTGAAATACCAATTTAACGGGATTGTAATGTCTGGGTTGTTCTAAAATCCCATAAACCGCTTGTTCATCTTCAGGTTGAAAAGATCCAAACATTCTATCCCATATAATAAAAGTAGAGCCATAATTTTTATCTAAATATTGCTCATTCTTTCCATGATACACACGGTGATGAGAGGGGGTTACAAAAATAAAGCTTATCCATTTTGGAAGCTTTCTAATATATTCAGTATGAATCCAGAATTGATATAGAACGGTGATTTGGTGACAAATAAAGAAGATAACAGGGTGAAAACCTAAAAAACTTATAGGTAGGAAGAAAATCACTTTAATTTGTTGAGTCCAAGAAAGCCGAAAAGAAGTAGATAGATTATATTTTTCTGAATTGTGATGCGTCACGTGAGTTGCCCAAAAGATGCTAGTTTCATGTCCAAACCGGTGCGCCCAATATCTAAAAAAATCTAAAACAACAAAACAAAGAATTGAAGTTACCCAATTAACAGGAATACTCCACGGGACCAGATTATAAAGCCATATTACCGACCCAAATAAAAGGGTTTTAATAAACAAGTTTTGAACTACAGAAACTAAGCCGATACTTAAGGAGGCAAAAATCTTTCTTTCCATAAAGCTTCTTTTTCTGCTTCCAACTAAAATAACATTCGAGTTAGGCTAAACCAATTAGAATTGGCGCGGGGTAGAAAATTAAATCTGGCGCATTAGACATTACGTGATCAAGCGTTATCTTTTCCTTCATAAATTACAATCCTTTGGGTATTGCATCAATCAATTGTTGTGTATATTCTTTTTCGGGATGAGCATAAACAATGTCGGCATCGCCACGTTCTACGATTTCACCCTTATGCATCACTAAAAGTTGGTCGGCCATATATTTCACTACCGCCAAATCGTGTGAGATGAAAATATAAGTAAAACCAAACTTTTCCTTTAACTCATTTAACAAGTTTAACACTTGTGCTTGCACCGAAATATCTAATGCCGAAACCGACTCGTCACAAATAATAAGCTTGGGTTCTACGGCGATTGTTCTAGCGATTCCAATACGTTGACGCTGACCACCACTAAACTCATGAGGATAACGATAAAAATGGGCTTCCTCTAAGCCTACTCGTTTTAGTAACTCAAGTGTTTTTTCTTTTCGTTTTTTTTTATTTTTATACAAACCGTGGACTTCCATCGGCTCCATAATCGCTTTTCCTACAGTAATACGAGGGTTTAAAGAAGAAAAAGGATCCTGAAATATGAGTTGTATTTCTTTACGGAGTTTTCTCAATTCTTTCTTAGAAAGTTGCGTGATATCATTCCCTTTATAAAGTACTTTTCCTGCACTTGCTTTGGTAAGTTGTAAGATTACATCTCCCAGAGTTGATTTTCCACAGCCCGATTCTCCAACTAAACCTAAAGTCTCTCCTTCAAATATTTTAAAACTAACATTATTTACCGCTTTTACTACACTGGGTTTTTTAAAAAATCCAGCATTAGAAATAAATTCTTTTTCTACATTCTTAACCTCTAATAAAGGCGCTTGGCTGTAAATCTTATGGTGTCTTTCCTTTCTTTCTGTTTGAGTTTCAGCGATACTTATGGGTTGGTTTTCTATAAAATCTTTAACCGTTGGCAACCGTTTTAAGCGCACTTGGGTGTCGGGTTTAGATGCTAATAAAGCTTTGGTGTATTGTTGTTTTGGATGATGAAAAATCTCTTGCGTGGTGCCTTGCTCAACGATAGAACCTTTAAACATAACCAAGACTCTATCGGCAATTTCAGAAACTAATGCCAAATCGTGAGAGATAAATAAAACACTCATTTCTGTTTCCACTTGGAGCTCTTTTAAAAGGTTTAAAATTTCTTTTTGGACGGTAACATCTAATGCGGTAGTAGGTTCATCTGCGATGAGTAATTTTGGTTTACAGGCAATTGCCATCGCAATCATTACCCGTTGTTTTTGTCCGCCGCTTATTTGATGAGGGTAAGATTCAAAAATCTTTTCGGGTCGAGGCAATTTTACCTTTTCAAATAAATGTAAAGTTTCTTGTTTTGCTTCCGCGGAAGCGATGTTAGTATGTCTTAAAAGAATTTCCTGTACCTGAAAACCACAAGTTAAAGAAGGGTTTAACGAACTCATGGGTTCTTGAAAAATCATGGAAATCTCATTTCCGCGTAAGCTTTGCATTTCTTTATCTGAAAATGAGGCTAAATCTTTACCTAAAAACTGAATTTCGCCTTTCGTAATTTGTGCAATTGAAGGCAATAATTTTAAAATACTAATCGAAGTAATCGATTTTCCTGAACCAGATTCTCCCACTACACCTAAAATTTCATTTTTATAAAGCTGAAAAGAAATATTATGGAGAACAGTTTGCTTTATACCGCCAGTAATAAAGCTAACTTCTAGGTTTTTTATAGTTAATAATTCTTGTTGTTTCATGTGTAATAAATGAGGCTAATTATTGCGAAAAAACCAATCTTTAACGATTTAACTTGCGAATAAAAATACATTTTAACGATTAAAATTTCATTTAGTCGATAAAATTTATTTAATTCGTAAGCAAGTTAATTATAAATTAATAATTTTTTAAATGAAACAAAACTATTTCTCTCAGCAAATAGTTATGTTGTATCATACTTTTAAAGATGAGCAACGTAACGTAAAACAACCGCCTAAACTACAATACGAAAAGCAATTAGCCATTCAACAGTTTACGCATAAATTTCCCTTCTTAGAATTCTGGTCCAAAATTAACCACCCCCTACATACCCTTCAATTTTATTGGCCAAGAATTTATGAAACTCCAGTTTTCAATTAAATTTTAAAATTTAAAAAATTTCAAACGTAATGTTTTGACGGTAATATTTATTGTCAAAACGCAAACAGTTGTTTATTAATCAAATCTTTATATTATGAAAAAAGACTATAAGAGCTTGGCTGTAATGGCTACTTTTTTATTAGGATCTACTTTCGGGTTTTCTCAAGAAAGTCCTAAAAAACCAATTAAAAAATTAAATGTATATGAGGAATCACAAAGCTTTCAGACTGCAGATGATAGCTTTAAAAGAAGCTTAGGCTTGCCGCCAGAAAATACATTATCTTTAGTAGAACAAAGAACAGATAAATTAGGATACCATCATCAAAAGTTTCAGCAATATTATAATTCTATTCCCGTAGAATTTGCAACCACAGTTTTACATGCCAAGGAGGGCAAAGTAAAATCTTCTTCAAATAATCTTTATAGAATTAAAGATTTACCAACCACCCCATCTATTTCTAAAGAGATGGCCTTTAACAAAGCTAAGCAACACGTAGGAGCCACTGAGTATATGTGGGAGGATAAAGAAGAATCTAAACATATATCGTATAATCTTCCTGCTGGAGAATTAGTTATTCTGCCTAAAATTAAAGGAGTAACAGAAGAAAATAAACTTGCTTATAAATATGATATTTATGCGACAGCTCCTCTTTATAGAGCAGATGTTTACGTAGATGCGCAAACAGGTGATTTTATAATGGAAAATAAAAAAATTCACCATGCTAATACTCCGTCAAGCGGAACTACACTTTATAATGGTAATGTCTCTATCACTACAGATAGTTACAATGGAAGTTACCGTTTAAGACAAACGGCAGATGGCGGCGGAATCCAGACGTATGATATGAATAACAGTACAAACTATAACAATGCTCAAGAAGTAACGAGTAGTTCTAGTAATTTTACAAATAATCCAACTGCGGTACAAGCACATTGGGGAGCAGAACAAACCCATAAATATTTCTCACAAAAGCATAATAGAAACTCTTATAACGGTAATGGAGCAATCATACGCTCATACGTTAGTTATGATAGTAACTATGTAAATGCATTTTGGGATGGTAGTAGAATGACCTATGGTGATGGTGATGGTGTTAATTATGGACCATTAGTAGCATTAGATATTGTGGGTCATGAGATAGGTCACGGTGTTACAGAATATGCGGCTAATCTCGTTTACAGTTATGAGTCTGGAGCTTTAAATGAATCTTTTTCAGATATTTTTGGAGAGGCTATTGAAGCTTTCGCTACAGGCACCAACGATTGGTTAATGGGTGATGAAATAGGATCTGGCGGAAGCGGAGGTGCACTACGCTCTATTAGTAACCCAAATGCTTACGGTCAACCCGATACGTATTTAGGAACTAGCTGGTATAGTGGTTCTGGAGATAATGGTGGTGTTCATTATAACTCTGGAGTTCAAAACTTTTGGTTTTACTTGTTGAGTACAGGAGGTTCTGGAACTAATGATAATGGAGATAGTTATAGTGTTACTTCTATTGGTATGGAGAAAGCTGCTGCTGTAGCTTACAGAAATTTAACTACTTACCTTAGTTCAAACTCTCAATATTCTGATGCTCGTAATGGAGCGATTCAAGCAGCAAAAGACCTTTACGGAGCAGGAAGTACAGAAGAAATCGCTGTGACTAATGCATGGCACGCCGTGGGTGTGGGTGCAGCATATAGCGGTGGAGGAAATCCAGAACCTGAAGATTGTACAAGCGGAGATATTTATTTATCGATTACGTTTGACAATTACCCAGAAGAAACTTCTTGGACCTTAAAAGATGCTTCTGGAAATACAGTAGATAGCGCAGCATACTCAACATCGAATGCAGATGGTTCTACAGTTACAAAAACAATTAGTGGGTTAACCGACGGAGATTATACTTTTACGATTACCGATCAATATGGAGATGGGATCTGCTGTAGCTACGGTTCTGGTTCTTATACCTTATCTAGTGATGATGGTACGATTTCTTCAGGAGGAAATTTTGGTAATTCTGAAGCAACCAATTTCTGTATAGAAGATGGAGGTACTTCTTTAGACAGTGAAGCACCATCAGCTCCTTCCGCTTTAAGCGCAAATAATATTACACAAACCACAGTAGATTTATCTTGGAATGCTTCTACAGATAATGTTGGTGTAGATTCTTATGAAGTTTTTCAAGGAAGTTCTTCTTTAGGAACAACAACTGGGACTTCTGCACAGATTACGGGATTAACGGCTGCAAGTTCTTATTCATTTTCAGTTAAAGCAAAAGATGTTGCTGGGAATACTTCTTCTAGCTCTAATGTTGTTAATGTTACTACAACAGGAGGAAATACTCCAGATTACTGTAATTCTCAAGGAAATGATTCTTCTTATGAATGGATTGACTTGGTAAGCTTAAATAATTTGAATAATTCTAGCGGAAATGACGGTGGATATGCTGATAATACAAATTTAATTGCTAATTTGCCTTACGGATCTAATACGATTCAAATAAGTGCAGGTTTTGCAAGTTCTAGTTATACCGAGCATTGGGCGGTTTATATAGATTATAATCAAAATGGTGCTTTTGAAACCAATGAGAAAGTAGTTTCAGGAAGTTCTAGCAGTGGTAATACCCTTAGCGGAACTTTTAGTGTACCAACTTCTGCGATTAGTGGTAACACCAGAATGAGAGTTTCTATGAAATATAATGCTTCTCAAACTTCTTGTGAAAGTTTTAGTTATGGAGAAGTTGAAGATTATACCGTTAACGTTGGGCAAGCAGCTGCTCAAGGATTTAATAACAATAGTTTAGCTGCCACAGCAATTGGAAATGAAAGTGCAATATTTGCTACTACCATTTATCCTAACCCAGTTACTGGAAATGAAATATTTGTAAAAATGGAAGATGCTAGAGATGCAACTTACAAAATTTACGATATGTTAGGGAAATTAGTATTAAGCGGAGAATTAACGCAAAATGCTATACAATTAAATAGGCTTTCGGGCGGTGTTTATATGTTACAATTAGGAGATGGACAAAAATCTATTACCAAAAAATTTGTAAAACAGTAAGCATCAATTTTTCATATGGGTTAAAGCTCGGGGTGGTTCCCGGGCTTTTTTATTACACAGAAGTAATTTCTGATTCTTCTAATAGTTTTTCTTGTCGGAGTTTTAAGAAAATTTGTGCAATAGCGACTACGTCTTTTTCGCAATACGATACAATTCGTAATATATTATTCTCTTCATAAAAAACATCTCTTACTTGAGAACCGTCTATATCGTCTTTTGGGGATGGGACACCTAATACGTGAGTCATTAATTTTAAGGAAGTGTAGTGTTTATAATCGCCAAACTTCCATAATTCTAAAGTATCTAAATGAGGTACCTCCCAAGGTTTCTTTCCGAATAAATCTAATTTAGAAGGCAATTCTATACTGTGAATAAGCATTCTACGAGCGATATAAGGAAAATCAAATTCTTTACCGTTGTGCGCACACAGTAAATGCTGAGCTTGGTGAAAGTAATTATTAAGCAGTTCTTTAAAATCTTGTAAAAGCTTTTTCTCTTCCCCATGAAAAGTGGTAGTTCTAAAACTTCTTTTATTTTCCTTTAAGACAAAATACCCTACAGAAATACATACTATCTTGCCAAATTCTGCCCAAATACCTGCTCGATCATAAAATTCTTTAGCTGTAAACTCATCTTTGCGTTGGTATTGAGATTTTAATTCCCACAGGGTTTTCTTCTCTTCGCTTAATTCATCATAAGAAGAAAATTCGGGTACGGTTTCTATATCTAAAAATAAGATA
This sequence comes from Mesonia sp. K4-1, assembly GCF_008017825.1. Classification (NCBI taxonomy): domain Bacteria; kingdom Pseudomonadati; phylum Bacteroidota; class Flavobacteriia; order Flavobacteriales; family Flavobacteriaceae; genus Mesonia; species Mesonia sp. K4-1. The sequence goes on from NZ_VRLS01000012.1 coordinate 243,049, forward strand.
TTTTCTAAGTTGAGTTTTTTGAGCATAAGAAGAAGATTTAATTAGTAAAATACAACTTTTATAACTAATTAGAAATCATTTGATAAGCTTCTTCTACGTAAGTGTAAAAATCATCTGTAAAAGCTCTATCGTTAGTTCTTTCTCCGCGTTGATGCCCTAGTCGTACAATAATCATATCATCTTCAGGAATCGTGATTACGTACTGTCCCAAAATACCTCGCATTACAAACATTTTTTTGTTGAGGTGGTTGCTTAACCAAAAACCGTAACCGTATTCTGGGCTATCTTTAAATTTAGGCTGAATAGAAGTAGCCACAAAACTAGAATCTAAAAGTTGTTCCCCATTCCACTTACCATGATCTTTATATAATTTTCCAAATTTTGCAAAGTCTCTAGCGTTGCTGGCAATACAACAATAGGCTTTTTCATCACCCTCTTCATTATCATCTAACTGCCAAAAGGCTTTATCTTGCATTCCCATAGGCTGCCAAAAACTTTCGCTTAAATAATCTGAAAGTGTTTTTTCACTTGCTTTGGCAACAACCATTGATAATAACTGTGTGTTTCCGCTAAGGTATTTATAAGCTTTTCCTGGTTCTTCTTCTACCCTTAATGACAAAATAAGCTCTTTGATATCGTCATCTAAATACGCCCTAGCTGTCATTGAAAACGGACTGTAATAATTTTCTTCCCAGTTGAGGCCAGAAGACATCGATGATAAATCACCTACGCTTAATCGCTTATCAAACTGCGGATAAAAATCTGCAACAGGTTGATCTAAGTCTTTTATAAATCCATCTTTAATCGCTTTTCCTAATAAAGCAGAGGTAATACTTTTTGCCATCGAAAATGAATTGGTATGGGATGTTTTACCATAATCATCTGCATATTTTTCATACCAAATGCTGTCATTTTTAATGATAAGAAATGCGACGGTTCCTAACTCTTCGTTTATCGATTGTAATTTTTGTGTCGCTTCCGCGGAATTATATTTTTTATGTAAAGACCAAGGTTGAGGTTTTCCTGAAGTTTTAATCGTGCGATTATCAAATTCCGAGTAATCGTCTATATACGCAGTTTTATATCCTTTTAAGTAAGTAATTTTAACGCCACGCAAAATATAATCGGCATCAAAAAGGTAAAGCGCCAAAATGGCTAAACCCAATATGATAGCTAGGCTAAGAAGAAGCTTTTTAAAAAATTTCATATAAAAGAATGCTGTTAATTGTCAAGCTTAAATATATTAAAACAAAAGTAAACTTAGTTAAGAGGTTGGTTTAAAAGCTATTTTTACCATCGCTTTTTTGCCCAATCTTCTTGCTTTTCATTTGGCAGGAATGTCCAAGCTACTATTCGGCTAGTTTTATTTCCTGTGCCCATAGGAATCTCTTTTACTTGTTGAGCCTCTAGCTTTTTTAATAATTTATGAATTCCTTTAAAGTTAGATTCTTTTGAAACTAAGGAAGAAAACCAATAAATATCGTTTGCGAATTTTCTACTTTCCCAGATCATATTTTGAATAAACTTAGATTCTCCGCCTTCATAAATAAGTTCATTATTTGCACCAGAAAAATTAAGCTCTGGAGTTTTTACTTTCTTACCAGATAGGTTTTTAATTTTTCTTCGTGTTCCCTTTTGAGCTTCTTCTATAGAGGAGTGAAAGGGAGGATTGCAAATAACAACATCTACTTTTTCGTTAGGATTTAGTATGTGATGAAAAAAATCTCTCGAACTTTTTTGCAATCGACAGTCAATTTTATCTTTAAGACTAGGATTTGCATTGACAATGTTTTTTGCAGAAGATATAGATTTTGCATCAATATCAGACGCTATAAATTGCCAGTCATATTCTGTAGCACCAAGTATGGGATAAATACAACTTGCGCCTACGCCAACATCAAAGCAGGTAATTTTATCACCAGTTGGAATAGTGCCAGAATTACTTTCAGATAATAAATCGGCTATATGATGGAGATAATCTGCTCTTCCTGGAATTGGCGGACATAAATTTTCATCGGGAAATTCCCAATATTTAATTCCGTAATAGTGATGGAGTAGAGCTTTATTTAAAATTTTTACAGCATTCGGATTAGAAAAATCTATTGATTCTACTCCTACTTTGTTGAGTTTTAAATAATTTTTAAGCTCGGGTTTAGCTTTTAATAGCGCTTCTAAATCATATCTTTCGCGGTTTTTATTCCGAAGGTGTAATCTTGATTTTACTTGTTTTTTTGTAGACATGATTTATGGTAGAATTATAGCGATTTAAAACTTCTTGTTTTATAGCAGTAAATATATAAAGTCTGCAATGATTAAAACCTGAAATACAAAACTTAAAATCTCGACTCGTTTTTTATATTTTAAGGCCAACAGTAGTATAAGAATCGTAATTAAAGGCAATACAAGACCAGAAACTAATCTTAACGAATAAACGTTTCTTTTTTCTGAATCTATAAGGGAATAATAATTCACCTCATTAAAAAGTGGAGAAATAGAGTAGGTTATTTTTTCAACACCCTTAATTTGTTTTGCGAAAGATCCTGAAACATTAAAGTCTTCTCTTTCTGTAAATACCTTGTAAGAGGAATGAGAATTTCCAGCGGCATTATAATATTGCTGGCGTTCTTTTTTAATATTTAGAATCGGATCTGTATATACTTTACCCGGGATTATAAAATCTATGATAATCATAAGGGCAGCGAGAATAGATAAAACTTGAAACCATTGAGTTAAGGTAAATTCTTTTTTCAGTTTCGAAGAGTCCATTATTATTTTATGAAGGTTACAAGTAGTTTTAAAGATTGTACTTATGGCACAATCTTTAAAACTAAGAATTTATTCTTAATAAATGTGTATTGAATTCCTCAACATAAATTTTACAATTTCAAGCATATAATCTATTTAGAATACGCACCAGAAGAATAGGTAAGCTCGTAACTGTGGGTGTAAATTTCAAAGACGATTCCAAAAGGATCTTCTACGTAGCACATTTTAAAAGGTTTTTCTTTAGGGTAATATTCTCTAATTGGCATCCTTTGTTTTCCCCCATAAGCTACAATTTTGTCGATAAGCTCTTCAATATTTGGGTCTTGTATGCAAAAATGAAATAGACCTGTATTGAAAGGATTAAACTCTGGAGCTTCTTTAATTCCGTGCGGAAATGAAAATAACTCTACTCCAATTCCATCTGAAGTTGCCAAATGAGCAATTTCAAACTCGCTCCAATCGTCGCCAAAAACATCTATACACATTTGTCCAATAGCTGTTTCCTTTTCTTTTTTTACTGTAGAAGGCTCCATGGTAACATACCACCCCATTACTTCTGAATAGAATTTAACTGCTTTATGAATATCTGGAACAGTAAGCCCAATATGGGAAAATGATTTAGGATAATTTTTTATTGTTGTCATATGATCTAATTTAGATTTCAAAATTAGCATATATTTGCTTGTTAGGCAACAACTTACCTTAAAGTGATATAGTTACTAAAAGGAGTAAAATGCTGTTTTTTAAGATTTTAAAAGCATATAAATTAAATAAAGATATGGATTGCCCTTTAAATTACACCATGAATTTGATTGGAACAAAGTGGAAACCTCTAATTCTATTTCATTTGTTAGATGAAAATTTGCGTTCGGGAATTTTACAAAAGAAAATTCTGGGTATCTCCAATAAAATGTTCACTCAAACGGTAAGAGAGTTAGAAAAAGACGGACTTATTTTTAGAAAAGTATATCCCGTCGTGCCACCCAAAGTAGAATATGGATTAACCCATAGGGGAAAATCTCTTGAAACTATTTTAAGAAGTATGGACGAATGGGGATTAAACGATAGCGACGTTAATTAAAACAAACGTTGTTGTTGAGCAGGACTTTCGTGCTCAAGTAACCACTTTTTTCTCCAAATTCCACCAGCATAACCTGTAAGAGAACCATCGCTTCCAATCACTCGATGACAGGGAACTACAATCCATAAAGGATTTTTTCCGTTAGCGGAAGCCACTGCTCGAATAGCTTTAGGATCGCCTAAGCGTTTAGAAAGTTCTAGATAAGAAGTAGTTTTTCCAAAAGGAATTTTTAAAAGTTCTTGCCAAACACGCTGCTGAAACGCAGTTCCCTGTGGCTGAGTTGGGAATGAGAAATCCTGTAAATTACCTTCAAAGTAAGCTTTTAACTGCTCAGCTGCTTCAGTTAATTCTATATCCTGAAAATTTTTCTCTGGAGCTTCAGATAAAACTGAAATTTTCTCAACTCCGTTTGCCTTTCCTTCAATAAGGGCGATTCCAATAGGAGTTGGGAGATGATATTTATTTTTCATCTTTCTCTTCTCCTGTAAATAAACCTAAGCGTTTTGCTCTACGCTCCCAATTTTTCCTAGCCAAGAGTTGCATATCCTCTACGCTATCGCTTTCATCCATAATTTCAAGCCCCAAAAGCGTTTCAATAATATCTTCCATGGTAATCAATCCTACAGTATTTCCAAATTCGTCAGTAACAATAGCCAAGTGTGATTTTTTGTCTATAAACAGCTCAAACAATTTAGGAATTGCAGTATGAGAATGTGTAACTAAAACATCTTTTTTTAACTGATTTAAAGTATCGTTTCCTTTATTTTCAATCATATGTTCTAAAACTTCATCTTTCAACACAAAACCTGTTATATTATTGGGTTGAGTTTTGAAGATAGGAATTCTTGAAAATTTTAAATTTTTATGAGTAGAAATAAAATCTTGAATGGTCGTTTCTTCTTCGGCTGTGACCGCAACAGAAAACGGCGTCATCACATCTTTTGCTAAAACCGATTTAAAGACCAGCATATTTTTTATAAAAGTGGTTTCATTTTCTTGAAAAACACCTTCTTTTTCCGCTGCATCGGTAATGGCCATAAACTCTTCTCTGCTCATTGTATTGGCGTGAGCAGATTTCCCAATAAGTTTGGTAGTTAACAAAAGCAGCCACAAAATACCTGTGTATTTTAACGGAAAAATAATGATACTTAGTGTTTTGGCAGTAAAATTACCTAAAGATTTCCAGTAACTGGCACCAATGGTTTTAGGTATAATTTCTGATAAGATTAAAATAAGGATGGTCATAATCGCAGATACCAATCCTACAAAATTGATTCCTAAAATTGAGTAATCAAATCCACCTTCTACAGCTAGTTTCCCAGCTTGGTTTCCCACTAGAATTGCACCTACCGTGTGAGCTATAGTATTAAGCGTTAAAATTGCGGTGAGTGGTGTATCTATATTTTTTTTAAAACCCGCTAAAGTTTTAGCGTAACTTTTTCCTTCTTTCGTTTTAATACGAATAAAAGTAGGGGTAAAGCTTAACAATGCCGCCTCTAGAATAGAGCATAAAAAAGAAACAAAAATAGAAACAAAGGCATAAACGATGAGTAGCGTCATAGTGATAAAGTAATTTTCAACAAGTTAAAAATTATTATGGCTGTTACTCTTAATTTCTATTTAAAATTTAAAAACCCCGAGTAATTTGTGGCTCGGGGTTTTTAGAAACTAACTTAGTTTTGCTTTCCATTTTTTAGCAAGTTCAAATTGTTCAATTGCAGAAACTTTTACATCATCATTATCTTTATAAAAATCAAATTGATGTTGGGTGTTAGAAGATTTAAAGACTAAAGAAATTTGCTCTATAGACTTATCATTTTTTCTAATTTCTAAAAGATCGATAGAGAAGTTTTTAAAATCTATTATGTGCATTTTTTTCTCTAAACTTTCTAAATTTCCATATATTAATTGTTCACTTTTATGATCTATTCCTATATAATCATCACCAAAAACATCAATTTCATTCAGTTGAATTTGATGAATCGCAGCTTTTTCTTGAATATTTTTTAAAGCTTGTTTTTTTCTTTTTGATTTTCCCATAACGGCATAAGCGACTGGGGCTGTAAATACGATTAGGAAAACTAATCCTAATACGATAGATGAAGTATCCATATTTTTCTTTTTTGAGATGGCAGTTACGCTTCCGCGGAAGCGAACTCGAATAAATTTTTAAATAAATCTAGGGTAAATGTGAAATCCCCAAAGAGAGAAAAATCTATTACAGGCTTTCACATTTAAAAAAGTAAACAATCACAAAAAGAAATGAAATGGAAAAAGGTATCGAAAGATTTTCGCTCTTTGATCTACACAGAGAAATTGTATAAAAAGAGTTTTGGTTGTTGAAAAAGCATCGACCTTAGAATGATACGCTGTAGTGAAATCATAACTCCATTGGTGATCAATTTCATAAGAAGGTGCAGAAGACGAAATTTCTTCTACGGCATAGAATTTATGTTCATTTGCCGAAGAGCTAATAGTTTCTTTAACGCTATTATCTAGCAAAAAAAGACCATCACCGCTTTTTGCAGTACTTACTAACGAGAGTAAAAGTATGCAAAAAGCAGTGAGAAATCTAGAATAAGATGCTAACGTTAAGTTCATAAAGCGAAGTTGAGCTAAAAGCTTGCCAAGTTAATTATGAAAGTAATTTGGCAGCATCTTTGGCAAAATAAGTGGCAATAAAGTCAGCTCCCGCTCTTTTAATGGCAGTAAGTTGTTCTAAAATGACAGCATCGTGATCTAACCAACCTTTTTCTGAGGCGGCTTTGATCATAGCATATTCACCACTTACTTGATATACAGAAATAGGAACATTCACGTTATTTTTTATATCTCTTACAATATCTAAATAACATAATCCTGGTTTTACCATAACGATATCGGCGCCTTCTTCAATATCCATAAGTGTTTCTTTAATAGCTTCATCGCGATTAGCAGGGTCCATTTGGTAAGTTTTCTTATCTTTTGGAATGTCTTTAGCATCTACAGGAGCCGAATCTAGGGCATCTCTAAATGGACCATAAAAAGCAGAAGCAAATTTAGCACTGTAACTCATAATCCCGGTATTAGTGAAACCTTCCGTTTCTAAAGTTTCTCTCATCACCAATATTCTACCATCCATCATATCGCTTGGGGCAACAAAATCGGCTCCAGCTTGGGCGTGAGATAAAGCCATTTGTGCTAATGCTTTTACAGATTCGTCGTTGAGTACTTTTCCATTTTCTATAATCCCATCGTGGCCATAAATGGAATAAGGATCTAAAGCAACATCGGTCATCACCACCATTTCTGGAACAGCATCTTTTACAGTCTTAATAGCTCGTTGCATAAGCCCATCTGCATTTACAGCTTCGATTCCTTTATTATCTTTTAGTTGATCATCAACTTTTACAAATAATAAAACTGATTTTATCCCCAAGCTCCACAGGTCTTTTACTTCTTGCTGAAGTAAATCTAAACTGAACCTAAAATAATTGGGCATCGAAGCGATTTCTTCTTTTTTATTTTTGCCTTCTACTATAAATAATGGAGCCTGAAAATCGTTAGGAGTTAGAAAGTTTTGTCTTACTAAGCTTCTAATGGCTTCGTTTGTTCTTAATCTTCTATTTCTTCTTAGTGGGAACATAGGTTTTTGGCATTAGCTATTAGCTTTTAGCCTTTAGCTTGTTATATTTTTATTTATTCTTCTTCTTAGATTATTGTTTTAACTAATAAGTGAAAATTTTAGCTTGATAATTTTTGAATTAATGAATTAAGCATCTTTTTTATTTCTTCTACCTGAATCAGTAAACTTGCTCCAATTTCTTTCGGAATGAAATGAAGTTCAATACTTAATAAAAGCTGGTACTCCAACTCATTAGCAGAACCGAATGCAAAGTAAAGAAATCTTGAGAAATCTTTTTCTGATTTTCTTCCACAGCCTTCAGCAATATTAGTTGGAATAGAACTAGAAGATCTTTTCATCTGACTAACCAAATTAAATAATTCTTCTTTAGGATATTTTTGTGTGTGTTTATAAATAGCTAGCGTTAATTCATGTCCTTTTTACCAAACTAAATATTTTTTATAATCCCTCATTTCAATTATTTTTCTTTCTATTAAAAGCTAATTGCTCTAAGCTTTAAACTTTAATCCAATCTTTAGGCTCTTCTAAAACTTTTAGTAGTTTTTCTTCTTCGCTTCCTTCTGTAGGCTGGTGATCATAAACCCATTGCACGTGTGGAGGCAAACTCATTAAAATACTTTCTATCCTTCCGTTGGTTTTTAAGCCGAACAAGGTGCCCTTATCGTGTACTAAATTAAACTCTACATACCTACCTCTACGTATTTCTTGCCAAGTTCTATTTTCTTCCGTAAAGCTTAAGATTTTTCTTTTTTCAACAATAGGAACGTAAGCTTCTAAAAAGCTGTCACCTACTTCGGTAACAAAATTATACCAGTCTTGCATATTTTTTTCTTCGGAAACTTTTAAATGATCAAAAAATAAACCTCCAATGCCACGAGCTTCATTACGGTGAGCATTCCAAAAATATTCATCACATTTTTTCTTATACTCTGGGTAGAAAGATTTATCGTGTTTATCACAAGCACTTTTAGAAACTTCATGAAAATGTTGAGCATCTTCATCAAATAAATAATAAGGTGTTAAATCTTGACCACCACCAAACCATTGATCTACCGTGTTACCTTGTTTGTCGTACATTTCAAAATAACGCCAGTTAGCGTGTACTGTAGGAACCATTGGGTTTTTTGGGTGAATAACTAGACTAAGTCCGCATGCAAAGAAATTAACATCACCTACATTAAAGTATTTTTGCATAGCCAGAGCTAAAGGCCCGTGAACAGCAGAAATATTTACACCGCCTTTTTCAAAAACATTTCCGTTTTCGATGACGCGTGTCCTTCCGCCACCGCCTTCTTCACGCTTCCAAATATCTTCATGAAACTTAGCTTCACCATCTACTTCTTCTAGCTTTTGTGTAATACGATCTTGTAAATCTTGAATGTAATTATAAAATTTATCTTTCATTTTCAATATAAATCAATTGTTGGGTTGCTTTTTTAGCCTCATTTGGAGTAGAAACTTTTAAAGCTTTTTTCATTTCTTGCTGAAGAACAGCTACAATATTTTCTTCGGTTATTCCTTGTTCAAAAAGATTTCTGCCTTGTTGATTATTATGTAAATCCATAATTTTTGCCAATTCTTCATTGGGCGAGAGTTGCTCGTGCAAATGAGTTATTTTTCTTGCCCATTCTAAAGACTTCTTTACGGAATTATTTCCGCGGAAGCAATATTGAGCAATTAAAAAATTCCATAATGCATGTCTAAATGCATTGGCTTTATTGTCTTTATGATGTGATTTTCCAAAAAGGTGATTGCATAGGCCTACACTTTTTTGAGTTGCCTTATACGTAGGAATTATATAAGTAGGATGAAGTGTAAAATGATGGGCCAGCACCAAAAACTGCTTAAAATTTAAGTTTTTTATACGAGCCCAAATTGCCACTATCCTTGATATTCTTTTACAGCATCAACAAAGGCTTTAGCATTTTCTACCGGAATGTTAGGTAAAATACCGTGACCTAAATTGACAATGTATTTGTCTTTTCCAAACTCATTAATCATTTGGTGAACCATTTGTTTAATCTCTCTTGGAGGAGAAAATAACCTTGACGGATCAAAATTACCTTGCAATGTAATGTTACCACCGCTTAAGTAACGCGCATTTCTTGCAGAACATGTCCAATCTACACCTAAGGCCGAAGCACCAGATTCGCTCATTTCTTTTAAGGCAAACCAGCATCCTTTCCCGAAGGCGATTACAGGAATATCGTCTTTCAAAGCGTCTATAATTTGTTGCATATACTTCCAAGAAAACTCTTGATAATCTACAGGAGAAAGCATTCCTCCCCAAGAATCGAATAACTGAACTGCATCTACTCCAGCTTCTACTTTTCCTTTTAGGTAAGCAATAGTAGTATCGGTTATTTTTTGTAATAAAATATGCGCTGCCATAGGTCGTTTAAAACAAAACTCTTTGGCTTTATCAAAGTTTTTAGAACCTTGTCCTTGTACTAAATAGCAAAGAATAGTCCACGGTGAGCCTGCAAAACCTATTAATGGGACTTCATCATTTAAGGCCTGTTTGGTCATCTTAATGGCTTCGTAAACGTAACCTAATTCTTCATACACATCTGGTACAACGATATCATTTACTTGAACTGGAGTTCTTACTGGATTTGGTAACCAAGGTCCAACGCCAGGTTTCATTTCTATCTCTACTCCCATGGCTTGAGGAACTACAAGAATATCGCTAAAAAGAATAGCTGCATCTGTTCCTACTTGGTGAATAGGCATTACCGTAATCTCGGTAGCTAACTCTGGAGTTCTACAACGTGTAAAGAAGTCATATTTCTCCTTAAGCTTCATGAAGTCTGGTAAATAACGACCTGCTTGACGCATCATCCAAACTGGCGGACGTTCTACCGTTTCTCCTTTAAGGGCTTTTAAAAATAAATCGTTTTTAATCATTTTTATATTTTTTTACCACTTGCACGATGACATTTTCTATAGTGGGTTGGTTCGCAATTATGATATGATTAGTGTGTTTTTCTAATTCTTTAGCTGTGGTAGTACCTATACAAAATGCAATTGCAGATTTTAAAGTATTTACAGCGAAAAAGCTTTTTACAGCACTCGGACTAAAAAACAAGAGGCCATCAAATTCTTGTTTAAATTCTTTATGATTTTCTAAGGTATCATATACCAGTATTTCTGTAAAGGAAATATTATTTTCTTTTAGTTTTTGAGGAATTTCATTCCTTCTTTTTTTTCCGCAGAAGAAATAAAACTCTTCATTATTATGGGATTCACATATTTTATGAGCTAAATCTTTACCGTAATCTTGGGATTCAATAATATTAATATTGTTCTCACTTAATAACTGTGAGGTTCTTTTACCTACCACATATGCATTTTCAATACTAACCTTATCTTTTATTACCTTCCAAGTGTTTTGGCTAGTAATAATAGCATTCTTTATTTTTTTAGGGAAACTAAAATTAGGTATAGGCGAAATGCGTATAGCATCATATGATACATAGCTAATGCCTGCATTTAATAATAATGACTCTTGGTGTTTGTCAAGTTTTTTAGTGCTGAGTATCGTTGTCATTTTTTTTTAAATAATTTTCGACATCACTCTTTTTTCCAAATACTACCAATGTATCGTCTTCTTTAAAAACGGTATCGGGAGTAGGCATTCCTAAACCTTCTTTTTTATGAGTTTTTCTTCCGATAAGGTTATTGTAATTTTTATTTCTTAATATGGTAATGATATTTAATTTGTATTTCTTCCTAAAATCAGATTCAAATAATTTTTCTCCCACATGTTTTTTGTAAACAGCTACTTCTGAAACTAAGTGATCATCATCGGTTTCAAAATTATCAATACTACCTTTCAGGTTAATTTTTTTAGTAAGTCTCTCAGCAAATTCTTGTTCGGGATGTACTATTTGGTCTATTCCCATCGCCTCTAATATAGTATCTTGAATCTCTGAAGAGGATCTGGTAATGATTTTTGCTTTAGTGATTTTTTTAACAATGGCAGTTACCATAAGGCCAGTCCCCCCGTGCTCTCCAATGGCAACAATCACCACATCTGTATTTTTTAAAGGTAGAGATTGGTATGCGCTTTCGTTGGTAGCATCCATTGAAACGGCATGGGAAACCTTGTTCTTTATAAGCTCTATTTTTTTTAAATCCTTATCGGAAGCAATCACTTCATTGCCAGAATCGGCTAAATGAATAGCGAGCGACATTCCAAAATTTCCAAGGCCAATGACAACTATTTTCATTTAGTATTTTTTAATTGATAAGAATATTTTCTTTTGGGTATGTATACTCTGTTGTATTTACACTTTTTAAGATTCCTATCATTAGATTAATAAGACCTATTCTGCCAAAAAACATTAAAAATATAATTACATATTTACTGTTTTCACTAAGTGCAGGGGTAATTCCTAAAGAAAGCCCCACTGTACTGTAAGCAGAAAAAGTTTCAAAAGCAATTTGTAATAATGTAAACTCTGGATTAAAAATAAGCAATAATAAAATTCCTGTTCCTATAGAGGTTAAAGAAATAGCGATAATTGCAAAAGCTCGCAAAACTGCTTCTTTGGCAACACGTCTTGTCCCAATTTCTATATTTGGTTTGTCTTTAGCGATAGAAAAAATATTAAGTGTAGCTAAAGCAAACGTTGTGGTTTTTATACCACCACCTGTAGATGCCGGGGAAGCTCCAATCCACATAAGGAAAATCATAAATAAAATTCCAGGAATGGTAAAATTGGTCATATCTACCGTATTAAATCCTGCAGTTCTTGTGGTAACGGAAGAGAACATAGCGGTTGTAAATTTCCCGAAAACTGTTTTATGTTCTGCTAAATTGGTTTGTTGTTCAGATAATAAAAAGAAAGCGGTGCCGGCCACAATTAATATAAGGGTGGTATACATCACAATTTTAGTATTGAGTGTAATGACCCTAGAAATAAATTTTTGATTTTTTTTATTAAAAATATTATAGAAAAACTTCTTTACATATTGAATGAAATTAGAGGCAATAGCATAACCTAATCCTCCAAATACAATAAGCGCCATAACCACCCATTGCATATAGTAGTTAAACCTAAAACCAGCATCATACAAACCAGTAGATAAAGTAGAAAACCCTGCATTACAATAAGCAGAAATGGCATGAAAAACAGCAAAAAAACTTTTATGTTCCATATTCTCTACATCTTGAAGGGAACTGTAAATCAATAAAGCTCCAATACCTTCTATGATTAAAGAAAACACCACTATACGCATAGCAGTTTGCATAATGCTATTCAATTTTTCGTTCCCTAAAACATCTTTCATAAAAAGACTCTCTTTAAAGGAAGCTCCACTTTTAAAGAAGTATGCAAAAAATGAAGTAAAGGTCAACATTCCTAAACCTCCAAGCTGAAACAATATCATAATTACGGTCTGCCCAAATGGAGTAAAATCTTTGGCGGTATCAAGAACGATTAAACCTGTGACTGCAACAGCACTTGTTGATGTAAACAAAGCATCAGTAAAGCTAATGCCAGAGGTGGTAGCTGCAGGTAGCATTAACAAAAAAGTACCCGATATGGCAATTAGCGCAAAACTGCCCACAAATAATATAGCCGGATTAAAATAGAGGTCATAAATACCTCTTACTAGAAAGGTAAGTCTTATAAAAAAGTAGAAGATTAGGCCGTATTCCATAAAATAGCGTTCCCTAAAAAACGTATCTGTAAAAGAACCTTCATAATTTACTAAGACTAAAATAATTTCTAAAACGATTAGAAATGAAAGTAAAATTAGATTGAATCGAGAAGTGCGCTTAACTCTGTGTATTGATTGTAAATATTGATACTTGTAATAGTTAAAAGCAATAAGGGCGAATAACAAAACTGGCAAAGCAATAAGCTTGTAGAGTCTATATTCTTTAAAACTATCAAAGCCAAAATCAAATATTAAAAAAGATAGCAGAATGATGTCTAAAAACCAAAGGGCAATATTTGAATGTGCCACCTTTTTAAACATTATTGCTCTAGTTTGGCTTTTATGGAGTGCATAAGTTCTTTTCCTCCTTGTTGTAATATTTTATGAGCTAAATTTTGACCCGCATCTTGGTAGTCACTTACATTAAAAGTAGCTTTTTCTTCTATTTTTTCTTTTCCGTCAAGGCTAAAAAGATTTCCAGTAAACGAAATTTCTTCCTCATTTTTAAATTCTGCTAAAGCTCCAATAGGGGCGGTACAACCTCCTTCTAAAGTCTTTAAAAACTCACGTTCAACGTGAACGCATATAGCTGTTTTTTCATCATTAAGCTTTTCTGCAGCCTCTTTTGCATAAGAGTTAGATTCATTCACTACAATTAGCATTGCACCTTGAGCTGGGGCTGGAGTCATCCAATCTAAAACGGTGTGATTTTCTGGTTTTAAATTAATACGCTCTAGACCTGCTGCAGCAAAAATAGCTCCGTTCCAATCTTGGTTATCTTGTAGCTTTTGAAGTCTTGTATTAACATTTCCGCGAAGGTTTACAATTTTATGAAAAGGGTATTGGTTTAACCATTGTGCTTTTCTGCGTAAGCTTCCTGTAGCTATTACACCTTCTGAAGCTAGAAAATCTAAACCTTTATGAATTAAAATATCGTGTACATTGGCACGTGGTAATACCGCAGCTTGCACAATACCTTTTGGTAATGCTGTAGGAACGTCTTTCATAGAATGTACGGCAATGTCTATTTCGCCTTTTACCATCGCAATATCTAGCGTTTTGGTAAAAATGCCTGTAATACCCATTTCGTAAAGCGGTTGATCTAAATTAAGATCACCTGTAGATTTTACGGGTAGTAATTGAGTTTTGTACCCTAAGGCTTCGAGTTTATCTTTAACCGTATTGGCTTGCCACAGCGCTAATTCACTATCGCGAGTACCAATTCTTATTGTTGTCCCCATGTAAACTTATTTCGAAAAATCTTCTAGTTGAAAAACCTTTTGTATAAGTGCCAAGCTTTCATCGTTAGAATCGCTATCCTCCTTAAGGTGACTAGCAAATTGATTCATTATTTTTTGAATAATGCGATTACTTACAATTTCGGCGTGTTCATTATTAAAGTCGCTAAGTTTTTTACTTTGAAAGTCCAATTCTTCGTCTTTCATATTTCTTAGCTTATGTTTTAAAGCTTTGATGGTGGGAGCAAATTTTCGTGTCTCTAACCAAGCATTAAAATCTTTTCTTACCTCTTCTATAATAATTTCAGCTTGTGGAATAAATGTCTTTCTCTTCGCTAAAGTAGCATCGGTCATTTGAGAAAGATGATCTAAATGAATGAGTTTTACATTCTCCAAATCGGCCACATCATCAGATACATTTTTAGGAATCGATAAATCTAAAATCAGCAACTCTTTATTGGAATAGATAAGCTCTTTAGAGATGGTAGGATTTTGTGCTCCTGTTGCAACGATAAGAATATCGGTGTCCCGAATCTCGGTTTGCAAATCGGCATGATCTTTTACGATAAGATTAAACTTTCCTGCAACTTTTTCAGCTTTATCTTTAGTACGGTTAATTAAAGTAATGTGATCATTTTTGGTGTGCTTTACCAAATTTTCACACGTGTTACGTCCAATTTTTCCTGTTCCGAAAAGGAGAATATTCTTATCGGAAACATTTTCGTAGTTATTTAAAATATATTGTACTGAAGCAAAAGAAACCGAGGTTGCTCCTGAAGAGATTTCGGTTTCATTTTTAATTCTTTTACTTGCTTGAATCACAGAATTGACTAAACGTTCTAAAAACGGATTGGTCATTTGTAAATTCTTAGAAAGAGAAAAAGCAAATTTTAACTGACTAATAATCTCGAAATCACCCAAAATCTGACTGTCCAAACCTGTTCCCACCTTAAAAATATGAGAAATGGCTTCTTGGTTTTTATAAACATAAGCCACTCTTTCAAATTCTTCTACCGTTCCGTGCGTATGCTGGCAAAGAAGTTTTATAAGTTGAAAAGGGTGTTTAGCAAATCCGTAAATTTCGGTTCGGTTACACGTAGAAGTAACAAGTATGCCATCTACACCGTCTTTTTTAGCGTCCTCAATTAAATTCTTTTTTTTCTCTTCATCGAGACTAAAGTGTCCCCTAATGTCGGCGTCAGCTTTTTGATAGCTTAGGCCAATGGCATAAAAAGAATTGTGTTTAGATATATGGTAGTTCTTCATAGAAGAAAAAAGTCCTGAATATTTAGACAACAAAAGTAACCGCTTACATTTTCTAAAAATAACGTTAAAAGTACTTTTATTGTCGCTATAAGTTATTTTGATCTAGAATTTACTCTAATTTAATGAATTAAGCTATTTTTGTAGTATCAACAAGCATTTGAAGATCATTATTTTAGAATGATTCTAAATAAAAACAAGATTTTGTCTATGAATATTTCATTAGAAAATAACGCTCAAAGTACTTTTCATAAATTAGTTATTGAGGAAGGGATTCATATTCTTACTTTTCAAAATAACACTACTGATAATCAGGTTTTTGAAAAAGATATTCATCTTGATTTTATTCAGTTTCATTTTTGTTTAAAAGGCTCAGGTCAGTTTAGTTTTAATCAAGGAAACTATACCCTAAATTTAGGTGATGAAAAATCGTTGCTGCTTTACAATCCCACTAAAAATTTACCACTTAGTGTCACGGTAAGTGCTAATTCTTGGATGGTAAGTGTCATTATTTCTATACAGAAACTGCATTCACTTTTTTCTGATGAAGCCAATTATATAGATTTCTTAACAGATGATAATAGAGATAAAAAATACTATCAAGAACAGTCTATAAGTCCCGCTATGGCTGTAGTTATTAGTCAGATTTTAAACTTTAATTTACACCCATCAGTAAAGAAAATTTATCTAAAAGGAAAGGCTTACGAACTTATGGGGTTATACTTTAATAGACCTGAAGAAGCAGATGTTGAGCAATGCCCTTTTTTGATCGATGAAGATAATGTACGTCGTATTCGTAAAGCGAAAGATATTATGATACAGCGTATGGCGGAGCCACCAAGCTTACAAGAGTTAGCGAATGAAATTGGACTTAGCTTAAAGAAATTAAAGGAAGGGTTTAAAGAGGTGTATGGCGATACTGTATTTGGATTTTTATTTGATTACAAAATGGATTTTGCTCGAAAACTTTTAGAGACAGGACAACACAATGTAAATGAAGTAGGTTTAAAAGTAGGTTACAGTACAGCAAGTCATTTTATTGCCGCTTTTAAAAAGAAATTTGGGACTACCCCAAAAAAATATATACAGTCGGTTAATTTAATTTAACTATTGTGTGATTGATAAATAGAAAGACTTAGAAAGAATTTTGTTAGTATAATCGATAATTTTTGAAATAAAAAAATTGAAATGAAAGGAGTTTTACTCGTTAATTTAGGTTCTCCAGAGAGCACCAATCCAAAAGATGTAAAGAAGTATTTAGATGAATTTTTAATGGATGAGCGCGTAATAGACGTACCATGGCTTCTACGTGCTTTTATAGTAAAGGGAATTGTTTTAAATACAAGACCAAAAAAATCCGCGGCAGCGTACCAAAAAATATGGTGGGAAGAAGGGTCTCCGCTTATCGTACTATCAGAACGTTTGCAAGAAAAAATAGATAAGTTTACTGAAGTTCCTATATCTCTGGCGATGCGTTATGGAAAACCAAATATAGAACAAGGTTTAAAAGAGTTAAGCGCAAAAGGGGTGGATGAGGTATTGCTACTGCCATTGTATCCGCAATTTGCGATGGCTACGACAGAAACAATTTTGGTTTTAGCAGAAGAGTTACAAAAGGAAAAATTTCCGCAAATGAAACTTACTACTTTACCACCGTTTTATAACCGTCCAGATTATATAGAGGTTCTTTCCCGTAGTATTGCTGAAAAAATAGAAAACTTAGATTACGAACATTTATTATTTAGTTACCACGGCGTTCCAGAAAGACACATTAAAAAGAGTGATATTACCAAATCGCATTGTCAAATAGATGGTACATGTTGTAAAACTCCGTCACCCGCACACCAATTTTGTTACCGTCACCAATGTTATGAAACCACACGTCTGGTCGCAGAGAAACTAGATTTAAATCCAGATGCGTTTAGCACTTCGTTCCAGTCCCGTTTAGGGTTTGATCCTTGGTTACAACCCTATACCGATAGAACAATTGAGAAGTTTGCTCTTAACGGAATGCAAAAAATGGCAATTGTTACACCGGCATTTGTTTCAGATTGTTTAGAAACCTTAGAAGAAATTGCCATGGAAGGCGAAGAAATTTTCCATGAAAATGGCGGAAAAGAATTTACGGTGATTCCGTGTTTAAATGATCGTGAAGATTGGGTAAAAACGTTAAGTAGTTGGATAAATTCTTGGGCAGAATTAACAGAAGAAGAAAGTATCGTTAAATAATGGCAAAGGTAAATTCGACCGCCTTAGGACAAGAGCCTATAGGGAAGCTTCTTATAAAGCAATCTTTACCAGCCTCTATAGGTATTTTGGTAATGTCTCTAAATATTTTGGTCGATACTATTTTTGTAGGTAATTGGATTGGACCTACCGCCATTGCCGCTATAAATGTTGTTTTACCGGTCTCTTTTTTTATTGCTGCTTTAGGAATGGCGATTGGGATAGGAGGTTCATCAATTATCTCTCGTGCTTTAGGAGCAAATGATAATAGCAAGGCATTAAAAACTTTCGGCAATCAAATTACCCTAACCTTAGTGCTGTGTATTACGTTAGTAATTTTAGGGTTGACATTTATAGAACAATTAATTCCTGCATTTGGAGGAAAAGGAGAAATTTATGCTCCTGCAAAAATCTATTACCGTATTGTACTTTACGGAGTTCCTATTTTAGCCCTAAGCATGATGGGAAATACAGTAATTAGGGCAGAAGGTAAACCTAAGTTTGCCATGATCGCTATGATTTTACCTTCTATAGTTAATCTAATAGCAGATTATTTTCTCATTAATATTTTAGACTTAGGAATGGCAGGTGCAGCTTGGGCAACCACAGGTTCTTATGTAATCTGTTTTTTATATGTTTTATGGTTTTTTCTTTCTAAAAACTCTGAATTAAAACTACAAAGCGCTCATTTTAGGTTAGATCTTCCTATTTTAAAAGAAATAAGTTCTTTAGGTTTTGTGACATTAGCAAGACAAGCAGTGGTGAGTATTACTTACTTATTACTGAATAATATTTTATATAATCTTGGCGGAGCTGCCTCCGTTACGGTTTATGCGATTATAGGTAGAATGCTCATGTTTGCTTTATTCCCAGTATTGGGAGTTACTCAAGGATTTTTGCCTATTGCAGGTTATAACTATGGAGCAAACAATCCGTCAAGGGTAAGAGAATCTATTAATAAAGCTATTTTATATGCGGCAGTATTGGCACTGGTAGTTTTTGCAATTATCATGATTTTCCCAGAATCTATTGTAGCTATTTTTACGACAGATAAAACCATTTTGGCAGAAACACCTTCGGCAATGCGTTGGGTTTTTGCAGCATTACCCATTATTAGTTTACAATTAATTGGTTCAGCTTATTTTCAAGCCGTTGGGAAAGCAACTCCAGCTTTATTATTAACGCTCACGAGACAAGGCTTTTTCTTTATACCGTTAATTTTAATTTTACCAAAATACTATGGAGAACTAGGAGTATGGATCTCTTTTCTCTTAGCGGATGTAATTTCAACTCTAGTTACAGGTATCTTTCTTAATAAAGAGATTAGGAAGAATTTAGTCCCGAAAATAGCTTTACCGATAGAAGAATAATTAAATTTGAATATGGAGTATTATAATTATATCAAATCTCTTCATTTAATCTTTGTGATTACTTGGTTTGCAGGCTTATTCTACATTCCAAGGCTATTTATATATCATATAGAAGCACAAGATAAAGATTCCACCGAAAAGGAGATTTTAAGTAATCAATTTAAGATTATGACGAAGAGGTTGTGGTTTATAATTACTTGGCCTTCGGCAATTTTAGCTACATTATTTGCGATTATACTATTAATTCTACAACCTGTTTGGTTACAACAGGATTGGATGCATGTAAAGCTGGCATTTGTTTTGTTATTGTTTGTTTATCACTTTAAATGTCATCAAATTTTTAGGCAATTACAGCGCAATGTTTTTAAATGGTCATCTAACCAAATGCGATTATTTAACGAGGGTTCTACACTTATCTTGTTTTCAGTAGTGTTTTTAGTGATTTTAAAAAACTCTTTGAATTGGATTTTTGGCGTAGCAGGAATTTTTGTGTTGGGAATTTTGTTAATGTTAGGAATAAAAATTTATAAACGAATTAGAAATAAAGGTAAATAAGATGAGGTGGCTTAAGCGCTCTTTAAGGACTCGTATATTCTTAAGCATGATTTTTTTAGTGCTGGGAGCTTCTGTGCTTATTGCTATTGTTACGATCTATCAATATAAAAAAGAAGCTGAAGCTTACCAAAAAGATAAACTAAAACAAAAAGAAGCTTCTATACGGGCAAGTATTAATTACGAGATACAAACCACCACCTATGAAGTAACCACAGAGAATATTCCTTTAATTTTTAGAAAGAAAATCTACGAGCTTAAGAATATTCATAATACCGAGATTAACTTTTACGACCTCAAAGGTAGATTGCTCAAATCGTCTAAACCTACTTTTTTTAAAGACACTTCGATTACTAAGATGCCCGAAATGGCTCTTACACAGTTAGAAAATTCAGAAAATAAAAAATACGTTCAATACTATAAAGAAGACGGAGTAAAGTACCAATCTTCTTATACTTATATCACCGATACTTATTTTAAACCTTTGGCTATTCTCAATTTACCAAAAATTGAAGATGATGGTTTTATTGATATGCAACTAAAAGATTTTCTAACCATTTTAGCTCAAGTTTATTTATTACTTATTCTTGCTGCCATTTTACTTTCCTATTTTCTTTCTAAATACATTACCTCTTCTTTAAAGGCGGTAAGTGAGAAGATTCACGCTACACGATTAGATAAAAAGAATAAGAAAATTGCAATTAAAGACACTTCCGAGGAGATAAAATCACTTATAAAAGCTTACAATTCTATGATTGATGAATTGGAAGAAAGTGCGGTAAAATTAGCTACCAACGAACGAGAACAAGCTTGGCGCGAGATGGCAAAACAAGTCGCCCACGAGATTAAAAATCCGCTTACTCCTATGCGTCTTACCGTGCAAAGTTTTGAGCGAAGATTTGATCCCGATGATCCCGAAATTAAAGAAAAACTCAATGATTACACTAAAACACTAATTCAGCAAATAGACACGATGAGTTCTATAGCATCAGCATTTTCAAACTTTGCCAAGATGCCAGCGCAACAAAATGAAACCCTCAACGTGCCTAAAATTGTAAAATTAGCACTCGATATTTTCAATGAAAGAAATATTATTTTCTTTACGGAAGAAGAAGAAATCTTAGCCATTTTTGATCGTACACAGCTTATTAGAGTAGTTACCAATTTGGTGAAAAACGCTTTGCAAGCCTCAGAAGAAAATCCGCAGCAGCGTATAGAAGTAAGTGTGAAAACCGATAAAAATTACGCTTGTATATTAATAAAAGATAATGGTTCTGGTATTTCAGAAGAAAATAAAACCCGTATTTTTGAACCTAAGTTTACTACTAAATCTAGCGGAATGGGACTAGGTTTAGGAATTATTAAAACCATTATAGAGGCCTACAAAGGCACTATTACCTTTACCTCAAAAGAAGGTGAAGGCACTACATTTGAAGTTAAATTTCCTAAAATATAAACCATGAGTTACAACAATATTTTAATAGAAAAAGAAAACGGACTGGCGCAATTAACGATTAACCGTCCTAAAAAATTAAACGCTCTTAATCGAGAAACTTTAGAAGAGATATATAACGCTTTCGCGGAATTAGAAAGCGACGAGGATGTGAAAATAATTGTCCTTACGGGAAGCGGAGAAAAAGCCTTTGTAGCTGGAGCAGACATCTCTGAATTTGCGGATTATAGCATAGCAGAAGGAAAAAACTTGGCAGCAAAAGGACAAGAGGAAGTTTTTGATCGCATCGCTAATTTTCATAAACCTGTAATTGCAGCTATTAATGGTTTTGCTCTTGGGGGAGGATTAGAATTAGCTATGGCAGCACATTTTAGAATTGCTAGTGATAATGCCAAAATGGGACTTCCAGAAACATCTCTTGGTGTAATCCCTGGGTATGGAGGAACACAACGTTTACCGCAATTAGTAGGGAAAGGAAGAGCTATGGAAATGATTATGACCGCAGGAATGATAGATGCTAAACAAGCTTTACAATATGGGTTGGTAAATCACGTAACTCCAGCAGAAGAGCTTATGGAATTCACCACAAAAACGGCTCAAAAAATCATGAGAAATTCTATGGTAGCTATTGGTAAAGCCATAGAGGCTATAAATGCAAATGATGAAGACGGTGTAAATGGTTTTGATAAAGAAATTGAAAACTTCGGAAAGAGTTTTGGTACAGAAGATTTTAAAGAGGGAACAACCGCTTTTTTAGAAAAAAGAAAAGCAGATTTTCCAGGAAAATAAAGAGCGAAATTTATTTAAAGTAAAGCTGTCTAAAAGTGAATTTTCGTCAACCTGAATCTGCCCGGATTGAATATTTAATTTAGGAGGGTTTGGTTCAGGTTCTTATACTTATGTATACGTAAGGATGATAAAATTCTGAAATAAGACTATCTTAAAACATTGAAAGAGCTAAGGTTTTATAATCTAAAATCGGTTAATGGATAATTAATTTTTGTTAAAAGTTAAGTTTTTGTGAAATACATGTATATTGCAATCAACAAAAAATTATACTTATGAAATCAAAGTTACTTTACATTTTACTCATTTTATTTACATTTTCTGTTACAGGACAAATTAGTCCTATTCAAGTCACAAAAAGCAGTATCGAAAAAGATTCTAAAAAGGATACTCAACTAATGTTCACCGCCGATGATGGTAATGGCGGATTTGTAACCGCAAGACTTTTTTATGGAGGTATTATTAAGTCTCCTAAAGGATATTACATAGAGCACTATGATTCAAATCTAAATGTTGTTCAGGAGTATGAATATAAAATAGATCAAAGTAGTATTAAAAGTATGTTTGTAGCAGATGGACAATTAAAATTGATTGAGTATAAACATAACCGTGATGATAAAACTAATGATTATAACTTATTAAGTTCATCTTTGTCAAAATTAAATTTTTCAAGTAAAAAGATTTTTTCTGTTTCTAGAAAAGATGTAAAAAAACCATTTTTTCTTGCTGTCGGGTTTGGGATCTCAAATTTAGATCAAGTAGACCATGACCCTACAGGAGAGGTTTATCTATCAGAAAATAGAAACTATATAACCTTTAATTTTGATATCAAAGATGATAAAGAAGAAACTCACTTAGTAAAGGTGTTTGATAATGACTTAAACTTAGTTTTTGAAAATCAGTTTAAGCAAAAGGGTGTTAAAGATGCTTTGTTCATTTACAACTCGTTAACTATAGATGATAGTAATGGAGATGTGTTCTTTTTAGGAAAGTTATACGAAAGTAAAAGAATGAAAAAAAAGGGAAAATCTAACTACCAATACAAGTTATATAAACTCAATGCAGACGGCACAAAAGAACTATCATTTAATACTGAAGAAAATTTTGTAGGCTCGATGGAGTTAATCAATAATGATGATAGTTTAATATGTGTAGGTTTTTATTCAGAGAAAAATGATTTTCGATATAAAGGGACTGTTTATTATAATTTAAATAAGGAGAATTTTACTGTAAATAATTCTGGATTTAATCCTTTTACAGAGCAGTTTATGGTAGATAAATATGGCGAAAAAAGAGGGAAGCGTAAAAAGGAAAAAGGAAAGGAGCTTAGCTCGTTAAAATATAGAGGCTTACATATAGATGATAGTGGAAATACTATTTTTACTGCAGAAGAGTATTTTGTAAAAAGTCATACCAATTATAAGACAGGGCACACAACTTATACTTATTATTATAATGATATCTTGGCTTGTAAAATAAATTCATCTGGTGCGATGGAATGGGCAAGAAATATTAATAAAGCACAAAAAACAAGTGGTAATGCAGTAGATTATTATTCTTACCTTTCTACAGTAAAGAACAATCGTGTAATAATATTATTGAACGGGTCTGATAAGGTTAAGAAAATGAGGGATGACCGTATTAGATTTGATGATAAAAGAGTTAAAAAACTAAGTCTATACGCCATAGAAATTTTACCAAATGGAGATTTCAATTATGAGCAAGTAATCAACAATGATGAGTCTAAAGTAACCTATAAGGTTTCAGAAGGTGTAATTACAGATAATTACGACTCGGTAATTCTTGAGGGGGACAAAGGAAGAAAGAAAAGAATAGTAAAACTTACACTTTAGTATTCAATTCTTTATAAAATATTTTTTCAAATAGATAAAAAAACTTTGATTCAGAAATGATTCAAAGTTTTTTTATCTTATCATTTAAGATTTAACCCCCGTTTTAAGGTGAGATTTATTAAAATAAAAAACTAAAACAATAATATTTTATAGTAAATAATATTAGCGAATGGAGCTTCAACGTATTTCTGGGAAACATAAAAATAATAAGCTTTTATATTATTTAAAAAACTATTCAAGGTTATTGTTACCTGATGCTTATTATCAAAAAAGACTAATAAATAAATTAAAATCTATTCCAAAGAAAGAACAGGAAGAAATTTTAAAAAGAGTAAATTATTACAACAAATTAGAAGAGAAAGTTGATTTACTTAAAGATACACCTAAACTATCAAGTCTTAAGCTAAAAGATGGAAAAACCTATTTTTTCGATTTTAGAGAATACACAAGGTATTTTAAGAAGCATTTAAAATGTTCTTTTTTGTTTGGAGATATTGTTGAAGTACCTTCTCAACCTTCATTTGTAAAAAGTAGACCCATACATCTTTCTAATGAAAATTCTATTCTCTTAAAATGGAATAAAATCAGGCATTTTTTATTTATTAAAAACGACTCCAAGACTTTTTTAGAAAAAAAGAATATGTTGGTGAGTAGAGGGAAAGTCCACCCAACGCAGCCCCAACGCATTAAATTTTTAGAAAAATATTTTAACCATCCGCTTTGTAATATAGGAAAGGTTAACAATAATGAGCTCAACTCGAAATGGCTAGTAGAAAGAATGGGAATTCAGCAGCAGCTAGCTTATAAGTTTATTTTATGTATTGAAGGTAATGATGTAGCGACCAATTTAAAGTGGGTCATGTCTTCCAATTCAATTGCTGTAATGCCACAACCCAAATTTGAAACGTGGTTTATGGAAGCTCAATTAATACCAGATTATCATTATATCTGTTTAGCTGATGACTATTCTAATATGGAAGAAAAACTTACTTACTATATAGAACATCCTGAAAAAGCTCTAGCTATCATGGAGAATGCTCATCGTTTTATTGATCAATTCAAGAATAAAAATAAAGAAGACCTTATTTCTCTTTTGGTACTTAAAAAATACTTTGAAAAGACAAACCAGATTTAAAAAATCAATAAGGATTAAATCCTAATTTCTGGAAATATTACATTTTTGTACTTATATTTGAAAAGTATAAATTATTTCCTTATGTCTATTTCTTACCTAAAAGGTCGTGGCGCTCAGCAAAATACTCCTAATAAGTTTCTAGAGCAAGAACATACGGTAGATCCAGAATTTTTAGAATATTGCTATAAAGAAGGAGAAGAACCTTCTAAACTTGCTACCCAGTATCAAGAAGTTTTCCCTAAGACCTTTGTTAACAAAGTAAACAGCCCCGATGTAGGTATGGGGTATTCTGCCAATCCTTACCAAGGTTGCGAACATGGTTGTATTTATTGTTATGCTAGGAATTCACACGAATATTGGGGTTATAGTGCTGGCTTAGATTTTGAAAAGAAAATACTAGTCAAGAAAAATGCACCTCAGCTATTAGAACAAAAACTACAGGGTAAAAATTGGCAAGGCGATACGATTATTTTTTCGGGAAATACAGATTGCTACCAGCCCATAGAAAGGAAGCTAAAAATTACCAGAAAGTGTTTAGAGCTTATGCTTAAGTACAAACACCCCACAGGTATTATTACTAAAAACAGTCTTATTTTAAGAGATTTAGACGTATTAAAAGAATTGGCAGATCTCCATTTAATTAGAGTGAGCATATCTATAACATCCTTATCGGAAGAAACGCGTCGAATCGTTGAGCCAAGAACAGCAAGTATTAAACAGCGGTTAAAAGCGGTAGAAGTACTTGCTAAACATAACATTCCTGTAAATGTAATGATGGCGCCCATTATACCAAGTATTAATAGTCACGAAATTTTGCCTTTGGTGAAAAAAATAAGCGAATTAGGAGCAAGATCTGTAGGTTATACTATAGTGCGTTTAAATGGCGCTATTGCGGAAATATTTAAAGATTGGATTGAAAAAACCCTTCCCGATCGTGCTGAAAAGGTATTACACCAAATTGAAGCTTGCCATGGGGGAAATTTAAATGATAGTCGGTTTGGTACAAGAATGAAGGGAGAAGGTGAGTTTGCTAAGCAAATAGCCCTACAGTTTAAAATAGCGAGAACAAAATACCTTTCTTCCGTAAAGGAAATAGAGCCTTTAGATAATAGTCATTACTTAAAAATTAAAAACCCTCAGTATGAGTTATTTTAATAAAAACAAATTAATACCCAAGACTTAAATAGATGTTTTAAATCTTGGGTTATATAGAATTAATCTCTAAAAGTGTAGCCTATGCTTAAAGTAAGCCAGTTTTTCTTCAAATCACTTTCTTCAGGGTTTTTGTTAATATCGGTTACTCCATAATTGTACTTTAAATTGATATCTATATTATCAATTAAAATATAACCGACTCCAATAAATACACTTGCATCCAACAGAGTAAAATTTTCACTAAACTCAAAGGTATGATCAAAGGAGTCACTACTGGAGTATGCAGGGAGTTTACCAAAAAAGTTAGTTCCGATTTCCCCACCTACAAAGCCTTGAAACTTATAATCGTAAGTATAGTGGAGACTTAATGGGAAATTTATTGAATGAATAACCAATGGATCGTCAAAGCCTTCAACTTTGGCACCTAAGTTATTATATGAAATTCCTGATCTAAATGAGAAAGAGTCGCTAATATAACGGTATTGGTAAACCCCAAAATAAAACCCTGTTTTAGAGGATCCTCCATCTAATCCAGAAATATTAGATAATATGCCTCCTGCCTCTATACTGCTATAACAGTCAGAACAAAAGACACCGCCTCCATAAAATTGAGCTTGAGTGAAATAAGTGGTAAATAATAAACAGATAGTTAGTAATAGTTTCTTCATAATATTAAGTTAGTTACAATTTAAATTTTTTTCTAATAGTTCATAAAGATCTTTGTCATTTTTAAAACGTAAATTTTTGAGATCATTTTCTAATGAGGAGCAATTGGGGAAAAGATATTTTTGAGCTCTTTTTAGCATGGTCCGAGTTTTAAAACCTGGAGTATTTATACTAACCAAAATGCTATCATTAGGCTTACTTAAATACAGCCCATACATCCCTTGTTCGAAAATAATCACCACTTTCTCTTTGCCTTTGCGACCTTTTATCGCGTATCTTATACCTGCTTCAGAGACTAAAATTTCATCATAGGCTTTTTTTAGTAAAGAAAAGGATTGTCTTTTTGCTAATCCTAACCTTTGAAACTCTTCATTTTTCCTAAAATAACCTATTTGACCTGTTATGAAATAGTAGGTGTTACTGGCGTCATTCAACTGTAATTTAATAAATAAGATTTTATTACGATCGATTCTTTCGCTATGGTCTTTTTCAGATTTTTTAATTATTAGATTTTTACCTGTCGTGCTCAGTGGAAACTTCACTAAAACCTCTGAAGTTTCGCCAGATCGATAAATAACTGTAGACTTATAATATTTTGCAGATGCGAGAATAGGAATAATTAAAAAACCTATTAGAAGTAAAATATTTCTCATAAAATTAATTTTTTATGAAAATAGATTTTTTTTTGGTAACAGAAAAGATCTTATGATGCGAAATTCTGAAAAACTTTATTTTTCAAGTTTAATCAACTCTTCCCTTCCCATTCGGCGTAAAATTGCTCTAAAAATTGCTCCATAAACTCGTGTCGCTTTTGAGCAAGTTTTTTACCGGTCACAGTATTCATTCTCTCTTTAAGTAATAAAAGCTTTTCGTAAAAATGATTGATAGTAGGATTTTCACCTTTTTTGTATTCTTCCTTACTCATATTTAATTTAGGAGCAATAGAAGGGTCATAAATTTTACGATTTTTGAACCCACCATAATTAAAGGTTCTTGCAATACCAATTGCACCCATAGCATCTAATCTATCGGCATCTTGAATTACATCCAATTCGGGCGAAGTAAACTCTTGTTTAATATTGCCTCCTTTAAAAGAAATATTTTCAATGATTTTCACCACGTGTTCAATAACGAAATCTTGTACGTGTAAACTTTCTAAAAATTTTCTAGCTGTTTGCGGACCAACATTTTCATTTCCTTGATGAAATTTTGAGTCTGCGATATCGTGTAAAAGCGCGCCTAAAGAAACGATTTCTAAATTAACGTCTTCAGCGCGCGCTAAAAGTAAAGCGTTTTTATAAACACGTTCAATATGAAACCAATCATGACCACCTTCTGCATCTTTCAATTCACTTTGAACAAATGCTTTGGTGGCCTGAATAACTTTAGACTCTTCTCTCATCTTATTTTGTAAGTGCTGGATTTACCCATTTAAAATGAGTTATTTTTTCAGGAATTCTTATACGCTGATTGATACGTTCCATTCTTGCTGGTAAACTGGTAACAAAATCTCTCGCTTTCTCACCGTCTTCTTTAAGGCCGGTAAGGTTTTCGATATCCCAACGTTTAATTAATCGTCTCATAATATCTACATAGTCTTGGCCAGTGTAAACGCCTATACGTTGAGCTGAATTAGAAAATTCATCAAAAGCAGCTCCCATACTATCTCCAGATTCTCTTAAAAACATAGCGGGCATAACAATTTTGTTTTTCATCATGTCTCTAAAAGCGATCATCATATTGTTGGGGTCTAACTTAAAGATCTCATCAACAAAAGTGCTGTAAGCATTAAAGTGGCGCATTTCGTCTCCACTTATAATTTTACACATTTTTGCTAAAGATTTATTCCCATAATTACGGGCTAATTTTGCAACACGGTTATGAGAAACATAAGTTGCAAGCTCTTGGAAGCTAGTATAGACAAAGTTTTTGTAAGGATCTCTATCGGTTCCAATGTCAAAACCATCATTAATTAAGTGTTGTGTGGTACGCTCTACCTCAATCATATTTACCCTACCAGAAAGGTATAGATATTTGTTAAGGGTATCTCCATGACGGTTTTCTTCTCCTGTCCAATAACGAACCCATTTAGACCAAGCAGAACCTCCATCGTGTTGGTTAATTCCTTCTACATCCATTAACCAAGATTCGTAGGTAGGTAAAGCCTCTTCAGTGATTGTATCACCTACTAAAACCACCCAAAAATCATAAGGAAGCTCTTTAGCGAGCTCTCTAATTTCTTTTACCTCATCAAAAAACTGATCGCCTTGAGAGTTAGGTAAAAAGTCGGTAGGTTGCCAGATTTCTTCCACAGGAATAAGAAATTGATCTATAAAGCCATCAACCTTACTTTCCAATTGTTGCATTACTTCTAGTCTTATATTTTTTTTAGGTTCCATGGTGATGTGTATTTTATAGATTTTTAATGTCTTGTATGATAACTTGCTCTACTTTTTCTACTAATTCTTCTGTAGAGTAATCACTTACTTTTATTGTAGGTTGAACTTTGCATTTTAAATGTATCCCTAAACTTAACGGAAATTGTCCATTCTTCACAATCTTCCAAGAGTTATTAATGGTTAAAGGAACAATTACAGCATCGGGACAAAACTTGAATAACATTTTTAATCCGTTAGGAGAAAACTTTTTAGGCATTCCTGTTTTACTACGTGTTCCTTCAGGAAAAATAACAGCAGCTCTATTAGTATCGTTCAAATATTGTGCAAATTTTTTAATTTCAGGCAAAGATTGTCTTGGGTTTTTTCTGTCTATTAAAATAGAACCCCCATGCCTTAAGTTATAGGAGATACTAGGAATACCTTTTCCTAACTCTTTTTTACTTATAAATTTAGGGTGAATTTTTCTCAAATTCCAAATGATAGGAGAAATATCGTAATGGCTCTGGTGATTGGCAACAATAATATGGGGAACATCTTGTTGAAGCGTTTCATTATTTTCAAACGTAATTCTAGTTCCTAAAATATTAAGACATCGAAGTAGCGAGAAATTAAGATAATCTACACTTTTTTTATGTGCATTATATCCAAACACATTAAAACAAATCCATTGAATGGGGTGAAAAATCACCAAAACCAAACCAAAACAGAGGTAATATATAACTGAAACAGGATAAGATAATATAGTCTTCATAACAAATACGACGTCTAAGCAGCAAAAATAAGTTTTAAATTAGAGTAGTGACTATTATTTTTTTAAAACAATTGTGCTTGCATAATAAAAAAAGCCGTGCAAGAAATGAACGGCTTTATTATTTATTAAAATGATTGAATTTTAGCAATACTCGTTATAAGCATCTTTTAAGTTTTCTGCAATCATTTCGGCAGGTCTACCTTCAATGTGGTGACGTTCTAACATGTGAACTAATTCTCCGTCTTTAAATAAAGCCATAGAAGGAGAGCTAGGAGGGAATGGTACCATATGAGCACGAGCTTTATCTGTAGCTTCTTTGTCTACACCAGCAAAAACCGTTACCAAGTTTGCAGGTTTTTTACTGTTGTCTAAAGACATTCTAGCTCCTGGTCTTGCATTCGCTGCAGCACAACCACAAACCGAATTTACAACTACCAATGTAGTTCCTGATTGGTTAATAGCTTTGTCTACTGCTTCTGAGCTTTGTAATTCTTCAAAACCTATAGAAGTTAATTCTTCTCGCATAGGTTTTACTAAATCTGCTGGATACATATTTTGATATTTTTTTGTATAAATTATAGAATACAAAGATACCAAAAACTAGTTACAACTTATATCTCATTTTCTAATACATCTATAGGATATTTTTATTCATGCCTTTAAAACCATAGAACCTTATATATTTGCATTTCAAAGTAAAGTTATGATCAAGTGGATTGGAGCCATTCTAGGAATGGTTTATATGAAATGGCCAGGAGCAATTCTTGGTTTTTTATTAGGTAGCCTTATTGAAGTTTCTTTAAAGGGGAAGCGAGCAAAAGGAGGAGGAAGTGTTTTTCAAGATATATTTAATCAGCAAAAAGGGCAAAATGTCTCTATGGGTGATTTTGAATTGAATTTACTCACCCTTTGTTCTGTTGTAATTAAATCTGACGGGAAAGTAAATCAAAAAGAACTTGACTATGTACGTTCTTATTTTGTGCAAGCATATGGTAAAGAAAGGGCCAATGCGACTTTTAAAACTTTTAATGAGGTTATTAAAAATCGTGAAATAGATTCTGAAAGAATTTGTGCTTATATGCGTTCTAGAACAACCTATGAGGTGCGCTTGCAAATACTTCATTTCCTTTTCGGAATTACCCAAGCAGATGGTCATATCTCTAATGCTGAAGTAAATGAATTAAGAAATATAGCCCATCATTTACAAATTAACCAAAGAGATTTTGAGAGTATACAAGCGATGTTTGTAAAATCTAATGACACTACAAGTGCTTATAAAATTTTAGAGATTGATAAAACTGCTACAGATGCTGAAGTAAAAAAAGCTTTTAGAACTATGGCGAAAAAATACCATCCCGATAAGTTAGAAAGTATGGATGAG
The DNA here is from genome assembly GCF_008017825.1 of Mesonia sp. K4-1. NCBI lineage: Bacteria > Pseudomonadati > Bacteroidota > Flavobacteriia > Flavobacteriales > Flavobacteriaceae > Mesonia > Mesonia sp. K4-1. The sequence continues at coordinate 274,416 of NZ_VRLS01000012.1, forward strand.
GCTTATAAAAAAGGAGCTCAAGAAAAATTCCTGAAAGTTCAAGAAGCCTACGAAAAAATTCAGAAAGAAAGAGGGTTATAATTAATTAGAAGCTTTAGCGAAGGTTAAAACAAATAGCCTCTTTTCTAATTTTGAAAAGAGGCTAAATTATGAATAATTAAAGTCTAGGATCAACAAAACTCTTATTAGTCATTAAAGCATTTGTAGCAATTCTTTTGAAGTATAATATTCAAAAACTCTTTTTTGAAGCCTGAAATCCTTGTCAAATATTAAGGTAACGGGCAAGGAGAAAGGAGCATTTTTTCTTGAAGCTAGGAGTAAGGGCAATTGATGTACGCCATTACGTTTTGTTTTTGATTGCATATTGCTAAATTTTTGACCATCAAAATGAATGGTATCTTCTGTTTCTATATCCATCTCTACAGCATAATATTTTTTATTTAATTTTCCGATCACTTTTTTTTTGGTAAAAATTTCTCGTTCAATTTTCTTACAGTAGGCGCACCATTCTGCATGAAAAAAAATGAATACTGGTTTAGGATTTTCTTCTAAAGCAAGATCTAGTTCTTCCCACGTTAACCAGTATATTTCCTCGTTTTGTTGAGCCCTTAGCGGATAAGATAATCCGAAGATAAAAATCAGTAAAATAAAATAAGTTGTTTTCATTTTCTCGTTTTTAAAAATCACCAAATTTTAACCCTACAAAAAAGGTTCTTGGACGATTTGGACCGTAGATATAATCGGAATCTCTGAGTGGACCACGATCAAAATCATCTTGATAACTGTCAAATATATTTTGAACGCCACCGCTTAATTCAACGTGAAAATTTTCTATAGGGTCAAAATGATACGTCAGTTTGGTAGTCATATCAAAAAAAGCTTCAGTGTCTACTAAGTCTATAAATCCAGAATCACTTATTACGTGTGGAGCAATCATCGATCCAGTGTAACTTCCTGTAAGGTCTACATTAAAGGCTTCGGATACGCTCCAATTCGTATTCATAAAGCCATAAACATTGGGAGAACGTACAAAATCATCCAGAATAACATCTTGCTCAGTTTCTACACTTCCATCAGCTTCAAAAAGCAACTGATCTTCTTTAAAAACAGAGCGTTGGATTGTCGCTCCAGTGGTAAACATAAAATCTGAACTTGGAGAAATACTTAATTCTAAATTAATACCCGTTACGTATGCTCCAGAACCATTTCTAGACTCTTCTAAAATAGATCCGTTTGGTAAGGATGTTCCTGTGCTTACTGTTGTAAATGGATTTTGAAGACTTGTATAAAATCCTTCTAATAAAAAGCTGGTTTGAACCTTCTTAAAATCTTTGCTGTAATTAAAAGATGCCGTATAAGCATTTGAAAATTCGCTTTCTAGTTCATCAGAAAGAATCACAAAGCGTTGTTCTCCCCCTACAGAAGAAATATGCAAATCTTCATTAAATGCTTGTGGAGCGCGAAAACCTCTAGAATAACCACCTCTAAACTGCAATTCTTCAGAAATATCGTATAGAACTGTTAACCGCGGACTTATTACGGTTTCATTTACTTGAGAACTACGCTCTACATCTTGAACGGTATAATAACCATCTACATTTACATGATCTAGACGAGTTCCTAAAAGTGCTGTGAAACGGTCAGTTGGTTTCCATTCATACTGTCCGTAAAAACCAATACTATTTACTTGTTGATCTACTAATCTATTGTAGCCTAAAATGACATCGTTAGTATCATTTAATTGATACTCTGCCCCAACGGTAAGAACATCTTTATTGTCAAAAGTATGAGCATATTTTGTCCCAGCTACAAGAGCAATATCAGTTGTTTTTCCAAATGCATTATTTGCAGCAATAGAGTCTGCCATAGTGCGACCACCACCCAAACCACCATAATAGCTATCACGATCTGTATGCTGAACAGAAATATAGGCGGTTCCTGTATTTTTACGAGCATCATCAAATAATTCATAATCAATACCCGAAAAAATAGTATTATGATCTAGTTCTTCGGTTACATCCGTAAATTGTGGTGCTAATTCTATTTGATCTCCGCCACGTCTATATTCACGAATTCCTGTAAAATCAAAACCAATGCGGCTATTGTCATTAGGTCTTAAAAATGCTTTGGCGCCTAGAGAGTTATTGGTGAGTTTTGTAATTTCACTAAAACCATCATTATTGGCATCGTAAGCATCACGATCTCGAAAAATTCCGTAAACTGTAACACCACTAGTTAAATCTTCACTTACTATAGAAGCATTTAAATTTACGTTACGATCTGCTGTGATGCCATCAATTAATCCTAAGTTAGATGTTACTGCCCAACTATTATTAATTGGTTCTTTAGTGATAACATTTACGGTACCTGCAATAGCATTAGAACCAAAAAGAGCAGAGCCACCACTGCGAACTACTTCTACACGTTCAATAATACTTACCGGGATTTGTTCTAAACCATATACTCCATTTAGTGCACTAAATACAGGGCGACTGTTAACGAGTACTTGGGTGTATTGTCCTCCCAGTCCGTTAAGACGAACTTGTGTAAAACCGCAATTTTGGCAATTGGTTTCAACACGAACCCCTGGTTGATAATTTAAACCATCTGCTAAAGAGATAGATTGTGTGGCTTGAAATAGTTTTGGACTCAGCACATTTACAATGACGGGAGCATCTTTTTTTCTTATTCTATTTCGGGTTGCGCTTACTACGACTTCCTCCAACCCTAATAAATCTTGTTTTAGTTGAAAGTTAAGGGCTGAAACATTATAATCTTCTGAATTTATTTTTTGCTGAAATGTTCTAAACCCTACTGCTTGTACGTTAATGGTGTAAATTCCTGAAGGCAATTGTAATTGATAATTTCCGTCAAGGTCGGCAGCTGTACCTATACTCGAGTTTGAGATGCTAATATTGGCAAATGGAACTGGGTTTTCTCCGTCGCTTACTTTCCCTTTAACCTCTATTTTATCTTGAGAAAAAATAACTAGTGGAAATACAAATATAAAGATAAAAAGATTTTTCATTTTTTCGACAGGTTAAATAAAATATTTAGGCAAATCTAAATATTTATTTTTAAATAAAAAAATGTATATTTGTGTGAGCTTAAAAATATACAATGACATTATCTGAAGAGAATTACTTAAAAGCTATATTTCATTTAGAAAAAAAATCTAAGAAAGGAGTTTCTACCAACGCTATTGCAGAAGAGATGGAAACGAAAGCATCATCGGTTACCGATATGTTAAAAAAACTTTCAGAAAAAAAGGTATTACAGTATAAACCATACCAAGGAGCTTCATTAACAAAAGAGGGTAGGGATTACGCTATTAAGGTAATTCGTAAACATCGCCTATGGGAATGCTTCTTAGTTGAAAAACTAAATTTTAATTGGGATGAGGTTCATGTGGTGGCTGAGCAATTAGAGCACATAAAGTCTGATAAACTCATTAGAGAATTAGATAAATTTTTAGAGTTCCCTAAAACTGATCCGCATGGAGATCCTATTCCTGATCAAGATGGGAACATATTTATGGTAGAAAAAATACTTCTTTCTAGTATGCAACAGAATGATAAAGGTATTTGTGTGGGAGTTAATGATTCTTCATCAGCATTTCTTAAATATTTAGACAAAAATGAAATAGCTTTAGGGAAAACAATTGAAGTGATAGGAAAAGAAGAGTTTGATGATTCTATGACTATTTTAATAAAAGATAAAAAATTAACCATATCTGGTTTAGCTGCCAATAATTTATATATGAAAGTATGTTAGTAGAATTAGTAGATTATTTTGAATCTTTAGATCCTGTTTTAGCGGCATTTTATGCGACGTTATTTACTTGGTTATTAACTGCTTTAGGAGCAGCATTGGTATTCTTTTTTAAAGGAATGAATAGAGCCTTATTTGATGGCTTGTTAGGTTTTACGGGAGGTGTAATGGTGGCTGCAAGTTTTTGGAGTTTATTAGCACCGGGAATAGAAATGAGTCCGGGGGAAGGTTTTGAGAAAGTAGTTCCTGCCCTGGTAGGATTTACATTGGGAGCTCTTTTCCTTTTCGGATTAGATAAAATCTTACCTCATTTACATGTTAATTTTCAAATGAGCGAGAAGGAGGGTATTAAAACTCCTTGGCACAAAACTACTTTGCTTACATTAGCTATTACTTTACACAATATTCCCGAAGGTTTAGCTGTAGGAGTCCTGTTTGGAGGAGCTGCAGTAGGTTTTGATGGTGCGTCGATTGGTGGAGCAGTAGCTTTAGCTATAGGAATTGGATTACAAAACTTCCCTGAAGGTTTTGCGGTTGCTATGCCACTACGTAGGCAAGGCTTTAGCAGAAGAAAAAGCTTTATGTACGGACAAGCTTCAGCTATAGTAGAGCCAATTGCGGCAGTGATTGGAGCTTATGCCGTAATGTCTTTTCAGCCTATATTACCTTATGCGTTAGCTTTTGCTGCGGGAGCCATGATATTTGTGGTTGTAGAAGAGGTAATCCCTGAATCTCAACAAGCTAATTATACTGATATTGCAACTCTTGGATTTATTGGAGGTTTTATCGTAATGATGACCCTAGATGTTGGTTTAGGATAAAATTTATATATTTAAACTATGAAAAAATCAATTCTTACCCTTGTATTATTGTTAACCGGTCTAGTAATTCAGGCTCAACAAAAAACTACTGCACCTGTGATAGTAAAAAAATTACCTTTAGGAAAGTCTATTATTGTACATACTAGCTATAGTATCGACTTTTTAGAAGTTACTGAAGATTCGCGTTGTCCTAAAGGAACAGAATGTATTTGGGCAGGTCAAGCAAAAGTGTTGCTAATGATATGTAAAAATGGAGAGAAAATAGAAAAAAAGGAAGTTATACTTAAAAATCTAAGTACAGAAAACCCTTTTCAACTTACTTTGGCGCCATCTATTAAGGTTAATATATATCAATTAAAGCCACATCCTACTATAGAAAGCAAAAACAACTTAGATTATTACCTTCAAATAGCAGAAGCTAAGAACTAATAATTAGTGGCATCCACAATCTGAACCAGAAGAGCCGCAAGCCTTACTGGTGGCTGCATTCTTTTGCATAAATGGCGGCGTCCATATAAGTTTGGTAAACAAATAAAAAAGAGCCACTAAAAATGTAAGTATAACTAAAATTTCCTGTAACATAATTTCTCTATTTTAAAATTTGGAAAGCGGCTAAAGCAGCGACGTAGGCTATTCCCGACATAATAAACAATTGCAAAGCAGGCCATTTCCAAGAATTTGTTTCTCTTTTTACGATAGCCAAAGTGCTCATACATTGCATAGCAAAAGCATAGAAAAGAAGTAAGCTAATCCCGCTGGCAAAATTAAATAATGGGCCTCCTAATATAGGATTTACCTCTGCTGCCATTCTATTTTTTATAGTTTTCTCATCATCACTTCCTACACTATATATGGTAGCTAAAGTTCCTACAAAAACTTCTCTCGCAGCAAAAGAACTTACAATAGCTATACCAATTTTCCAGTCGTAGCCTAAGGGAGCTACTGCTGGTTCTATAGCTTTACCCATAATACCTATATATGAGTTTTCTAACTTTACGGAAGCCACATGTTTATTAAATTCTTCTTCAGATAAACGATCTCCATATTCTTGAGTGACAACGGCTTCTGCATTATTAAAATCGTCTCCAGGACCATAACTAGCCAAAACCCATAAGACAATAGAAATGGCTAGAATTATTTTACCAGCACCAAATACAAAAGATTTCGTTTTTTCTACAACGTTTATAGCTACGTTTTTAAACATAGGAAGCTTATAATCGGGCATTTCAATTACAAAATAACTTTTCCCTTTGATGTCCATAATTTTATTGAGCACCCAAGCTGAGAATACAGACATACCAAAACCTAGAAGGTAGAGGAGCATAAGTGTTAATCCTTGATAATTAAAAATCCCAAGAAAACGCTCATCGGGAATAACTAAGGCAATAATTATAAGGTAAACGGGTAGTCTAGCAGAACACGTGGTAAAGGGAACTACTAAAATAGTAATTAAACGCTCCTTCCAGTTTTCTATATTTCTAGTGGCCATAACCGCAGGAATGGCGCAGGCTGTTCCCGACACTAAGGGAACTACACTTTTTCCGCTAAGGCCAAAACGTTTCATAATTTTATCCATTAAGAAAACTACACGGCTCATATAGCCACTTTCTTCGAGGAGCGAAATAAATAGAAATAGAAAGGCAATTTGTGGAATGAAAATCACGATTCCGCCAAGGCCAGGAATAATTCCTTCAGAAATTAGATTAGTGAAAACACCTGCAGGTAATACATTTTTAGACCATTCGCTTAATTCGGCGAAAGCCATATCTATAAAATCCATCGGGTAGCTAGACCAATCATAAATCGCTTGAAAGATGAGTAGCATGATAGAAAAAAATATGACATACCCCCAAACTTTGTGCGTAAGTATACGATCTAACTTTGCACGTAAATCTTTGGCAGCATTAATATCTACGGTATGGGTTTCTTTTAAAACACCATTAATAAATTGATATCTTGCAATGGTTTCTTTTTGCTGAAGTCTTTTAAGTTCGCTTTTCTTTTTAGGGAGAAAATCTTGAGTAAGATTAATTTCCTTTCGGTTGAGATTCCCAAAATTTACATCTTGAGTGATAACCAGCCAGAGTTTGTATAAAGACTGGTTAGGAAATGCTTTTCTTAAACGATCAAAATATTCAGGATCTATAGAAGAGGCATTTAAACAAGGTTCGGTAGGGATTCTACCATAATTAATGATGAGTTCTTTTAATTCTTCAATTCCCGTATTTTTACGAGAACTAACGAGGGCAATTTTGGTTTTTAAGCGTTCTTCTAGTAAATCTATATCTATACTTATTCCCTTAAGTTCCATACGATCTGCCATATTAATGACTAATATCGTGGGAATGCCCAAATCTTTAATTTGGGTATATAAAAGTAAGTTTCTTTTTAAATTTTCAACATCGCTTATTACGACAGCAACATCTGGATAGTCTTTGTCATTTTTATTAAGCAATAGCTCTATAACTAGATTTTCATCAAGAGAAGAAGCGTTAAGACTGTAGGTGCCTGGTAAATCTATAATGTGAGCTTTTAAACCACGCGGAAGCTTACAAATACCTTCTTTTTTTTCAACCGTTATTCCAGGATAATTTCCTACCTGTTGGTTGAGACCTGTTAGGTGATTAAAGACAGAGGTTTTACCAGTATTTGGGTTTCCTATAAGAGCGACATTTATTTGCTTTGCCATACTATTCTACCAGTTCTATTTCTACTTTTAAAGCGGTTTCTTTTCTTATTGCTAAATGACTTCCATTAATATTGAGGTACAAAGGGTCTTTAAAAGGTGCTATTTGTACCAGCTCAACGTCATTACCGGGTAGACATCCCATCTCTAAAAGTTTAAGAGGGATGGTATCATCAGTAAATTCTTTAATTATTCCGCGTTGTCCACGCTTTAAGTCGGCTATAGTAAATTTCAAAGTTTATTTAGATTGAATTTAAACAACGCAAAAGTAACAGAAAAAAACTTCATAGTAAAGCCTTAATCGTTAAAACCTCATTCTTCTGAATTTTGTATCTTTTTTAAAGTGGCGATGTCTTCAATTAACTCCTCAATGGCATCGGGATTGGTGCCATCATAAAATTTTCTAATACGGCGTTGGTTATCTATAAGTGCGAAATTTTCGGTATGAATCATGTCATACGGACCGCCGTTTCCTTGGTTTTTGACTACAAAATAAGATTTTCTTGCCAATTCGTAAATTTGCTTTTTATCGCCAGTAACTAAATTCCATTTACTGTCAATTACACCTTTTTTATCTGCGTATTTTCTAAGCTGTTCAACACTATCAATTTTTGGAGTGACCGTATGAGAGAGAAGTAAAACTTCATCATCATCTTTAAATTCTTCTTGGATTTTCTTCATATGATCTGTCATAATCGGGCAGATAGTTTGACAAGTGGTAAAAAAGAAATCAGCTACATATATTTTACCTTTGTAATTCTCTTGAGTTACAGTATCACCATTTTGGTTAATCAACTTAAAGTCGGAGATTTTATGGTATTTTCTAATGTATTGCATGGTAGAATCTACCAATTCGGTATTCACCATACTTGGTTGATAAATTGGCAAATTAGGCGCTGGTTTTAATAACTGGTAGATAATCGTGATGATAATTGCTGATAGAATAAAGAGAACAACAGCAAAATACTTATACTTGGCAAAGAATTTGAGCATTGCAGGTAATTATTTTAGGAGTTGCAAAATTAAGCTCTTTGGCTGAGAGGATGAAATATGTAGGCAAATTTATTCCGCTAAGGAAATCTAAAATGTTTTATTTATTTACGCTTTCGCGGAAAAAAGAGTTCAAACTATAACAATCAAAAAATCGAGTTAAGCTAATGATTTTGTATTACGAATGAATTAACACAAAGGAAAATAAGGGAGTGTTTTTCTAAGCGGAAAGAAAAGATTACTTTTGTGCGATTTTAGAAACCAAGAGCTTCCATTTACATAAAGGAGGTTACGATTAAAAACCACTTTAATTTTTCGAGAGAAGTCTCTAAAAGTTAAATTATTATAAAGAATTAAGAAAAACGATTATGAGTCCATTTGCTATAAAAGCCATACAATTACTTTTAAGTTTATCATTTTTAATTGTTCTTCATGAATTAGGACATTTTATCCCAGCTAAACTATTTAAAACAAGGGTAGAAAAATTCTTCTTATTTTTTGATGTAAAGTTTGCACTATTCAAGAAGAAAATAGGAGGAACCGAGTACGGAATAGGTTGGTTACCCCTTGGTGGATACGTGAAAATAGCCGGAATGATCGATGAGAGTATGGACAAAGAACAAATGGCAAAACCACCACAACCTTGGGAGTTTAGAAGCAAGCCAGCTTGGCAACGTCTTATTATTATGTTAGGAGGTGTGACGGTAAACGTTCTTTTAGGATTTCTTATTTATATGATGGTTCTATTTGTTTGGGGTAGTGATTTTGTAACTAAAGATGATATTCCAGACGGGTTTGCAGTGGCACAACCGTTAGAAGAATTTGGGTTTAAAGATGGAGATCGAATTTTAGAAGTTAACGGAGAAGAATTTGAAAATCAAATTGCCATTAATCAGCATTTTATGGTTAGGGATGTAGAAACGGTAAAAGTTCTACATCAAGATGGTTCTCGACAATTAATTAATATTCCTGAAGATATAGGGACGCAGTTGTTTCAAGCAGGCCATATGAAACCATTTAATAGAATGGCGTCTACAACAATAGATTCTGTAGTTGATAATTCTATAGCTAAAAAAATAGATTTAAGAAAGGGGGATGAAGTGATTGCATTTAATAATGAGCCTCTTTCAAAATGGCAAGATTTTCAAGAAAAGAAAACTAATTTAGAGTCACTAAGCGGGACTTTAACCATCTTACGGGATGGGAATGAACAAGAAATCCCATTCACTTTAAATGAGGATAAAGAATTTGGAGTGTTTCCTGAGGCGAAACCCGTAAATATTCAAACAAGAGAATACAGTGTGGGAGAAAGTATAGCTAAAGGCTTTGATTATGGGTATTGGACTCTACATGATTATGCAGCCCAATTTAAATATGTATTTACTAAGAAGGGAGCTACTCAAGTGGGTGGTTTTGGAGCGATAGGGAATCTTTTCCCAGATGCTTGGGACTGGAGAGCTTTTTGGGGAACAACGGCACTTATATCTATGATTTTGGCATTTATGAATATCTTGCCTATTCCTGCTTTAGATGGAGGTCACGTCATGTTTTTATTGTATGAAATTATTACTGGAAGAAAACCAAACGATAAATTTATGGAGTATGCTCAAATGGTTGGATTCTTCATTCTCATTGCTTTAGTGCTTTTTGCCAATGGTAATGATGTCTACCGATGGTTATTTGATTAAAAAAAATTAAAAAAATGTTTGCGCAAACTAAAAAAGGTTTTATATTTGCATCCGCTAAGCAGTTATTGTGAAGCAAAGACATAAACTCCTCTTTAGCTCAGTTGGTTAGAGCATCTGACTGTTAATCAGAGGGTCCTTGGTTCGAGCCCAAGAAGAGGAGCAAAAGCCTAAAAGTCGCACCACAATTGACTTTTAGGCTTTTTTTTAACACTTACTTTTAGCCCTGTCATTTATTAATCGTTAATAAAATCGTTAATAAAATGGCAAAACGAATTCTACTTCCAAACGGATGCTCCATGAGCACTCCATCAGTCAATCCCAAAAATTATAAAACTGGTGGCCAAACTCTTTTGAACAAAGATTGGTACATTCAATACTATTTTTATGATCCTACTTCTTTGAGAAAAAAGAAGCTTTGCATTGTAAAAGGTATGAATGAGTATAAGGACCTCAAGGAAAGGAGGGAGGTAACAAGGATTTTAATTCAGAATGAGATTCACGAAAATAGGCAAGGTTTTAATCCAATATTAGATAAATATGTAGTGGTAGAAAATTTGAATGAAGCTGAACTGCATGGAGATCTTGATTTCATAACAGCTTTTCAAATCGCTCTTACAAAAGTTGAAGCTTCAGAAAAGCATATTTATCAAATTGAATGTGCAATTAAGAGAATTGCAAAAGCGGCCAAAAAACTCAATAAATTAGATCTAACAATTTCGGAGCTACAAAGAAAGGATTTGAAATTGATGTTTGAAAATTGCAACCTTCCTGATAATTATTTTAATAAATACATCAAGTACATTTCACGAATATTTGTTGAGCTTTTGGAATATGAATGTTGTCAAACAAATTTAACCAGAGACATAAGAAGCAAAAAAACAGTTAGGAAGAAAAGAGAGACTCTTAATTCATTTGAATTGAAAACTGTACTAAATTATTTGGAAGAAAATTATTATGAATTTTGGAGATATGCAATGATATTTCTTTATTCTGGAGGTAGATCAACAGAATTTTTTTCACTGAAAAAAGAGGATGTAAATTTAGATATCCAAGAATTCAATGTAACTATAAAAAAAGGGAATCAATACAAAGAAGTTACGAAGGTCATTCTCAAGCCAGTTATTAATTTATGGAAAGAGTTATTACAAGAAGCTAAAAACGGAGATTATATATTCTCTAAAGGATTAAAACCAGGCAAAACAAATGTGAATTCTAATCAAATAACAAGGCGCTGGTATCGGCTTGTAAAAAATTCAGATAAGATTAAATATGATGATGGTAAAATATTAAAAATTACTGCAGATTTTTATTCTTTAAAACATAGTTTTTTAGATACCTTAGAAATTGATAAAGCTATGAAAATGGCTTGTCATACAACTTCCAAAACTACCTCCATCTATCAGGTGAATAAAGAAAAAAGAGATCGAGAAATGTTGAAGCAAATTGATGTTAGTTTATAAATCCTTTAAATTCTTCTTAAATTTTAAAAGGGATAAAAAAAATGGAGCACAAAAAGTGCTCCATTAGAAATCAAGTTCAAAGTATTAATTTAAAGATGTACCGAAAGTAGCTCTTCACCTAATTCGTGAATTGCTTTCTCAATTTGTTTGGCTCGTTCTTCCGAGGCGTTTGCCTTTCCTGTTGCGTATTGACGCATTAATGATGCGTTTATTTTTGCCTTGTCAGCAATTGCAGAAATCTTAATTTCAGGTAATAGTTTAAAAAATGATGGAATGTCTAATTTGTATTCGAAGCCTTTAAAATTTTGCACTTCTTTTAACCAATTTTCATCCTCTTCTTCTGCAAGTTCCAAATAATCGTCATAGGCTTGACGTAAGTTTTCTTTTAATTCCTCTAAAGAATTTCCATAAGCAGTAACTACACCTGGAATATTTTGTGTAGTACCCCAATAGATCCCGTCGTCTGCTTTTTCGACGTAGACTACGATTTTGCGTTCCATTCTGTACGATTTTAAGTTATGATGCTGTAAATTATTCCCGACAGCATCTAACGGGTTGTATATTATATCAGTGATAAAGAAAAGGCGGGGGTTAATTTAACCCCGCCTGTTTTAGAATTGATTTAACCGTTCCTTTCGGTACATCTTTTTTTGGATGCGGTATTGTTACAATTCCTTTTTTGGTTGGATGTTTGAAATGGTGGTGACTACCTTTAGTCCTAACAATGTACCATCCATCTTTTTCAACCATCTTTATCAAAGAACTACTTTTCATAATTCAAATATATAACAAAATAGTTATATAACAAAATAGTTATGTTTTTTTGTACTATTTTTGTAAAATGAAACGTCCCTTATTCATCAATACTAATACTGAAGCGATTACTGAAGCGCTAAAAAAAATAGGTAAAGGAAGATTAGAAGCTGCTATTAAGATCAAGGATTTAGAAATGCCAAAGCGGAAAGCTAAATTTCTAATTGAGTGGCAAGGGAATCGAGGGGTTTTAAAATATGCTTATTCTACTTATGCTAATAAACCAGAGTACACGGATATTGCTATCTTACATAATGAGGAACTCCCTGAATTTGGATGGGAGATTAAATGGTATAGGTATTAAACTTACTTTTTATTTTTCTTATTTATTGCACCAAAAATAATTAGTGCAATAATTTCAATAGGGATTATCCAATACCAATCAATAATTTTGAACAACCATAAGTATGGAATTGCAAATACAATTCCTGCAATCATATTACCTTTTAAAAAATTTTTATTTAATAACCCATTAATCTTTACCTTTAAACACTGAAAAATTAATTTTAATAATATCCAGGTTATCAGGGAGAAAATTATTTTTTTAATCCAAGATGTAAATAGATACTCTTCTTTTAAAAAAACAAAAAGAAATAAAATAATAGTTAATATATAGAAAAGTATATTAATTCCTAAGCCAAAATTTTTGTAAAACCTATTCTTCGATTTTTCTTGATAGACGTAGGTAAAATTTATATTAAGAATTTTATCGTGATTTAAACAAAAGTTATGTCCGGGTATTTCCTTTTTTAATGTATCTATGTATTCACCGTTAATGTCATTGATTATTTTATATCTATAAACCTCTGTCAAAACAATTGTTTCTAATTGGTTATTTTCTTGAGATAAGAAATAATCAGTCACTTTCCCAGAATATAATTTTGTTTTTTCATTTGTGTCTATTAAAACATCTGCTTCTGCATAACCAAAAACTAAGTTTTCCTCGGGTTTTTCTTTGTAGGTTCCGTTAAAAATTTTCTCCCAGTAATTATTGTATTTGAATAATTTAATAGCTTTAGCATTAAATAAATAAGCCAACCCGCCAAAAATTGCAGAAAATAAATATAGGGCAAATATGAAGATGAAGAAATCTCCATATGTATCTTCAATTTCACCTTGTTCAGGTAATTGATTTGAAGATAAAGTATTAAATGTCTCCTTTATTGTTTGATAGGATAAAGAATCTAAAAGTGGTAAATCTAATATTGTGTTAGATATAAAAAAAAGAAGGGAAACTAAACCTAACATCAATAGGCTTGTTAACATTGTCCATAAAAATCTTTCAAAAAGATTCCCTTGACTAAATTGTTTAGAATGAACTGAACTAAAATAAAATTTCCGGGCAATAAGACCCGGAAATAAAAATATCATTAAATAAATTATAGTATTAAGAGCAATATTTAACTCCATTAACTCACTACAATTTTAATTGTTTTATTATTACTTAAAGTAATCTTTTTACTTTTTGTACTTCCTGTTTTAAGTTCAGAAACTGTACTATTTAAAAGATCTTTGTCCTCTTTATTTTCAAACTTATTCAAAAATTCTTTATTTATTAAGGACTCATTTATAAATAAAGATGAAACACCAGAAGTAAAAGATCCTAATGCAAACAGCATACTTTCATAACTTTCGTGAAGAAATGGAATAATAGTTTTCATGATTTGAGATTATAGTATGGACAAATATATATATAGAAAAGCTTGAGGAGCACAAAATTTTCATAAACATTTATTATTTAGAAACATTTTAAATAATACATTAAGCCCTTATGTTACATATTAACGGTGATTTTCAAAATAAATTGCTTAATAGCTTTTCAAATTAAAGAATATAGATTTTGATAAACCCACAACCCGAAAAATAAAATTAACCCAGCTCCCAATAGCCAAATCCACCAAGGATAAACGTATTTGACAATCTCAGTTTCCTTTGATTCTTTGCTTCTAAATAACTTTTTCAAGTTGATGCTATCATTTACAAATTTGGTTCGATAATAACTTTCGTAACTATTTGAAATACTATCTAAATTTGTTTTAAGATAAATTTTACCATCTTGAATATGGTATTGAGTATAATTATTGCCAGTACCTACTTTTCCACTTTGTTCATCATCACAATCCATAATGGTTTCAAAGTACACGGGCTTAGTAATTTCTTTTTCTTTAGTGATGATAATGGTATCAAAGACTCTTTTCTCCTGATAAACAGTATCTATTTTTACTGTTTCTTTTACTTCAGTTGAGATTTTTTTACTTCTACAAGAGCTAAAGCAAATTGATAGAATTAATATTTTAATAACTATTATATTTCTCATTACACACTCAATTTATATTCACGTTCATAGTTAATTCCTGCAAAGATTTCCCACTCATCATTTCTTCGGTATCTTAATCCTTTCAATGGGATTCCTTGAGCTGTAATATATTTAGTAGTAAACCATTTTTTAATCTTAGCTTGGGTAGCTTTTCCATTTACGAGCTGATACATTGTCTGAGAAATACCACAATTATAAGCGTGGGAAACTAAAGCATCATATTGATTCTGTGTAACTCGAGTTTTGAGGTTTCTAAGTACCAACTTCTCTACTTTGGCTATATCCGATTTAAGAAACTTATTTGCATCTGAAATAGTTTTTATTTTTCGGTATGGTAAAACCATATTAATTGTAGGGTAATCACCTACTTTTATAAACTTTCCGTTTTTTGTCATAGCGTGACCCCAACCCTCAGTCCATATTCCTGCACCATCTAATTTGGGCTGTAAACCTATTGCGCGCAGATCTCCATCGTGCAATGATTCATATTTTTTGATGAACTCAATTATTTTTTGACTTGCTTTCATTTTATTGATTTTTTAAGCGTTCCCTCAATTTTTCATTTTCATTTCTAAGATTAGCTAGTTCTTCTTTGAGCTGGCTATTTTCACTCATCAACTTTGATATTTCTCTATGCAGCTTTCTATTATCTTCTTGAAGTAACATTAATGATTTGCGTTGATCTCTGTTTTCAATTTTAACTTCTTTAAGATCACTTCTCAGGTGATTTACATCTTCTTTAATTTGACTGGTGAGTGTATCATAGACCGATTGTACATTGCTTAATGCATCTGCTTCAGACTTCTTGAGGTCTGCTTTGCGGAATTTATACCCTGTAAAGAATGTGAGAACTGGAGCTACTACACCAATAATCCACTGCCAATTGTCTATGATTGTTTTCATTCTTTACTCTGTTACTGGTTCTTGGTATTCAAAGTTTTCTCCAATGGGTAAATTCTCTATAAGTACAGCTTGTTTTACCCAATCGATTGCGAGCTGCTTTAGCGGTTGTTCTTTGAATTCTAAACCTGAATCATAGGAGGTTTCAAAATTGAAATAAAGCTTTACACGGTCATAAGAAGGTCGGCCCCATTGCACAATTTTAGTTTTGTCATAAGTACCACCATTTGTAATAAATTGTATGATTTCAATTTCATTACCAGCACCATCATCAATAAGAGTATCTAAGTGACTTTCCGTAAAGATTAACTTACTTTTTTCTATGGTTTGTTCTTTGGTATTTGCATCTAAATAGAGGAGCTTAAATTCTACTTCTAACCTTTTTAACTTGGGGTTTGTTGTATAATTTTCAGTTTCTATATAAGGATTTTCAAACATTCCTTTTTCAGGTCTATTTGAATGGTAGATGTTATTTTTACTTGTGAATTTCATAGTTTAATAAATAAATAGTTCGTTTAATTTAGAGTTGAAATCTGATATTTCGAACGGTGTTAAAACTCCGCTAGCTATAGCTCCAAACTGAAAATTTGTATCTCGTAGCCCCCTTCCCGTGTCGTAGCCTGCGCCAATTAAAAAATCTAAATTATCTAATACATCTCCAGAAACTGATTTAGTCTCTTGGTGTATCGAATCAATATATAAAGACATCTCGACTCCAAGACTAGCTGTAAACGCCGAAAAATGAGACGTATTTTGAAATATCTCTGTAGTGGTATTATCTAAAAAGCCATTATTGTTGGGAGTTGTCCAGTATCGAATTTGATAATCAAACCCATCTACGTATTGATGTCTGAACCCTTTAAAGTTACTTTCACTGGTAGAGAATACAAAACCAAACCTATTACTGGACAGGGCGTTTAATTTTGTCAGACTAGAGAAACTGCCGTCTATGGCGTCAACTTTAGACCCTATAAAACCGCTTGATTCATCCTCGAAGTATAAGGCAGTATTTTTCCCCTCTTTTACAATTTCTCCGTTTCTGACTAAAAAAACAAAAGTATTTCCCGATGGAAAAACCCTTTCTACATACTCCTCCCCTGAAATTAGGCAGAATAAACTAGAGACCCTTATGTCTGAAGTGGGTGTGATTATGTCTTTTAGTTTTTCAATAGAAGGGGTGGTGGACGTGCTTAAGTTACTTTCTAAGGATATTCTTTTTTTGTTGTCAAAAAACACATATTTTTCTACTCCGCCGTCCCATATTTTTATAGGGTAGTCTATTGTCGCCTGTGCTGGTTTGAACAAAGCAAACAACCTAGCTAAATTATAACCTGAAAAATCGGGTATAGTACCTAAGTTTTCTATCCTTCTTCCAAAGCCAAATCTTTGTCCTGTATTCATATCTAAATTAAATTTCCTTCCATCATATATTCTCCTGTAGCTACCTCGTAAGAAGTACCAAAAGAATGCTCTTCCGCTACCAATTGAGCAACTGAATTACCTTCCGTGTCCTTCAAGATTTTATTCCCCTTCGCAATCGTTAATTGACCTCCAGAAAGGACTTTGATGTTGAAGTTGAAATCGTCGGGATATATTCCTGAATAGGTAAGAGTAACGGATCCTGTAATGATTAATAGCTTCCCATTATGAACTGGTAGCAAATTTCCACTCGAGGAAATATTTACTCGAGCATATTTATCTGCTTTGTTGGCTGTGAGGTTATCTATTAAAGTCTTTAAATCTTCAGCAGTACCAACATACGCTCCTTTTTCAAGCTTGTTATCTAAAGCTCCTTGAAGTCCTGCTATATTACCAATTGAAAGGTTTTGTAAATCATCCTTATTTTGTTTGATGTAATCAACAATCTCCTGTAACTCATCAAGAGTTGTATCATCTGAACTTAAAAGAGTATTAATTGCATCTATAAACCCTTTTAATATACGACCTTGATTTGCTGTTAATGCTTTATCTGTAGCGGTAGAAGTCAATGCATCTACTAGCTCTACAGTTGAGCCTCCCCCTGCTTCAACAAATTTCCGTTCCGCTCTAAATGCTATTTTATCATCAGCAAATCCCCAATCATCATTTGAGCCCAATAACCAAAATTTGTAACCATTTTGAGTAACATCTGGAACTGTTGGAAAATCGAACTTCGGGTTGCCACGCATTAAAAGTCGACAATTTATAAAGTCATAATTATTGGATATTTTTTGACCGAAATAGAAATCTGTATCTGTCTCCATCATTACAAAATCTTCACCGCCCAAACTGTTAGGATCTGCGTTTGCAATTACATCTGTTAAATGGTAATGTGCATAGTCGTACTGAGTATCATCTAAGTTTTGACGTGTGGCGAATGAACTTAGATCTTGTGGAGCTGGAGGTGTTTGACTTACCTCTGAAAAATCTGATTCATATACTTCTTGAGATTCTGGGCTGTTGGAAAGATTACCAATTAAAGTTTGATTACCAATAAAATGATAAATGAAAGATACTCCATTTCTAGTGGTTTGGAATATAACTGTTCTATCCGTATTAATTTGATACACTTCATTATTTGCATTGATATATGCAGAAATTAGAACGGTACCTATTTCTCCAAGGTTATGATTTACATTTTCATAATTATCTAAAGTATAACCTAAATAATTGATACTTGTTGTACCCTGTAATTGAGTGCCACCAAACCCATAATTTCCTCCACTTAGCTTAAACTCCCACCAATGTATTTCTGGGTTATAATTATTTATTTGATATTGAGTTTGATTCTTGTAAGTGTAAAATTTTACAATCTCATTACCAGGAATGTTGAAATTCGGCAATTGATTAATTTTTTTAATAACCTTAACGTCTCTGGAATTATCATTGTCACTCCAATTAATATAGATGTATTTATTAGTGATCCT
Organism: Mesonia sp. K4-1; assembly: GCF_008017825.1. Taxonomy (NCBI): domain Bacteria; kingdom Pseudomonadati; phylum Bacteroidota; class Flavobacteriia; order Flavobacteriales; family Flavobacteriaceae; genus Mesonia; species Mesonia sp. K4-1. The sequence continues at coordinate 292,768 of NZ_VRLS01000012.1, forward strand.
TATGTTGTTAAATGTAGAGTTACCACCTCCCTCAACAGTATCTCCAATTTTTCTAAAAAGAACTAAAGCAATTCCATCTAGAACCTCGTTTGCTGATTGAAAAGAGTTTCCATTGAGTGAAAATTGAGAATAATGGGTATAAGATAACAACTCATCACGCGTATCATAAGCATTTACAATGCGAATCTTATCACCAGAAACATATGCGTGAAAATTTCTTACATAGGTTTTTCCATTCAATTTGAATGACTTTTCTCCTGAAGTATGTTGAATATTTATTACCATTTCATTGCTCGAATTACTATATCATCTCCTTTTATTGATTCACTACAATCATTGCAATCTTTATAATTGATTTTTTTACGATCCATATACTTTGCAACATCTTCAAAAACCTTATTTGCATTCTGTCTGTTTGCATAATAGATGTCTTTTTTCTCTGAATATGGCAAGGGCTCTGATTGCGGCGTTTTCTTTGTAACTAAACCGTGAGAAGTACTTACTGCACCGCTATTGAGTACGAATCTTGCATAAGTGAAATATGAAATAACCAGCTCAACACCTTGATGATAATGGGTTTTATTTTCAAATTCGTATTCTTGGCCAACTACTATTTTATCAAATGGATCTTGATCTTTATTTTTAAGCATATCATAATAGAAATCCTCACAAACCAATGGTTTGAAGTCAAACTCTTGAGCTTCACGAATGAATCTATCAAAATCCCTTTCATTGTAACCAATAGCTACTTGAAGGAACTGCTCAACTTTACTCTTCGTTATTAGAAGTGGTTGTATCATCTTCTTCTATTGTTCCATCTTCCATAAGAGAATAAAGTCCAATAGACCAATCTCCGGAAGGATTAATATTTATATGATAATTGCGATATAGTTCAGAGAATAACCGCTCAATTTTTTTTCTGTCTTTTGATGTTGTTTTATTGTATAAACTTTCAGCAGCTCTTAGATCATCTCCTGAAGAGTTTCCAAGTTTGCCCTGAACAAAGTCCAATAATTGTGTAGGTATTTTAAAAGGCTTTCTTATATAGTTTGCAGAGCTTTCTTCAAAGTGCTTGTATTTATCTGCTTTGGTTTCATCTTTTAGGAAATCAAATTTGAATTTAGATTCTTCTCCAGCATCAGAATTAAAATCATCTTCAACCATAAGAATCCCTCCTGCATTCTCATTACCATAAACAGTTTTTACATTGGTTTCAAATGAAGATTGTTTTGTTGAAGATTCAAATTTCTTATGTCTCAATATCCAAGCATCTTTAAATCCTTTTCGAACCATACGATTATAGTGAAGCCCTAAGTTTGCTTCAGTATCTGAAAACATATAACATCCTTCAACCAGGCTTTCAGAATACGTACCCTTCAAGTTGTTTAATTTGAAATAAAGTATTTGACCTTTGTAATTATCCCAGCCTCCATCGCGTTCAACTTGTGCCTGAATTACTTCTTTTCTTGGATTATAGGTGTCATAAACTTTTATCTTTTTCTTATCTGCAAGCCTATCCCAACCATCAGGATTGAGAATAATTTTACCACTATAATTTTTATCATCTTTCTTTCCTACTCGACAAAAATCATAGGGAATTACATTGTGTTCAGTCTTTTCAAATGCTGCATTGAAAGATATGTGAATAAATACACCTTGTTCTTCAGCTAAATCAGGAGTTATTTCAAAAAGTAAATCCTCTGGAGAACGAGATTCAAGTAAATTTTCGGTTGGTTCTTCCATCATTTCAGCAACGAATCCAGAACCACCTATAAATGATTCATAGATTTCTACACATTGCTTAGTTGTTGGAGATGCTTTAATGAGATTTTCTACCAAAACAGGGTAGAGGTTATCTTCTCCATTGAAAATAACCCCTAACTGCTTGTTATATACCTCCTTTTTTTTGCGGCTTTCAACCGAAATAACTTTGCTATCCATTAGCTATTACTCTTTTTCAGTAATTACTTTCTTTTCGGCCACTTGTTTAACTAAATCTTCCTTTGAAGCTCGAGAACCAAATTCATAATTATGCTTTTTAGCATAGTCTTTAATTTCATCCATCGTCATTGGTTCTAACTGTTCCGCTGTAAGATTTCCAGATTCAGTATTAGCCTTTAATTCCGCTTCTTTCTTTGCTTCAGCAGCTGCCTTTTCTTCTTCAGCTCGTTTTGCATCCTCAGCTTCTTTTCTAGCAGCTTCTTTTTTGGCATCTTCTTCAGCTTTTGCTTGAGCTTTGCGTTCTGCTTCCTCTCGTGCTGCTTGTTTTTCAGCTTCAGCAGCTGCCTTTTCTTCTTCAGCTTTTTCTTTTTTCAATCTCTCAATTGCACCTTTAGGCATTTTAGCAAATAGGGCCGAACGGTTAAGATTCTGCTTTAAAATTTCTTCAGCGATTTCATCTGTAATATTCAAATCTGAATAATACTTGTTAGTACCTTTTACGTGTACAACGGCACCGCTTTTCATTCGATATTCTCTTTCTGATTTACTCATAATTCCCTCTGTATTAAGATTTATAGATTGTAATTTTTTAATGTAGCCTGAAAGCTTTTCTGAACAATGCAAACAAGCATAGCCTGTGTACTCTTCATAGGCTTCCAGTACATACTTCAAAAGGGGCTTACCGTTATGGTTTGCCCCGTTTAGAATTTCCTTAGAGCTATGCTCTTGGATAAGTGATATTTTATCCTTTAGATTCATTATACTTCTGGATCAACTGGTTCTGTGAAACTGTTAGTTTCTAACCACGCTTTTGTGGTTGCATAATCAGTATCTAAGAATACTTTAGGAGGTGTGCTTTCTTCCTCACCTTCTTTTGTTGCAACTTCTAAGGTTGCTACTCCAGAATTAGCAGATGAATCATATTCAAATGAACTCATAAGCATTCCAGATTCAAAACCAGCTAACTCAAAGAATAGTTCTCCATTTTCACCACCATCTACTTTTTCAACGATTGAGAAAATTCTAGCTCCATCAGTAATTTCTTGAATTCTCTCACGCTCGTTAAGACCTCGATACATAATGTTTAATGTATCTGTGTGAGTAAATCCATTACCGTAATCTCCAACTACACCAGAAGCTTTTAAAACGTGTGTTTTATCATTTCCTTTAGCAGGATATATTTTTGCATCTTGTTTTAAAACCAAAGTTGTAATTCCGTTTCTTCGGCTTACCATTACCGTGGCTTCTTTGTCAATGTCATCTACATTTCCATACCACTTGTTTTTGATACCCGATTTAGGCTTGTAACCGCAAATCTTATTGAAGTTACCACCTAATTCATTTATACATTCTTCCATAACAATCAGTTTTTAAAATGCAGCTTGTACTGCATAAGGGTTAGGAATTTTAAAGTCCATCAAGTAAGAAGCTTTGATGTAGAAGTTTTCATCTTTACCTCCTACGTACTCCATACGTAAATCCGTCAAAGCTGCTGTATCATCAACTCCAATTTGAAGGTTTGATTTATCTGCAATCATTGAGAAATGAGGTTGATAAAGTGCTCCTGGTTCTGCATCTCCTGACTTATCGAAATCTCTACGGATTATCTTATCATAAGCCCATTGCATATCCTTAAGAGGACGGCTGTCAAATTGAGGTTCAAATGATTGCTGAATAGCAGACACCCCACTCTCTAATTGTTTAGCTCTAAACAAATCCTTATACTTTTTATACAAAGTGTGTGATGTAATGAACTGATCTCCACCTTCAAATTCTAAGCTTTCTACAAGATCATCATAGATTGCAAGAGCTTCCTCTCCAGTGATTGCTAATTGAAGGGCTTTTGTAGCTTCCTCATTTTTAGCAATATCAATGAACTGTCCAGATAATTCTGGATTAGCTTTTAATTCGTGAAGGGTTTTAATAAGTCCTTTGTCTATTTGATTATAATCTCCAACTGTACCAATTGCATTTTCACCAAGAATATCATCTACTGCGATATCTTTATTTCCGTGAACTGCAACTCTTACAAGATCACGAGCCATTGCTCCCGAAGTCATATCTTTGATAAAGTCAAAGAAATCTGCTTCTTGTAAGTTTCTACGGTCATAACCGTTAGCTAATCCCCATTGTACAAATGCACCTTCAAAATCTTTGTAGCACATTTTAATTCTTACGTCCATTGAACGTGGGTTCCATTTTTGAGAAACTCCATTAATTTCAAATGCAGTAAAAGTTGGCTCACAACCATCTTGCTGCTTTGTAACGTATTCGTAATCTCTCAAGGCAACAACTTGTTGACCTCCTTTTATTCCCGGAACAAACGTGAAGAATTCTTCAGCTTGCTGGAATAAAGTTTTTTGCACAATAGCATCTCTTAAATCCTGTAAAAGACGATCGCTATTATTGATGTCTGCAAATGCTTGTATTAAATCCATTATTTAATTCTGTTTTTTGATTGATGAATGATGAATTACTTTTTTTTCTCTCGAGCTTCGCGTTGCTTAGCAATTTTAGCCTCTAACGTATCGTCTCCTTCGCTTCTAATTCCTTTGTTCTCTGCCTTTGCAGGAGCTTTGAATTTTTTTGAAGTAACCGTCTTTTGTAATGCCAAGAATTTTTCCTCAAGAGTTTTTATTTTTTCATCTTTCTCTTTTGAAGCTTTCATCTTTGCTTCCATTTTAGCCATACGTTCATCAAATGAATTCATTAGCTTCTCTAAAGCAGCCATTGATTCATCTTGTTCATCCTCTCCTTCTTCACTAGGTTCTTTAATTTCTAAAATCACCCCAGTAGTACCTTCTTCATTAGTTCCAACAACTAATATGTTTCCATCTTTGTCAACGTGTTCACCATCGCTAACAGGGTTACCTTCAGCATCAAAAACCTTATCCCCAACAGCAGGATTATCTGCTTCAGTTTCTACGGTGATGATATTTCCATCAGCCAAAGTGGTTTCTAACATTTTAGGACCCTCTTGTTTGTTCAACAATTTGTTAATCCATTCCATTTTCGTGGTTTTGTTTAATTTTGCAACGGCTTCAACTGTTGTCCACTTTTCACTTGAAAACCCAAGCTCAACAGTTTGTTCCGGCGTTAAAAATGTTTCGTTTTTTAAAAGTGGAATAAGGGCTTCTTTTGAAAGTCCTGTATTGGTAGAATAGAAATCCAAAACCTTAGATTCTACTTGTTTTAGTTGCTTTGCATAATCACTTATTTCTTCAGCACTTCCTTCACTTCGACCCCAAGGCAAGTGAATCATAAATTTTGTGTCTTTACTCACCGAACGAGTATCACCAGCCATAAAAATAACAGTGGCCATACTCATACAATTACCTTTTGCAACAGTATGAACTGGTTTATCGATTGATTTTAGGAAGTTGTATATATCAAAACCATCATCAACATAACCGCCTTCAGAATTTATATGAACACAAAACTCATCTGCATCTCTTTGACTTTGGTATTGAGAAATAACATTAACTAAATCAATCCCTTTTTCGATTGACCCATCAGGATTTTGAAATTCTTTCCCTATAAGCCCGTATATAAAAATGTTTCCCTTCATTAAAGTAATATATTATATTACCTTTCAAATATAGCTTGATTAATCACTAGATTGTTAGACAGTGTTTTGTCTAATTGATTATATTTGAGATATGATAGTGATTGTTATAGGTTTAGTTTGTTTTGGGGTAGCCCTTATTTATGGCTGGATAAAGCTTGTGAATTGGATATGGCCTAAACCAAAGGAAAAACAAAACGAACCTATTGCTCCCTCAAATCCATATATTGATGCTCAAAGAAGAAGAGATCAAAATGATCGTTGGTATGATGAATATTTAAGCTGGATGGATCACAACAATGGGGGGATGCCTATGAAAAAGGTCAAAACTCCCGAAGAAATGGAATTTGAAAAGAAATATAAACAGGCACAAAATTAATTTTTCAAAGAATTTTTAATGACTGATAATTTTGATTTTAGTACAGCAAAACAAGTTAGAAAAACCCTTCTTATCACCTCATTTACTGGAATTTTCTTTACTTTTTTAATAAAAAATTCAACTGGTAATTTTGAATTCTTATTTTTTAAAATTCCAGTTGAAGATGCTACCCTTATTACTAATTTCATTGCTATAGTAATAATGTATCTTATTGTTGTATTTTATTATAGAAAAGAAAGTGAATATTTTAAAGAAAATTATTCAAAGTGGGTTGAGGATTTAAACAGCCTTTCATTCAGCACTTCTGTAAATCCAAATATGGATGAAATAAAAAGGATATTAGATGATAAAGTAAAAAAAAATAAATCTGTTTCTAGAGTTTTAAAGTTTATTGATACTATATTTCCAATATTGTTTGGACTCTTGTCAATTTTAATAATTATAATATACAATTTTATTCTTTCAAAAGTATGTTGAATCTAATACCCGGGAATTATTATGAATCCCAAAAAGATTTTAAACCAGTAAAATTTCTAGGAAAAAAAGATTATTGGTACTTCTACAAAGATCTTATTACAAATAAAGAAAGTAAGTTAAATGGTCCATATTTTTCACCAATACCAATAATTCCAGAACATTTAAAAAGAATAGGTTTTCTTATAGAAAATCAATTTCAAAGTTTTTATTCATACTATTTATTGGATTTCAGTTTCTTTTCGATACAAGACCGTACTGGTTCAACATCCTTTAAGGGATATAAATTAGTTCACGAAAACAATTTGGATAATTTTGTTGAGGATTATGATTCAGTTAGATCTAAACCCTTCAAAGAAATAGAAAAATTAAAAATTGAAGAATTAGGGACACTATCAGAAATCAACGAACTTTTTGAAAAAATTGAAGAAAAAATTATAAAATTAGATGATTCTGTAAAAAGTTTCTATTTAACTGGTATTCAATGAAGCATATAAAAAAGAAATATGGATTTGAAGCCAACGATGAACAAGTTACTATTTTAGAAGACAAAGGTATAAGTTTTTCAAATTTTGAAAGCTTAGATAAGAAAGTTCCAAAAGACCATGTAATGTTTTTAAAAACTAGCGAAGGTGATGTAGTGAAAGGTTTTAATAAGAAAGTTGATGGTTTAGATTTAATCATAACCATGCCTGATTTATCCTTGGTTTATTTTGATAGTGCTTATCAAATAAATTCAATTAGAAAAGACTTACTAAAGCAACTTAAAATTAAAACTAATTCTAAAGATGTTACTAAAATTGAAGAATCAGCAATGCAGGATATTTATAAATATTATGGTTTTGCAAGTAGCTGTATAATTTCTCTATTTACTTCAATGGAAAGTTTTATCAATTCGGTAATTCCTGATGGTGGCGAATACAGGGATGAGCAAAATCAACGTACTTTAATTTATAATAAAGATCAGATACAAAGGAATTTATCATTTCACGAAAAAACTAGAAAGGTTTTGCCATTCTTTTTAGGTAAAAGCTATTTTAAAAAAACAACTACCAATATTCAACATATAAATAATCTAAAAGATATTAGAGATGAAATTGTACATCCAAAGCATGAAAAACAATTGGAATCGCATCAAGCGCTATTACAAACTTTATTAACTTTCAAGTTTGACAAAACAATTGATGCTGTTGCAAGTTTTATAAACTATTATAAACCCAATTTTGTTGAAGAATGTAAATGTGGGAATGACTATTAACTCTCCATCTTAATCACAACCCTCTCAACGGTTTTAGAACTACAATTAAAATCAATGGATGTCTTAAAGTAGGCATCCATTTTTGTTTCCTCTTGGCTAATGTAATTTAGATAACACTCATACATTTCTTTGTCATTTAAGTATTTGATAGGAATCACTCCTTTACCAAGCAAGGTTTTAAATCTTCCTTCTTCTTCTAATTGTGATATGAGTTCATAAGTATTTACCATTTATTCAAAGGACATTTTTCATTTTTACTTCTTACTTTTGGAGATAGAGGACACTTACATTTTCCGCAGTAATGCCCTTCTATTTCGTGAAATTTATAATCTCTAAGCATTGCACTAAATTTACCTTTCTTAGCAAACGGACAGCTAGCACAAATTTCTGCCCGCACTTCAGCTTCTTGATCTATAATTGCATCAGGAACTACATAATTTTTCCAACCGTTTAAAATATCCTTTATCATAAATTTGCTCCTTGTTCTACACTTGCAGCTCTTTGAGCTACATCATTAATTTGATCTACAGGCACTACAGATTGAATTGCATTCACTTTATCAGCAAGAACATTACCTAACATATCATAATCAAAAGAATCTCTTACAAACTCTCTTTTGATTGATCTAGGGTTTGTTCTTGAAACCATACCTCCATTATTAGCATAAGTAACTGGAGTACTCAAACTAACTCCACCGTGTTTTTGATTAATAGCTGATAGGGCTGCAATTTCCGCAGATGCACCACGATTAAGAATGAACATCTTTTCTCCTCCTTGTGCTTCAACCAATGGATTTCCATCATTGTCATAAATCATTGAACCGCCTTGAGTATGTGAAGGTCCATTAATATCAATCCCAATACCTCTTTCAGCCTTAGGAACTTTTGTTGATGAAATTTGCTTCACTGCTTTTAAGCCTGAAGTCAAAACAACACCAGTACTTACTCCTTTTTGAACCGTTGCAATAGGTTCTGGTAAAATTGAAGGACTAGCCCAAACTTGTGCAACCCCTTGATAAGTGTTAATTGTTGCTTCTGCAATACCTGCAGCTTTACCCATTGCAGTTTTTTCTCCTAGCAAATCTGCAATTTCACCAAAGGTATTTTTATTTATGCTTAGCTTTGCGTTTTCTTCTGCTTCTGCAATTTGTTCTCTAATTGCAGCGTGCTTCCTTTCAACTTCTGTAATACTAGCACCTAACCTTTCAGCTTCAGCAAGTTCTGCCTCATATCTTAATTGCTCTCGTTCCCGTTCCAACTCGAATTGATTTTCGAATTGTTCCATTTCCAACTCCCGTTTGAGCTCAAGTTCAAAAACTTCTTTTTCTTTCTTAGCTTCTTCACGTTCAATTCTGAGATCTTCTTGCTGTTTATAATTTTCAGCATCTATACGCGCTATCTCATCATTATAATCTTGTCGATTTATTACACCTTCATCAAATCTTTTTTGTTGATATTCCCTTTCAGCTTCAGCAATTCGATCTAATCTTTCTTTCTCCTGGTTAAATAATTGCTCATTTAAGAAAGTACCTTGTTCGATTTTTGTTAAATGAGCATCTTTGAAAATTTGAAGTTCACGCTCTGCATTATCAATAGCAATGTCAGCTTGCATTTTTCCAAGCTCATTCTGACTTTGTAAGATGAAAAGATTGAATTCCTCTTGACTAATTTTCCCAGCTTCCAATTTCTTTTTCTCTACTTCAAGTTTTTGCTCAAGAACTTTTTGAGCGATCTCTAATTCTTGTTCTTTAGTTTTTTCCGCATAACCTTGACGAGCAATGAACATTTCAGTTTCTAAAGCCATTCGACTTATTGTTATATTAAAAAGCTCTTCTTGTCTTTGAATGGCTGCCTGATCTGCTGCTTTTCTTTTTGCAGCTGCTTCATTCTCTAATTGATTTTTAGTTCCAAGAAAACGCATTTCAACCCTTCTAGATTCTTCATCTAGTTTTAACCTTTCAGCTCTTAAGTTTTGAAGTTCTTTTTCTTCTTCTCTCGAAGTATCATTTGCTTGTTGCTGAAGCTCTAGTTGCTTGATTTTCATTTCAAGTATATTGGCTTCATAATCAACAATAGTTTGCTGAGCCTTAGCTGCTTCTTCAAGTGCTGCCTGTCTTTCTGCATCTGTTTTGCTTCTATCTTTAGCAATAAGTTCTTGCTCTCTTAAAATGTTAGTGTTTTTCTGTCTAACTAATGCCTGGTTTATTTCAGCTTTCTCAATATCTTCATTGAGTTTTTGAATTTCTTGACCTCTTTTTATAGCTACATCAAAGAATTCCCCAGCTTTACTCCCTGCATTGGCTAATTTGCCTGTCAAATCTTCAACTCCTGTTCCTGCTTGAATTAAATCATCTCCAATTCCATCAAAATCAAAATTCAATACTTTATTTACTATTTTTTGTAGCGCTTCAAACCTATTCAATAGGTTCTCTTTTATTGAATTTCCTAAATCCTTTACTAATTTTTTAGGGTTTGATACAGCTTCAAATATTTCTTTTCCGAATTCTTGTACCACTCCAAAAAGAGCCTGAAATATTTCTTTCATTGGTGTAAGTACACGGTTAACTTTATCGATTCCATCTTGTGTAGATGTGAGGTAGGCAACGAGTGAACCCAAAACAACAACTATTGCACCAATACCAGTACCAATAAGAGCAGCTCTAAATAATTTTAATGCTCCACTTGAAACATTTGTGCTCACAGCTAAAAGCTTTTGAGTTTTACTCATTCCTTCAGTCGCTGCGGATGCGTTACGAATATCATCAGCACCTTGCTTGAATTCCGCTCTGACGGTATTAAATACTGGTGCGAAATTTTGATAAATATTTGTTATCTGTTGAGTTTCTTTACCTAATAATCCAGTACTTCCTAAAGCATTCTTGATGCTCTCTTCATAATTACCTACATTGATTTTAGTTTTTTCATACTCAGAAGCATTCTCTTTGATGAATTCGTTGTTCTTATCAATCTCAGCATTAACTTGACTTAAGGTTTTAGCCTGATCCTCATTAGTTGCATCTAATTGATTCGCAATAGCTATTAACTTGGAATTTGCATCACGTGCATCTTGCTTTGTCCTTATGTCTTGGTTTTGGATATTGATATAGGCATCAAGAACTTTCTCACTATCCCTAACTTCTTTTTTATATTTCTTGATTTCAATTTCACCAAGAGTGTATTGTTCAAGCTGCTCTTGTGAAGCATTACGAAGGTTATCGGTTTCCTTCTTTAAATCCTTTTGGCTTTGCTGAAGATCTGCAATGCTTTTTTTTGTCTGTGCTGCTTTAGAAAGAATCTTGTCAACCCCTATATCTATCTCAGCTATTTTTACATTTTCAGTTGCCATTACCTATTGATTTTAATGAGTTCTGCTTCAGTTTCTAATTTATTCAGATCTCTTTTTGTAAGTTTATTTACAATGAATTCACCCCCTTTTTGTTTAACGTAGATTCTTTTCTTCATATCAAAAGCATCAAATTCATAAATGCTTAAGTTGAAAATTACCTTTGTTATTAATGTCTTTTTGAATAGACTTTTAATGGGTGTATAACTGTCATCAATTATCTTATCCCACGAGTAGTCATAGTTTTCAGCTAATGATATTTTATTTGAAGTATCAAACTCTGAAAGCTGTTCACTACCTAATCTTACAGTTAAATTTGAAAGTTGTTTTTCTCTTAGAAAAGAAAATCTTGCATCAAGAGATTTGTATTCAATAACCGTTTCATCATTTTCAGTTTTTACCTCTTTTTCCCATAGCTTGATTTGAGGAATATGAAGTGATAAAACAAAAGGAACTGGATATCTTTCAGGAGAATAAGTCTTGGATTTTATTATGTCAGTATTATCCTCTAGGTTTTCGTTTTCAACGACTAAGTAACCATCATTAAACTGATCGCCTTCTCCACTGTATTTAAATCTGAAAAAGTTTTGTTTAGCATACGAGTTATAAGAGTATGATTCACTCACAGTTCTCTCATATTTATCGCTCCAATCTTCAATCTCACCATTGATTCGTTCATCGTAGGTTAAAAAGTCTAAGTGATTCTTGTCTTTTGAAGGAAATGGAGTTAACCCAAACCTCCACATTATTTCACGATAAAAGTCTTTAGGAGTTAATCCTTTGAAGAATTCAATTTGATTGATTGTAGTTTGTTCAATCTTAATTATTTCTAATTCATAATTAATTCCTGAATGGTCCGAACTTTGACCAAGAGCTTGCTGTCTGTAATAGAACAATGAAACAGTGTCACCTTGTTCCATATCGAATGGCTGATCAAAATCAATATTGTAAGTCCCATTACCATTACCTGAAAGAACATAAGACATTCCGCCTAATCCTACAGGTTCGGCTTGATGTTGGTTTATTCCCATGGCGAACAATCCCAGTGATAGGAGTACTCCGTCTAATGTCATAGTTCCTGTTATTCTAATTCTATAGAAACCATCTTCAGGAATACTATAATATAAAGAATTTGAAGCCCAACTAAAGGGTAGTAAATTTCCCTGAGAGATATTGTTCGTGATATCTATATTATTTCCAACATTCTCATCGTGAATCATAGGATAAAACCTACTTTGAAAACTGTATGGCATATCATCTGAAGCATAAGAAATAGCTGCATAAGTATCACCATCCGCTCCAGATGTCACTCCTTTTGGATAGGTAAGAAATAAATTTTTAAATTGCTCTGTATTGAAGGTAGTTCCTGAAAAAGTAAAACCAAAGGTTTCAAATATTCTTTCCCATAGAAATTCTGTTTTGACAGATGGGACCAGGTAATCAATATTAATATACTGATCCGTATTATATTCAAAGAAAGTATTTCCATTAAAATCAGCAACTAAATATCTATAGTATTGATTTGGGTTCTCCCAACTTTCTTTTATACTCTCTACATCTTTAGTGTGACTTATCTCGTCTAAATTTATATCCTCAAATTTCACATTATCTAGGTTCTTGAAAAAGTCAATATTACCGTCGTATATGTGAAAATTAAAGTCTTCATTGGAATCCTTAAAAATTCCCCAGCCTTTTACAATCAAACATATATTCTCAACAAATAACATTGCTGTATTTTTTTGATATGGATAATTTGAGGTGCTACCATCAATCCCCAATCCTTCAAAGTTTTTGATATTCTTAGCTGTATTCTTGAGTTTGAATGATTTTGAAAAATTGGTTTGGCGTGATGCAAGATTATCAAGACTATTGGCTTGCTTAGTATAGCCAATCTTTTCACCCTCGTAAAGATCAACCTGAAAATCATTTATGAATAATCTTACGTCTGACATTATAGAAACATATTATATTCATTAAACTCAATTTTTATTTTCTCACGATTGAATTTCGTTTTTAGTGACTTATTATCAAGTGAATTTGATTTCACATTAATTCCCACCCAGCTGTCTTTTTCTGCTTTTTGAAATAGATCTCCGACATACATTTCAACTCTTGGAGATTTAATGAAGTCTTTAAAGTTTTGCATTTCCCAAGCTTCCATTTTTTCGGTCTGAAACTCCATTTCGATAGTAGATTCTCTTTCTGTTTTTAAGTTTCTAGTGAGTGTGTTTTGAATCCCATTAAAATCAAGTGTAACATCCTTACCCTCTTTGACTTTATTCACAATTGTAAATTCTCTTTCAAATCGAATATACCCCCAACCTCCACGGTTTCTATAAAACTTAAAGTAGGGAGCACAAGTAGATTCTTTCTTAATGATATAAAGCATTAAACTTTTTTCGTCAGGAACTACCTCATAAGTTTCATCTCGAGTAGCTAATAATGCAGTAGGGTAAAAAATAAGTTCTATTTTATTGATCCCCGTTTGCATTGGAAGTACATCATTAATAGTAAAATCCTCACTTCCTTGAGATAGAAATAATCTATTTACACCATCCTTAATGGTTACGCATGTCTCGTGGCCAGTCGTTAAGTTTTTAAGCTTTAATATTCTTCTAGCAAATGAAAAGAGTGATATATCAACAGGATAGCCTTCATAATAGTTGACTTTATAAACATCATCAATCTTTAATTGTGGTAGAAGCAAATAATATTTATCCTCTGGTATATTAAATTGAGTGTCTTTAAAATTGGCAATTTGTTCAACGGCTTTGATAAATTCAAATTTTAAATTTTGAGTAAAGCTCTGTTCTTGTACATATCCAACCATCTCTATTTCCATTTCAAGAAATAAACTTTCATCTGGCTCAACATACCCATTGTTCTCAATGTCTGGAACAATAGAATCCTCGAACTTGTTTTGATTAATTAACGTGGCTGCAGGGTATTTCAAATTGAGATAGTATTCTCCCAATGGTGAAGGATATAGAGTGATTGGTAATTGCCCGTTAAATGTAGTTTCTAACCTGCTACTTTCTCCTTTTTCAATGAGTACAATGTTATCATTATAAGCGTTTAACAGTACATTGGGAGGAGGTGTTGAAATAATCCCGAGTACGTATGATAAATCATTATTAATTTCGTCAACTAAAGAACATCTATAATAGCTACAGAAATAAAATTGTTCTAAAGGGTTATTTATATACAAGTAAACCCAACCATCGTTTAATTCAGTTTCATAGTATCCAAGTGGAACTAAATCTAAATCAAAGGCCTCTTTTATATATTGGTTTTGTTCTTCAATATCCTGTCCAATTGTAACCTCATAGTCATTTTGTCTTTGCGTTACAAATTTGAAAGTATGATGTCCAATGATGGATGCTGTAATAGTGAAGCTTGGTTCTTCCCCTCCAGTAAACTCAACAAATCTTATTTTTAACTCCTTAAATCTCATTATGCTGCTTGTAATATGTTTTTAAAATCTGAAACGAAATCAACCTCACGCATATATTCTTCTCCAATATCATCAAGCATTTTATACAAGTATTCTCCCATATAGAGCGTAACAACATCTGAAATTACTTTGCCTTCATTATATTTATTAGGTACTTTGATACCTTCATTGGCTATTTTCCTTGCTATAATGAAAGCGAATTGTTTTTTCTTTTCTACAAATATTGCTGGTAAACCTTGCTTAACTTCAATCCATTCCTCAATTGCTCTCAATGGAGGAAAACCTCCAGCTCCGCGGCCATTTTCCATATATAAAGAATGGTGTGAACCAAACATTTGAAGTTTGTTACCTTGCAATTTGTACTCTAATGATTCTGCAAACTTGCCCGAAGCTCTTAATCCTAACTTGTCATAGTTAGTAATTAGATCCTTTTTGAATCGTTCGAGGTATTCCGTGTATATGGCTTTACGGTTCATTATTCAGTTATCTTGAAAGAATTATTACATTCAAAACATTTATCAATTATCTTGGTGCAGTTAGGATCAGATGGATCAATTAATCTTCTCACGAACATTGTTGTCTTTTGGCAAACTTGGCAATGCTGAGAGTGAATTTTCATTTTTCCTTTCTACTTTGAACCATCCAAATAACTCCACCGATTAAAACCGGAATGATTACAAATGCACCAAACACCCACGCCAATACAGTGAGGTCAAAAAACAAAAACATTAGCGCTAAGGCTGCAAATAATACGATAC
This sequence comes from Mesonia sp. K4-1, assembly GCF_008017825.1. NCBI lineage: Bacteria > Pseudomonadati > Bacteroidota > Flavobacteriia > Flavobacteriales > Flavobacteriaceae > Mesonia > Mesonia sp. K4-1. The sequence continues at coordinate 307,939 of NZ_VRLS01000012.1, forward strand.
GCCAAAAGCGTTTTTTAGTTGATTTTCTCATTGCTCTTTAAATTCGATTGTAAACTGTATTTTTAAACCATCCATATTGGTATCAAACTCATCGTACACCTCAATCTTTTTCCAACGCATAACCCTGTAACCATCACAATTTATAAAGCCATCCAATACTTTCGAAGCTTCACTCTTTAAATACTTAACAGCATCATTATACTTCGTTTCTTGAGATTCATCACTAAGCTTTGAACGAACCATTAACAGCAGTTCACCTGTATAAGTATATCCTTCAGTTGCTCCATATTCGTTGAGCTTATCTTCTTCATCGTGCCACAGAAATAAGAGGTACTTCATTTTGTCAGCAAATGACAAATGAGTGTCATCATTGGCATCTAATAGGTTTTGCCAGTGTGCTGCACCGTACTGAAATTTATACCCAAGTACGGTGGTTGCAAACTGATCTGTATAATCAACTATCATTTTTGATGTCTATTTAATGTTTCAAATGTTCCTCCCAAAGAAGTCATTATAAATGCGTTATCTTCTTTGTAGATAGCTATACCTTCTTTTGTCGTTGAATCCCAGTTTCCGTAGACTCTTAATTTGATTCCTTTTTCTTCGTCACCTTTTTCTGGACCTTTGACTTGGTAAGTATCCCCTAAATAAATCTGAAGTCTATCAATTTCATTTACTTTCTTAAAAATTCTAAGTGTGTACATATCTGTGTGTATTTATATTTGCCTACTCTTTAGATTTTCGGCTTCCTCTATAGTAAAAAGTAATATAATATATTACGAAATTAATAAAAAATTACTTCTGTTTAGCTAATCTTTCTTCATATTCTGATTGAACCCTGTTTAAAAGCATCTTTCTCATTACCAAACCATAAGGCATTTCTTGCACTTCATCCCATTTTAGAATATTACCACTGGCCATATTATCAATTGAAGGCACTTCGCCCAGCTGGTCGAAATCTTCAATACCTGCATTGATTTGTTTATGAGTAGGTTTTTTAAAAAGCTTCATCTTTTCAGCTTTGAATATTTCGTTGACACCTTCCAAAATCCAAGCATAGGCTGCAAAGACATCAAACACACTGCAATTGAAAAATTGATTCCTGGTATTTATTTTGTAGACAAATTTTAAAATATTCATTACTTTCTCAAGACTCATATTACCTCCATTCAAGTAGTCTTTAATCATTGAAACCTCCTTCCATTTAAGAAAGAACATATCGTCAAAATTTGGATTTAGTTTGTAATACTGGTGATTGTACTTGAGGCTGATTGTTTTTTTTGGTTTCACAACTTCCAATGCAGCATCAACAAGAACACGATCATCTTCTTGCATCATAAGATATTCCGCTATTGTTCTATCTTGGAATATATTATTTATCATAATGCTTTACTATCTCCCCAATCATCATTGCTTGTGGTAGTTTCTTTTTCGATTATTCCAGTCATACAATCAGGAGCATCATCCTTTTTATTCAATGAAAATTCTTTCTTGTATTTAGTTACATCTTTATAAAATTCAGGCCATCGAATATGCCAATCATCAGGAAAAACCAAGCAACGGTTTACGGTTGCAGAATTAGAATAAATTCTACTTTCTTTATTTCCACTTTGATGAAACCATTTTATAGAACAAGCCCTTTTTACTAATGCCTGAACATTTCTTGCAAATCCACGTCCTCCATTATTGCTTTCAATCCAAGCTATCTTAGTTTTAGTATTTTTAAGCAATTCAGCTGTCTTTGGTTCGGTAATTTCCATTGCCTTATCTGTATAAACTAAATCTAAAACATAGAAATGCTCATCAGTTTTACTTAATGGAATCCCATAAGTAATTGAACAAAGGTTATCTTTTCCTTTGTCAGCTGTATCAGTATAATTTTTGATAATTTTAAATTGAGGTAGTTCTGAATAAGTTTTGAATTTGGAATACATTAATCCTTCTTTATTTACAGGGTTACCTTGGTGTAGGCAATCAAATTTATCAGGGTCTTTGTCTCTCGTACTGATTAATTTAAATAAAGAATGTTTCTCTGGCCATAATGCTTCTCCTGGAACTCTTTCATCAAAACTATTAGGATCTTCTTCCTTGATGGCTGGAAGATTTATTTTCAAAAATTGATCCTCTCTTAATGAATGTATGAATTCATAAACATCTCCTTGACCATTCCATTCTTTGACATAACCTTTATCTTCAAGTATTGCAATTAAATCATTTTCACTCCATCTGGTAAATACAATTAATTGTTGACTATCATTATGAAGCCTTGAATCTGCAACCGCTATATACCAATCCCAAGTTTTTCTTTGAACCACAGGAGAATTCCCCTCATCCCAATCTTTATATAGATCATCCATAAGTAGCACATCAACAGGATCACCAGTAAGAGGTCCTCCAATACCTACAAACTTCATTGAACCATCACTATTTATTGATTCTCTATTTTCATTTGTATTTGCCCTAGCACCTGTATAACCTCGTTCAGGATATTTTACATCTGGGAATATATCTTTGTATTCTTTTTCTCGCATTATACTCATTATCTCCCTACCAAACTTTTGAGCTTTTGTAGCTGCATAACTTACTAGAGCTAATTTTGTATCAGGTCTAATACCTGCAATGTATGCTGGTAACCTTCGAGAACTCCCTTCAGATTTCCCATGCTGGGGAGGCATAGAAATAATGAGATTTTTAATTTCCTGATTAGCAAACATATCAAGAAGTTGATAATACTTTTTGTGAAACCAATAAGGCTTAAATTTATTAAAGGTGGTTGATGTGAACTTTAAAAGATTTTCACGTGAATCCTCTATATCATTAAGATATAATAACTCTTTAAGTTTTAAAGTTTCTTCAGTTGTTAACATTCATTGTTGCTTTTTCAATTAACTTTTGGATCATCTCATCCCTTTCTTCTCTTGTTAACTGTGTTTGGGTAACATTAGCATCAACTTGATGTTTCTTTGCGGGCTCAATATTCTCCAATCGAATAATCATTTTTTGAATTCTGGCCTTAGCATTAAGCCCTTGAGGAGTTCCTTTGAATTCTCCTTTAAGGCTTCTTAGATCTTGTTTTAATTCAGCAATCTTAGCTTGTCGCCTAAGTTCAATATTGATTTCTTCATCTGCTTTCCAATTATTAAAAGCTGCTTGAATATATCTTTTGGCTTGTTTTGAACTTAATCCCCATTCAGAAATAATTTGTCTACGCATTAAATCTTCCTGAACACCATCAATGATCCAACCTTGAACGGTTAGGACTCGTTTGTCTTTTTCTTCTTTAGATACACGTTTGCTCATTCATTTGGATACATTCGCTTGATAACTTCAATATGCCTTTTCAATTCAAAAATGCGATCACGTAATTTGATTCTTTCACGTTCACGCATAACTTTTATTTCTTCAGTACTATCTTTGATAGGTCCATCCTCATAGGCTTTTAAAGCATCTTCATTAATACCTTTTTCTTTCTCTAAATAATCAATAATATTATCTCTCATTTCAATTAACACTTGATATTTTAGACTTGCCATCGGATGAATTAATTTTGTTATCAGCAGTAAAATTAATATTCTTCTTTGGATATGGCTTAGCCAATTTGTTTAACTTTCTTCTTTCCCATTTGTTCATAGGAAAAACATATTTGATTTTAGGCTTGCCTTTTACCACATGGGTGTTAGGATCAACATGTTTTTTGAGCCAAGCAATACCTGAATTACCATATTTCTTACTTATACTTCTTCGGTGGGTTAATTTACCCTTTAGCATTATTCCTCTTTCATTGCTTCTTTCATCCATATACAGCCAGTTAGTGGCTTGATATATAGTTCCAATATGGTCTTGATTCCTATCCGCGTAGCTCACAATAATTTTTACCTGAGGAGCATCTTTTTTTAATTCACGAATGCAAGCGCCTAAAACTTGAGAAGTATATTTTTGCTTTCCATTTAAAGCAACTCTCACAAGCTCCACAACTTGTCCTTGTACTAAATCATATTCAGTTGCAAGATTAGGATTTGCACCATTTGAAAACAGAACAACTCCACACCATTCATTTGATTCATTGAATACTGAATACCCCAAACGGATTTGAGGCACAGCTTGAGCATAATGATATTTTAAGCAAGCATAACGAATTGCTTTTCCTGAGGCTTTTTCAATTCTCATATTTCTCCTTGACTTACTGAATATTTGATTCCTGTAAATTCCTGTGTTTCTTGCATCATCTCAAGCTCTTTTTCAAAAGCATCAAGTTGTTTGCTATTCAAGAATGTTATTTTGATTACTGGAGGAGCTTCTTTTTTATCAGCTGTTAATTCATCTGGAAATGGTAAATCTTTAAATGGATCTGTAATATCTAAATTTAGATTTAAGCCCTGAATGCTTGGAAGGTCAATTTCAAATTTTGAAGTGAAATCAAGCAATCCTTGTTCTGTTATTTTAGCATATTGAGATGAGTATATTAAAACTAATTCAGCAGCTTCTTTTTCATTTTTACAATTAATGAAAGTTGCTGGGAGTACTTCAGGAACCTCAATTCCTTTTTCTTCAATTTCAATTAAATCAAGATAACGGTGTTTTCCATCCAAGCAATAAATGTCATCACCCTCAGCCCAAACCTTAAAAGGATCTGCAAATTGATATTTCAATATTGATTCAATGAGCTTATCATTACCATCACCAATCCACTCTTTGAAATTTTCATCTTGAATGAATTTAAGATTCTTCCACTTGATAAGTCTTGTTTTTCCAACGATTGATGAAAGATTTTTATTATTCATAAACTATCGTGCATTTAAGCGATTTTCTTAATTATCGTGTTTTTAAAAAACCCCCCTTTCACAAATGAAAGAGGGATCAATCAACTATCCCAATTAGCAATCATGACAATGGCTAGTAGCAGGAACAGGGTTCGAACCTGTGACTTCTGGATAATGAGCCCAGCGAGATACCTCTTTTTTATCCTGGGATTTTGAGTTATAGGACATATCTAGACACAAATCTAAGAATAAAAGTAATATAAAATATTACTTTTATTGTATTTTTTATTTATGTTATAACTATCTGATAATGAAAGTTATGTTAAAATATTTCACTTTTAAATCTAGAATTCAAGATGTTGCAGCGATGTTTAAAACATGTTGAAAACCTAAGCTCTTTTTTTTGTTATATATGGGAAGTAATAAGGTACTTTTACAAAGTATAACCACGGTGTTAATAACATGTTAGGAACAAAAATGAGCACTCTTAAAATATAGCTTGTTTAAGAATTATCTTTACATCAGTTCACTGAGTATAGAACTATTGTTGGGGTAGCAGTCAACAAAAAAAGCCTAAGCGTTAACTTAGACTTTAATGTTCTTAATAGCTTTAAAAAAATAAATTATGGTAATCGAGTTACTTATTTTATTAGCTATTCTAAGAGAGATTAATAAATAATCTCAGATTTTTAAAGACCCATCTGCTGGAACAGGTGGGTTTTTTGTTATTACAAATATATATATAAAGTATCTACATACAACATACAACAAAATTTTCCTTCAAAAGTTTTAAACAACATTCTACCAAAATGACCTAATTCAGAGATAAAGTTCCACTTTTTAATGTTAATAACAACATAATAAAAAACCCCTTCAATTTAAAACTAAAGGGGTTTAATGTAATTTATCCAATATATCATATCAATTTAAATTTACGACTTCTTTGTAATCATTACCAAACATTTCAATTATAAAGCTTTTTAAGCTTGGAGCAAGCATTCGATATAATTCTTTTTTTTCTTCAGGAATATCATTTTCAGAAATCGTTAGAAAATAAACTAAAGCAGTGGGCACATTCAACTCCATACAAATCTTATCAAGTGTTTCAGATGTAGGATTATATTTACCTTTCATAATTTGTGAAATAGCTGTAGGGGATTTACCTACTCTTTCCGCTAAAACAGATTGAGTGATTCCCTTTTGTTTTAAAATTTTTTGAAGTGCTTTTCCTAATTCCATATTTATTCAATTCGATCAATTAAATGTAGTGCGATGTGAGCTCCAGTAGTAAGATATTTTACTACTTTCAATGCTATGTTTTGCAATTTTGTTTTATCTGAAGTATTATTAAGTTCGTCTCGAAACATCAATAATAATGTTCTGCTTTCTTCTGTTGTGTGATCTGCAATTAAAGCTTTATCTATTTGTGCTATTAATATTTTTTTTTCTTGTGACATACCTTGCGGTTTTAATTATTATATATTTAAAATGCAAGGCCATATTTTTGACCTTACCTATACTGAAAATGTATAAGTAAGACTTTCTTCGTCATCTAAATTATTAAAGTAGAATCTATAAACTTTCGTAAAACTATCTCTAAGATTTAGACTCCATTGAAAAATTGTTTTAGAAATCTTTGAAATTTGTTTTTTGTAGTTCCTTTCTCTATTTTTTGAGAGTTCTAGCGCTTTCTTACAAGACTCTAACCAATTTCTAAGTTTTACTGGATTATTTGAAAGCTCCAAAGAAATATTTAAGCCTAGACTTTGAGCAACAGCTTTGGTTAATTGGTCAATTTTATCCGATAAAGTTAATGGGTCAATTTTATCCGATAAATCAAATTTAAGTATTGACTGGTTTTTGTTATGTGGTTCGTAAGAATTATAAAGATGCTCATATTTAGAGAAATCTATTTGAGAAAACTCTGTTCCATAATTAAGAGATTTAGGCTCAAACTCTAAAGATTCAGAGGCTTTTAATATACAATGAGTAACGAAACCTAATTTTTCAGATAAATGTTCAGAATCATCAGAGGAATATATTGAAGATAATTTGAAAATATTTTTCTCAAGCTCTTTCTGTAAATTCCTTTCTGAATTGATAGAGTTCTGTAAATCAGAAATTTTACCTACATTATCAAAATAACTTTTTTCACCTCTAGGGTTTATTCTAGCATAGTAAGAGTGAAGTTTAGAATCTGTTGAATTCAAAGAATCATCTTCATTACCACAATGAAAAATGCCCTTTGAATTCATGTTACCATCAATGTCAATGGTTTTTGAATCTGATCCCCAACTGTATTTTCTAAATATTTCGCTCATAATAATCTTCCTAGGTTACAAATTTAAGTAAAACTTAAATAATATGCAATTTTATTTTATATTTAATTTAAAAATAAAAAAACTTTGTCAGTATATCAAACGATAATTGCAATTATGTTGTATTTTTAGAATTGAAAATCATTATCGGCAGGTAGTTTGATATCCGAATCAAACGCATTCTTTAAATCGAAATTAGGTTCTGGCTTTACTTCCTGAACAACATCCAGCTCCGAATCATCAAAATCATCGATGTTAGTGAAATTTGTGTACCTCCCTTCAAACTTCATTCTATCTCGAACTAAACCTCCATTTCGATTTTTGGCAACTATGTATTCAGCTTGTCCAGCAGTAGGACCTCTTTCATCATCATCCCACTCATCGATACCGTAATACTCTGGTCTGTATATAAATTGTACCACGTCCGCATCTTGTTCAATAGCACCTGATTCTCTAAGATCTGAGAGCATTGGTCTTTTATTGCCTCCGCGTTGTTCCACTGCTCTAGATAGTTGAGAGAGTGCAATCACAGGAATACTAAGTTCCTTTGCCAATAATTTTAAACCTCGCGAAATAGACGAAATATCCTGCTCTCTGTTGTTCTTACTTCCCGTCATAAGTTGTAAATAGTCAACAATTATCATCTTTATACCTTTTTCTTTTTTCCATTTTTTTGCCTTTGTTGAAAGCACTTGAATTGTTAATGATGGGGTGTCATCGATGTAAAATGGAATCTGATTATATTGGGTTAATCTGTTCACAACAATTTTTTCTTCATCAGGACTTAATCCCGTTTTGGTAAACTTTTCATTATCGATTCTAAGATCCATTGACCACAGTCTACTCAAGAGCTGATTAGCTCCCATTTCGAGACTAAAAAAACCAACGGGAATATTTTGAAGAGCTGCCACCCATCCAGCTTTTAATGCAAATGCAGTTTTCCCCATACCAGGACGAGCCGCTAAAATGATAAGTTCATTATCTCTCCATCCTCCCATCTTTGAAGTTAAGTTTGAAATTGGAGTGTCGATTCCAGATTTGACTTCGCCTCGGTATAGTTTTCCAGCGTGATTTAAAATTTCCTCAGTCAAAGATCGAAGATCAATCTCTTTATTTTTTATGAGTAAATTAGTTACAGAATTGAGGTGAGAATAAGCTTTATCAACTAATTCAAAAATATCAGTTCCCTCTTCATAGGCTTCTTTTGTTATTGCATTTGAATTAGAAATCAATTGCCGCTGAATATATTTTTGCATTATAATTCTAGCGTGAAAATCGATATGAGCCGAAGAAGAAACTTGTTGAGTTAGCTGAATTAAACTGTAATCGCCACCAACTTTTTCAAGTTTCCCCGTAGATTTTAACTCATTTGAAACTGTGAGTAAATCAATTGCTTCATTTTTTAGGAAGAGATTTTCGATTGCTGTATAAATATCTTGATGTTTTGATTTATAAAACATCTTTGATTTCATCACTGAAGCAACTTCTTCAATAGCTTTCTGATCTATTAGCAAGGCTCCTAAGACTACTTCTTCAAGTTCTGGGGCTTGTGGTGGCAATTTTCCTTTTTCCATTATCCTGAGGGTATATTTTTGTAGAATCTATCTACATCGTTGCTACTTGTACTTTGGGTTTTGTATTTGTTTTGATTTTCTATCCAATTGCGAGCATATTTTCCAAGTCTGGCAAATAGAATCTTATCGGTGTATTCTAATTCTTCCTGATCAACGGTATCATTAAAATCATCTCTGAACTTAGTTTTGTTTTGAATGTTTTTTGCATACTTGATCAAGAAATCAGTTTCATACCTTGAAGGGTATTTATTTTTAAGAAAATCTAGCGCGCGCGTCTCTCTACTTTCCTTTACTTTACTATACTCTACTTTACTTTGTGGGTTTACGGGTGTATTGTTCTTACTTAAATTAGGTTTACGGTTACTTTTACTTAGTTTAAGTATCCCTAAACTATCTAAAAGAAGCAGTAAAGAATTTTTATCAATACAATTGTTTGATCTCTTTTTATAGGCATCTTTTATACTTTCTACAAACTTTTCATTGAACAAAATCCGATGTTTTTCCCATAGATTTTTATCAAATTCTTTGAGTCGAATTAAATCATTAATGATATTGATTAGCACCTCTTCTGATACTAAACAACGATCAGATAAAAACATTAATTGAACATCATCAGATAAGTCTAAATAATGAAAATCCGTATTCCCTAACTCCTCTAAAATTTTTAACCAAGTTGCATATCCATCATTCTTATATTTCTTCTCGAGGTAGCTCATTTTTTTCCCGTGCCTAACTGGATGAGGGAAATAATCAACTTTATTTGTTTGAGGTCTAGCCATTAGTTTAGTTTTAATTATAGTTTTTAGGGTTCATATTGTGTTTGTCATTGTTATGTATTTCTTGATGACAATCTTCACAAACAGTAACCACCACATCCAAGTTTTCAAGCTCTTTCCCCACTATAGATTGGCCGTTTTTTGTATAGGTAAGGTGATGTGTTTCTAATCTTATTTTGCTGCTGCATAGCACACATTTAAAACCATCACGAATTCTTACTTTCCTTTTTACAATTGGCCAGTTTTCATTTTGTTGAATAGACTTTCTGTAATTGGATGGGCGACCACGTTTATGTTTTAATCTTCTACCCATTTACAACCTCTTGCATAGATTCAAAACTTTGTGCATTTCTTTCAGAAGAACTGATTAAGTCATCTTGTTCGTAAAGAGGAATTTCTCTAACACCACATAGTTGAATTCTCTTATCGACAATAGTGAAATAGAACCTCTTTCCTTTATATACCAGTTCATAAGTAAATGCTTGATCTAAGTTAACTTCAGTGGTTCCTTCTCTTACTTCATCAGATAATGATTGTATTTTTTGTAGAGATGCGCTCACCTGTTCTTTAGCTTTAGAATATTCTTCCTTTGCTTTCTCAAACTCAGCTTTTGCTTTAGTTTCAAGCTCTTTAAGTTCTGGCAAAATCTCCTCAAGCTCCTCTTGATACTCGTGTCGTAACTCTCCGATTTCATAGTCATCCATAAATCGAGTTGCCGTAAATTTCGTAGATGATGCAACAAAGTGTTCATTCATAAATTTGTGAGCTTCCTCGGGAGTTTCAAATTTTTCTTCTCCTAAATACTTAGGAACCTCATTAGATTCTGTTGTGAAATCAAGTACTGCTGGTCTGTAATTTTCTACTTTTCTCATTGTATTGGATTTAAATTAGATGTTAAATTTATTTGTTTGATATTTCTGGATTGTGAACAAATTGTTTGTTCGTGAAATACATTCTTGAGTTGATTGTGGGATGGGTTTCTACACTTCCATCTTTCTCCATATCCTGAAGGATTGGCTCAAGTTCATTTAAATGAAAACCGCAATGGCCATCACTTTCTTTTTGCTTTTTGTTTACCAGGAACAAAAGCATCGCTTTGAGTTTTGATATTTCTTCCTGATTGAAATTCATTAAAAAGGTGTTTTATTAAATTCTATTTCTAAACCGTTATCAGCTACAGTCACATTCTTTCCAGTAGCTTTAAACACTTCATTTTTAAATTGCTTTTCATTGCTGTTACTGTCTGATAAATGAATTAAAACAACATTATTGACTGCTGTTAAATCGTTAGCTTTTAAAAAGTCAATGCATGTTTCCAAGCTCATGTGAGATTGAAGTATTCTATTTTTCAAAAACTCCATTGCTGCCAGTTTATCGCGAAGTATTTCACGCGAATAATTTGCTTCGATAATGATGTTATTAAGGTTTCTAAAGGTGTAACTGCAATACATCGTATCGGTTAAGAATAATACATTCCCACTCTCTTGGTGATTGATTAAGAATCCAACTGGTTCCGCAGCATCGTGCTTTACATCAAAACTTTTTACTTTAAAACCTCCTACTTTGAAATCATCATTTTGAAAAATTGAATTTGCTCGATGATGATTAGTCTCTATTTTTAAGGTTTCAAAAGTTTTCCTTCCAGTATAAACCTTTACTCCTGCAGCCATTAATTCTTTTATAGATTTGGCGTGATCCCCGTGTTCGTGAGTAACTATACAAGCATTGACTTTTTTAAAGTTAAAATTGATCGCTTGTTTAATAGCTCTTATGTTTACACCGCACTCAATTAAAAGAGCCTCCTCCTCATTCTCGAGGAGGTAAGCATTTCCCTTTGATCCTGTGCCTATTACTTTTAGTTGCATTCTTAAAAGTTTGGCATTGATTCTTGTTGAGTTGTTTCCTGTTTTGATTCAGCTTTATCCTCTACAACTTCTTCCGCATCAACTACATCTTCATCAAAACCAATTGATTTTTTATGAGCATTAGATTTGATTTCTTGATTCACGTAAGCTTCAGTTGGTGACATTGCTGGAGTATCATCATCCAGTATTGAACCATCATCAGAACTATTTACATACATTTTGATAGCTCTATTGGTAACGGTCCGCTTTGCCATTTCTCCCTCAAAGTTTCTATGAGCTGGAGAGTTTCCTTTTGGTGCTCCCTGCTGCCAAGATTGTTTTATTTCAGCGATGGTCATTATATCGGTATCCTGAACACCGTCGGGAAGAGTTACTACACAGTAAGCGCCAATAATATCGTTCCCTAAATTTTCAAAAGGCTGATCGTGATTTGTAACCACTTTTCTACCATCAGCTTCAATTTGATAATTAAACTTATCCCCCTTTAAAATTAAGTTCGCTTTTACATCTTGTAATCCAGCACGCTTGGCAATAAGAACTTGACCGAAATAAGAAGTCATACAAACCAAGTCTTTTCCGTAGGGTACAAAATAACACTGGTTCTTTGCTGGATTTAATCCTAATTGTACCATCTTAAAAAGAGACATTGCAATGGTGTTCTTGCTGCATTCTTGCAATACTGGTTTTTTGTCTCGAGTTTGAACGTCTTGAAGCATTAACCAAGCTGATTGTAATGCATTCTGTGGTGAATAATTTGGTGGTAATTTAAAACCACCTTCTTGCAATTCTGCGATTCGATTGGTTACATTATCAACCATTGATTCTTTTGTAACTTGTAATTCTTTTGATTGTGTACTCATAATTTTGATTTATAGATGATTAATTGATAATTTTCTCTTTGACTGATGATACTACCAGTCCTATTGTTTGACCTTCTTTTTTAAATTGCATCATCATTCTTCGGTCTTTTGCTTCTGATGCAAGTGAGGATATTTGCCTTCTGATAACTTTCTCACCTTCACTTAGTTCGATGTATATATATTTCTGATTAGGCATAGGCTTCTTGTGTAATATTTGTTTTTACTCTCAATTTTTTATCAGCTTCAGAAACTATTAGGTTTATTATTTGAGATTGACTAGGTATAAGATTAACAACGCTTTCACGGTTATCAACAAAGATTGGGGCGCTTACTTGGTAGTGTTTAGAAAGTGTATTTATGATATCTATACCCGCGTTGATTTTACTTGCTGTATTCGCATCACTAAAAGGAACTCCATTAATTAAGGCTTGACACGTTTCAACTTGAGCTCCGTTAACTTGAGTTTCAAATAATTTGAAGTTTACTAATTCAAAGCGCTCATTAATCATACTTTCCAAAGTGTCAATTTTAGCTTTGATGAAGTTTTCAATTACAAACTGCTCACGCTCGTAATCGGCAATAGTTTGAGAAAGCTCACTCTCTTCTTTCTCCAACACGTTAATTCTGGCATTTGATTTTACGATTTGATCCTCAATTGATAATTGGTTTTTAAGTTCATCAATTTCTTTTTGAACGTTATCTTTTTGAAATTTTAAAGTTGAAATATCAACTGGCTTAACCTCTTCAAGCTTTTGCTTTAAAATCGCTAAATCTTTAACCTTATCATCAATTTCATTATTGGTGTTCAGTAAATCAGTATAGATGCTTTCTTCAGTGATATTTGGCTGGTTCGATTTAAGCTCATCCGATTTATTAAGGAGGTTCTCCCTTTTCAGTTCTAAATCAATAATATGGTTACTACCATTATCAATTCTAACTTCAAGATCTGAAATTTCCTTTTCAAGATTTTCTTTAGTTAATTTTACTCCCCCACCTTGAATATTTATTGAGTTTAGTGTTTGTTGCTTATTGGCATCAAAACGCTCTTTTGCTTCAGCTTTTTTCTCATCAATAGTTTCAGGATCAAATTCACGGTTACAAGTAGGACATTTGCAGTCTCCTTCATCCATTGTAAACTCCTTAGCGTTGACTTCGTTCCATTTTCGTATAAGTTCTTCTCTTTTATTTTGAGCAGCTTGAAGTTCATTATTCTTAGAATTCAACTTACTTTTAAGCGTTTCTAATCCATTAGATGATGATTGAACTTCAGAAGTAATTTCATTGATCTTTGATTGAACTGAAGTGATTTCCGAATTAGAATTTGCAAACTTTTCTTTAGCCTCTTGTCTAAGTTGATGTTTAATATCATTGATCTCACTATCTACTTTGTGAATCTCTCTTTGAATTGCCCCACGTTGATTTAAATATTCTTGCTGTGCTTCTAGCTTATTCGAGATTTGATTTTCTAAAGATTTTTTGTGAATACCCTTATCTGTTAATTCTTGTTTCAATTCAACAAAATCAACTGCCTCAGGTTTGTTTCTTTCTACTTCATCAATCCTTGAAGGAATAAACTTTAACTCCTTTTTAGACTTTGCTATGCTGGCTTTAATTTGCTTTTGGTATTCTTCAATAGATTTATTGGTAAGGTTTGAAAGTAACTTTAAAAAATCTTCATTACCATCTGCAATTGCTTCATCGGTAACTCCTCCAGATATATCAATTAATACTTGTCTTTGGTCTTGCCACTTTAAAGAGTTAAATGCTGAAGGAGAAGTGATAAGTTTAAAAACCTTCTCATCTACTATAGTGCTAATCTTAGCATTGAAATCACGTTGGGTCATAGGAACCCCGTTCCACTCATAGTTTGTTTCATTTCCAGCGAATTCAGATTCTAAGTTCCCTTTTTTCTTTACCCATTTTTCACGAAATGTTCTTTTGATATTTACTGTTTCAAAATCAACTTCAATTTCTGCTTCAACTTCGTGATCTATTTTTGGTATTACATTGTTATTCTTGTCTAAAGTTTTGATTTCAAATGTGGTCCTGTCTGTTGAGTCTTTGCCAAATAATAACCAAGTAAAGGCATCAAATACAGTAGTTTTTCCTGTACCATTATCTCCAAAAATTTTAGTTTCTTTTCCGAATTCTTTTATTTCAAGGTTTTTAATTCCTTTGAAATTTGTAAGCTTTAATGACTTAATTGTGATTGATTTCATGATTTATAGATTTGAGTAATTAATTTAATAGTGAGAGCATTCCAATTGTATAAAGCAGAAGAGCAATGATGAATGCTATCATTATCTTATCAGCTTTGTTTAATTTATTCATCATCATTATGAGCTAGTTTCATTTCTCGGAAGAAATCGTCCATAAAAGTTTTTTCATCGTGGTTCATATCCTGTAATCTTTTACCATTTACAAGCCACCTACTTTGTTTGAATTCAATTTCAATTTTCATAATACCACAATTGAGGAGTTAGATTTCTTCCAGTAGAAAATGCAATCATTGCAAACGTGAAGTTTCTCAAGACCTCATTCTTTTTATTTTCTGATTGATTTAGAAGATTATGGTAGATGTTTGCAATTTCTTCATCTGATTTAGCTTCATTATAAGCTTTAAGCTCTTTTGTCATTTCTAGATTGAAAAGTGGATTCCCAATCGTAATTTTTTTAAGTACATTTGTCATGATTTATAGATTTGATATTTGGTGATTCGAGTATCATTTCAAAAGCCATCTTACCGGGTGGCTTTTTTCATTCTGTTTTTATGTCTTTTACCTAAAATTTTAGCTTTTTCTTGTGGAGATATTTTTCCCTTTCGGGAGGAGCTTTCAGATGCACCACTATCTTCCAGCTCCTTTCTCAGCCCTGTCACTGATTTTAATATTAGGCTTGCGTGAGCCTCTAATACTTGTAATTTGTTAAGAATATCTCCTTCCATCTGATTAATCTTTTCTAGTTCTTGATGATGTTCTTATCGTTCTAGTAACTCTTACTGAAGTGCTTCTTCTTTCAGTTTTTAAATTACCAGCTATTGAATAGCCTTGAATAGCCATAAATAAAATGAGAACCATAAGTTTGAATTTGTCTGAATTTTCAATAGTGTAAATCCTTGTGATATCTACTACACCTCGAGCATTCCATTTTGAACAAATATTTTTGATATGTGTTTTTATAGTTTCAACACTTCTAAATCTTTTTGCAGCTATTTCTTTAATTGAATAGCCTAGAGCGATACTTTCTGCAATTGGTTTTTCGGTAGGGGATAATTGGTTAGTGTATTTCATGATTTAGGCTTTTGCAGTTATTTGCTCATTAAGCTTTTCATTTTGAAGTTTCAATTCGTTTTGGAAGATTTCTAAAACCTTTTTTTGATATGCTTCTGGAATTCTACCTCCCCAAATCCAAGTTTGTTTCACATAGATTTCATCATTTACACCAAATGAAGATTCTTCTAGTATTGATTTTAGAGCTGATTTTTTTGTCTCTGAAATCATGTGTTTCCATACTGTTTTGATTTTTTGTATCATTTTACTTGATTTTTATCTATCCCCTTTTTTCGGTATTTAGCTTGATAGTTTTGTTTAACTCGCTATTTCTTAGTTATATTTGTTTGTTTGTTGAAGCAAATATATATAACAGTTATATGTTTACCAAAACAATAATACATAAAAGTAATATATTACTGTTATTTATAACTATTTTAAATAATGAGATCAGCAGAAGAAATACATAAAATATTCTTAGACAATAACATAACCGGTTATAGATTGGAAAAGGATTTAGGCATTTCTCAGGTAGGTGCAGATAAATTTTTAAATGGAGATACTAAAAAACCATTTAAAAAAACACTTGAATTGTATAACAGTTATATAGATAATGATTTTAAGGCTCCTGGATATTCAAAATCTGAAGGAAAAATTATTGATGTAAATGAATTACCAGTTAAGGATGTTTATGTGATACCTATCAAAGGTAAAGGTGGACTTGAACAGGCTTATTATGATGATCTGGCATTAAATAAATTAAATATCGAAAAGCTAAGTATAAAAAAGCCCTCATCAAATGGTTCGAAATGGTTTAAAATTGAAGTTGAGGGTGTTAGTATGGATGATAGTACAAATGATTATGATGGATCAAAATACAGCTTAGCAGAAGGAGATTGGGCTTATTGTCGTTCAATTCCTAGAATACATTGGAGAGATAAACTTCATATCAATTCAGTAAAAGTTTTTTGTTTTTTTCATAATACTAGAGGTATCATTTTTAAAAAAGTAAAATCACATAATACTGAAACTGGTGAACTTCTATTATGTTCTCTTAATAAAAATAAAAAAGAATATCCAGACTTTACAATTAATGTTGCTGAGTGCTCATATATCTGTAATGTGATTAAAGTCTTATCTGAATTTTAAATTATCAATTATGAGAAAATATACAGTTGTTTTATTGATGCTCCTATCCATGCCCCTTTTTGCACAATTAGAGGTCATAGAAGATACAAAAGAAGTAATTGGTGAAGTAGCACCGATGGGAAGTATGATGGGTGAACTTGTTAAGGATGGAGATATCTATACATTGATGTATAAAGATGCTTCGTATACCAAAATTATGGAGATCAAATCATTTTCTTTTAAATCCGCAGATGACTTTTACAATTTTATGATGGATGGCATGAAAGAGAAAAGAAAGGATGAACAGGATATTACATTAGATGGTATTAATTTTAAAATTGATTTTACCAGAATGATGGGTGTTGGAAGTGTAAGGTTTTATCATCATGATAGAGGTGTAGTTGGAGTTAGTCCTTATTTTACTAAAAAGCAATTAAAAAAACTTTTTGGGAAATAGTATGAAAACTATTGATGAAAGAATATTGACTTTGATTGAGGTGTTAAAAACACTTAAACTTATCCGTTTTGATACTGAGTTTTGTGAATCAATTGAAATCAAAAAACAAAACTTGAATCGCATTAAAAAAGGTGAAGTTTATTTTACCACAAAGCATATTGATAAAATCATCAAAGCTTATAAAGTCAATGCAAACTGGATTTTTGGAACAAGTGATAAGATTTTTCTTACTCACCAATTCAATCCAATGCTAGAAAATATAGATGTTGATGCTTTGAGTAAGCATTAATAAAATAGTTAACAACGTTAATAAAATGATGGTTCTCTTATTTAAGATGAAATTATCAATTATTTGAAATATAAACATTTACGATTTTATAATGACAGTAAGTGTGACTGTTAATCAGAGGGTCCTTGGTTCGAGCCCAAGAAGAGGAGCAAAAAGAAAAGCCTTACAGAAATGTAAGGCTTTTTTATTTTTATTATTAAAATGAAGTACTTATCTCCTCTTGCTTTTAAAAAAGCTTTGTAGTAATCTAGAAGATTCTTCAGCTAATAATCCAAACGAAATTTGTGTTTTAGGGTGAATTTTTCCGCCTTGAGCGCGATAACCACGCTCAGTATCTTCTGCGGCAACTACTACTTTAGATATTTGACTCCAATATAAAGCGCCTGCGCACATTTGGCAAGGCTCTAAAGTCACATACATCGTACAGTCTTTTAAGTATTTTCCGCCAAGGTAGTTTGCAGCAGCAGTAATGGTTTGCATCTCAGCGTGTGCTGTTACATCCTGAAGCATTTCTGTTAAGTTATGTCCTTTGGCAATTATAGTATTCTGGCTAACGATAATACATCCTACAGGTATTTCTCCTCTGTTAAAAGCAGTTTCGGCTTCTTGTAAAGCTTTTTTCATAAAATAGGTATCATCAAAAGGAGTAAGCATAAGTAATTATTTCGTGACAAGTTTTACCTTTGCAAGATATGGAAAGTGCCTTTTTAAAACAGATCAATTCTCCCAAAGATTTAAGAGAGCTTAGTAAAGAGCAGTTGGATATTTTAGCCAGAGAGCTGAGAGAATTTATTATAGATATAGTTTCGACCAAAGAAGGGCATCTTGGCGCAAGTTTGGGTGTAACAGAACTCACAATTGCCTTACATTATTACTTTAATACTCCATATGATCAACTAATTTGGGATGTGGGCCACCAAGCCTACGGACATAAAATTCTAACAGGAAGAAGAGATAATTTTGAAACCAATAGGAGATTAAACGGCCTTAGCGGGTTTCCAAAGCGATCGGAAAGTGAATATGATACATTTGGAGTTGGGCATAGTTCTACATCTATCTCTGCGGCTTTAGGAATGGCGTTGGCTTCTCAATTAAAGGGCGAGCACAAAAAAAAACATATTGCAGTTATAGGGGATGCTTCTATTGCTAGTGGAATGGCATTTGAAGGTCTTAACCACGCAGGAGTTACAAGTGCCAACCTTTGGGTGATTTTAAATGATAATGCTATAGGAATAGATCCTAGTGTTGGAGCTTTAAAAGAATATTTATTGAAAGCAACTGTAGACAAACGTCCGTTGCAAGCAAATATGATTGAAGCTTTAAATTTTCATTATTCTGGTCCTATTGATGGGCATAATTTTGAAGAATTGCTTGGCGCTTTCGCGGAAATGGAAAAAGTAGAAGGGCCTAAATTTTTACATGTTATTACTAAGAAAGGAAAAGGTTTACAAAAGGCAGAAGAAGACCAAGTAAAATATCACGCTCCTGGGAAATTTGATAAAAGAACGGGAGAGTTGATCGACACTTTAGATAAAAACCTTCCGCCAAAATACCAAGATGTATTCGGTCTTACATTGTTAGAATTAGCCGAAAAAAATGAAAAGATCATAGGTATTACTCCTGCCATGCCTACAGGAAGTTCATTAAAATATATGATGCAAAAATTTCCTAAAAGAGCATTAGACGTAGGGATCGCAGAACAACATGCGGTTACACTTTCGGCGGGAATGGCAACACAAGGAATGATCGTTTATTGTGCTATTTATTCTACTTTTTTACAAAGAGCATATGATCAAGTGATTCACGATGTAGCATTACAAAATTTACCAGTCATTTTCTGTATAGATAGGGCAGGACTAGTAGGGGAAGACGGAGCGACGCATCACGGAGTATTTGATATTGCTTATCTGCGTTGTATTCCTAATATAACTATTGTCAGTCCGTCTAATGCCTCAGATTTGAGAAATCTTCTTTATACTGTTTCCTTAGGTATTGAAAATCCTATTGCGATACGTTACCCAAGAGGGAGAAGTCAAGATAAAGATTGGAGAAAAGAATTTAGAAAATTGGAGTTAGGGAAATCTAAAACTCTCCTTAACGGAAATAAAATTGCAGTAATTGCTGTTGGTTCTTGTGTTGCAGATGCTAAAAAAGCCATACAGAAAACTCAAGACCCTTCAAACTTTACGCTAATAGATCTAAGATTTATAAAGCCGCTAGATCTAGATTTGATAAAAAAAACATTAAGACAACATCAGCACATCTTAACAGTTGAGGACGGAAGTACAAAAGGAGGAATAGGGGAAGAGATTTCCCGAATAGCACTGGAAGAAAACTTTGCAGGTAAAGTTGAAAATTTGGGTATTCCAGATGAATTTATTCATCAAGGTACTACAGAAGAATTGAAAGATTTAGCTGGTATTTCTAGTCAGTCCATCAAAACTAAATTGATTAATTTAACCCGTTAAGAACATATCGTCTATAGATATAAAAAAATCCGCTTCATTTGAAGCGGATTTTTTTATTTAAAAGAGTTTAGGACTACTCTTGATCTCTATTCTTTTCTAAAGAAACTTCTACACGTCTGTTCTGCTGTCTACCAGCTGCAGTCTTGTTAGTTGCTATAGGTCTAGCCTCACCGTAACCTTCAGAAGTAATTCTATCAGATGAAATATTAGCTTGTTCAGTTAAGTAAGTTCTCACAGAACCTGCTCTTTCGTCAGAAAGTTTTAAGTTGAAAGCATCACTACCTTGACTATCTGTATGGCCTTCAATATGGAATACTGTACTTGGGTATTCTTCCATAATTTCAGCAATAGATTTTAAAGCCTCATAAGATTCTTTTCTGATACTAGCTTTTCCTAAATCAAATAAGATAGTTTTAGAGTACTCATTTAATTCATTAATTACTTCTACAGTAACTTCAGGACAACCATTGTTAGCCTTAGTACCCGCAACATCTGGACATTGATCATCTTTGTCTAATACACCATCATTATCACGATCTTGATAAGGACAACCGTCATTAGCAGCAGGACCAGCTTCATTTGGACAATTATCGTCACTATCTTTGATTCCGTCACCATC
Source organism: Mesonia sp. K4-1 (assembly GCF_008017825.1). Taxonomy (NCBI): domain Bacteria; kingdom Pseudomonadati; phylum Bacteroidota; class Flavobacteriia; order Flavobacteriales; family Flavobacteriaceae; genus Mesonia; species Mesonia sp. K4-1. The sequence continues at coordinate 328,322 of NZ_VRLS01000012.1, forward strand.
AGCATCAGGACAACCATTTAAAGATTTTAATCCAGCAACTGTAGGACATTCATCTTGAGGATCTGCAATTCCATCACCATCAGTATCAGGACATCCGTTGAATTCTGCCATACCTGGAGTATTAGGACAATCATCTTCGCTATCTTGAATTCCGTCACCATCAGAGTCTGGACATCCATCAAACTCAGGTAAACCTGGAGTTTCTGGACACTTATCATTCTTATCAAAGACTCCATCACCATCAGTATCTTTACCTCCAAAAGCTAATTTGAAACCAGCTGAATGTTGAAAGTGATCTAAACCTGTTTCATCATCAAATGCTTTTTTATAAGTAGATTGAATGTTAAAAGCAATATTATCAGTTAACCAGAAATCAAAACCTAAAGTTCCGTTAGCAGAACCTTGCCCATCTTCATCTATCCAAGTGTAACCTCCACCTATTCCTAAGTAAGGATCAAACCAACCTTCTTCGTTAATAAGGTTTTTGAAGCTATATCTAATCGCACCATCAGCAGCATAATAAGATACATCGTCAAAATTAGCGTCTCCAAATTTATCGATCTTGTTTACAGAACCAGCTAATTGAACAGAAAAACCTGATCCAACATATCTACCAACTGTCAATCTTGAAACTGAAGGTAAAATATTGTAATGGTCTCCTACATTAAAATATTCGCTAAACATTCCTCCTTGAGGTGCATCCTCCCCCACAGGATAAAAATCTACGGCGTTGATACCAATACCAACTGCCCAAGGATTGTTCTCGTCTTGTGCTTGCACATTTGAAAGCCCGAAGAGGAACAATGAAACTAATAAAATTCTGCTAAGATGTTTCATATTATAATTATAATTTTAAGTGTTAATTAAGAACAAAAGTAAACGCTTGTTAAGTATTAAAAAAAAAAATAATAATAAAATTTTCTTAACACTTTTCATATAGCATCACAGTTTCGCTTATATCACGTTTAATTTTTTACCTACTTTTTTAAATGCTTCAACAGCTTTAATTAAATTTTCTCTACTGTGAGCTGCCGAAAGTTGAACTCTTATTCTTGCTTTATCTTTTGGTACAACAGGATAAAAGAATCCGATCACATAAATACCCTCTTCTAAAAGCATATCGGCCATTTGTTGAGAAAGCTTAGCGTTATACAACATTACAGGAACAATTGCAGAATCTCCATCGATAATATCGAAGCCGGCTTCTTTCATTTCTTTCTTGAAAAACTTGGTATTCTCTTCTAATTTATCTCTCAGCTCGGTGTTATTAGTAAGCATTTCAAATACTTTATTTGATGCACCTACGATAGCTGGAGCTAGTGAATTTGAAAATAAATACGGTCTTGATCTTTGTCTGAGTATTTCAATAATTTCTTTTTTACCAGTAGTGTAACCTCCCATGGCACCCCCTAGAGCTTTTCCCAAGGTTCCTGTGATAATATCGATACGGCCCATTACATTTTTTTCTTCTAATGTACCTCTTCCCGTTTTACCTATAAAACCAGTAGCATGACATTCATCGATCATTACTAATGCATCATACTTATCGGCTAAGTCACAAATTTTATCTAATGGAGCAACTAAACCGTCCATAGAGAAAACCCCATCGGTCACTATGATTTTAAAACGAGCTCCTTTTTCATTCGCAGCGATTAACTGTTGTTCCAAATCTTCCATATTGCTATTTTCATAACGATATCGAGCCGCTTTACAAAGTCTAACTCCGTCAATAATAGAAGCGTGATTTAAAGAATCTGATATGATAGCATCTTCTTTGGTTAAGATAGGCTCAAAGACACCTCCGTTAGCATCAAAAGCAGCAGCATATAATATAGTATCTTCAGTTTGATAGAAATCTGCTATGTTTTGTTCTAATTTTTTATGAATATCTTGAGTACCACATATAAAACGAACACTACTCATACCGAATCCGTGAGAGTCTAAAGTGTCTTTTGCGGCTTGCACTACCTCTGGGTGAGAAGAGAGTCCTAAATAGTTATTAGCACAAAAATTAATCACTTCTTCACCTGTGTCAATTTTGATCACAGCATCTTGAGGGGTGGTAATTATTCTTTCTTTTTTGTAGAGACCATTTTCTTTAATCTCATTCAGTTCATTTTGCAGATATTGCTTAATTTCTTTACTATACATGGTTTGCTCTTTTTATTATTTTCAAATGTAAACAATCTTTAGTTTTGCGTTGTCTTCTAGGTAAATTAATATTTTCTTAATCATTTTAAAACCTAGGCTTTCTACGGCCATAGTATAAGTGTTGATTTGGTTTTTGTGAGTTGGAGAAATATCTCCTGTTTTATAATCTATAATTACAGCTTCTTTATGTTTTATGCATAGCCGATCTAAACGTTTAAACTCTGCTTGATATAGAATTTCTTTTTCCGTGAAAACGGTATATTCTTTTGAGAAATATGCTGTAAGTTCTGGGTGATTAATCAAGGCCTCAAGTGATTTTCTATAAGAGTCCTCACTTTCTTTTTCTATTAAAGAAGTTTGCACTGCATTTTTGAGAGCTTTTTCTACATCATTCTTATAGGTAATTTCATTTAAAATTTCGTGCAATGTATTTCCAAAATCTATGGAAGCTTCTTGCTTCGTTCCCCATAAAGAACCCGATTTGGTCACCACATCTATATCGTGATGAGTAGGAGCAGAAGAGATCATTTCTTGAAAAATAGGAGGGATGTCGCTTTCTTTTCGCTGCTGCGGATTTATTAATGTTCCAAAGGAATAGCTCAAAGAATCATTCCATTTATTTTGAAGCTTCAGGTAATCTATTAATATTCCTGAAGTTTTATTAGGATGTGTGTTTTGGTTTCTATCTACATCCAATTCAGATAAAATGAAAAGTTGATTTTTTGCTCTCGTAAAAGCGACATAAAGCACATTAAGAACATCAAATTGAGTTTCCTTGAGTAGCTGGCTGTATTTTGCGGCCGCATCCCCTTGAAAATCTAGGAGTTTTTTTGAAGCTCTAAGATATCCCAAAGGTATTGGCAAATCTTCATCTTCTAGTTCTACCCACAAAAAGTCCTTACTAGTATCATCAATAGCTTCATTAGCATAAGGATGTATGACAATTGGAAATTCTAAACCTTTAGATTTGTGAACCGTCATAATTTGCACAGCATCTTGCCCTTCGGGAGCAACAATACTTAAGCGATCTTTCTTTAGTTCCCATTCCTCTAAAAAATGTAAAACCCCTCCGCTATTTTTTTGGGTAAACTCGTAAACAAAATCTAAATAAAACTGGAGGTATGCATTAGATTTTTCTTGAAGCTGAAAACAACGTATTAAATATTCTAAACCATCATAAAAGGGAATTTTTTGAAAGTGAGCTAAATTAAAAACCAGCTGATTCTTCTCTAAAGCATCAAAAAACTCTTGACCTATAAGATCTAATTTAGGGTGGATAAATTCAAAAATATCGGTTTTATCATCTTGTTGTTCCCATAAGTAATATAAGATTCCAAATTTGGCTTGATCATCTTGAGGATAAACACTCAATTGCAATAAGTGGTTAATAAACTGTACTTCCTTAGATTGATTAATCAGTAAAGTTTCAGAGGAGATAATAGGAATTTCATTTTCATTTAGAAATTCTGCAATAGCATAACCCTGAGATTTTTTTCTAACCAAAATACATATATCTTCTTTTTGATATCCTTTGTTTTCTAGATCTAAAATGAGTTCTAATACCCTTTGCGGATAGAGTTCATTTTTCTCTTCAACATTCTCAGCTTCAATAAAATCTATTTGTACATAACCGCCTTCTTTTTTTTCGATATGTTGAGCAGCATTTAAAAAAAGATCTTTGTAGGTGTCGGTTTCAAGATAGGAAGAAGCGTGACTAAAAAAACTATTATTAAAATCTACTACTTCTGCTTTACTCCGCCAATTGGAAGGTAAATTTTCTACCTTTTTTTCTACTGAAAAGGGATTGTTAGAAATGCTTTCTTCGTTTTCGGCGCTTAACGTAATAAACTGTTCGGCTTTTCCGCCTCGCCAACGATAAATAGATTGTTTAGCATCTCCTACCAAATGTAGACTTCCTAATTTTCCTGAATCAGAATAGGCACTTAAGCTGTTTGAAATTAACGGAATTAAATTATTCCATTGCAATTCAGAAGTATCTTGAAATTCATCTATAAAATAGTCTTGGTAACGTTCTCCTAATCGTTCATAAATAAAAGGAACTGGTTGATTTTTTACGCTTTCGCTGATTTTTTTATTAAAATCTGAAATAAGTAAAATGTCTCGTTCTATTTTAAGCAGTTCTACCTCTTTAGCAATAGCATTTAATAAGGATAGAGAATTTAAGTTTTTTATTACTTGATTACAAAGCTCTTGCTGAAATGCCGCTTTTTCAACTAACCTATAATGAGATGCAATCTCTGGCAGGATTGCATCCATAATTGCTTTTTTATCTGCAGTTTGTTTCTTTGCATAAGGAGCTTGAGTCTCTATATTTTGTTGCCATTTGCTACCTCTGGGATACCAATCGCCGCCGTCTATAACTTTTTGGAAATATTTAGGAATGTAACCTGAACTAAAATCTTTAAAATCTAACCCGTTGGAGTTGATTAAATCAAAAAAAGCAACAGATTCCGCTTTAGCGATTTCACCTAATAATTTAATTTTTTCCTTAAGAGCCTTTTCGAAGGCTTTAAAATCATTAAGATCATATTTTTTTAAAACCTCTAACGGTTGTATGTAATTTTCATTGATAAGTAACTTAGCAATATCGTTTAAGTCTTTTGCGATATCCCAGCTTTTATCATCATCTGCTTTACTTAATGAAAAATCTATTAAAATTTGTGTGAGTTCTTTATCTTTTCCTGCTTTCTCTATCAACCTGTCTACTGCTTCACTTAAAACTAAACCGGTATCCATTTCTACTTCAAAATTGACAGCAATACCTAAGTCTTTTGCAAAAGTGCGAAGAACTCTATGGGTAAAACCATCGATGGTTGAAATTTCAAAAGCTGCATAATTATGCAAAATGCTTTCGAGTATAAGCTTACTTTTTTGATGAATTTCAATAGATGATAATCCAGTTTCTTGTTGAATAGATGATTTTAAGGCTGCAAAATTAGAAGGTGTTTCTTCTTCCGCGAAAGCGCGCAAAGTTTCAATGATTCTACTCTTCATTTCAGCTACAGCTTTATTTGTAAAAGTGATAGCTAAAATATTCTTATAAAAATCCTTTTGAGTAGAGGTGAATAAGAGACTTAAGTACTTTTTGACAATGGTAAATGTCTTCCCCGATCCAGCTGAGGCATTAAAAATATAAAACGGTGTGGGTTGATTAGTTTGCAAGGCAAAATTTTTCACTAAAATAAGAAATGTAAGTTTATAGTTACACTTTGTAAGATAGTTTTAGTATTTAAGTATTTTATAACATATTTTTATTTTAAAAGTGTATCTTAATAGCTAATTTTGATTGAAATTTTTACAATTAATATATAAAACTATAGAATTATGGCTTTTGAACAACCAAAACTTAAATATGCATACGATGCATTAGAACCTAATATTGATGCTAAGACTATGGAGATTCACTATAGTAAGCACCATGCAGGATATACCAAAAAATTAAATGACGCTATAAGCGGAACAGATCTTGACGGAAAAAATATAGAAAATATCCTTACTAATTTAGATATGGAGGATAAAGCTGTTAGAAATAACGGGGGTGGTTTTTATAACCACAATTTATTTTGGGAAGTAATGTCTCCAAATGGAGGAGATAGACCTACAGGTGATTTAGCAAAGGCTATTGATGAAGCTTTTGGTTCTTTTGATGCTTTTAAAGAAGAGTTCTCTAAAGCTGCTGCAACTCAGTTTGGTTCTGGTTGGGCTTGGCTTTGTGCACACGAAGGTGGAAGATTAGAAGTTTGTTCTACAGCAAATCAAGACAACCCACTTATGCCAGGAAAAGGTTGTGATGCTCAACCAATCTTAGGATTAGATGTTTGGGAACACGCCTACTATTTAAATTATCAAAATAGAAGACCAGATTATATTGATGCATTTTTTAATGTAATTAACTGGGAAGAAGTTTCTTCTAAATACGCTAAAGCGAAATAAGTAGAAGGTTTAGATATATAAGATAGCGAAGTTTATTAATTTAGACTTCGCTTTTTTCATGAAAAAAAGGTGATTTTTAAATCACCTTTTTGCCCCAAATTTTACCATAAACTTAACCTACTTAGTTATGGAGTTATAAATATATAGCATTCTATTGTATTTATCAAAATAAATTACGAATAATTATGGTAAAATTTATTTTTAATTGTAAATCGTTAATTAATATGCTCTTTCGCTATTACCTTCATAAAAGTTTATAAAAGCTCTATTCACAACTCTATTTCCTCCTGGAGTAGGATAATCTCCTGTAAAGTACCAATCTCCTAAATTTTTAGGACAAGCTTGGTGAAGCTTCTCAACGGTTTGATAAATTACTTTTACACCTGCTTTAATAGAGTTATCACTAAGCAACTCTGCAATTTTATCAGAAACCTGTTCGTTTGTAAAAGGTTCATAAATCTCTTTTACAAAATTTTGTACTTCACTATCTTTTAAATGAATTTGAGCTTTACATTTATGATATACCTCTTCTACAATACCGTACTTGTCATTTTCTTTTAAAAGCTCTAATGCTGCTTTAAAAGCTACAAAATCCTCTAATCTTGCCATATCAATACCATAACAATCTGGAAAACGTATTTGAGGAGCAGATGATACTACAACAATCTTTTTAGGACCTAAGCGATCTAGCATCTTTAAAATACTTTTCTTAAGCGTGGTACCTCTAACAATAGAATCATCTATAATAACGAGGTTGTCATCCTTTTTTACTACACCGTAAGTAACATCATATACGTGTGCTACAAGATCATCTCTACTGCTATCTTCAGTAATAAAAGTCCTAAGCTTAGCATCTTTAATAGCAATTTTTTCGGTACGAAGACGATGAGAAAGAATTTCAGAAAGACGTTTATCAGTTAAATTTTCTTTTTCCTCTAAAATAGCCTCATTCTTTTGGCGATTTAATTCATCTTGAGCAGCTTCTACCATTCCGTAGAAAGAAGTTTCAGCAGTATTAGGAATAAAAGAGAAGACAGAATTTATAGTATCATAATCAATAGCCTTCAAAATGTCGGGCATAATAAATTTACCTAAATTTTTTCTCTCTTCGTAAATTTCGGCATCACTACCTCTAGAAAAGTAGATGCGTTCAAAAGAACAAGCTTTTCTTTCTAATGGTTCTATAATTTTATCGATAGAAGTTTTTCCGTTCTTCTTTGTGATAAGAGCGTGACCAGGATCTAATTCTTTTACTTCATCAAATGGTACATCAAAAACGGTTTGTATAACAGGTCTTTCTGAGGCAACGACAACTACTTCATCATCTATATAGTAATAAGCTGGGCGTATTCCTGCAGGATCTCTAAGTACAAAAGAATCTCCATGTCCCATAAGTCCCGCCATAGCGTAACCACCATCCCAATCTTTTGAAGACTTTCTGAGTATCTTAGCTACATTTAACTGATCAGCAATATGCGGAGAAGCATCTTTTTTCGAGTAACCCTCTTTTTTTAATTTTTTGTAAAGCTTCCTAACTTCAGAATCTAAGAAGTGACCTATTTTCTCCATTACGGTAACAGTATCGGCTTTTTCTTTAGGATGCTGACCTAGCTCTACTAAATTATCAAATAACTTAAAAACATTGGTCATGTTAAAGTTACCTGCAACGATGAGGTTACGATGCATCCAGTTATTTTGACGTAAAAACGGATGAACACTTTCTATACTATTTTTTCCGAAGGTACCATAACGCACGTGGCCTAAGAAAACTTCTCCTATATAAGGAATGTTCTTTTTTTGAGCAGCCACATCATCAGCATATTCAGGATGTCTAACCAACTCGTCATTGATTCGATCGTTAATTTGAGCAAAAATATCTTGAATAGGTTGAGCCTGATTAGAACGTACTCTACTGATGTAGCGTTCTCCTGGATCTGTATCTAATTTTATACTTGCTAATCCAGCTCCATCTTGTCCTCTATTATGTTGCTTTTCTAGCATGAGGTACATTTTATTTAACCCATAAAAAGCTGTACCATATTTTTCTTTGTAATATTCTAAAGGTTTTAGAAGTCTTACTTGTGCAATTCCGCATTCGTGTTTTATCGCGTCACTCATATTTGTTGTTCCCCTTCAGGTTTGTGTTGTTGTGTATATGTATGAAAAAACCCTGCGCAGGGCAGGGCATTTTTTTAATTTAAATCTATTTTAAACTGAGTAAGAGACTTAAATACTTTTAGCCTTTTATCAATTTCATCACTTTTTAGATCAATCATTCTTTCAGTGCCAAATTTTTCCACGCAAAATGACGCCAAATTAGATCCGTAAATAATGGCATTTTTCATATTGTCAAAAGTAGTATCGTTTGTTTGGGTTAAATAACCCGCAAAACCACCTGCAAAAGTATCTCCAGCTCCCGTAGGATCAAAAACTTCTTCTAAGGGTAATGCTGGAGCAAAGAACATTTCATTTTCAAAAAACAATAAAGCTCCATGTTCACCTTTTTTAATTACTACATATTTTGGACCCATGGTAGAGATTTTACGAGCAGCCTTTACTAAAGAATATTCTCCAGAAAGCTGTCTTGCTTCTTCATCATTAATGGTAATTACATCTACTTTAGCAATTACTTTATGAAGATCTTCTAATGTGTTATCCATCCAAAAATTCATCGTATCTAAAATAATGAGCTTAGGGTTTTCTACTTGCTCAATCACACTCAATTGGACGAGTGGATGTAAATTTCCTAACATCACCACTTCTGCATCTTTATAATTTTTAGGAACTACAGGATTAAAATCTGCTAAGACATTTAGCTGCGTATCTAAAGTATCTCTCGTGTTCATATCGTTGTGATACTTACCACTCCAAAAAAAAGTTTTTCCTTCTTTTACAATTTCTAAACCTTCGGTATTGATATTTTTTTGCTGAAATAAATCTAAATATTCCTGAGGAAAATCACCTCCTACTACTGAAACAATAGCGCTATCTACACCAAATTTTTCAGCGGCTAATCCTATATAGGTTCCTGCTCCTCCTAAAATTTTATCTGTTTTACCGAAAGGCGTTTCTATAGCATCAAAAGCAACAGTTCCTACAATTAAAAGTTTACTCATGGGTTTTGTAATTTTGCTGCAAATATACGTTGATTTAAATAATATGTAGAAAGTTACACTGTAAATTATGATACTTACAAATTATGATGTTTTCTATTAAAAAAATCGACATATCATTTTATAGAATAAAAAATTTTTTACTTCCATTTTAATAGAATTTCTTCTATTGAAAATTTTCAATAAGCTTATTTAGATTTATTAAGAATAACTTGCAGGAGAGAATAAACCCTATTATTTTTGCAGCCAAAATTATTTAAATTTAGTCTAAGTATAATATGAAAAATTTTTGTTTTCTTTTAGTTGTGTTGTTTTCGGTAGGTGTAATGGCCCAATCTTCTACGGTTTCAGGTAAAATTACCAATAATCATCAACAAGCTTTAGCAGGGGTTAATGTAGTGATTAACTCTCAAAATATTGGCGCTCAAACTCAACAAGATGGTACATTTTTATTGGATCGGGTTCCTGCGGGTACTTATAAGTTAACCATAACTTATCTAGGTTATAAAACTAAAGAGTTAAATGTAGAAGTGCTTAACGGAAGCAATCAAGATTTGGGGAGCATAGTTTTATATGAAGGAAATGAAATTTTAAATGAAGTTGTGATTAAAAGCGAAAGAAGAAATAAGTTTTCTAGAAAACAAACCGCTTATGTTGCTAAACTACCTTTAAAAGATTTAGAAAATACACAGGTTTATAGTACGGTAACGAATGAGTTATTAGAATCGCAAGTAGTTACTAATTTTGATGATGCTTTAAAAAATGCCACTGGGGTAGAGCAGCTGTGGACATCTACAGGTAGAGGAGGAGACGGTGCAGGTTACTTTTCTTTAAGAGGTTTTTCAGTTCAGCCGCAATTGGTTAATGGTTTACCAGGTTTGACTAATGGAACAATAAACCCAGCGAATATTGAGCGAATAGAGGTTTTAAAAGGACCTTCGGCTACTTTGTTTGGTAACGCAGTGAGCTCTTATGGGGGTTTAATTAATGTGGTGACAAAAAAACCATATGTTGGTACCGGAGGACAAATTTCTTATACTGCCGGCTCTTATGGCTTTAATCAAGTCGTGGCCGATGTGAATTCCGCTTTAAGCGAAAAGGATAACATTTATTTTAGAGTTAATACAGCTTATACTTCACAGCAAAGCTTTCAGGATGCAGGTTTTAGTAAATCTTTTTTTGTAGCTCCTTCTTTGTCATATAAAGTGAATAATAAATTATCGTTCTCATTTTATGCTGAAATTACTCAAGCCGAACAAACTAATCCTATGTTTCTTTTCTTAAATAGAAGCGCCCCTACAGAATCTCAGGATTTAAATGAGCTTAACTACAACAATAAATTTTCATTTACAAGTAATGACTTAACGCTAGAAAATCCTAATCAAAATTACCGTTTTGAAGCTGATTATAAGTTAAGCGATTCGTGGAAATCTCAGACCTTATTATCTAGAAGTAATACTTCTACTAAAGGATACTATACTTATTTATTTGATTACGGAATTTTAGGAAATGATACTTTTTCTAGATTTTTGAATAAACAAAACTCTAACACGCAGACTACAGATATTCAGCAAAATTTTATTGGAGATTTTAAATTAGGTTCTCTAAGAAATCGAATGGTGATTGGTTTAGATTACTTTACTGCAACAGAAACCAATAATAGTTCGGGATATGCTTTTTACGGAAATGTAACTCCAGAAGGATTATCAAATGGAGATGATCCATTTACTACAGACGTAGAAGATGTTGCTTATCCTTTATCCACTTCTGGTGTAGATAGTGTTTTAGAAAACCAACCTATAAGCAACGCCACATCTAAATATGAAACTTATAGTTTGTATGTTTCAGATGTTGTGAATATCACAAAACAATTATCTGCGATGGTAGGAGTTCGTTTAGATCATTTTAATAATGATGGAGATATTTTAGTAGAAGAAGATGATTATGATCAAACCACCTTATCACCAAAATTCGGTTTGGTTTATCAGCCTATAGAAGAGCAGCTTTCTGTCTTTGCAAATTATCAAAACGGGTTTACGAATGTTGCTCCGCAATTAGTAGGTGATCCAGATCAAGGAGCTCAAACTTTAAAAACATTTGATCCAGAACAAGCAAACCAAATGGAGTTTGGTGTTAAAACAAACCTATTTACCAACCGATTAAATGCCACCATTAGTTATTATGATATTAAGGTTAAAGATAGAGTTATAACGGATCCTAACTCTCTTTTTAATAAAATTCAAGGTGGTGAGGTTGAAAGTAAGGGAGTTGAGGTAGAGTTAAATGCTAATCCTATAAAAGGACTAAATATTAGAGCGGGCTATAGTTATAATGATAGTGAAACCATAAAATCTGACAATTTAGAAATCTTAAATAAAAGACCGTTAGAAGCGGGACCAGAAAGTCTTTACCATGCGTGGGCAAATTATGAGCTTACAAAGGGTAAGTTGAAAGGTTTAGGTTTTGGTGCAGGTATTAATGGTGCAAGTGAAAGATTTGCTATTAACTATGTTTCTACTGGAGAGTTTATTTTACCCTCATATACTATTGCTAATGCCAGTATTTATTATCAAGCTAAAAAGTACAGTCTTAGCTTAAAATTAAATAATGCTTTTAATAAAGAGTATTATAAGGGTTGGACCACTATTAGTCCACAAACTCCAAGAACTCTATTAGCTAAAGTAGCTTACAAATTTTAAATTCCACCATCCGTTATGGCTTCTACAAAAAAGATTTTTTTTCAATTGCACAAATACCTTGGGTTAGTCACTGGGATTATAGTTTTTGTGGTTGCCATAACAGGTTGCTGTTGGGCGTTTAAAGAAGAAATAGAAAGCTTGTTAGATGATTCTGTGCAGATAAGTCTTCAAGATCAACCTATACTTACTCCTACTCAAGCTAAAACATTTGCTAAAGAGGTATTTCCCAATCAAAGTATACACGGAGTTTTATTTGAACATGGAGCTCAGCCTGTAGAGGTGATTTTTTATGATGCTGAACCTGAATTTTACCAAAGTGTTTTTTTGAATCCCTATTCTGGTGAAGTAATAGAAGTGAAAGATCATATGAGTGGTTTCTTTGCGTTTATTTTAAAAGGACATATTCGTATGTGGCTTCCTAAAGAAATTGGGGAACAATTAGTGTCGGCTTCGGTATTAATATTCCTATTGATTATCATTTCGGGAATTGTAGTGTGGTTTCCAAAAAAGCGTAAAAACTTAGATCAGCGACTAAAATTTAAGTGGAAAAAAACCACCAAGTGGAAACGTAAAAACTATGATTTACATGCCATCACAGGATTTTATATATGTTCGCTAGCTTTTGTGTTAGCCTTTACGGGTTCTGTTATTTCCTATAATTGGTTAAAATATGTGGTCTATAAATCTATAGGAGGAGAAAAAGAAGCTCGTTTTATCATTCCTGATAATAATAGCGCTCCTCCAAAACTAGTAGCACAAGAAAAACCTATTGATCGGTTAATTGTAAAATTAATGAAAGAGTCTCCCAATGCGGTTTCTTATGAATTACATTACCCTCATGACGAAAATGAAAGTATATATGTAGAGTTAGCAAATAGCGAAGGCCTTTATTATAATAATGACTATCGTTTTTTTGATCAGCATACCTTAGAAGAAATTGAAACTCCAGGAATTTACGGGAAATATAAAGACGCTAAACTTTCTGATAAAGTACTGCGAATGAATTATGATATTCACATAGGCGCTATTGGAGGTATAGCAGGAAAAATCTTAGCCTTTATTATAAGTCTGTTGACTGCAAGTTTACCCGTTACCGGATTTTTAATGTGGTACGGAAGAAATTATAAGAAGAAGAAAAAATAAGTATTTTATTTTCTTCCAAAATCTGCAGGAATTTCACCCCATTCTTTAGTATTCCACTTGAGCACTTTAGTAGCTACTCGATTGGTATTCAGCCAAGCTTCGGCACGATCTACTAAGGCGAAAATATCCGCGTTCTTTTTACTTCGAGGTAATTTGGTATTGCAATTTTTTTTGCGCACCCAACTCATCGCTATTTTAGAATCAGAGTAAATAACTTTATCGCTTTTTTGATTATTTAATAGAGCCAAGCCGTGTACTAAAGCTAGAAATTCACCAATATTGTTAGTGCCTTGGGCAAAAGGTCCTTGGTGAAAGAGCTGTTTCTTAGTTTGAGTATCTACACCGCGGTATTCTACTTTACCAGGATTTCCGCTAGAGGCAGCATCTACAGCAATAGAATGAAAATTGACTTCTTCTGCTACTTTTTTTTGCTGAAGCGGAGAAAGTTTGTTTTTATCTTTCTTGGAAGTGATAAAATCCGCGTAAGCGCCATTAAATGCTTTTTTTGCCTCTGCAAAAGTAGGGAAAGACTTGTATTGTGCCCCTTTAAAACTTTTAATGGCAGCTTTACAATCTTCCCAAGATTCAAAAATACCAGTTTTGTTTCCTTTCCAGACGACGTAAAATTTCTTTTTCTTACTCATTAATAAGAAGGTCTTCGATTACTTTGACAAAATGTTTGTGCTCTAATTCATGTATTCTCTTTTGTAAACTAGCTACCGTTTCATTTTCGTTTACCGGAATTATTTCTTGAGCTATCATTTTTCCTTCATCGTATTTTTCATTTACATAATGAAAACTAATGCCTGTTTCTGTTTCTTTATTTTCTAGAACAGCCTTATGTACATGAGCACCATACATACCTTTTCCTCCATATTTAGGTAAAAGAGCAGGATGTAGATTGATTATTTTATTAGGAAAGTTTTTGATGATATTTTTAGGCATCATCCATAAAAATCCAGCCAGTACGATTAGGTCTGGGTCAATATCTTTTAATAAATTTAGCACTTCATGCGTGTCATAAAAGGCAGATCTATCAAAATGAAGCGCATTAACTTCTAAATCGTGAGCAGTTCTTAAAACTGGTGCTTTTATATTATTTGAAAACACATGGGTAACCTCAATTTGATTCGTGTTAGAGAAATATTCGATAATTCGCTTAGCGTTAGATCCTTGCCCAGAGGCGAAGATGACAATTTTCTTGATAGAGGGACTGTTATTTGATTCTGAAACCATAAATTTTGCAAAATATTAAAAGGTAAAAATAGCTATTAATGTAAAAATACGTAAATTGACACCACATTTTTGGTATTAAAACTTGTTTTAAAATAAAGTTTTTTATTTTTGCCACTTAATCAAAATTAAAAATATAAGATTATGTCAGACATTGCATCAAGAGTAAAAGCAATTATCGTTGATAAATTAGGAGTTGACGAAAACGAAGTAGTAAACGAAGCTAGCTTTACTAACGATTTAGGTGCGGATTCATTAGATACCGTAGAATTAATTATGGAGTTCGAAAAAGAATTCGACATTCAAATTCCAGACGACCAGGCAGAAAATATAGCTACTGTTGGTCAAGCTATTTCTTACATCGAGGAAGCAAAAAAATAACAAACCTATAGTATGGAGTTAAAGCGAGTAGTAGTTACAGGTTTAGGTGCATTGACCCCAATTGGTAACAATATTGAAGAATATTGGGACGGATTGGTTAATGGTAAGAGTGGGGGTGCCCCAATTACTTATTTTGATACTGAAAAATTTAAAACTAAGTTCGCTTGTGAAATAAAAAACTTCGATTTTGATGCGTATTTTGATCGTAAAGAGAAAAGAAGATTAGATAGATTTGCTCAGTATGCTATTGTAGCATCAGACGAAGCTATAAAAGATTCTGCTATAGATTTAGATACCATCAATAAATACCGTGTTGGTGTTATTTGGGGAGCTGGTATTGGTGGCTTAGAAACCTTTCAAGAAGAGGTTAAAAACTTTGCCAATGGTGATGGTACTCCGCGTTTTAACCCATTTTTCATTCCTAAGATGATAGCCGATATTGCTCCTGGTAATATCTCTATTAAACATGGATTTATGGGGCCAAACTACACGACTGTTTCAGCTTGTGCATCATCAGCAAACGCAATGATTGATGCCTTGAATTATATCCGTTTAGGGTATAGTGATGTAATGGTAACAGGAGGTAGTGAAGCAGCAGTAACACAAGCAGGTATGGGTGGTTTTAATGCGATGCACGCACTTTCCACTAGAAATGAAGATCCACAAAAAGCTTCAAGACCTTTTGATTCAACCAGAGATGGTTTTGTATTAGGAGAAGGAGCAGGAGCTTTAGTTTTAGAAGAATACGAGCATGCAAAAGCACGTGGAGCAAAAATTTATGCAGAAGTTGTAGGAGGCGGAATGTCTTCTGATGCTTATCATATGACAGCCCCACACCCAGAAGGAATAGGAGTTGTAGCTGTGATGGAAAATTGTTTACAAAATGCTGGTTTAAAACCAGAAGATGTAGATACAATTAATACACACGGTACTTCAACGCCACTAGGTGATGTAGCCGAATTAAAAGCAATTACAAAAGTTTTTGGGGAACACGCTAAGAACATTAATATTAACTCTACCAAGTCTATGACTGGTCACTTACTAGGTGCTGCTGGAGCTATAGAAGCAATTGCCTCTATTTTAGCAATGAAACATAGTATAGTACCACCAACTATAAATCATGAGACGGCAGATGAAAATATTGATTCTTCACTCAATCTTACGCTTAATAAAGCTCAAGAAAGAGAAGTGAATGTTGCTATGAGTAATACTTTTGGTTTTGGAGGTCACAATGCTTGCGTACTATTTAAAAAGTTAAACGAATAATAATTTCATTTTATGAATGTTATTCGAAATATATTAGGTTCCCGTTCTGAAAAGAGCGGGAATTTTTTTTCTGAAGTTCAAAAAATTATTGGCTTCAAACCTAAATCTATAGCGCATTATCAAATAGCATTTACCCACAGATCGCTCAATAAGAAAGATAAAGACGGTAATCCTATAAGTTATGAAAGGTTAGAGTTTTTAGGAGATGCTATGCTTAGCGCTGTAATTGCAGCACATTTGTTTAATGAAGTTCCGCAAGGGGATGAGGGTTATTTAACCAAAATGAGATCTAAGGTTGTAAGTAGAAAACACCTTAATGAATTAGGAAAAGATCTTAACCTCATTAAATATATAGAAACGAATATCCCTACGAGTCATTTTGGAGCTAATATTCATGGAAATTTATTTGAAGCGCTGCTAGGCGCTATTTACCTTGACAAAGGTTATAAATACTGTGAAAAATTTATATATAAGAAAGTAATTGAACCTTATGTTGATATAGATCAATTAGAAGGGAGAGTTATCAGTTACAAAAGTTTACTGATTGAGTGGTGTCAAAAAAATAAAATAAAATTTCATTATGATATTTATGAGGACACAGGCAAAGATGAGCAAAAACATTTTGCGGTTAAACTTCGGTTAGACGATAAAATTGTTGCTAAGGCGAGAGCCACCTCAAAGAAAAAAGCGGAAGAAAAAGCATCTAAACGAGCGTATTTTGCCAATCAAAGCAAAATTGATACCCGAGAATAAGAATTATTCTTTATTATTTTTTAACGTGTCCTCAACTTAAATTGTGTAAGGCAAATCTTATCTTTACCTTTATTATTTTAAGAAAATGATTATGGCTAATAAATTAATGCTCAATACCTTTATAGAGGAAGATTTTGATCTTATTGCCATACATTGTTCTTTAGAAGCATATCACTTATCTTTCTTGCTCAATAAAACCTTGAACTTTAGATTGCAACGAGAAGAAGTTGATGTAGATTTTACCTATAAAGAAGGGACAGCATTTTATGAACTTTTTAAATATTGTGACGACTATCAACAATGTAATTATTACTTGGTAGAGAATAAACATAAAATAAAAGCATCCAATTTATATAGCGAAGGTTCATTGTTTAAAGATGATGCGACATATTCTACCAATTTAATACCAGAATATAAGAACGTAGATTTTTTCTTGAAGATAGAAAATGAAGGAACAAATATTAATTCTAAAAAAATTATTTCAGAATTACATAAAATTACCCCAATAATTACTGCCTATAAAGTAGATTTTGATACTTTAAAGTCTGTAGAAAATTTAACTTTTAGTTGATGAATAAAATAAAGAAAACAAAAATAGTAGCCACTTTAGGACCAGCAACTGCTTCTAAACAGATTCTTAAGTCAATGCTTGAAAAAGGCGTTAATATCTTTAGAATCAATTTCTCTCATGCAAGTTATGAAGATGTGGTTGAACGTATTAAAATGATACGAGAGCTCAATGAAAAATATGGTTTCAATGCAGGTATTTTAGCCGATTTGCAAGGACCAAAACTTCGTGTAGGGATAATGAAAGAAGAGGTGGTGGTAAACAAGGGAGAGGTCATTGTTTTCGCTACCGGAGAAGAATTTAAGGGGACTAAAGAGCGTGTTTACATGAACTATAATAGCTTTCCTCAAGATGTAAAACCTAAAGAGAGAATTCTTTTAGATGACGGAAAGTTAATTTTTGAAGTTGTAAGTACAAATCAAAAGAATGAAGTAGAAGCAAAGGTAATTCAAGGCGGACCTTTACGTTCTCGAAAAGGAGTCAACTTACCAAATACCGATATTTCTCTTCCGGCGCTGACCGAAAAAGATATTGAAGATGCTAAGTTTGCTATTAAACAACAGGTAGACTGGATAGCTTTATCATTTGTTAGAAATGCTGAGGACCTACAAGTGCTACAAAAAATTATAGACGAACACAGCGACCATAAAATACCAATCGTTGCTAAAATAGAAAAACCTGAAGGGGTTAAGAATATTGATAAAATTGTAGCACATTGTGATGGTTTGATGGTAGCTCGTGGAGATTTAGGAGTAGAGGTTCCTGCTCATGAAGTTCCATTGATTCAAAAAGAATTAGTCCTAAAAGCTAAAAAAGCAAGAATCCCAGTAATTATTGCTACCCAAATGATGGAAACGATGATTACGAGTCTTACCCCTACAAGAGCAGAAGTAAACGATGTAGCTAACTCTGTAATGGATGGTGCCGACGCTGTGATGCTAAGCGGAGAGACATCTGTAGGGAAATTTCCAGTACAAGTAATTGAAAAAATGGCTCAGATTATTAGAAGTGTAGAGCATTCAGATTTAATACAAGTTCCTCACAATCCGCCACATATTCGTACTAAACGTTACATTACTAAATCGGTTTGTTATCACGCAGCGACCATGGCAAATGAGATAGATGCCAAAGTAATTTGTACCCTAACTAATAGTGGTTATACAGCGTTTCAAATTTCAGCTTGGAGGCCTTCGGCTAATATTTTAGCATTTACTTCTAATAAGAGAATCCTTACACAATTAAGTTTATTATGGGGTGTTAAAGCTTTTTACTATGATAAATTTGTGAGTACAGATGAAACTGTAGAAGATGTAAATCAGATTGCTAAGGATAAGAAATTCGTAAAGAAGAACGATTTTGTTATTAACCTTGCAGCCATGCCTATTGGAAATAAAGGTATGGTAAATACATTAAGAGTTTCAGAAATTGATTAAGTCATATTTGGGCGTTGCGGGTTGAAAGAACCCGCCGCGCTTTCTCTACTCACTTTTTTGTTTAGTCACAAAAAGAGTTCAAACATGCGGTTCAATCTCTAACGCTAAGCTTTTAACTCTAAAATAATATTGTTTTCGTTTCCTATATCTTTCCTATTAGGATTTAATACAAATGAATTGCGCTCTAATAAAGACAATGATTTGCTGTTTTCGTAATGTGTAAAGGCTTCTATTTTTATTAACTGAAGATCATAAAATGCATAATTTATGATTGCTTGCAAAGCTTCATTCATAATTCCTTTGCCTTGTTGATTTGCAGCTAAATCATAACCCACTTCTGCAGTCGTTTTATCTTTCGAAAAATGCCATAAACAGATACTTCCAATCATTTTTGGGTTCTCTTTTAAAGAAATACTCCAATACAGTAACTCCTTTTTTCGAATCCCTTTTTGAATTTTATAAATAAATGCTAGAGCTTCTTTTTGATTTCTTGCAGATGGCCTAGAAACATATTTATTCATTGTAATATCACTCCTTAAATATGCTATTTCTTCCCAGTCTTTAATAGATAAAGCTCTTAAATTTAACCTTGGAGTCTCTAAAACACAAAATTCTTTCATTGTAGAAAGTTACAAAAAAGTTTAAAATTTAAATTTTAGCTGTATATAAACCTCTTTTGGCTCATCTTCAACTTTTACTTTCTTATCAGTATTTAAATTAGACAAAGAAATACCTAAAAGCCTCACTGAATCTTTCATTTTTTCTTGGTAAAGTAATTCTTTGGCGGTTTCTAATATGAGCTCTTTAGAAGCTATAAAATAAGAAAGTGTTTTACTACGAGTTTGTAAACTAAAATCACTATATTTTATTTTTAGAGTTACTGTTTTTCCAGCAACTTTACTCTTTTTAAGACGGCGTTCAATCTCTTCGGCAATGTGTTCTAAGCGTTCTAACATATAGACTTCCGAAGAAATATTCTCAGAGAAAGTACGTTCGGCACCCAAAGATTTTCTAATGCGGTTAGGTTTAACCTCACTTAAGTGAATTCCGCGTACAGCGTTATAATAATACGGACCGCTTTTACCGAAATTTTCCGCTAAAAACTCTAGGGATTTCTCTTTTAAATCTTTTCCCGTAAAAATCCCTAACCCATACATTTTTTCTGCAGTAACTTTTCCCACCCCATGAAATTTTCTAATTTCTAAAGCTTCTAAAAAAGAGGCAATCTCTTTGGGGTAAACCGTTTTTTGGCCGTTAGGCTTGTTATAATCGCTGGCAATTTTGGCTACAAATTTATTGATAGATATTCCTGCGGAAGCATTTAAACCTGTTTTTTCTTTTATCTTCTCTCTAATTTCTTGGGCAATTAAGGTAGCACTGGGATTGCCCATTTTATTCTCGGTCACATCTAAATACGCCTCGTCTAAGGAAAGTGGTTCGACCAAATCTGTATACTCAAAGAAAATTTTTCTTATTTGTTGAGAAACTTCTCGGTAGCGGTCAAAATTTGATTTGACAAAGATAAGATGAGGACAAAGTTTTTGAGCTAATGCCCCGCTCATAGCACTTTTCACCCCAAATTTACGCGCTTCATAACTAGCAGCACTCACTACGCCGCGTTTAGAACCTCCACCTACAGCAATTGCTTTTCCTCTTAATTCGGGATTATCGAGTTGCTCTACAGAGGCGTAAAAAGCATCCATATCTACATGAATTATTTTGCGTAGTGTCATTAACTACAAAGTTAAAACATGTTTTATGATTAGTGCTTTTACTTAAAACGATTCCTATATTTTTTATCTTTATAAGATGAAAAAGAGAAAAACAGCTATTGTATTAGGAGCAACAGGGTTAACGGGCGGACTTTTATTAGACCAACTTCTCAAAGATGAACGCTATGAGAAAGTAAAAGTTTTTACTAGAAGAAGCCTTGGCTTTACCCATCTAAAATTGGTAGAATTTAAAGTAGATTTATTTCGGTTAACCGAACAAAAAAATCATTTTATAGGCGATGAGGTTTTTTGTTGTATTGGGAGCACTCAAAAGAAAACTCCTAATAAAGAAGTTTATAAAAAGGTAGATGTTGGCATTCCTACACAAGCTTCAGTATTAGCAAAAGAGAATCAAATAAATACTTTTATAATGATTTCTGCGCTTGGCGCGGATTTAGAAAGTTGGTTTTTTTATAATCAAATCAAATCAAATCAAAGGAAAGGCAGAAGCTAATGTTCTTCAACAAGAAATAGAACATACTTACATTCTACGACCTTCATTAATTTCTGGTAAACGGAAAGAAAAACGTCCGTTTGAATTTTTATGGAAACAAATCATGAAGATTGCCAATTTTGCGATGTTAGGACCCTTAAAAAAGTACAAATCTATCTCTGCATTAACTATTGCTAAAGCAATGCTAGTATTGGCTAATTCTCAATCTAATAAGCAAATTATAGAATCTGAAGAGATAAAAAAACTAGTCTAATCATTATTTATCTTCTTTTTGAATATTGACATGAAAAGGTGGCGCTTTATAGTCCTTATCTAAATAATCTGCAGGGATGGTAGTCATACTTCCGTCACGCTGCGCTCGATAATGCGGCGATAAGATTTCAATATCCATTTCATTACAACAATCTTGAATATTTTGATGCAATTCTGAATATATTAAAGCCTGTTTGTTGGGTTCTTTGGTGTAAGCATTTAATTGATAAGAAACATAAAAATCATCTAAACTGGTTTGTAGAACAAAGGGCTGTGGCTTCTTTTGGATGGCATTTGTTCTTAAAGCCGCTTCAATTAATGCTTCGTTAACTTTTTTATATGGGATATCATACCCTAGTGTAACCGTAGTATTTATGATTAAACCTTCTTGTTCTCCATAGGAAGAGTAATTAATTGTATTTCCGTTAAGAACAGCTGAATTAGGAATGGTAATTTCTTCGTTTTTGATGGTTCTTAAACGCGTGACTAATAATGTCTTTTCTACCACGTTTCCAGAAGTGTTGCCAATATTAATGCGATCTCCAATTTTAAAAGGACGCATATAGGTAATCACCAAACCTGCAACCATATTGGCAATGGCAGATGAAGATCCTAAAGAAAGTAAAACCCCAAGAAATACCGAAACTCCTTTAAAAATGTTAGAATCTGATCCTGGTAGTAATGGAAATATCAATACAAACATAAAAGCGTACAACAAAAACCGAACAATAGTAAATGTTGGCATCGCCCAATCTGAATGAAAGCCTGAGATCTCTAATTTTTTATCTTGAATTTCTGAAAAAATATACCTAACAAATCGCATAAAATACCTCATAACAAGTATGATAGCAGCGATTTTTATAATGTTAGGAAAATAGCTCCAAATGGCTGTAAATATCTGTTTAAAGGATGACCAGATTAAATCAAATAAATAGTCAGACCAACCTCTGGTGAATTCAAATACACTAAAAATTAGTGGGAAGAAGATATAGACTATTAATAAAATTAAAACCCATTTTACAATCTTCACCAGAAAGAGAATTACAGTCAGCTCTTGCTCTGGAGTAATAAAAGTATAGTTATTATAAGTAAGACTTTTTAGCCATTTGCTTTTGTGCTTTTCAATAAATAAAATGGTTTTTTTATCTAAAAAAGTAATGAGTTTTAAGGCTAGCCATAAGCCTAAAAGGATTAAAACGGTGAGCCCTATTTTTAAAAAGATATTTACAGGCACAAAACTTTCGGTTTGTTTATTTAAATTGGCTTCTACAATAACTAGATAAGCTTTAGCAAGTGAATCTATCGTGGTTTCGTTAGCAAGAGCATCCCGACTTGTAAGACTTAATAAAGTGTTTTTTCCGTAAAGAATATCGGTTTCATTTTCTAGTTTGGCGATAGATAGAGAGTCTGCAGAGAAACTTTCAAATTTAATCTCTTGGATTCTTTCTGAAATTAGCGAAGCTCTTTCTGCAGCGCTTAAAGATCCCGATTTTGTATAAATAGAAAAGAGCTCTTCTTTTTGTTTTCCTATAACAGGAAAACCGCCGCGAGTTTTTAAAATGTCATTTTGATTAGATGTTGAATCTTTGGCAACTGCTTGAAGAGGAACAACATTTGCAAAACTTGCTAAATGAAAAACAATGAGGAATAAAAAAGAAAAAAAGGTAAATTGTTTTTTCATATATATGAAGTTCTAAAACTCTAACTAATAGTTAAAAGTAGGTAATTTTTGATTTAATTTTAGAGAAGTAAATAAAAATAATATAAGATGACTAGTTTTGTCGCTCACCTGTAAATTAAAATCCAGTAGATGCAAGAGATAGAAAGAAAATTTTTACTGAAAGATAACTCCTTTAAAAAGGAAGCTTGTGACTCTTTTTACATCCAACAAGGTTACCTTAATTCTCATAAAGAAAGAACCACACGCATACGTATTACAGGAGAAAAGGCATTTATAACCGTGAAAGGGAAATCTTCTTCTAGTGGATTATCAAGATTTGAATGGGAAAAAATAATTCCCTTAGCGGAAGCAGAAGAACTATTAAAATTATGTGAGCCAGGACAAATTGAAAAGCAACGCTTTTTAGTAAAATTTGAAAATCACACTTTCGAAGTAGATGAATTTTATAAGGATAACGAAGGTTTATGTATTGCTGAAGTAGAGTTAAATTCAGAAAAAGAAGAAGTATCTTTACCAGCTTGGATAGGTAAAGAAGTTACGGGAGATTCAAAATATTATAATTCTGCATTAATTAATAAACCATATACAACTTGGTAAAATGAAAAGAACAATAACATTTTTATTAGTACTAGCTGCTTTTACTTCTTGCGAAGAAGCTTTAAAAGATCAGGATAAAAAAGAGGGATTTGCAAAAGATAGCCTAGTAACTAAAAAGGAAGAAAGTTTAGGGCTTAGTATAGAACAGAGAACTGAGCAATTAAAAGAAAAAGGTTATCAAGTATTTCACTACAAAGAAGGAGACACCACTTACCTCATGCAACAATATTTTATGGTGTTTTTAAAAGCGGGCAAAGAAAGAAATCAAGATTCTTTAGAAACGGCGAAATTGCAAGAAAAACATTTGATCCATTTGGAGCGTATGGCTAAAGAAGGATATACAAGTTTAACTGGACCTTTTGGAGATGATGGAGATCTAAGAGGAATTGTTGTTTATAATACGCCTAATCTAAAAATGGCTGATAGTTTAGCAAATTTAGATCCTATGGTGAAAGCAGGGAGATTAGAAGTAGAAATACACCCTTGGTGGACCGCTAAAGGAGGGACTTTAAAGTAAAAAGCCTTGCGCTTTCGCACAAGACTTTTACACTAACCAAAAAAATAAATAAAACAATTTTTATTGCCAACCGCCACCTAAGGCTTCATATAAATTGACCATTGAGTTTAATTGAATGTATTTAGCATTAATTAAATCTAGACTAGAATTTAAAGCATTTTCACGTGCAGTTAACACTTCTAAATAATTTGCTAAACCATTATTTAATAATTCTTCAGAATACTGTGTAGCGATATCATAAGCTTCAAACTCTTTTTGCTTTACATCAATCTTCTCTGTAGCTGCTTCATAATTATATAAAGCATCTGCAACTTCCTTAGTAGCAGTTAAAAAAGCTTGTCTAAACTGAAGACGAGCTTGTTCTTGTTGAGATTCTGCGACTTCAAATTGTGTTCTTATTTTTCTTTTATTAAAAATAGGCTGAGTAATACCTCCAATTAAAGTGGCAAATAAGGATTGTGTATCAAATAACTTATCAAACTCTAAAGCTTGTAAACCACCAGTAGCATTTAAGGTAATAGAAGGGTAGAAGTTAGAACGGGCCACATTAGTTAATTCAAAAGCATTTACCAAGCTATATTCTGCTGCAATTAAATCTGGACGATTTTTTAGTAACTGTGCAGGAACACCTGTTTTAAGTTCGGTTTCTATTTCTTGATCTTCTAATTCTGCTCTAGCAATAGTAGAAGGTTCCTTCCCTAATAAAATGGACATCGTATTCTCCAATAATCTAATTTGATTATTAATGTCAATTAAAATAGCTTTAGCAGTATATAATTGTGCTTCAGTTTGTTTTACACCAACTTCTGTAATACTACCAGCTTCTTTTAAAGCCTTATTAGTTTCTAAACTTTTCTCACGATTTTCTATAGTTCTTTCCGTAACTTTTTTCTGTTCATCTAGAGAAAGTAATTGATAATAAGAAGAAGCGATATTAGAGACAAGTGTGGTTTTTACTGCTTGGTGGGCAGCAACACTTTGTAAGTAACTTGCTTCAAAAGCTCTTTTGTTACTTCTTATTTTTCCCCAAATATCTGCTTCCCAAGATAAGTTGGCAGAAAGGTCATAAAGATCTATGTGATCTCCAATTCCTCCTCCAGCAGAAGAATTTCCTAATTGCAAACCTAATTGACCGTTTTTAGAAAAATAATTTCTAGTAAAAGTCCCACTCCCTGTAACGGAAGGGAGATATCCTGCTTTTCCTTGTTTTAAATACGCTTCCGCGGAAATAATTTGCTGTAAAGCTACTCGTATATCTATGTTGTTCTTTAAACCTTCATCTATATGTTCCTGTAAAATAGGATCGGTAAACATATCTCGCCAAGAAACCTCGGCCATAGTAATACTATCTTGTGGTAAATTATCTGTTCTAAAATTTTCTTCTTGAATAATTTCAGGTTGCTCATAATCTTTAGCAACAAAACAGCTTTGAAGTGTAATGGCAAGAGTAGACATTAAAGCTACTCGTTGCCAAGATTTATTATTTATAATAGATTTCATATTATTTATTTTCTTCAGAATGTTCAACTATAAATTTTGGTTCTCCAGAGATTTTTTCTTGTAACCATTGAAAAATGATAAAGAGTATAGGGATAACAAAAACTCCAAAAACAGTTCCAATTAGCATTCCTCCGGCAGCTCCAGTTCCAATTGAGTTGTTCCCTTCGGCTCCTACACCTTTCGCTAACACTAAAGGCATCAAACCTAAAATAAAGGCAAAAGACGTCATTAATATTGGTCTTAAACGAGATTTAGCTCCATCAATCGCTGCATTTACAATGGACTCTCCCATTTTTCTCCGCTGTAAAGCAAACTCTACAATTAAAATGGCGTTTTTAGCGAGCAAGCCAATAAGCATAATGAGTGCAATTTGGAAATAGATATTGTTTTCTAATCCAAAGAAACTCGTACTTATATAAGCTCCAAAGACTCCAAATGGTAGTGATAATACTACGGCAAACGGCAGTAAGTAACTTTCATATTGTGCACTCAATAAAAAGTATACAAATAGAATACTAAGAATGAATATAAATGTGGTTTGGTTTCCTGCATTTACTTCTTCTCGTGTTAAACCAGAATAAGCTACGGTATAATTGTTAGGAAGTTTAGCAACTTCTTCTTCAATTACCCTAATGGCATCTCCTGTACTAAAGCCTTCATTTGTAGCTCCCGTTATTGATGTAGAGTTGAACAAATTAAAACGTGTCACCGATTGTGGTCCATATACACGCTTTAAATTAACGAATTGTGTAATAGGTGTCATCTCCCCACTATTGGTTCTTACATACATACTATTTAAAGAATTTTCATCTGCTCTATCTTCTGGAAGAGCTTGTATGTAAACCCTAAATTGTTTTCCAAATCTTGAGAAATCTGACGCATAAATACCTCCAATATAACCTTGTAAAGTGGAAAAAATACTGGTAATAGAAACTCCCTTTTCTTTCGCCAATGGAACATTTACCTCCATTTCATATTGAGGATAACTCGTATTAAAGGAAGATTGCGCATATTTAATTTCGGGATGCTTCATTAAAGCCATCGTAAAATCTTTATTGGCCTTATCTAGATCTGTAAATTCCCCTCCAAATTTGTCTAATAAATTTATTTCAAAACCAGAAGAGTTACCAAATCCACGAATACTTGGTGGGGAAAAGAAAATAATATTTGCTTCTGGAATACCAGCAGCTATACCAAATAATTTTCCTGTTATAGCTTCCACAGAAAGAGATTCACCTTCACGATCTTCCCAATCATCTAATTTTATAATTCCAAATCCAAAGTTACTCCCAGCTCCACTAATTAAACTTCTACCTTTAATAAAGTTAACTCCGGCAATACCTTCTATATCCTTAGCATTCTCATATAGTTTATTTGAAACAGCATCTGTTCTATCTAGAGAAGCTCCTGGCGGCAATTCTATATTCGCAAAAATAATACCTCTATCTTCATTAGGTACAAACCCTGTTGGGGTGTTATTTGCCGCCCAATAAATACCAACTACAGCAATAATTAATAGAAGCACCGAAACAAATTTTCTTCTGTATAAAAACTGAAGTGATTTTCCATATTTATTAATGGTAGCGTTAAAACCACGATTAAATAAAGTGTAAAAACGTTGTAACGGATTTTTTCCTTTTAATTCTTTATCCTCTTTGTGTTCCTTTAATAGCAAAGCACATAGTGCCGGACTTAGAGTTAAAGCGTTTACCGCAGAAATTAAAATCGCAATAATTAAAGTAACTCCAAACTGCTCATAGAAAACTCCCGTAGGCCCTGTCACAAAAGTTACAGGGATAAATACTGCTGCCATCACTAAAGTAATAGAAATAATAGCACCAGATATTTCGTTCATGGCTGTTAATGTTGCCTTTTTAGGGTTTTTCTCCCCATCATCCATCTTGGCATGTACAGCCTCTACCACAACTATGGCATCATCTACTACAATACCAATAGCGAGGACTAAAGCAAAGAGCGTTAATAAGTTAATTGAATAACCAAAAACACTTAAGAAAAAGAACGTACCAATAATAGATACAGGTACCGCAATGGCAGGAATTAATGTAGATCTAAAATCTTGTAGGAAGATAAATACCACTAAAAATACAAGTAAAAAGGCTTCTAACAAGGTGGTTACCACTTTATCTATGGATGCGTTTAAGAATAAACTCGTATCATAAGGCACAAAAATATCTAAGCCTTCTGGTAAATCTTTTTCTACATCGTCTAAAGTTAGCTTAATGTTTTCAATAATTTCTTGAGCATTAGATCCTTTGGTTTGGAAGATTCCCATGAATACTGCAGGGTTTCCTAAACTCATAGCGTTAGAAGCATAAGACTGAGCATCTAACTCTATGGTAGCTACGTCTTTTAGGCGCAAAAATTCTCCGTTCCCTAAAGCTTTGATCACTATATCGCTATATTGACCTTCATCTTTAAAGCGACCGCTATAGGTTAAAGTATAAGAAAAAGATTCTCCGTTATTTTCACCTAAAGATCCTGCCGCTGCTTCTAAGTTTTGTTCGGCTAAAGCCGCTGAAACATCAGAAGGGATTAGATTATAGGCTGCTAATTTTTCAGGTTTAAGCCATATTCTCATCGCATAATCTTGTTGAGAAAATACACTAACATCTCCTACACCGCTAATACGTTGCATGGCAGGAATCACATTAATTTTTAAATAATTCTGAATAAATGTAGCATCATAATTCTCACTTTCAGAATACATAGAGATAAACATTAAAGCACTTGTTTCTTGCTTTTGTGTAGTTACCCCAGTTTGAATTACCTCTTGAGGTAATAATGGGTTTGCTCTAGCCACACGGTTTTGCACATTCACTGCTGCAATATCGGCATCAATTTCTTGGTCAAAATAAACCGTAATTTCTGCAGTACCCGTGT
The DNA here is from genome assembly GCF_008017825.1 of Mesonia sp. K4-1. Lineage (NCBI taxonomy): Bacteria > Pseudomonadati > Bacteroidota > Flavobacteriia > Flavobacteriales > Flavobacteriaceae > Mesonia > Mesonia sp. K4-1. Next base: position 356,690 of record NZ_VRLS01000012.1, read on the forward strand.
TAGAAGCTGTAGAAGTAATATAGGTCATCCCTTCTACACCATTAATTTGTTCTTCAATAGGAACAATTACACTTTCTAATACTGTTTCTGCATTTGCACCTGTATAATTTGCGGTCACTTTAATAGTGGGAGGAGCAATATCTGGATATTCCTCTATAGGTAAGCTGGTTATACTAATAACCCCTAGCATAACTATGATTATAGAGATTACTGTTGAAAGAACGGGTCTTTCAATAAATGTTTTTAACATGATAGTCTATATTTTTAGTTAACTAGTATTTAAATAAAGTAGCTACGGGTTCAATAGCTTTGTCGAAAGATGTTTCTTGAGGAGAAATAGCCATTCCGCTATTTAATTTTCCAACTCCAGAAATAACAATGGTATCATCTGCACTTACACCAGATTCAACTACGTACAAATTGTCTACTGTAGCTTTTATTTTTATAATTGAAGCGGTTACTTTATTATCTTTTCCAAGTTTAAAAAGCATAACATTACCTTGTTGCTCATAGGTTGCATCTTGTGGAACTACAGTGGCATTTTCATACTGGGTAGGGATTTGTATCTTACCACTATTCCCGTTAGTTACTAATTGATTGGGATTATCAAAAATAGCTCTAAAGCTTACTGTACCTGTATTTTGATTAATTTGTCTAGAAGTTGTTTCTATTTTTCCTTTTTCATCATACACACTCCCATTGGCAAGTATCAAGTTCACTTTAGGGAAATTAGCGAGTTTTTCTGATATATTTTGCCCTTCAGTATTTTGCAAGAAGTCTAAATACTGAGTTTCATTCAAACTAAAAAAAGCATATACTTTACTAATGTCACTAACTGTAGTTAGAGGTTTAGAATCATTAGAACTTATTAAAGCTCCTTCTCTATAATTGATTTTCCCTACATAACCATTAACGGGACTTTTAATAGTTGCGTAACCAATATTAGCAGAAACACTGCTATAATTAGCTTTAGCTTGAGCTAAATTAGCTTTAGCAGTTTCTAATTGCACCGAGCTAATAATATTCTTTTCTACTAAAGGAACAAGTTTATCTACCTCGACTTGTGCTACATTAACACGAGCTTTAGCTGCGCTTGCATCTTGAGATAGTGATTGTGTTTCTAATTTAAATAACACTTGACCTTTACTCACCTTTTCTCCTTCATCAACTAATACTTGCTGAACGTATCCTGCAACTTTTGCCCTAACATCACTATTTACAACACCTTCAATTGTAGTAGGATATTCGGTATAGCCAGTAACGGTTTTTTGTTCTAATTGAGTTACAGGAAATGGTAAAGCTTGTTGTTGAGTATTGGTAGCTTGTGTTTTGTCTTTGTCGCCACAGCTTACTACAAATAGTAACATGGTTATGCTACTTAATATAAATATGAATGAATTCTTTTTCATTGGATTAAAGATTGAATTTATTGTTTATTAGGTTTTCTTTTAATTCTTTTATAGAGCTTGAAGCTTCATCTAGAAATTTGAGGTAATCATTATGAAATGATAAGTCAAATTTTTCGGTATCCGTATCGGTGATGTGGTCATTGATGGTTTGCTTATAATCCCTTATTTCTAAATGAAGATTTCTCGTAGTTTCCCATTCTTTTATCATACCATCAATGTGATGTAGAACCGAATTTTTATTAATAACGAAGTACTTTTTACGGTCACCAGTTTTAGTGAAGTATTCTATCTTCTTTAAATCTTGTAAGTGATTTAGATGGGTGGAAATTGTGCTTTTGCTAGCGCAAAGTAAAGACACCATCTCTTCAAAAGTGGCTCCAAATTTTCCTATAAGAACTATATAGGATAATATTCTAGCTGCTACAGGCGCTAAATTTTCTCTACTTTCAAAATGAACTCCTAGTTTTTCTACAAGAGCCATTTTTTTACTGCATATCTCTTTTGTCATAATTGAGTAAATAAATAATGACGCAAAAATATATATTGGTTCGGGATAAACCGAACTAATCGAAGTTAATTTGCTGTTAAATAAAGTTTAAATAACAAATGTGATACGAATTTTTGTTTTTCTTCAAATCTCAATAATTAATTTGTCGTTTATATAACTAGCTCTAAACATTCCAAGGGTGTTAAACTCCATCACAATATTTCCAAAATAATCGATAGCAATAACACCACCATTTCCTCCTAATTTGGGTTGTTTCTCGTAGATTACTTTTTCTACAGCTTCCTGTAAGCTTAATTCTTTGTACTCCATTAAAGCAGAAATATCATGAGCAACGACCCCTCGCATGAAATATTCTCCCCATCCTGTTCCCGAAACAGCGCAAGTTTTATTATTAGCATAAGTCCCAGATCCAATAATTGGAGAGTCACCAATTCGTCCCCACTTTTTGTTGGCCATTCCGCCTGTAGAAGTTCCAGCAGCGAGATTCCCGTGCTTGTCTAAAGCAACACAACCCACGGTCCCAAATTTTGTGCCGTTAATATCATTATTGTAAAAAGTGGCTTGTTTCTTATTCTCATTTTGTTTGATTCGTTGAACATTTTTAAGTTGCTTTTCAGTAATAAAATAAGAAGGGTTAACGAGTTTAAAATTTCTAGTTTTAGCAAAATTCTCAGCGCCTTTCCCAGATAAAAGAACATGATTTGAATTCATCATCACTTCATAAGCTAAATTAATAGGATTTTTAATTGTACTAACACCTGCAACTGCTCCAGCATTTAGAGTTTTTCCATCCATAATAGAAGCGTCTAATTCGGGTGTTTCTGCATGGGAGAGTACTGCTCCTTTGCCAGAATTAAATAGAGGAGAATCTTCCATTACATTTATGGTTTGTTTTACCGCTTCTACTGCAGAACCTCCATTTTTTAAAATTTCATTTCCTTTGGTAATGGCTTCTTTTAATTTATCATGATAGGCTCTTTCTAAGCTGTCGCTGATGTTTTCTTTTTTAATATAACCTGCGCCGCCATGAATAGCGATTCCGTAGTTGGCTACTTTTTTATTTTTAATTTCGGTAGCATTTTTTTCCGCGTTAAGCGAGCTTCTATTTTCTTTACAAGCAAAAGAGAGAATCAATACGATTAGAAGGAGAAATCTTTTCATTTTATGAATAATTAAGTAATTTTAGGAGCACTAAAACACTGTGTTTACTAAATATAATAAAATATTAGCTATGGGAATTCAGAAACCTTTTAATTTAAATAAGTGGATTGAGGAAAATAGAGACACTTTAAAACCTCCTGTAGGTAATAAGAATTTATATAAAGATGCGGGAGATTATATTGTGATGATCGTGGCTGGACCCAATGCAAGAAAGGATTATCATTATAATGAAACCGAAGAATTATTCTACCAATTAGAAGGACATATTGAAGTACATATTCAAGAAGAGGGTGAGAAGAAAACTATGAAACTGGGGCCAGGAGATATGTATTTACATCCAGCAAAAGTTCCTCATTCGCCTGCAAGAGGAGAGAACTCTATTGGTTTGGTGATAGAAAGAAAACGAAAAGAGTTGCCTGGCAAAGATGGATTACTTTGGTTTTGTGACAACTGCAATCATAAATTATACGAAGTTTACTTTCCGTTAGAAGATATAGAGGTAGATTTTCTTAAGCATTTTAAACATTTCTACGGAAGTAAAGAGTTAAGAACCTGTGATAATTGCGGTACCGTGATGGATGTAGATAAACGTTTTGTAACAGACGAGGATTAATGCTTCATTTTTGTTATTTTCGCGAAGAATCAATTAATTAATAATTAAATTATCACATTAATGAGTCAGATTGCTAAAGAATTTGGGATAGATAAAGCCTTAAAAGAACTAGGCTTACAAGATATAAATAATGGTACTTCTACGGGAAAAGATTTTTTCTCTAATGGAGAAATCATCGAATCTTACTCTCCTGTAGATGGAGCGTTAATCGGTAAAGTAAAAGCGACTACTAAAGAAGATTATGAAAAAGTAATCACCACTGCAGAAAAAGCTTTTAAAGAATGGAGAACTATGCCGGCTCCACAACGCGGTGAAATTGTAAGAAAATTTAATGATGAACTACGTCGTTTAAAAGAACCTTTAGGGAAATTGGTATCTTATGAAATGGGGAAATCTTACCAAGAAGGTTTAGGTGAAGTACAAGAAATGATTGATATCTGCGATTTCGCTGTAGGTCTTTCTCGTCAGTTACACGGTTTAACGATGCATTCTGAGCGTCCAGGACATAGAATGTACGAACAATACCACCCGTTAGGGGTAGTAGGAGTAATTTCTGCATTTAACTTTCCAGTTGCGGTTTGGTCTTGGAACACTGCTTTAGCTTGGGTTTGTGGAGATGCTTGTATTTGGAAAGGTTCAGAGAAAACTCCACTTACTTCTGTAGCTTGCCAAAATATTGCAGCACGTGTATTTTCTGAAAACGGAGTTCCAGAAGGAATTTCTTGTTTAATTACAGGAGATTATACGGTTGGTGAAATGATGACCAAAGATGAGCGTGTACCTTTAATTTCTGCAACAGGTTCTACCCGAATGGGGAAAATCGTAGCGAAAGAAGTGGCAGGACGTTTAGGAAAAACTTTATTAGAGCTTGGCGGAAACAATGCAATTATCGTAACCCCAGATGCTAACATTAAAAATACCGTAATCGGAGCTGTTTTTGGAGCGGTAGGAACTTGTGGACAACGTTGTACTTCTACGCGTCGTTTAATTGTTCACGAAGATGTATACGATAAAGTAAAAGATGCTGTGGTAGATGCTTACAAGCAAATAAAAATTGGAAACCCGTTAGATGAGAGCAACCACGTTGGTCCATTAATCGATAAAGATTCAGTAAAAAATTACCAACATGCACTTGACAAAGTTGTTGAAGAAGGTGGTAAGATTTTAGTTGAAGGTGGTGTTTTAGAAGGTGAAGGTTACGAAAGCGGATGCTACGTAAAACCTGCAATCGCTGAAGCGGAAAACCATTTTGAAATTGTACAACACGAAACATTTGCTCCAGTACTTTATATTATGAAATACAAAGGTGATGTTGCCGATGCTTTAGAATTACAAAACGGAGTACGCCAAGGGCTTTCTTCAGCCATTATGACCAACAATTTGCGTGAAGCAGAACGTTTCCTTTCTGTGGAAGGATCTGATTGTGGAATCGCCAATGTAAACATTGGAACTTCTGGTGCAGAGATTGGTGGTGCTTTTGGTGGTGAAAAAGAAACCGGAGGAGGTAGAGAATCTGGTAGTGATGCTTGGAAAGTTTATATGAGAAGACAAACTAACACGATTAATTATACGACAGAGCTCCCACTTGCTCAAGGAATTAAATTTGATTTATAAGATTCTAGGAATTAGAATTTAGCATATAGAAAACGCCCTCACTATTTAAAGTGAGGGCGTTTTTGTTTAACTTTCCTTATGGTTGTTTATTGAAAACAATTATTTTCCCTTGATTTTGTGAAACCAAGGTCATTTTACCATTATTATTATAATTAATACTATCGAGGTAAGAGCAATTAATTACTTCATTTTGATTGTTTAATGTTTTTAAAAATAACTTATTATTTAGAGTCTCTCCATTACAACTATTACTTATTTCATATTGATGCGTAGCATTTAAAGTATTGCTATAATAAGTTTTAACTGTACCATTACTTTGAAAAATCAATTTAGTATTAGAATCATTTTCTAATATCCAAGTACCAATAATTTCTTGTTCTGCTTGGTTTAGGTCAGGATTTAAAGTTTGCGCTTTACACGCATAAGAAATAACAAAAAAGAATAATAGCTCATAAAACTTCATACTTATAAAAATACAAAACCCAACTGGTTAAAGTTAGGTTTTGGTTAATAATTATAAAAACTACTGTTTGGTTAAAATTATTTGGGTATGTGTTGGAAAAACTTGCTCTGCAAATCCATTAGGACAATCAATTTCATTATATGGGGACTCTCCTAAATATAAATACAATTTCATTTGTGTGTTATTGTTAAAGGTTTTAATAAAAATAGTACCAGACTGCCCACAATCGTATTCATACCCTCCATAATCTAATTGATATGACCCTGAAGGTTTTACATACTCTCCCATAACTACATAATCACTATCATCTGGTAATGGTAATGTATTAAGTAAAACAGTTCCGTTAGCGTCTGTAATTTTATAACGTAAGTACAACTGATCATAAGTGAGCGAAGTTCTAATTTGAGATTGATAAACAACCTCTTCAACCTCAATTTCATAGTTTTTATTATCATAAGTTCCAAGCCATGTACCTGTAAACTTATCTAATACATTATTTACATCTTTAATATAAGTACCGTCTGGTATTTCGTTTTGGTAATTAAAATGATTTTCAACAGGAATTATTTGAGCTTTACAGGTAAATGAAATAATAAAAAGTAATAATAGTTGAAAGAGTTTCATATTTATAAAAATACAAAACCCAACTGTTTAAAGTTGGGTTTTGGTTAAAATTTAAGTTATGTAATTTTTTACTGTTTCACTAAAATAAATGTAGTACCTAAAGGTAAACTATACTCATCAAAAGTAGGGTTGGGATCGTTTATATTATAGGTGGGGTTACCAAACATAGAAGTTTCTGCTTCTAATTTTTCTACCCCGTTTTCTACAAAATGCCTAAAGTATATTTTAATATAAGACCCAGGGATTTCTACATTTGGTTCCCTAAACAAGGGACTTACTTTAATATCCCCAGGGTTACAGCCTAAACAAACCCTGCCGCTAGGATCATACTTTTCAATGATTATACCTCCAGCAATATAATGTTCATATGGATCTGTATAATTATTATTTAAAAAGCTTAGGGTATTCACTTTTTCTACTCCACCCTCTATATATTTATATTCTCCTATAAGTATATCTTTATAATAACTTCTCTCACTCATAGGACTCACGTATTGTACCATTTCTTTTTTTTGTAATACTACCTTGAATTCTGTTTTTCCGTTGGTATATTGCCAAGTACCTTCAAAAAGATTAAGATCATTAAAAGTATCTTTATAATAAGCTCCTTCTATATCTCCATAGTCTTCATTATCATAAATTGGCAAAATAGGTGTTTGTGCATTACAGTTCACTAAAAATATAAGTGTACATATTATTGTTATTGTTTTCATAGTATTTATTTTTTTATTCGCAAGGAATTTCATTGATAGGGTTGTTTGTATTATTAGGGTTATATTCAAGTTTATCCCAATTTTCAATATCATTATTGCTATTTAAATTGGCCTTATAGACCCCAATTCCATTAATGCCTTTTTCCTCTAAAAATTCATACAGGGCTTCTACATATTTTTTAAAATTTCCTCCATCCCTTCTAATTTTTGTATATTCTTTTCCTAATTCTTCTTCTAAATTACTTTTTTCTAATGTAGATAAGTTTCCATATTTGTTGTTGTATGCGTTTAAGAATTCCCCTCTATTTTCAACTTTTATGGCAAAATGGTAATTGGTTCCATTAATATTTACCGTAAGTGTATTAAAAAATTTAGACATAGGCGGTCTAGGGTTTTTGGTATTGGCAAAATAGGCTTTACCAACCCACATAATGTCTTCAATAGCAAACATAGGTAAACGATTAGTCGTTTGCATATAAGGATGGGTGTGTGAACTTCCATAAATGGTTCCTCCAGTAGGCATATTTAATGTTGCCAAAGAACTTTGAGTTTGTAATTCTGCTTCGGTTGCTCCAGGGATACCTTCGTCAAAATAATAACCATGCTCTGCATGACTTGTTGTCTCCCCTCTAAGCACGTTTAGATAAGGTTTTTCCTTATTCATGTTGTTTAATTCATCACAAGGGTCGGTTTCCATGACTTCCACTTCCACACAATCCACCTGTACTTTATAACAGGGTAAAGGGTTGGTAATGGTGGTGTTGGTAGGAGTATTATTACCGTGGCCTGCCCCACCGCCGCCGTGTGGGTAACCTGGGTTGGAACCATTTTGTGGATTATTGGGGTAGGGCGGGAAGTTGTTATTGCCAGGGCCGGGATCACTTGGATCCGTATCACCACCGCAGCCCTCTCCAACTAAATAAGTTACCTCCCATTGTTTATTTGGGTCACAGTCTGGACCAGCAATATGGGTAGGACCTTCCCCACCATTAGGACCATTATTACAAAAAGTCACAGTAACATCGCCACAATCGTTTACGGTAACTTTAGACCCTTGTTCATACTCTATGGGGATCATAGTGTAGTAATATTCAAATATAAAAGATTCATCTGCTGTTTGCGAAATGGGCGTTCTAGGAAAATACTGCATCACATAGGCTTTGGTTTCAGCGGTATCGGTTACTTCTATTACCAAATTTTCAAAATAATGTGTTGGTTGCTCATCTCGATGCAAGTACATAGTGTAAGAAGTGTAAAGATCTGTATGGGCAACATTAATTAAAGAAGAGTCAATTTTAACACCATACCTGTTTTCAATAAATTCACCACCCCTACCACTTACATTGCTCTTTTGCGCCAATTGTTTACTAAGTTGATGATAAGCAGAAATAAATTGAGGGTTATTTTCTAGTTCGCTAAAGCTTTGGGAACTATGCTTTATAGCGCTCTTTTGTGTGTTGGTCCTCCCTTTCTAGAAAATCATCGTCTTGGCAACTATAAAAAGTAAAAGAAAACGTGAGAAGAATGCAAAAACACCTGCCCCATTTTAAGCCCTTTGGCTTTAATTTTGCTGGGGGGGATTTTTGTTTTGTTGTTTTGGTTCATAAATAGATTGGTTTTTAGATTGTTAAGTTTTTAAAGCTAAACCAATTCAATTAGAATCCCAAATAAATTTTTCGGTTAAGCGATTAAAAATGTTTTTAGACGAACAATTTTAAAAGGGATAGAATAAAAAAATCCGCGTAAAGCAAATTAATTAAAGACTCTAAGATTAACCAATATCGTTATACTGTATAACATAAAATTCAATTTATAAGACTCTACAAATTTTAATCATTATTATGACCGCAAAGCAATTTGGGTAGAAGAAGTAAGGTTGAGTTTATAGTTTTTTATCGTGTATTCTTTTGAAAAATTCACTTCTGTAAGTGTCCCCTAACGGAAGGTCTTTTCCGTTTATCCATACCTCATAATTATCGGTTTTTTCAACTTTATCTAAAGCTACGATATAAGATTTATGGATTTTTATAAACTTGGTTTGTGGTAAACTTTCTTGAATGTTTTTTAAGGTGTTATAGGTCACCAACTGTTCAGTCTCAGTATGTATGATGACATAGTTTTTAATACTTTCAGCAAAGAGAATATCAGATAATTTTACTTTACGGAATTTATTTTTTCCATCGGTTTTTACAAAGAAATACTCTTCATTGTTGAGGTTTGAAGTTTCTTTTACTGAAGTTTTTTTCTTTTTTATCTTCCCTACTGCTTCAATAAACCTAGGGAAAGCAATAGGCTTTAAAAGATAATCTACGGCATTTAGCTCAAAACCTTCTACAGCAAATTGAGGATAAGCGGTCGTGAAAATAATATTTACGTTTTCATCTATCAATTTTGATAGTTGAATTCCCGTTAAATCTGGCATTTGTATATCTAAGAATACAATGTGGGGTTGATTTTGCTGAATAAGCTCCAACCCCTCAAGTGCTTTAGAAGAAGAAGCTATAAGCTCTAAACCTTTCAATTGACTTATGAATTTTTCTATAACCCGAATTGCAGGGGGCTCGTCATCTACAATTATGCACGTAAAGAGATTTGACATTTTATTTTTTTAAGGGGAGTTGTAGTTCTACAAAATACTTATTTTCTTTTTGAAAATGTTTAAGTTGATAATTCTTTCCAAACATTAACTGTAAACGTTGTGTAATATTCTTATATCCAATCCCTCTTTCATCATAATTATCTTGAGGTTTAAATGCATTCTCAATTTTAAAAATAAGTTGTTCTTTTATAATTTCAATGTGAAGTTGAATAGGGTTTTTAACATCATTTAAAACTCCGTGTTTAAAAGCATTTTCAACAAAATGAATTAAAAGTAAGGTGGGTACTTTATAAGGTTTTGTAAATTCAGGGTAAGAATTTTTTATATATAGACCTCCTTCAAATCTTCTTTTAAAAAGAATAATATAATTATTCAAGAAATTGAGTTCATCTTTCAGTAAAAAAAATTCTTCATTTTGATAAGTGACATACCGCAACATTTCTGAAAGTTTTAAAATATCATCACTAAGTTTGGAGTTCACATCGAGGGCATCTGCATAAAAACTGTTGAGGGTGTTAAATAAAAAATGCGGACTCAATTGCGATTTTAACACCTGTAATTCTGCTTGTTTCTTTTCTAATTTTAATTTATTGTATTGCTGGTTGACCTTTAATTGATGTTTTACAAAATAGAAAACAAGACTGAGTAAGATAATTCTAAAAGCATAATAAGAATTATCAAAAATATAAAAGAGAGGCCGAAGAGAGTTAGGATAGTAGTTATGAAATCCCGTGATCTTGAATAAAACGATTTCTTCTAATACATATCGTAAGCCTGCAAATAATAGAATACATAAAATTAAGGCTAAAATTAAATAAGTCCACTTTTTAACAGGAATAGTTACAGGAGCAATCTTAAGATAAACGAGATAGAAAATGCCCATTTGTAAAACAAGAAACTCCAGGTTATGTAAGAGATATTCAGTTGGGTTCTCTATCGCATTTTTAAAAACGATATCAGAAAATACTTCCATTAAAAGAAAAAGTACCCAAAAGATAATGTGATAGCGAATTTCTTGTTTGTTATTCATTTAGTAATTTAACTTTAATGCTTGGAAATTTCTCTTTCAATTCTTTTTCAAGTCTAATAATATGTGCTGCGCCCAAAATAACGATACTTTTTCTTGCTGGATTTGCTAATATTTGTTTGCCTACGTTTTGTGCCATCCGTTCATTTCTTTGGTTCCAATATTTGGTGCCTAATAAGCAACTTTTGGTCTTGTTTTTAACATAGGTGAAAGAAGCTAGTTGATCTAATCGTCCTAAAGATTTTCGTTTGTTTACGTGCATTCCCAACCCTCTAAAAAGTGCGGGAATAATAGCGCTATTATAATCTTTTTTGTTAAGTTTTTGGTTTATTTTATTGTCCCCGTTTTTACTTCCATCTTCAGCACACTTTTGCCAAGAATCGTGATATTCTTTATTGGTTTGTAGGTCATCCATAGCCTTTAAACGTTTAATGTTTAACTGAATGGCTAATTTAGCCGTTAAATCTCCGTCTTCGTGTCGTGTTGGTTTTGCAGAACCTTCTACACCATATTTTTGAATATATCTGTAAAAATCGTAATTAGCATAATCTCTTAGGTAACCAAAAGAATTGATAATTACATCTAAATCTTGGTTAGACAATTTACTGAAATCTTTCTTCAACAGAAAATTGAGTTGTTTTGGGCTAAAGTTGAAATGCTGCTGAAGAGAATGGGCTAAAAAATAAAACTTCTTATAATTCTTAGACCACCCATCTTTTAGATATTCCCAGCTAATGGTATCATTGGCGCGAGGACTTTCCACATAAATAGCTTCCGGATGGTATTTTAAGGTTCTTTTTAGTAAAGGTTTATAGCTGTTTTTTACAATTTTTGGAACTGTGTGCATTGTACCGATGAGTAAAACCTCTTTCTCTTGAGCGGTTATGTTTTGGGTTAATATAATTGCACAAAACAAGAAAATATACTTTCTCATAATTTATAGCGAATTAAACTTTACCAATTCGAACTCTGGAGAACATTCAAACAACCATTTAAGTATGGAGATATGTCCTGCACCAAACAGTATTAAAATTCGATCGTTTTCGGTATATCCTATTTGTTGTATTTTTCTGTAAATTCTCAAATTTCGGTTCAGCCAAAACATAGAAAGAGCATCTGGACCTTCCATCTCTTTAGAAGTAAATTGGCCGCCAGAAATGTAAGCTCCAAAACCACGATCTAATACTTTATCAGAATTCATATAAGTGAAAGTTTCTAAAAGAGTTTGGCTAACCGTAAGTTTGTCTTTGTAATGATAAAAATTAGAGTAACGTTTATTTATTTCGTCATCACCGCCAAAATAATGTCTTTTGGTAATTTTGTCGATGTAAGTTTTAGAAGCTAAACTGTCTTTTTCTGAAGAAAGCTTATAAAGTAAAGAAGGGGAATCTACTCCATAAATAGTGTCTAACTGAAAACGTTCAACCAAACGCATACCTATTTGGCTACTTTCATTAGCGTACAATTTTTCAGTTCCTTTTTTATAATGTTCGTAATTTTTAAAAAGATAACCTGTGTTCGCTCCAGCTTCAACTACAATTTTAGTGGGCTTAAACTTACTTAGGTAGTCTAGGAGTTCTTGAAGTTCTTTTTGCCTTTTTTCAGCATAGATGTTTATTTTTTCATCTTCGTTGGCTTTGTGAGCATCTAAGCCCGGATAATTAAAATGAAAGCTCCCAACCAATAAGACTTTTGGAGCTTTTTCATTTAACTGAAGAAAATCATCTGGGTTTTTAAATGGAGACTGAGCAAATAACTGGGAAACGCTCAGTATAAAAAGAATTTGAATTATACAGTTTTTCATGGATTGATAGGTATTAGTTTCAGTATAAAACTAATAAGACAACCTCTTTTAAAAACAGAAATAAATTTAACTCCCTAATTTATAGGATGAACTAGGGAGTTTGTACAATGAATATTTTTAGAATCTATACCCTACACTAAAACCACCGTGAAACTCAATAGCCGAAAAACGCTCTTTTACTTCATCACTAAAGTTTCGAGCAATAGAAACATAAGGTCCTAATACAAATTTATCTCCAAAATTCCATTTATAACCAGCGCCTAGTCCAACCATAAAGGCATTCATATCAGTTTCTAACATTACGTTACTTACTTCTTGCTCAAAATCTCCAAAACGGTATTTTACAAAAGGATTGGCGTAAATACCAGAACCTGCAGTTTCTTTCCCGAAGTAGTAGTTGTACCCTAATTTAATACTGTTGGTATTAAATTTACGCGACCCTTTTTCGCTATGATAGTTGATGCGGTCATTGATTAAAAACTCTACGTCTACTGATTGGTTAAAACCAATAAACCTTTCGTAGCCTACTTCTACCGATGCAATGGCAATGGTATTAGCAATATTTAATTTTGCTTCATTTTTAGGGAAATCGGATTCTTGTGCTTTCATATTAATTCCGATAAGGAAAAGAAAAGCAGCGGCATATAATTTTTTCATAGAATTTATTTTTTAGACAAATATAAATTAATTTCTCCCTTTTTCATTAGCATACAATTTCCAAACGGGATCACTTTGAAAAACCTCTTTAGAATTCACGTCGATTAAAGATAGTTTTCCCTTAAAAGCTGCGCCCGTATCTACATTCCATAAATTGGCAGCTTGTACAGGTTTTTCTTTGTCAATTCGGGTAACGGGAGTATGCCCTATAAAAATTTCTTTAAACAATTTTAAGCGTTTCGGGTAACGAAAATCATCTTCCTTAATTTCTTTATCTAAGCACAGAGCGGTTTCCCACAAAGTTCTATCCCAATAAAACATATAAGGTTCATATTCCTGTTCGGGGCCGTGTTGATTGGTGAAACCTGCGTGGAGGAATAATCTGTTTTCATCATCAATATAATAATTGACCATTTCTTTTAGGAAAATGCGATGCTGCTGAATGGTTTCATCAGATAAATTTCTATACGCATCTATGCTCGACTGCCCCCCATGCGCCAACCATTTTTCATTGGTATCGTGGGTTTTTAACCATTGGTGCAATAATTCATCGTGATTACCACGTATAAATATGCAACTATTTTGTTGGGCTAATTCTATAAGGTAAGAAATGACTTTGGCAGAATCGCTCCAGCCATCTACGTAATCTCCCAAGAAAATCAGTTGATCTTCTGGGGTTATTTTTGCTCTTTCTAGTAATTGCTCTAAAGCTTTTAAACCGCCGTGTATGTCGCCTATGGCTAAAATTCTTTTCATTTAATTGTATTTCACTTTTCTTAAAATTCTAATATTTTCTTTATAACGCAGGTAAGCTTCTTTATGATGAGTTTTTAGTAAACTTTTGGCTTCTTCTAATTTTTCAATAGCTTCGGGAAACCCATTAAAATAGCAAAGTAAATAATTGGCAGGAAGTTTTAAAATATCTTGCTGTTCTATTTCACTTAAGCGGAAACCTTTCTCCAGCTTTTCTAATAAACTCTTATTACTGTTCATAATATGATGTAAAGTCGATTTTGAAAACTGAGGAGGATCGAACACCATCTTGCTTTCAATTTCATAGCTAATATTATTATGAAACTTAATTGTAACCTCTTCTAAAGGATAATATTTATAAGATTTGTAAAGACCCAAATGCACATATTCTAAAATCTTAAAATACTCATCGTTAAACTCAATACTTACCTCATCCAAATCGGAATAAAATAGTTTAACCTGTTCATTGATTAACTGAATATTAACTCGTGAATAAAATGTTCCTTTTTTATTTACTTTCTTTTTCCCTGCCCAACACACTACAAAATACTCTTTAAAAACCCGATAGGTAGGCTTGTAATCTTTACTGCGATTCATAAAATCAAAGACACCATCTAATGTATATTTAATAGTGTTTTGAGAGTGATTTTCTATAGCGGCTACCTTTTCAATATTAGAATTATTGGGTTTTACTTCAAAACTTTGAGGCATACTTATACTCCCTTCTCTATAAAAAACCATGCCTCCGTAGTATTTCCAAATGTTCTTTTTTAAAGAGCAAACCAGTTCATTGTTAGGATTTATAGTAATTAATCCCACAACTTTACCCTCAGGGAGATGTGGAAATAAAATATTGGCATAATTCACCCTTGGCGGATTGGTTAAATAAGCATTTACCAGATTCTGTATTTTACTATCGTCATAAAAATCGACGCCAATGATGTTATTCTTTTTATCCTCAACACCAATTACAATATAACTGTTGTTGTGAGGGTTGCTATTTGAAAGAGCGCAAATATGCTTTAATAACTTAGCCTTTCCTTCTTTGTCTCCAAGATTAACTTTTAGCTTTTTATCATAAAAACTATTCTCGGCACTATGGGCGAGTAAATTTTTAATGAGTAGGCGTTTGTTAATCATGAGATTAGTTTTAGTTTTTATCTACGAGAGTAGAAGAAGCTTGAGCGGTACACATTACAGTGAGGTCGGCTATGTTTACATGAGTAGGTCTAGTGACTACAAAACAAATAACATCTGCAATATCTTTGGCTTGTAATGCTTTGAAACCTTCATAAACTTTTGTGGCTCTTTCTTCGTCTCCTTTAAAGCGCACTTTACTAAACTCTGTTTCTACAAGGCCTGGATTAATCGCACCAACTTTTACGCCAGTTCCGTTAAGGTCTAATCGCATTCCTTGATTAATAGCATCTACCGCATGTTTGCTAGCACAATACACATTTCCTTTAGGGTAAACTTCCTTACCTGCAGTAGAACCAATATTTATAATTTGTCCTTCTTCTCTTGCTATCATTTGAGGAATAATTTCTTTACTCACATACATTAAGCCTTTTACATTAATATCTATCATAGCATCCCAATCTTCTAGATTTCCATCTTGAAAGTAATCGAGTCCGTGGGCATTACCAGCATTGTTAATTAATACATCTATTTTTTTAAACTCTTCAGGTAAACTGTTAATGGCATTTTTGACTTCCTGTTTATCTCTTACATCAAATAGTAATTGATGGGTTTTGGTATGTTTTAAAAACTCTTGCAAATCGGTTAATTTTTGTTGTCTTCTTCCGCAAAGTACTACTTGAAATCCTTCTTTAGCTAAAGCTATTGCTGTTGCTTCTCCAATTCCGCTCGAAGCCCCTGTTATAAATGCTGTTTTTGTCATAGTAAATATCTTGATTAGAAAAGATTTTAGAAAACTATTCTCTTTAAGTATGAGTAAATTAATCTTTACGGAAGATATAAATTTTAAGAATAGATGATAGTTTTTATGTGTGTTAATTACATCTAAAATTGTTGTTAAGAGAGGTTAAAGAATTTTCATATTATGGTAAAGACCCCTAAAGTTGTATTTATAAACCCAAATAAATATAAAATGAAAAAGTTAAATGTATTTTCAAAAATGGCAATATTAGCTTTAGGGCTAATAACACTTATCGCTTGTAGTAGTGATGATAACGGAAATTCTACAGTAGAAGAGGGGAAAGCAAAAATGAGTGTAAAACTGGTAGATGCCCCTGGAGATTACGATGAGGTTAATATTGATGTAGAAGATGTAGTTATTAAATATTCTGGAGGAGATGCAGAAACTTCTTTAAATGCCATTAATGTAGGAGTTTACAATTTACTTGAATTAACAGGTGGTGCAAGTGTAGTGTTAGCAGATGATTATGAAGTGCCTGCCGGAAACATTTCTCAAATAAGATTAATCTTAGGAGATGACAACACAATTGTGGTAAATGGAGAATCAAAGCCTTTATCAACACCAAGTGCTCAACAATCTGGTTTAAAAATTAATTTAAATACCGAATTAGAGCCAGGTATTAGCTATGAATATATTTTAGATTTTGATGTAGAAGAATCTATTGTTGCTCAAGGAAATGGCGGTTACAGTTTGAAACCAGTAATTAGAGCTACAGCAGTGGCCGAAACGGGTATAATTAGCGGTAATGTAATTTTACCATCAACTGCTCCGGCTTTGGTTACGGCTAGTAATTCAACTACAAGTGTGAGTGCCTATACTAATGCTCAAGGAGAGTTTCAATTATATGGTTTACCATCAGGTTCATACACATTAACGGTTGATTCGGAAGCTAGTTTGAATTTACCTACGATCACAATTCTAGATGTGATTGTTGTAAATGGGGAAATAAAAGTAGTAGAAGATATTTCTTTTAATTAAAATAAAAGAATTAGTTTAAAAAAGAGGTTATTGAAAAATAACCTCTTTTTTTTGCAACAATTAAAATGGAGAGAAGTCCATTATAGGTGAAACCTAAAATGGGAATCTTTTTCTTGGTTTTTAACCTATCATTAACAACATTTAAAAAATAATTTTTTCACTTTGCAACGTTATAAAATAAGGTAACGGAATAAAATATAATTTTAATGGAGCAACAACAAACCTCATCGGTAGACATCGCAGGATTAAATGAGAAAATACAAAGAGAAAGTGCCTTTGTAGATTTATTGACCAATGAGATGAATAAAGTCATTGTCGGTCAAAAACACATGATTGAGCGATTATTAATTGGTTTACTAGGCCAGGGTCATATTTTATTAGAAGGGGTGCCGGGATTGGCAAAAACCTTAGCCATTAATACGTTATCTAAAGCTGTAAAAGGAAGCTTTAGTAGAATACAATTTACACCAGATTTACTTCCTGCAGATGTAGTGGGAACGATGATTTACAATATAAAACTCAATGATTTTAGCATAAAGAAGGGGCCTATTTTCGCCAACTTCGTTTTAGCCGATGAGATTAACCGTGCACCAGCAAAAGTGCAGTCGGCTTTACTAGAGGCGATGCAAGAAAAACAAGTGACGATTGGTGATACCACTTTTGTTTTAGATAAGCCTTTCTTAGTAATGGCAACGCAAAACCCAGTAGAACAAGAAGGAACGTACCCTTTACCAGAAGCACAAGTCGATCGTTTTATGTTAAAAACGGTGATTGATTATCCTACACTTGAGGATGAACAAATGGTGGTTCGAGCTAATTTAAAAGGTAGTTTTGAGCAGGTAAATCCCGTGGTTTCTTTAGAGCAGATCTTAAGCGCTCAAAAAGCCGTTCGCGAAGTATATATGGATGAGAAAATTGAAAAATATATACTAGATATTATTTTTGCTACACGTTATCCAGAAAAATATAACTTAGAGTCATTAAAACCACTTATTTCTTTTGGAGCTTCCCCTCGTGGAAGTATCAATTTGGCAACAGCCGCAAAATGCTATGCCTTTATAAAAAGAAGAGGTTACGTTATTCCAGAAGATGTGAGAGCAGTAGTGTTAGATGTTCTTCGCCACAGAGTGGGTATTACTTATGAAGCTGAAGCTGAAAATATTACTTCAGAAGATATTGTAGGTAAAATTATCAACGAAATAGAAGTGCCATAGACCAGCGATCTAATTGATACAATGATGTGTGAAGCATCATAAAAGCCGATAAGAAAGCATATTATGGATACCAAAGAATTACTAAAAAAAGTACGAAAAATCGAAATCAAAACACGGCGGTTAAGTAACCACGTGTTTGGAGGAGAATACCATTCTACCTTTAAAGGGCGAGGTATGACTTTTAGCGAAGTGCGTCAATACCAATTTGGGGACGACGTAAGAGCAATTGATTGGAATGTTACCGCGCGCTATAACGAACCTTTTGTAAAAGTTTTTGAAGAAGAAAGAGAACTTACCATGATGCTTATGGTAGATGTCTCTGGATCCGAATTTTTTGGTACGCAAGGGAGTTTCAAAAAAGATATTATTACTGAGATTTCTGCAACTTTAGCATTTTCTGCCACACAGAATAATGATAAAATTGGATTACTTCTTTTTTCAGATCAAATAGAACTTTACGTGCCACCTAAAAAAGGAAGGTCACACGTACTAAGAATTATAAGGGAGTTACTAGAGTTTAAGCCTAAAAGCACAAAAACCGATGTAGCCGCAGCCTTAAAATATGTAAGAAATATGATGAAGAAGAAAGCCATCATATTTATCCTATCCGATTTTTTAGCAGATGATTACGACCATACACTTAAAATTTTAGCCAATAAACATGACATTACGGGTATTAGAGTGTATGATGAAAGAGAAAAAGAAATGCCTAATTTAGGAATGGTCCAAATGCAAGATGCTGAAACAGGAGAATTTCTTTTGGTAAACACAGGCTCGTCTTCCGTTAGGAAAAGTTATTCAACCTATTATCAAGAACGAGTAGATTATTTTAAAACGAGTTTTAATCATAGCGGCGCAGGAACTTTGAGTACGCGGGTAGATGAAGGCTATGTAAAGAAATTACTCGGTTATTTTAAACGAAGAGGTTAAGGGAATGAAAATGATAAATAAAAAAACCTTTCAAAATATAGGGAAAACATTAGTATTGGTTTTTTCCTTATTTCTTTTACTCATAAATCAGCATACACAAGCTCAAACCGTTTCTTCGAGCATTGATAGTTCTTCTATTCAAATAGGAGAACAAATAAAATACAAAATTGAGGTAGAAACAGATACGACTAATTTAGTGGTCTTTCCCGAAGGTCAAACCTTTATGCCGCTAGAAAATGTAGAAGCTTCAGCTATTGATACAACTATCAATCAACGTAATTTTAAACTTTTAAAAGAATATGCACTTACTCAGTTTGATTCGGGTAAATATACCATTCCGCGACAGCGTATTCTCATTAATTATAAAGCTTTTTTTACCGATTCTTTGCTGGTTGAGGTTAGAGATGTTGCGGTAGATACGACCAAGCAAAAACTATATCCGGTTAAGCCTTCTATACAAGTAGATAAGCCTTTTCAAGTGGCCGATTGGGTTTGGTGGTTGTTGATAACCTTAGTGATTATTGGCGGACTAGTATTTTTATTATGGAGAAGAAATAAAAAGAAAACCGAAGCAGCGCAAAAAATCCCTCCTTTTGAAAAAGCGATGCTCACTCTAAAGCAATTAGACGAAAGTCAGCAATTAGAAAGCGGACAAATAAAAGCCTATTATTCTTCCTTAACGGAAGCCATACGTCGTTATATTGATGAAAAAATAGATGATAGAGCTTTAGAGAGTACAACTGCCGAACTTGTTGCTCGCCTAAATGCTTTAACTCAAGAAAATAAATTACGCTTAAGCAAAGAGGAAATTACAAAACTTGAAGAAGTTTTAAAACGTGCAGATCTTATAAAGTTTGCAGGTTTCTCTATGGATAAAATCACCGCAAAATCTGATAGGCAAACGGTAGAACATAACATCTTCGCTTTTAAAGAAGCAATCCCAGAGCCTACCGAAGAAGAGTTACTAAAAGATCAAGCTTATAGAGAAGCTGTCGCCAAGAGAAGAAAAAGAAAAACCATTCTTATTAGTGTAGTTGCAGGTTTAGCAATTTTGGTGGTAAGTGCTATTGGTTTTGTAGGTCTAAAAGGTTGGGATTATGTGCAAGATAATATTTTAGGAAGTCCGTCTAAAGATCTATTAAAAGGAGAATGGATACAAAGTGAGTACGGCAATCCAGCAGTTTCTGTCATTACCCCAAAAGTCTTAGTGCGTAATATGCAGCAAGATACTTTACCACAAGCCCAAACGGGAGCGATAATAGAGAGCTTCTCTTATGGTAGCATTTTAGGAGAATATTACATTAACCTAAGCTTGGTGAACTTTCCAGAAAAGAAAGAATTTGATTTAGATAAATCTATCGAAGCAGTTTATACCGATTTTGAAAATAAAGGAGCCACCAATATTCTTATGAAAAACGAAGAATTTACAACGGTAAATGGGGCAGAAGGGATCAAAATTTTCGGAAGCTTTAAAATCAAAAACCCTGTGTTACAAGATCGTACTATTCAGAAATCATATACCATTCTTAATTTTGGATATAATGGAGCTTTTGAACAGCTTATGTTAGTGTATGAAAAAGATAACGCTGCCGCGGAAGAGATAACAAATAGAATCATCAATTCTATAGAATTAAAGATAAAAGAAGAATAATGTTCAACTTTAATAATATCACATTTGAGCATCCCCAATGGTTTTGGCTATTTCTGCTATTACCCATACTCATTCTATGGTATATCTGGAAAAGAAATAAACAAACCGCAGCGGTTAAAATATCGAGTATAAAGGGTTTTAAGGTAAAACAAGGTATTTTACCCAAGCTAAAACCTTTGTTGTTCGTCTTACGTTTATTGGCACTTGCTTTATTAATTACCGCTATGGCAAGACCTAGAACTGTAGATGTTTCTACAAAAACCAACACAACACAAGGGATAGATATTGTTATCGCAATAGATGTTTCAGCAAGTATGTTGGCAAGAGATTTAAAGCCCAATCGTTTAGAAGCTTTAAAAGAGGTCGCAGCAGAGTTTGTAAAACAAAGACCTAGCGACCGCATTGGTTTGGTAGAATATGCAGGAGAAAGCTATACCAAAACTCCAATTACCAGTGACAAAAGAATTGTATTAGAAGCTTTACAGAGTATAGAGTATAATAATTTGCTCGAAAGCGGAACTGCCATAGGGATGGGATTAGCAACTTCGGTTAACCGATTAAAAGAAAGTAAAGCCAAAAGCAAGGTGATTATTTTGATGACCGATGGTGTGAATAACTCAGGTTTTATAGATCCTAAAATCGCTACCGAATTGGCGATGGAATATAATATAAAAACCTACACCATAGGATTAGGAACTAACGGTATGGCACTTGGACCTATATCTATGAGTAGAAACGGACAATTAAGATATGGTAGTGTAAAAGTTGAAATTGATGAAGCTCTTCTTCAGGAAATTGCTCAAAAAACAGGAGGAAAATATTTTAGAGCTACCAATAATGAAAAGTTAGAGGCGATTTATGATGAAATCAATAAACTAGAGAAAACAGACATAGAAGAGTTTAAATACTATAACTATGATGAGAAATATAGACCATTATTATTGTTAGCAGGTTTGTTGTTATTGATCGAGCTTGTATTAAAAAATACTATTTTTAGAAGTTTTGTATAAATGTTGGTATTAGAAGAGAAAATATATTTTTGGTTATTATTGGTAATACCACTGGTGTTGCTGGTTTATGTAGCGCAAGTTATTTGGAAGAAAAAAACGCAAAAGAAATTTGCAGAAAGTTCTTTCTTAGAAAAATTAAGCCCAGATAAATCGATATTCAAACCTTTATTAAAAGTGATTTTATTATCGCTGGCTTTTGCCTGTTTTGTACTTGCATTAGTCAATCCAAAAATAGGTTCTAAAACAGAAACTCTTAAACGAGAAGGAGTAGATGTGGTTTTCGCAGTCGACGTCTCTAAAAGTATGCTTGCCGAAGATATTGCACCCAATAGACTAGAGAAATCTAAACAATTGGTTACACAGATCATCAACAATTTAGCCAGTGACCGTATAGGGATTATCGCTTATGCAGGATCTGCCTTTCCCCAGTTGCCTATTACGACAGATTATGGTTCGGCAAAACTATTTTTACAGGCCATGAATACAGATATGGTTTCAAGTCAAGGAACAGCCATAGGAGAAGCCATCCAATTGGCAGAAACCTATTATAATGACGAATCTCAAACCAGTAGAGTTTTATTTATTTTGAGTGATGGAGAAAATCACGGGGGAGAAATAGAAGAGGTTTTAAATGAAGCCGAAGAAAAAGGAATTAGAATTTTTACTATTGGTGTAGGAACTCAAAAAGGAGGAACCATACCTATAAAAAGAAACGGAGTTACACAAAGCTACAAGAAAGATACAAATGGCGAGACGGTCATCACAAGGCTAGATGCAGCTACGTTACAGGAAATTGCAGAAGAAGCAAACGGAGTTTACATAGACGGTACTAATACTAAAGAAGTGCTAGACAAAGTGACAGAAGCGCTTAATTCTTTAGAAAAAACCGAGTTCGAGACCAAACAATATGCTGCTTATAAAGATCAATTTCAGTGGTTTATTGCTTTTGGCATACTTTTTATAGTATTAGATGTATTCTTATTAGAGAGAAAAACAGCTTGGGTTACCCAACTTAATTTGTTTAATGAAAAGAAAGATAAAAATGCAGCGTAAAAAGGTTTCAATAAACTACATAAAATTAGTAGGAGTTTTTATTTTTTCGCTTTTCAGCGGAATCATTTCTGCACAAGAAAATACAAAAAAAGCACAAAAAGAAGCTAGAGTTTTTGCTGCCGAGGCTCAAGAATCTCTTTCTGAAAATAATTTCGCTCAAGCGGAAGCCAACTACCGAAAAGCCATTGCTAAAGATCCGACCAACGCCGAAGCGAAGTACAATTTGGGCAATCTATATTACGCAAAAGATAAAGAAGGAGAATCTACTCCTAGATTAAAACAAGCCAGTGAGACTTCTCAAAGTAAAGCCTTAAAACACAAAGCTTACCACAATCAAGGAAACGCTTTTATGAAGCAAAAAAAATATGAAGAAGCCGTAGAAGCTTTTAAAAATGCACTTCGTAATAATCCAAAAGATGATCAAACTAGATATAACTTGGCTTTAGCAAAAAAGATGCTAGAAAAAGAACAGCAAGAGCAGGATCAAAACCAAGATCAAGACAAGGATCAAAATCAAGATAAAGAAGATCAAAAAGATCAACAAGACCAGGATAAAAAAGACGAAGGCGAGAATAAAAAAGATCAAGGTGAGGATAAAGAAAAAGGAGATGAGGGCGACCAAAAAGATAAGGAAGATCAAAGCGAAGATAAAAAGCAAGATGAAGGCGATCAAAAGAAAGAAGAGCAACCTAAAGATCCTTCTCAAGAAAAAGGTGATCAGCCTAAAGATCAAAAACCACAACAAGCAAAAGGACAACTTTCTCCTCAGCAAATTAAAAACTTGCTAGAAGCGATGGAAAATCAAGAGAAAGAAATTCAAGATAAGATCAATGCTCAAAAAGCAAAAGGTAGAAAAGTTAGAACAGAAAAGGACTGGTAATGAAAAGTAAGTTTGTAGTTGCTATAATCGGCTTTTTTATTTGCCAAATCACTTTAGCACAAGTAAAATTTGAAGCAGAAGTTAGCCGAACCACTATTGGTGTTAATGAACGCCTACGTGTAGATTTTAAAATGAATCAAGATGGGGATAATTTTAATCCGCCAAACTTCACCAATTTTACGGTGGTTGGAGGACCTTATCAATCCATTAGCAACAGTTGGATCAATGGTAAAAGAACATACCAAAAATCTTACGGTTATTATTTACAACCAAATGCGAGAGGTAAGTTTACCATAGGTCAAGCTGAAATTTTAATAGAAGGGAAGACTTACAAAACCACTCCTATTAATATAAATGTTGTTGCCGCAGTAGATACCCCAACCGATGGTAATAATGCAGAAATAATTGCTTCTCAAAGTATTCATTTAGTAACCAAAGTTTCTAATGAAAACCCGTATTTAAACGAAGGAATAAGTGTAGAATACATTTTATATGTAAGTCCAGATATTAATGTGAGCCAGTGGCGACCAGTAGATAATCCTAAATTTGCTGATTTTTGGAGCGAAAATATAGATATTTCTCGATTAGACGTAAAAGATGGTACTTACTTGGGTGAACCTTACCGCTATGTTGCGCTAAGAAAAACAATACTATATCCTCAAAAGACAGGTAAACTTACCATAGAACCTTTAACCTTATCGGTTTCGGTAGAAGTTCCTTCAGATCGTAGAGATATTTTTGGAAGAAGGTTATATGAAACGGTGCAAAAAAGAATATCTGCAAGTACAAAAGAGATTGATGTAAAACCGCTTCCGCAAACCGGTAAACCGGCTAATTTTACCGGAGCGGTAGGAAGCTTCAATTTTAGTGTAACCACCAATAAACAAAGCTTAGACGCTACAGAATCTCTAGAGGCAAAAGTAAAAGTTTCCGGTAACGGGAATTTAATGCTTTTTCAATTGCCTAAATTAAGCTTACCAGCTTCCCTTGAAGTTTATGAGCCAGAACATATTGAAGATACGAGAACTAATAATAATGGGGTTTTTGGTAGTATTACAGATACCTACACGATAGTTCCGCAGCAAAAAGGAAAATACCCAATAGAACCAGTAAACTTCTCTTATTTTGATGTAAATAGTGAGTCTTACAAGGTGTTGAGCTCTAGAGAATTAATGATAAATGTAGAAAATGGTCCAGTGGCTTCTGTGCCTAATAATTCTACAGCAAGTACTTCAAATAAGCAAGAAGTAATATCTAAAGGAAATCAATTTAGGTACATTCAATTAGACGCTAATTTAAAACCTATAGGAGAAAAAGGATTCTTTAAAAGTTTGTGGTTTTGGTTATTAATATTATTACCTCTTCTCGCTATTCCTTTAACCATATTATTTGGTAAGAAAAGAAAAGAAAGATTGAATGATGTAGCAGGTAATCGAGTTAAAAAGGCAGATAAATTAGCCAAAAAATACCTTTCTGAAGCTAAGAAAAACATTGGTAATCCAAGTGCATTTTACTTAGCTCTAGAAAAATCTTTACACAATTTTTTAAAAGCAAAGCTGTCTATTCAAACTAGTGAAATGAGTAAGGATAGAATTAAGGTGATCTTAAGAGAAAAAGGAATAAAAGAGATGACTATAAATGATTTTATTCAGTTACTACAAAATTGTGAAATGGCAAGATATAGTCCATCATCACAAGCCTCGATGGAGCAAGATTATGAAAAAGCTGCTCAAGTATTATCCTTAATAGATAAAGACCTTTAAGTCATGAAAAAGATATTATTCCTTTGTTTTTTGAGTTTTTCTTTAAGTGTGTTAGGGCAAGATTATAAGGCTACTTTTGAAAAAGCTACTCAAGATTATGCTAACGGAAATTATGAAGCCGCCATAAGTAAGTATGAACAGATTTTAGAAGGAAAGCAAGAATCTGTCGCATTGTATTATAATATGGCCAATGCCCATTATAAATTAGATCATATTGCACCGAGTATTTACTATTATGAGAAGGCGTTAAAATTAGACCCTAATCATGAGGATGCACAAAACAATTTAGCGTTTGCCAATAACATGACTATAGATGCGATAGAAAAAGCAGCACCTACAGGGTTTCAAAAAATTAAAGAAAATACGATTGGCTCATTTAGTGCAGACGGGTGGGCACAAATTGCTGTGATAAGTATTTTGATTTTCGTTGTATTTTTTATTGGGTATTACTTTTCAGTAAAATCAATAACTAAACGAATTTTATTTACAGCTTCCATACTAGGAGTTATATTATTTATTTTTTCATTTGCTTTTTCTTTCATTCAGCAAAATAATGCATTAAACGAAAATTTTGCTATTGTTTTTTCTGAAGAAGCTTCTATTAAAGCAGAGCCTAACCCAAAAGCTTCTGAAGCTTTTTTATTGCATGAAGGCACTAAAGTTAAATTACTAGATAGCTTTAATGGTTTTTATAAACTAGAAATAAGTGACGGTAGACAGGGTTGGTTAAAACAAGAATCCTTAAAACCCTTGTAGTATATTTAATAACGATTTAACAGTAGAAAATTTAAAAAATAGTATTTTTGCAAAACAATAAATGAACATGAAGTTATTTGCATATTTTTTTATAAGCGTATTTTTAGCATTTCTTGCTACACCTACGGTTGTGACGCTAATTGAGCGTGATGCAGACGTTTCTTATGTTTTTAGTTTAGCCGAAGAAGAAGAAAATCATAAAGGAGAAAAAGAAGGTTGTTCAAATATGAGTTGGAAATTGGTTCCAAAAACTTTCAATGATTTTGCATTTTTTGATCAAACTAAAATTTCTTTTGATTTCTTTTATTTACTTGGAACCTCTTCTGTTCATAGTAAATTGGTTTCTCCTCCTCCCGAATTAGCTTAATTTTTTCCGTAGAAATTATTAAAAAATTAAGTTGAGGTATTTATCTAATACCTCTAAAATTCATATATTATTATGTTTAAAAATTTAAACAAAGACATACCAGCTAGTGTGGTAGTCTTTTTTGTTGCACTTCCATTATGTTTAGGAATTGCATTGGCGAGTGGAGCCCCTCTTTTTTCTGGATTAATTGCAGGAATCGTAGGAGGAATTGTAGTAGGGTCTATTAGTGGCTCTCAATTAGGAGTGAGTGGTCCTGCAGCAGGACTTGCAGTAATTGTTCTTGGAGCAATTGCATCATTAGGTTTTGAAAATTTTCTAGTTGCTGTTGTTATTGGAGGTGTTTTACAATTACTATTAGGTGTTTTAAAAGCTGGAGTTATTGGATATTATTTTCCTTCTTCGGTAATTAAAGGAATGCTGGCAGGTATTGGTATCATTATATTTTTAAAACAGATACCTCACGCTTTTGGTTATGATAAGGATTATGAAGGAGACTTAGCTTTTTCTCAAGCTGATGGAGAAAACACATTTTCTGAGCTTATAAATATGTTAGATTATGTATCCCCAGGAGCTATTTTGGTGACAGTAATTTCATTAGTAATATTATTATTGTGGGAAAAAGTACTAAGTAAAAAACATAAAATTTTTACGATCATTCCAGGGCCATTAGTTGCTGTAGCGGCGGGAGTTATTTACCAAATTACTATGGTAGGAACTGGAAATTTAGCTATTTCTCCAGAGCATTTAGTACAAGTTCCTGTACCAGAAAGTGCAGCTGATTTTTTTGGTCAGTTTACCTTTCCTAATTTTGGAGCTATTACTAATCCTCAAATTTGGATTGCAGGAGCTACTATTGCCATTGTAGCGAGTTTAGAAACCTTATTATGTGTAGAAGCTACAGATAAATTAGATCCGCAAAAGCGTATAACTCCGACTAACAGAGAACTTTTTGCGCAGGGAACAGGAAACATAGTTTCAGGACTTATTGGAGGTTTACCAATTACTCAAGTAATTGTAAGAAGCTCTGCTAATATTCAATCAGGAGGACAATCAAAATTTTCTGCTATTTTTCACGGTTTCTTAATTCTATTGTCTGTGATTACAATTCCGTTTCTATTAAATAAAATACCATTAGCAGTTTTGGCCGCTATTTTATTAATTGTAGGTTATAAATTGGCAAAACCAGCATTGTTTAAACAAATGTTTAGCTTAGGAAAAAGTCAATTTATTCCATTTATTGTAACTATAGTAGGTATTGTATTTACAGATTTGTTAATAGGAATAGGATTAGGACTTGCTGTAGGTATAATTGTTATCTTGCTTAACAGTTATAAGAATTCACACTTCTTACATAAAGAAGGGTACGATGTAAATGATGGTAAGTTTAAAATGACCTTAGCGGAAGAAGTAACTTTCTTAAACAAAGGAGCTATCTCTAGAGAACTTCATAGTTTGCCAGAAAACGCTTACCTAGAATTAGACGTTACTAAAACAAAGAACCTAGATCATGACATCGTAGAAATACTGGATGAATTTTCTGTAAGAGCCAAAGAAAAGAATATCACAATTAAGATAATTTCAGAAAGAGGAACTATTGAAAATCCATCTAGTTACAAAGAGTTCTTCGAAAAGGAAAAGAAAAAAATAGCATAAAATAATTAAAAATATAAAGCCCTAAAGGTTATGGAAATTAATAAAATAATTACCAAGAGTGAACAAAATGAAATGACTCCAGACCAAGTTTTAAATGACTTGCTAAGTGGAAATGAAAGATTTGTTACAGATAAATTAAACCATAAAAGCAATAAATCTTTAGTTGAAAGTGCAACTGGAGGTCAAAATCCTAAAGCAATAATATTATCTTGTGTAGATAGCCGTGTCCCTGTAGAAACAGTATTAGATCAGGCTATTGGAGATATTTTTGTTTCTAGAGTAGCAGGAAATTTTGAAAATACTGATATTATTGGAAGTATGGAGTATGCCTGTAAAGTTGCTGGAAGTAAATTAGTATTTGTTATAGGTCACGAAAGTTGTGGTGCTGTAAGTGCTGCTTGTGATGGAGTGGAGCTTGGTAATATCACTTCTATGTTAGAGAATATTAAACCAGCAGTAAACGGAGTGGAAGTTGAAGGAGAAAAATCTTCTAAAAATCCAGAGTTTGTTCAGGCTGTAGTTGAGAAAAACGTAGAGCTTACCATGAATAGAATTAGAGAAAAAAGCTCTATTTTGAATGAAATGGAAGCGAATGGTGAAATTAAAATTGTTGGTGGTGTTTATTCCTTAAAAACAGGAAAAGTAGAGATGCTGTAATAACCAGATAATTTTATATAAAAAAAGCTACCTATGAATTTAGGTAGCTTTTTTTGTTTTTGTGAACCTTATAATTTGTTTTACCTAATTTACTCGGTGTCACAAATTGTTGAACTTGATTTGTTTAACAGGATATTAATTAATCTTTTCGAACTTTTCTGCACAACCCTCATCGCAACTAGAAGGGTTTGGTGTTAATATTAAGAACTCTTTATCTAAATAAATATCGTACATGGCAAGTATTTGACTTTCATTGCAGTCAAAATGCATCTTTATTTTATTATTTTGAAGAATTAGATAGTTACCTTCACAAAGATATTCATCAGAATATAAACTATTGTCTGATTTGAACTCATATAAATAACCATCAGATACAGTAGACCAGTGAGGTAATTCACCACCATAAGAACCGTAAGTTTCAATTAACTTCCAATTTCCTATCAAAGATTGTTTTTTATAATTATCATCATCACTATTACAAGATATTAATATTAAATATATAGTGAAGAAAAAGAACATTGATTTTTTCATAGTATCTATAGTTTGGTTGTGTCTCTAAAACTTTATTAAATATTGCTAATTACAAGTTGTTTTTTTCCATCTCTAGATCAACTTTGCTAAGTATTTGAGGTAAAAACGTGGGAGCAATGAGTTCAATAGGTCTGTATAATATAGATTTTTTTAATTTCTCTTTTTCAATAAAATTAGCCTTATCATTAAAGCTGCTTATAAACATTATAAGAGCGCTAGTTATAAATGCCACTTTTAAAAGTCCAAAGAGGCCTCCAAGTATTCGGTTAACGATACCTAAGGCTATAGCTCCAACAAGTTTTGTGAGTAGTTTTCCTATTAACAATACAAAAATCACGATAAGTATAAAGGTTATAGCAAAAGCTGTAAGCTGTATATATTGTTCATCCCAATCAAATTGGTTCTGTAAGAAGTCAAACGCAAAGTAGCTAAAATGTATAGCTCCATAAACACCTACAATTAAAGCAACTAAAGAA
This sequence comes from Mesonia sp. K4-1, assembly GCF_008017825.1. Taxonomy (NCBI): domain Bacteria; kingdom Pseudomonadati; phylum Bacteroidota; class Flavobacteriia; order Flavobacteriales; family Flavobacteriaceae; genus Mesonia; species Mesonia sp. K4-1. The sequence continues at coordinate 386,493 of NZ_VRLS01000012.1, forward strand.
GCAAGCTCAATAATAAATCCTCTCATTACTCCTCTTATAAGTCCAAAGAGAAGTATAATTCCTAAAATAATATCTATAACATTCATACTTCAAATATAGCTTAATTTCAAAAAGTAAGTTCTTATCTTTGCGATATGATAAGAGACGAAGAATTAAAGATGAGATGGGAGACAGTACAGGCAAAATTATCTAAACAATTTGCCGATGGAGAAACTCTAGATCTCGATGCTATTATATACCTAATTGGAGTTCAGGAATTAGGACAAATTCATAGAAAATTTAAAAAAGACCATAAAGTAGATCTTATGCATATTGCTATATGCAGACTATTAGAACCTTATGGGTATTATGAGTTTGACTATATAGATGAGGATGGGTGGCCGCATTACAATACCATTGAAAATTTACCTGTTTTAAAGCCAGGGGAACAATCGGTAATGATGAAAGAAGCTATAGTACAATACTTTGTTGAGAAAGGTTATATAAAATAAAAGCTAGTGAAGATATTGAAAAAGGCTTATTTCTTTTTCTTAACTTTGCAAACTTAATTTACGAGAAGATGATTCAGAAGATTAAAGATTATATTACTGAAGTAGAAAATTTTCAGGGGAAAACTGCTGAAGAAATTGAAGCCTTCAGAATTAAATTTTTGGGTAAGAAAGGTTTGTTAAATGAGTTCTTTGCAGAATTTAAAAACGTTCCTAACGATCAAAAAAAAGAATTTGGTCAAACCATTAATCAGCTAAAGAATTCCGCGCAAGCGAAAGTAGATGAGCTAAAGGAGTGGCTAGAGAATCAGACTGAGGAGAAAGGAATTTACGGAGATTTATCCCGACCAGGTGAAGCGATTGAGATTGGTTCTAGACATCCTATTTCTATTGTAAAAAATCAAATTATTGAAATCTTCTCAAATATAGGTTTCAATGTTTCTGAAGGGCCAGAAATTGAAGATGACTGGCATAATTTTACAGCTTTAAATTTACCAGAATATCATCCAGCAAGAGATATGCAGGATACGTTTTTTATACAAACCAATCCTCAAGATATTTTATTAAGAACACACACATCTAGCGTGCAAGTGCGCTATATGGAAGATAATAAGCCGCCAATAAGAACCATTTCACCTGGAAGAGTTTTTAGAAATGAGGCTATTTCTTCTCGTTCTCATTGTATTTTTCATCAAGTTGAAGGACTTTATATTGATAAAGACGTGAGTTTTGCAGATCTAAAACAAACCTTACTTTATTTTACCAAACAACTTTTTGGAAAGTCTAAAATACGTTTAAGGCCTTCTTATTTTCCTTTTACAGAACCTAGTGCCGAAGTAGATATTTACTGGGGCTTAGAAACTGAAACCGATTATAGAATCACAAAAGGAACAGGTTGGCTAGAAATTATGGGCTGCGGAATGGTAGATCCTAACGTACTTAAGAATTGTAATATAGATCCTAATGAATATTCTGGTTTTGCTTTTGGTATGGGAATAGAGCGTATCGCTATGTTACTTTATCAAATAGGAGATATTAGAATGTTCTATGAAAATGACGTACGTTTCTTAAAACAATTTAAATCGGTTTTATAATGAAAAAAGCAGGCTTTTTAATATTGGTTCTTTTTATCTTAGGTTTAATCCTTTATGTAACTTTTATTGTTGCAGTAATTAAAATTACAGTAGGCTTAATATTATTAGGTATTGCTGCCATAATCCTGAGTGTAATTTATTACAAAATTAAGCACCGTTTAAACGATTAAGTTTTGAAGAAAGACATTCAAATAACACCGGTAGAAGGCGTATATATTGCTGCGGTAAAAGAATATAATAAAGAGTTTCAAATGGATGATTGGAACACTTATATAATTAATGAAAATAACTATCCTTTAGAAACTGTACTTATTGTTTCTAAAGGATTTGATGGTAATAAAATAACCTCCACTTTTAGACATAATCTAAAGCTTCTTCCAGCAAAGTCTTACGCAAAAGTAGAATTACTTCAGCCCGATCTATTTGAAATTAATAATGAGTTTTCGGTTTCTTTCTTTTCGGAAAAAGGATTTTTACACCAAAATTTCTTATTCCCAAAACAAAGTATTAAAGAATCTAAACGAACAGAGCTTCCGGTGATGAAAGAGAAAGGAATTTTAGCAAAATAATTCCTCACTACATTTCAAAAATTATAAGGCTTTTTTAGCGGTTTTTAGATTCATTACTACAATAGAAAATAAAATGAGTATAATACCCAACCATTGCGGAAGCGTAACCACTTCATTTAATAAAAGGTAAGCCATACAAACAGCTACTGGTAACTCTATAGAAGTTATTATAACCCCTATTCCTACATTTAATTTTGGCATACCTGTAGTAAGAAACAACGGAGGTAAAATTGTACCGAACAAAGCTAAAATAGGTCCCCACACATAAAATATTTCGAGATTAAATTCTTGTATTAATGTAGGTAAAGTAATTACACTTACAATGATTAACCCACCTAACATCATCCATTTACTTCTTACAAGAGAAGGCAGCTCAGTAGATACAGTATTAGAACTATAAATAGTTATGGTGTAAGAAGCAGCCGCTAAAAGACCAAACATTATTCCTCTAATATCTAGCTCAAACCTTTCAAATAAAACATTAGTAGCTAATAAAGTTCCTGCTAAAATAATAAACACAGCTAATACTTTTAACGGGGTCGGTTTTTCTTTGTGAATAATAGCATCTAATGCAACGCCCATCCACACACTCTGCATTAGTAAAACGATGCCAATAGAAACTGTGATGTATTGCACAGCCAAATAATAAAAAATACTGGTAAGGCCTAATGAGCTTCCAGCTAAAATTAATTTAAGGACACTTTTTCTTGAAGTAGGAATAGAATGTTCCCTTTTCTTTCCTTTGTAAAAAAGATTAAGAACTGTAAGTCCCAAAAACCCTATAAGAAGTTGTGCAAATGTGACTTCGTAGGTAGTGAAACCTTCTTCATAAGCCATTTTTACAAATGTGGTAAGCATTCCGTAGCTAGAGGCTCCTAGAGCTACTAAGATTCCACCTTTTAAAGCTGTATTTTTCAAATAATAATTTTTACGCTTTCGCGGAATTAATCTAATTTATCGGTAAGTTTTAAAAAGACTTTCTTAGGGTTTTTTTGTTCATACAATACTTCGTAAACCGCATTGATTATTGGCGTTTTCGCTTTTTTCTTCCCTTTGTCTTTATTGATATGGTAGGCGCTTTTTGTAGCGTAGTAACCTTCTGCAATCATACTCATTTCCATTTGAGCGCTTTTTACGGTGTAGCCTTTCCCAATCATATTTCCAAACATTCTATTGCGGCTAAAAACCGAATAACCTGTAACCAATAGATCTCCTAAATAAGCAGAATCATTAATATTTCGTTTCATCTTATACGTTTTTTTAATAAAACGCTTCATTTCTCTTATAGCGTTACTCATTAAAACACTTTGAAAGTTATCACCATAACCTAAACCGTGTGCAATACCTGCAGCGATAGCATAGATGTTTTTAAGCATAGCGGCATATTCTGTCCCAATAATGTCTTCGCTAGTCTTACATTTAATATAGTGATTGCTTAGATGATCTGCTAAAAATTTGGCATTGTCTTCATTAGAACAAGCGATAGTAAGGTAAGAAAGTCTTTCTAAAGCGACTTCTTCTGCGTGACATGGGCCTGTAATTACTCCAATTTGTTCAAAAGGGATACCATATGTTTTATGAAAATGCTCTCCAACAATTAAACTACTTTCGGGTACTATTCCTTTAATAGCGCTAAAAATGAGTTTGTTTTTCAAGGATACGGTAAGTTGATCTAATTCGGTTTTTAAAAAAGCCGATGGAATTGCAAACACAATATAGTCTGCTTCCGCGACAGCGATATTTATATCATTGGTTAAATTTAATTGAGTAACATCAAACTCTACCGAGCTTAAGTAATTTGGGTTGTGTTCTTCTTTTTGTATATGTTCTATTGCGTCTTGGTTGCGCATGTACCAACTTACCGTTTGTACATTTTCACATAACATCTTTGTAATAGCTGTTGCCCAACTACCACCTCCAATGACAGCAAATTTTGAGTCTTTCTTCATAGAATTGGTTTCTTGAAAACAAAAATACAAAATTAAATAGGGTTTGAAATTTAACTCACAGGAGGGAAAACCAACTTTAACACTATTTATAATTTAAATGTGCAATTTAACCAAAGATGCTCACGTTATCCTTAAAGATTTTTTGGTTGGTTATTTAGTTGAAGAGCCGTTTACTTTTTAAGGTAAGCGGCTCTTTTTTATAGATAAAACCCCATTTCATCAATATACTTCCAAACCGCTGCGGGTAATAACGGACGAATATTTTTGCCTTCTTTAATTGTGTTTCTAATGAAGGTAGAAGAAATTTCCATGATGGGAGCTTTTATATGAGTCACTTTATCGTGATTAGCTAAAGCGGATGTTTCTTTTAATTTATATACTCTTGGGTAAACTAGCAATTGATAACGCTCTAGAATGACTTCATAATTCTTCCATTTAGGAAGACTTTGTAAGTTATCTTCTCCCATAATCAATGAGAATGAATAATTGGGATATTTTTCTTCTAGATGGACTAATGTATTGGTTGTATAATTAGGTTGAGGCAAAGAAAATTCTATATCTGAAGGTCTTAACTTTGTATAATCTTCTGTCGCTCTATGCACCATTTCTAAACGATCATAATCGGGTAGAAGGCTGCTTTTCTTTTTGTGCGGATTATGAGGGGTAACAACCAGCCAAACTTCATCTACATTAGAGAATTCTGCAATATGATTGGCAATGGCGAGATGTCCAACGTGAATAGGATTGAAAGTTCCAAAATAAAGACCAATGTGTTTTTTCAAAACGAATTTGTTTTACTTACTCACAAAATTTTTAACCAAAGTATAAGATTCTAATAAAGCTTTAGGAAGATCGTTATTAACGATAATAAAATCAAATTGTGGAGCGGTAGCCATTTCTATACTCGCTTTTGCTACCCTCATATTAATGCGATCTTCAGTCTCTGTTTTTCGCTTTTTGAGTCTTATTTTAAGTTCTTCGATGCTTGGTGGTTGTACAAATACAGCCAAAGTTCTTTCAGGATAAATATGTTTAATATCAAGACCACCTACAACATCTATATCAAAAACAACATGTTTACCTTGAGCCCAAATGCGTTCTACCTCCTTTTTTAAAGTACCGTAAAAATTGTCTCGGTAAACTTCTTCCCATTCTAAGAAATCATCATTTTTAATGTGAGTTTTAAATTCTGATAAAGACATAAAATAATAATCTTCACCATGAACTTCATCTCCTCGTGGTTCTCTTGATGTCGCTGAAATAGAAAAATCTAAATTGAGATCTTCTTGCTTTAATAAATGTCTAACAATGGTGGTTTTACCCGATCCTGAGGGTGCTGAAAAAACGATTAATTTACCTTCAATCATTATAAAACGTTTAAAAGTTGTTCTTTAATTTTCTCTAACTCATCCTTCATTTGTACCACTAATTTTTGCATTGGGGCGTAATTAGATTTACTTCCAATGGTGTTGATTTCCCGACCAATTTCTTGCCCTATAAACCCTAATTTTTTACCGTTGGAATCTTGAGAATTTAATGCTTCCGTAAAGTAAGATAGGTGATTGTCTAAGCGTATTTTTTCTTCGGTAATGTCATATTTTTCAATATAATAAACCAATTCTTGCTCAAACCTGTTTTCATCTACATTTTCTTTTAAATCGGCTATTCCTTTACGTAATCTTTCTTTTACGGCTTCTACACGCTCGGGATCTATGGCAATAATTTCTGCCAAAATACTTTTGATATTATTGATACGTAAAACAAAATCTTGCTCTAAAACTTTTCCTTCATCAAGTCTAAACTGCGTTACTTCTTGTAAAGCCGTTTCAACCCCATCTTCAATAGCTGCAAATTCATTTTCATCAATTTCTTCACGCTCAGTTTTAAGAGCATCGGGGAGACGAATGGCCATTTTTAAAAGTTCAACGTCGTCTTTTGTTCCCCTTTCCGGAATTGATTTTAGTTGCTCTATATAATTTTTTACTACCACTTTATTAATGGATGCCGAAGTCTCTTCGCCTGTAACCTCTGCGTATAAAGAAAAATCTACTTTTCCTCTTTGCAATTCCTTAGAAATTTTATTTCTTAAACTCAGTTCTTTTTCTCGGTATTGAGAAGGCATACGAGTATTAAGGTCTAGGTTTTTACTATTTAAAGTTTTAATTTCAATAGTAATTTTTTTGTTAGGAAGCTCTACCATGTGCTTTCCAAAACCAGTCATGGATTGAATCATGTCTTTCTTTTAAAGTTGCGCAAAGGTAATAAAAACTAACTGCTTAACGATAATTATTATATTTTGCTCTTAGTAGTGGCTATTACGTTAAATAAAGGCAAATTATTTGAAACTTATGTTTTAAATTTGCTATGCTTGCACAATAAAAATAAAAGTATGTTTACAAAAGAATTTGAAATCCGCTGGAGCGATATAGATGCCAATAGACATTTAGCCAATTCGGCTTATATGAATTTTATGAGTCATACGAGGATGGCTTTTTTACTGGAGCACGGTTTTGGACAGAAACAGTTAGCTGAATATAACATTGGTCCAGTAGTTTTTTATGAGCATATTTATTATTTTAAAGAAGTCTTTGCAGGTAAACCCGTGAGCGTTAGTTTAGAGCTTAAAGGAATATCTGAAGATGGAATGTTTTTTGAATTTCTTCATAATATTTATGATCATAAAGGAAGAAATTGTGCAAGTTGTGAAATGTTAGGTTCTTGGATTGATTTAAAAGAAAGGTCGCTAGTAACTTTGCCTAAAAATCTCTTAGAGCAATTAAATACTTTGAGTAGAACAGAAGATTTTAAAATCTTAACTAAAGAAGATACAAGAAGGTTTGGTAAAAAACCTAAAGATGTAGATCCTAGTTTGTTGTAACCGTTTTCTTTTTCGTCACCATATATACTCCAGTAAAAACAAATAAACCAGCTACTATTTTCACTAAATTGAGTTGATCTGCGCCGACGCTAGTTGCATAAATAATAGCAACTAGAGGTTGTAAATACATAAAAACACTAAGTGTAGAAGCAGAAAGGTGTTTAATAGCGAAAATGTTAAGTAAATAAGTCATAAAGGTGGTGGCAACAACCACAAAGGCAATTTGCCACAAGACAACAGTGGGGATTTCTTGCCAAACAATTTCATTAAACTCTCCAATGGTAATGGGTAAGTTAATGATGGTGGCTATTAAAAATAACCATTTCATTAACGTTATAGCATCGTATTTTGCGGTGAGCGGTTTTACTAAAATTAAGTAAAGACCAAAAGAAAAAGCGTTGACAATAAATAAAATATTACCTAATGGGATATTAGGAGCGTTGGTAGATGTACTCGAGCTAAAAAACACTAATATTAACGCGCCAATAAGACCTACAATTATTCCTGCTATTTTTAATAAGGTAATTCTTTCTCTTAGAATTATCGCCCCCAGTAATAATACCATAACGGGTGAGAGTGTAATGATAACTGAACTATTTATGGGAGTAGAAAGGCTTAGCCCTTTAAAAAAGAAAAGCATATTAATTACCATACCGCAAATTGCACAGGCGATTAATCTGGGCCAATCTTCTTTCTTTATTTTCTGTGAGGTTTTTAAAAAACTTAAACTCCAAAATAAAATGGAGGCGCCTACTACACGCAATAATATAAAACCATAGGGTTGAACATACGTAGGCATAACGTCTTTAGCAAGAGTATGGTTTATGCCATAAATAGTGCTAGCGCCTATAGCTGCAAGAATAGCTAAAATGCGATTATTCACTCAACTGCTTTTTTAAAGCTTCAATCGTTTTTTTGCTGTTCCCTATAAAAATTTCATCGTTAAGAATAAAAACTGGTCTTTTTAAAAAAGTGTAATGTTCTAATAGTAAATTTTTATAATCCGTTTCAGATAAGTTTTTCGCCTTTAGATCTCTTTCTTTATAAAGTTTGGCTCTTTTATTAAAAAGGTCTTCATAGCTAAGAGAATAGGTGTAAAGCTCATCAAGTTGAGATTCGGTTAATGGTTCTTTTTTTAGATCTTGCTTGGTAAAATCATCCTTTAAGTCTAATTCTTTTAGGATTCTTTTACATGTATCGCAGGTAGAGAGAAAATATACTTTTTTCATTTTTATTGATTTAACCAAGCTTCGACATCTTCTTTAGGGAACGAAAATTTAATATCACCTTCAGCATAGCTTGCAGCTTCATAAGCATTGTAAATCATATAAAGACTATCCTTGGTAACGGCTATATTTTCAGCTAACTTAAACTCGTCATTTTCAAAGAAAAAACCATTTTTATTCAGACTTTCATTCTCAGTAAGATTAAACTTCTTTCGAAACATTCCTTCCGCGTAAGCTTTAAAAGCATTCTTATTTTTTAAAAGCTTTTCATTAGTTACTATTTCACCTGTATTCTTATCATAGGTATGGTAGAGTTTAGCACCATAACCGTGCGCACCTCCTGTATACGTATAGAAAATAGTAGAATAAACTAAAGTTTGGTTATTTTCAAATAATTGTTCTTGGTCAATTTTTAGTTCATAAACAGCAGGAGACTCTGGAAATTCATTTTTAAAAGAAATATAATCTTCAATAAATTTATTTACACCTTCGTCAATTTTTTTATAGGAAATACTGTCATTAGGGGTTTGTACGATAGAGGATAAATTCTCTTCATTAGCCTTATTTATTTTTTCTCCAACATTAGAATCATTCGTAATGTATAAATACTTGATGTCCATTTGGGGACAAGGGTTTCTTTTGCAAGTAGCTAAAGTACTTTTTGATATATTTTTTATGCTATAGTTGAAAATCGTAGAATTAGAATTTTCTTGTTCTATAGGTGCTTTTTCATTCGTTGTAGTTTTGTTTTCTTCTTTACAACCCACACTCAAAATTAACAGAAAACATAAGCTTAAAAGCGAAAATTTTTTCATTATCATATATTAAAAACAATAACTAAAGGTAAGGTCAATTTTGCGATTCGGCAAATAGAATAGTATTTTTGATAGACAAATATTTTAAATTAATAATAGATGAAGTTTAATACAAGAACCATACATGGGGGCCAAGAAGACATAGATCCTGCATACAATTCGGTCATGCCGCCTATCTATCAAACTTCTACTTATGCACAATCTACTCCTGGAGGGCATGAGGGTTTTGAATATTCTAGAAGCGGTAATCCCACCCGTTCTGCCTTAGAGAAATCTATAGCTAGTTTAGAGAACGGAAATTACGGATTGGCTTTTGGTTCTGGTTTAGCCGCAATAGATGCAATATTAAAACTTCTAAAACCTGGAGATGAGGTGATTTCTACCAATGACTTATATGGAGGAACCTTTCGCTTATTTACCAAAATTTTTGAAGGTTTTGGAATTAAATTTCATTTTGTAGGAATGAGCGAAGCTCAAAATATTGAAAATTACATCAATAAAAATACAAAATTGATTTGGGTGGAAACACCAACCAATCCAATGATGAATATTATTAATATTGAAGCAGTCGCAGAAATTAGTAAAAAACATCAAACCCTATTGGCGGTAGATAACACTTTTGCTACTCCATACTTACAACAACCTTTAGATTTAGGTGCAGATATCGTTATGCATAGCGCTACTAAATATCTAGGAGGTCATAGTGATGTCGTTATGGGGGTTTTAGCTGTAAAAGATAAGGAGCTCGCAAATAAGCTATATTTTATCCAAAATGCAAGCGGAGCGATTGCGGGTCCGCAAGACAGTTTTCTGGTATTAAGAGGCATTAAAACACTTCATCTAAGAATGCAAAGACATTGTGAAAATGGTAAAGCTGTAGCTGAATTTTTATCAAATCATCCCAAAGTAGATAAAGTATATTGGCCAGGACTGCCATCTCATCCTAATCATGATATTGCTAAAAAGCAAATGAAAGATTTTGGCGGAATGGTTTCTTTCACCACCAAGAATAATAGCCTGCCGGAAGCAATTTCTTTCGTTGAAAAATTAAAAGTTTTCACCTTAGCGGAATCTTTAGGCGGTGTAGAATCTTTAGCAGGTCACCCTGCGAGTATGACTCACGCTTCTATTCCAAAAGAGGGAAGAGAAAAAATAGGGATAGTAGATTCCTTAATTCGTTTAAGTGTAGGAGTAGAAGATGAAAGAGACCTGATTGAAGATTTAAAACAAGCATTAGGCTAATGATGTTTGTGTAAAAAATGTAATAACAAAAAAGCACTCATTATATGAGTGCTTTTTTTATTATGAGTATTTAAATAATTTAAAAATTAAGGTAATAAATGTATCCTACATTAAGCCAAACCATCCATTCATTAGATTTATTTTGAATGTTGTCGTGGTCTAGTCCATCGATAAAATCTGTACCATATGAATGCCATTTTAAATCTATGAGTAAATCACTATAATCATTTAATCGATAACGTGTTCCCGCACTAAAGACGATAGAATAGGTAGTGCCAGATGAGGTATCAATATATGGATCTTCTCCTGAAGGAGCCAAAAACTCGTAAAATGTATTTGCTTGAGAACCTATTCTTCCAGGTAAATCAGTTTCAACCTCAGGGTCGTAATTTACAAAATGTACTCCTAAGCTTATATATGGAGCAAATTTATAAGCTCCAGCCTCAAAGTCTCTAATACTGCGTGGGAAAAACTCTAAGTGTGGGCCAATTTCAAAAACTTTGGCTTTTCCATGCATCGATCTAAGCTTCAATCCGCCAATAGAATTTTTTTCAGATTCTTTACCAAAGTGTTCAAGTTTGGTAACGTGGTAGTCTAACTCAGTTCTAATTTTAAAATGATCGTTAAAATACCTATCTCTACTATAACAATTACAATCTGCTCGGTAAGCAAAATTAATGTAATGTACTAAGCCCACACCCAGACCAATATTTCCAAAATTGGTTTCGGAGTTTCCTCTAAGACCATAATCAGATTTCATGGCTACAGGACCAGCAATTACACCTATTTCTTGTGAAAAAGATTGAGCATAATTGGCTGTGCTACATAAAAACAACAAGGATAAGGTTAAAAGTAGACGGCTAGTTTTCATTAAAAAAAACTTAAGTTAGTTTGGCAAATATATAAAAACAAAAATTAGGAGGAAATATAATTTCGTTATCTCCGCATTTATATCAATTTATTAATGAGAGCGTTATTAAAATGAAGATTATTCAAAAATGAAATACTTCTCAGCCAAAGAAACTTTATATTTGTAAAACTTAATACAATAATTGTTTAAAATATTTTCCAAAAAAATTATGAAAGAAAGTGTAAAAAACTTTTTAGATAAAGTTTCAAAAAGAAATGCCAATGAGCCAGAATATATGCAAGCGGTTCACGAAGTGGCAGAGACCATTATTCCTTTTATAGAAGAAAATGAAAAGTATCAAAATAAGATGCTTTTAGAGAGAATGGTGGAGCCAGAACGTGTGATTATGTTTAGAGTATCTTGGTTAGATGATGAAGGTAACATTCAAATTAATAGAGGATTTCGTATTCAAATGAATTCTGCTATTGGTCCTTATAAGGGAGGTTTACGTTTTCATCCATCAGTTAACTTAAGTATTTTAAAATTCTTGGCTTTTGAGCAAGTATATAAAAATAGTTTAACTACTCTTCCTATGGGAGGTGGTAAAGGTGGATCAGATTTTGATCCTAAAGGAAAATCTGATAATGAAGTGATGCGTTTTTGTCAAAGCTTTATGACAGAATTATCTAAGCATATTGGAGCTAATACAGATGTTCCTGCAGGAGATATAGGTGTTGGAGCTCGCGAGATAGGATTTATGTTCGGTCAATATAAAAGACTTCAAAATGAATTTACAGGAATCCTAACAGGAAAAGGACTTTCTTACGGAGGTTCTTTAATTCGCCCAGAAGCTACAGGTTACGGAAATGTATATTTTGCACAAAGCATGCTTAAAACTAAAGGAGATACTTTTGAAGGGAAAACAGTTGTAGTTTCAGGTTCAGGAAACGTGGCGCAATATGCTTCAGAAAAAGTAACTCAATTAGGAGGAAAGGTAGTGACTTTATCAGATTCTTCTGGATATATTTATGATGAAGAGGGAATTGATGAAAAGAAATTAGCTTTTGTAATGGAGCTTAAGAATGAGAGAAGAGGTAGAATTAAAGAATATTTAGATCAATATCCTAATGCTAAGTATTTTGAAGGGAAAACACCTTGGGACGTTAAATGTGATGTCGCTTTACCTTGCGCTACTCAAAATGAGCTTTTAGAAGAAGATGCTAAAACTTTAGTAGAAAATGGATGTATTTGTGTAGGAGAAGGGGCAAATATGCCATGTACTCCAGAAGCAGTTGAAGTTTTTCAAAAAGCAAAAATTTTATTCTCTCCAGGAAAAGCATCAAATGCAGGAGGTGTGGCAACTTCAGGATTAGAAATGTCTCAAAACTCTATGCGTTACAATTGGACTTCAGAAGAAGTGGATGAAAAATTGTTTGGTATTATGCACGATATTCATGAAGCTTGTGTAAAATATGGTACAGATGAAAACGGATATATAGATTACGTAAAAGGAGCAAATATTGCTGGTTTCGTTAAAGTTGCTGATGCTATGCTAGCTCAAGGAGCGGTTTAATAAGTTTATAAGTGTTTGAAAAAGCCGCAATTTGCGGCTTTTTTTATGCTCAATTTTTTAAAGCTAAGCTATAAGGATATGAGTATATTTGCTTAAGATTACAATATTATTAGGTACACATAGTTATAACTTCATGAAACGAATACTAATATTTTTCTTTTTTATAAGCTTGTTTTCTCAAGCTCAAACACAAAATTTAGATTGGGAAGATTTATTCTCTTATTACAGTATACAAGATGTTTCTACAGGGGCGGGTAAGATATTCGCTGCTGCGGAAAACTCTGTTTTTTCATATAGAAGAGGAACTCAAGAGATTGAAAAAATATCCTCTATACAAGGACTTTCTAGTGAGAAGATAAACACCATCTATTTTTCAGCAAATTATAATTTGTTATTTATTGGTTATAAAAGTGGTCTTATCGATGTGTATAACCCACAAGATAAAACAGTTTTAAAAGTAGTTGATATTATTGAAAAAGTGACGATACCTCCTACCAATAGGAGAATTAATCATTTTTATGAATATGAAAATAAATTACTTATTTCAACCAATTACGGTATTTCAGAATTTAGGATGAATAACTTAGAATTTGGAGACACTTACTTAATTGGCGATTCAGGGGAACAACTTACAGTTACTCAAACTACAGTTTTTAATAATAAAATTTATGCAGCTACTCAGGGAGGAGGAATACGCTTTGCAGATGTAAATAGCTCTAATTTGGTAGATTTTTCAATTTGGCAAAATATTTCAAACAATTCCTTTAGAGGAGTAGTCAACCTTTCTAATAGCTTATATGTAATTAATAATAGTAATAGCTTACAAGAATTGCAAGGAAATACATTTGTGAATAGAGATCAATTTAATCAAGAAGTAAAAGATTTCCGTGTCAACGAGGAAAACTTAATTGTAACCACTTCTAATAGAATAAAGGTTTATAACAATCAATTAAACACTTTAATTAATATTTCAAATTTTGGTGATGTACCTGTTAATTTAAGTAGTGCAACCATTTATCAGCAAGTTATTTACTTGGGAGATTTGAGTGAAGGATTATTGTCTACCACTGCAAGTAACACTGCGGCCTTTCAATATTTAAGTCCAGATGGGCCTTTAAGAAATGACGTGTTTGGTCTGTCGGTTATTCCTAACGAACTTTGGGTGACATACGGAGATTATGATGTTTTTTTTGATCCATATCCTTTAAAAAGAGCAGGGGTTAGTCATCTTATAAATGAGGAGTGGATTAATATACCTTTCGCAAATTTAGACAATACAGAAGAAATTGCTAGATCAGCAATCAACCCAACCAATACAAGTCAGGTTTATTTAAGTTCTTTTTTTGGAGGTCTTTTAGAGATACAAGAGAATGAACTGCAAAATGTTTATGACATTACAAACTCTCCTTTGCAAAGTGTAATAAATAATGATGTTAGGGTAAACGGAATTGCATTTGATAGGGATGGAAATCTCTGGGGAAATGTTTCTAGAGTAGATAATGGATTGTTTAAGCTTTCTTCTGGTGGAGGTTTTCAAGTTTTTGATACTTCAGAAATAGCTCCAGGAAGTGGTAGTGATAACTTGGGATTAACAGAGCTAATTATTGATAACTCGGGGAATATTTATTTTGGAAGTTATATTGATGGTGTTATTGGGTATCAGCCCTCAACCAATACCTTTGCTAAGGTTAAAGGTTTGGAGACTGCAGGGAATCTTCCCGATAATTATGTAAAAAGTTTAGCTTTAGATAATAATAATCAATTGTGGATAGGAACATCACGAGGGTTAAGAGTTCTTTTTGGACCATCAGGAATATTTGAAAACCCAAATACCAGCACAAATGAGATTATTATATTAGATGATGATGGCGTGGCACAAGAACTTTTAGCCGGAAGCAGCATTTCTGCTATTACCGTTGACGGAAATAATAACAAATGGATCGCTACCGAAGCTGGCGCTTTTTACCTTTCTTCAAATGGTCAAGAAACTATTTATCGTTTTACAACAGAAAACAGTCCGCTTCCTTCCAATTCGGTAACCGATATTGAAATAGATGAATCTACAGGAAAAGTTTATATAGGAACTACGAATGGATTAGTCGCTTTTAGAGGAACTGCCACTTCATCTGCGGAAACTTTTGAAAAAGTTAGAGCATTCCCAAACCCAGTTAGACCAGGTTATTCTGGGATGGTAACTATAGACGGTTTGCGAGAAGGCGCAAATGTGAAAATTACAGATATTGAAGGAAACTTAGTGTATGAAATAATTTCGGAAGGAGGAAGTGTTCAATGGGACAGTCGGGCATTTGGAAAACATAAAGTGGCGTCCGGGGTATATATGGTATTGATTACATCAGATGATCAATTAGAGACTAAGGTTACTAAAATTATGGTAATTAGGTAATGCTTGTACATACCAGAGCTATAGTCATTCAATCTATCCGCTACAGCGAAGCCGACCTTATAGTTAAATGTTTTACTCAAAGTGACGGACTTAAATCATACTTGTGTAGAAATATTTTAAAAAGTAAAAAAGGAAAGTTGAAAGCCTCCATGTTTCAGGTGCTAACACAGTTAGATTTAGTTGCTAAACATAAAGATAAAGGAACCTTAGAACATATTAGGGAAGCAAAAGTAAACCCTCCTTATCAACATATTCCAACAGACGTTTATAAGTCTTCTATCGCTCTTTTTTTAGCTGAAATGTTGCGAAATAGTATCCAAGAGGAGGAAAAGAACGAAGCATTATTTCAATTTTTAGAAGAATCTTTCACAAGTTTAGATAATACAAAAAACTTCGCTAATTTCCATTTATGGTTTTTAGTAAAGTTAACACGGTATGTAGGTTTTTTTCCCAATACAGAAACTTTGGAAGCTCCATTTTTTAATCTTTTAGATGGCGATTTTCAGAAATTCGAAACTAATAAATACTGCATTAGTAATACAAACACTTATTTACTGAAGCAGTTTTTAGAACAAACTCCAGCTGAAGCTTTAGAATTAAAACTCAACCAAACTCAACGAAAAAGCTTTCTAGAAATGATGTTGTTGTATTACGAACTGCAATTACAAGGTTTTAGAAAACCTAAATCATTAGATATTCTATATCAATTGTTTTAGGGAATGACCATTTGTTAAAGAACAAAAATCTTGCTCTTGTCAATGGTTTACTACTTTGAGTCTGCAGAAATAATTGACATCTTGCATCGTTTTAACGTAACACCTCTTAAAATTCCGCTAAGATTTAAGGCTTTTTCAGCATTCAAAATTACTTTTCTGTAAATTGAGGTTATGAAAACACCCTTACTCGTTTTTAATCAAAAAGGTATTTACTGTGAAGTGGCAGACGTATATATAGATCCGTGGAAACCAGTAAAAAAAGCCATCATTTCTCATGGTCACGCCGATCATTCTCGGTGGGGACATCAGCAATACATTACACATCATAGTAACGTTGCGATCATAAAACATCGATTAGGAGATATAACCGTGGCTGGTAAAGAATGGAATGAAACATTTACGATAAATGGGGTGAAATTTTCTCTCCATCCGGCAGGGCATATTATCGGTTCTTCGCAAATAAGAGTAGAATACAAAGGAGAAGTTTGGGTTTTTACCGGAGATTATAAAACAGAGGATGACGGTCTGGCTGTGCCTTATGAGGTCGTAAAATGTCATACGTTTATTACAGAATGTACATTTGGACTTCCTGCGTTTAAATGGGTACCTCAAGAGCAAGTTTTTAACGATATTAATACGTGGTGGCAGCAAAATAGAGATGACGGTAAAACATCCGTTTTATTTGGTTATTCTTTAGGAAAAGCACAACGTATTTTAAAACATTTAGACACTTCTATAGGTCAAATTTATACCCACGGTGCAGTAGAAAATATGACAGAGGTAATTCGAAGCATCGCAGACTTACCACCAACACATAAAATTACGAGAGATACCAAAAAAGAAGAAATAAGAGGAAATATAGTAATTGCTCCGCCAAGCGCACACGGTTCAACTTGGATAAAAAAAATGGTTCCTTATGTTACCGCATCTGCCAGTGGCTGGATGACTTTTAGAGGTGCTCGTCGTCGTAGAGCAATAGATAAAGGTTTTGTGCTTTCCGATCATTGTGATTGGCAAGGCTTGCTTACTTCTATAAAAGCTACAGGAGCCGAAAAAATAATATGTACACACGGTTATACCGATATATTTTCACGCTTTTTAGCAGAACAAGGTTATGATGCGAGAACTGAGCAAACTCAATATGAAGAGGAAAACGCAGAAGAAGTTTCTAAAGAAAAAGAAGAGAACGGATGAAGCAATTTGCAGAACTCATAAGAACCTTAGATAGCACCAATAAAACCACACTTAAAGTGGAAGCGCTTGCTCATTATTTGAAAACAGCTTCAGATAAAGATAAAGTCTGGACTATTGCTATTCTTTCTCATCGGCGTCCACCAAGACCGGTAAATACAACATTAATGAGAACTTGGACATCAGAATTTTCAAAAATTCCGCTTTGGCTTTTTGAAGAATCCTACCATATTGTAGGAGATTTAGCCGAAACGATTGCATTGGTTATTCCGCCTTCAGAAGAAATTTCAGAAAAAAGTCTACATCAGTTTTTACAAGAAATTATAGAATTAAAGCCGCGTTCGGAAGAAGAGAAGAAAGAATATTTAAAAGAGAATTGGTTCAGTTTAAACTATTATGAGCGTTTTGTATTTACCAAGTTAATTACAGGTAGTTTTAGAATAGGCGTGAGTCAAAAATTAATGACTAGAGCTTTATCAAAAGCTACCGATATAGATGAGGATATTCTCGCTTACAAACTCATGGGTAATTGGGATCCTGCAACCACAACGTTTAACGATTTAGTACTCGAAGAAAAGCCAGAAGATTTTCTTTCTAAACCTTACCCTTTTTATCTCGCTTATGCTATTGAAGATAAGCCAGAAAGTTTAGGTAGTGTCAAAGATTGGGCGGCAGAACATAAATGGGACGGTATTAGATCTCAGGTCATTATTAGAAATAGCGAGCTTTTTGTGTGGAGTCGTGGGGAAGAATTGGTAACCGATAAATACCCCGAATTTGAAAAGTTTATTGATATAATTCCTGATGGAACAGTTATCGACGGAGAAATTTTGCCTTTCCCAGAAAATGAAATAGGCACGTTTAAAGATTTGCAGACCAGAATAGGTCGAAAAAATATCACAAAAAAATTACTAGAAAAAACACCTGTTATTTTAAAAGCTTATGATGTTTTGGAGTGGGAGGGAGAAGATATTCGAGAAAAACCATATCGCGAACGCCGAAATATCTTAGAAAAGCTTTATGCTAAAGTAGCTTCGGAAGAAATACCGCTGCACCTGTCTTTAACTATTTCATTTGAGAATTGGGAAGAAGCTGCAAAAGAAAGAGAACGCTCTAGGGAAGTAAAATCTGAAGGGTTAATGTTAAAGCGTTGGGATTCTCCTTACTTGGTAGGGAGAAAAAAAGGAGATTGGTGGAAATGGAAAGTAGATCCGTTAACCATAGATGCTGTTCTAACTTACGCCATGCGTGGCCACGGAAGACGTAGTAATTTATTTACAGATTATACTTTTGGGCTGTGGGATGAAAGTAAAGAAGAACTGGTCACCTTTGCTAAAGCTTATTCCGGTTTAACCGATGCAGAATTCCGTAAAGTAGATGCTTGGATCAAAAGAAATACTTTAGAACGCTATGGTCCTGTGAGAAGCGTGACACCACATCACGTATTTGAAATTGCCTTTGAAGGTATTGCCGAATCAAAACGTCATAAAAGCGGAGTAGCCACGCGTTTCCCTAGAATTTTGCGTTGGCGACAAGATAAAAAGATAGAAGACGCTAATACGTTAGAAGATTTAAAAGCTTTAATTCCTAAATAATATGGAAAATAAGCTGAGTACTAAGAAACAACTTTTAACAGTTGCCGAACATTGGTTTTTAGAACAAGAATGGAAACCTTTTACTTTTCAAAAACAAACTTGGAAAGCTTTTTTGTCTGGAAAAAACGGATTACTAAACGCGCCTACAGGAAGCGGAAAAACTTACGCCCTTTGGGTACCAATTGCTCTAGAAATATTAAAAGAAAAGCAAAAAACTAAACAGAAGAAAAAAGGGTTAAGAGCTTTATGGATTACTCCTCTTAGAGCACTTTCTGTAGAAATTTCTCAAGCAGCAACTCGGTTTTGTCAAGATATTGATCCAACGATTACTGTAGGGATTAGAACGGGAGATACTTCACAAAAAGAACGAGCGGCACAAAAGAGGAATATGCCAGATTTATTAATCACCACCCCAGAAAGTCTACAGCTATTGCTAACTTCAAAAAAATATGATCATCTTTTTCAAAATTTAAACGCGGTCGTTATTGACGAGTGGCACGAACTTTTAGGTACCAAGCGGGGTGTACAAATGGAGCTTGCGCTATCCCGATTAAAAACTGTATCTAAAAATCTAAAAATTTGGGGTATTTCTGCTACGATAGGTAATTTAAATCAAGCGAAAGATGTTTTATTAGGACCTACGGGTAAATCAAATGAAAATTCTGTTTTAGTAAAAGCGAAGCTGAAGAAAAAAATTCAAGTGGAATCTATCATTCCTGAAAAGATGGAAAAATTCCCTTGGCGAGGTCATTTAGGTTTACACCTCTTAGATGAAGTCGTGCCAATCATTAAAAAATCTAAAACCACTTTAATTTTTACCAATACTCGATCTCAATGTGAATTGTGGTTTCAGAAGTTAATGGAAAAGTATCCTGAATTTGCAGGTGAAGTTGCGATGCATCACGGGAGCATCAATAAAGAAACTCGACTATGGGTCGAGCAAGCCATTAGAAATGAGAACTTAAAAGCCGTCGTTTGTACATCGAGTTTAGATTTAGGAGTAGATTTTGCTCCTGTAGAAACTATTATTCAAATTGGCGGACCAAAAGGTGTGGCTCGGTTCTTACAACGAGCAGGAAGAAGTGGTCACCAACCAGGAAAAGTAAGTGTAATTCATTTTCTGCCCACTCACGCTATGGAATTAATTGAAGCTGCTGCTCTTCAAAAAGCAGCAAAAAATACCGTAGTAGAAGATAGGGTTCCATATTTACAAAGTTTTGATGTATTGGTACAATACCTCACCACCTTAGCAGTGTCTGATGGGTTTTATCCGCAAGAAATTTATCCTGAAATTAAATCTACGTTTTGTTTTCAAGCACTCACTCAAGAACAATGGGAATGGTGTTTAGATTTTATTACCACTGGAGGAGAAAGTTTAAAGACTTATGATGAATATAAAAAAGTAGAAATAGAAGAAGATGGCAAATTTAAAGTGAACCATAGAGGAATAGCAATGCGCCACCGTTTGCAAATAGGAACTATTGTAAGTGACGCGGTATTAAGTGTAAAGTACATCAAAGGAGGATATATTGGTACGATTGAAGAATTTTTTGTCTCCAAATTAAAACCCGGGGATGTGTTTACTTTTGCGGGAAGAAATTTAGAACTGGTTCGTATCAAGGGAATGCAAGTACAAGTAAGAAAATCTAAACAAAAAACAGCAAAGGTACCCAGTTGGATGGGCGGCAGGATGACCTTTTCTGCTCAAATGAGTGAACTGCTTCGAGAAGAATTATATGATGCGGCAGAAAGTGTTCATCAAACAAATACTAAGAAATCGAAGGAGTTAAAAGCCTTAGAGCCTATTCTAAAAAGACAACTTAAAGAATCCATCATTCCTAAACAACATCAATTTCTAATAGAAACCTTTAAAACCAGAGAAGGTTATCATGCAGTATTTTATCCCTTTGAAGGTAGATTTGTGCACGAAGCTTTAGGCAGTCTGTTGGCATATCGCATAAGTTTATTGTCTCCTATTTCTTTTAGCATTGCGTTTAATGATTATGGTTTTGAGCTATTATCAGATCAAGAAATCGATATGCAACAAGTGCTAGATAACAATTTATTTTCTGCTGATTTTTTGATGGATGATTTATATAAAAGTTTAAATGCTACCGAAATGGCTCGTCGAAAATTTCGCGATATTGCTGTCATTGCAGGTTTGGTATTTACTGGCTACCCCAATAAATTAGTCAAAAGCAAACATTTACAGTCGAGTTCACAATTACTATTTGATGTTTTTAGAGACTATGAGCCTCAAAATCTCTTATTTCAGCAAGCGTTTACAGAAACTTTTGAACATCAATTAGAGGAAGGAAGGTTGAGGTTAGCTCTAGAAAGAATAAATCATCAAGATATTATTTGGAAAAACTGCGATAAACCCACACCATTTTCTTTTCCTATTATTACCGATAGATTACGAGAAAAGCTTTCTTCAGAAAAATTAGAAGATCGTATTCAGCGTATGCTAAAACAACTAGAAAAATAATTTGGGCGTTACCCTAAAGGGTCAGGCTATACGTTTCAATTCCTCGTAAGTTGACGCTATCGCTTCTACTTACTGCGGGATTTCTCTTTTATCCTTAACGCAAAAAGTGTGTTAAATCAGTATTTATTCAAAGTTCAAAATATTACCTTAGAATCTTAATTCATAACAATGAAAAAACTTCTCTGTATAAGTCTTACACTTATTTTATTTAGCTGTAACTCTGCCCAAAAACCAATAGAACTTTCTCTGAAAAAAATTTCGCAAGGCAACCTTTATGGCAATGGAAAAGAACAGATTGATGAACAACAGATGGTAATTACTTCTCAAGAAGATTGGATAAATCTCAAAAAGAAGATAATTTCTACAGGTAAATCCTCTAATGATTTGCCTAACCTTTCAATAGATTTTAAAGAAAGAATATTGATTGTTCTTTTTGATAAACAACAAACCACCGGCGGACATTCTATTGAGATTGTAGAAAGTGAACAAACTCCAGATAAAATCATTTTTAAATACAGAAAATCACATCCAGAGGGTATGGCTACAAGCGTAATGACGCAACCTTATTATTTAGCTAGCATTATTAAAACTGAACGTAAAATTGTTTTTGAAGAAATTAAATAATCCTTGACTATAAATATCTTACATAATCATTTTCATTTTACACGTCACGGTGTTGCTTACTGGGAGGATCAAAAAGCATTACTAATTGCCGATGTTCATCTAGGTAAAATCTCTCATTTTAGAAAATACGGAAGTGCAGTTCCTCAAAGTGCTATTCAAAAAAACTTCGATAGATTAGATGAAGCGGTAAAAGAATTTCAGCCGCAAAAAATTATTTTTCTGGGAGATCTTTTCCATAGCGCTTTAAATATGGAATGGAATTTATTTGAAAGTTGGGTAAAATCTCAATCAGCTGAAATCATATTAATTACAGGAAATCATGATATTATTTCTCCGCTTCGTTTTGAAGAAATTGGAGTTGAGGTAATACCAGAACTTCATATGGGAAGATTTCGGTTAACGCACCACCCAGAAGAAAAAGAAGGTACTTTTAATATTTGCGGACATATACATCCTGGTTATCGATTGTCTGGAATGGGAAAACAACACTTCAAACTAAAATGTTTCTTCCAAAGTCAAAACCAACTCATACTACCTGCTTTTGGGGAATTTACAGGAGTATATGTAATGAATCCTAATGAAAATGAAAAAGTGTACGTTTGTACAAACACTAAAGTAATTCAGGTTGCTTAAAACTTTAACTTACTACTAACGTGGGTTTAATCAGCTCTTTAGTAAATTCGAGTGAAACTTCGTCACTCTCAAATCATTTTATGTTAATATTTAAAATAATTAAACTTGAGTAGGAGATTCTAGATCAAATTTAAAATGACGAATAAAGACATTCAACTATGAAACCAAAATTACTAGCTGTACTTAATTTCATTTCTGTTTTAATTACCCTTTTTGTAAGCTACTACACGCAAGCCATACAACTTAACGGAAATACAATGGGGAGTTTGAGTGATGAATATTATAATTTATTTACTCCTGCAGGTTATGCGTTTGCCATTTGGGGAGTTATTTATATAGGATTACTAGCTTTTTCTGGTTATCAAATCTATCAGGCATTCGGATCTAAAAATGATCTAAAATTTCTTCAGCAAACAAGTCTCTGGTTTGTGATAGCCAACCTTGCCAACGCAGCTTGGGTAATTGTTTGGCTATATGAATATACAGGATTCTCCATCTTTTTTATGTTGCTAATTCTGTTTTCCCTTATTAAAATTATTCTCAATACAAATATGGAACGATGGGATGCTCCGCTAAAAATTATAGCTTTTAGCTGGTGGCCTATTTGCTTCTACGCTGGTTGGGTTGCGGTAGCCACCATTGCCAATATTTCTGCTTATTTAGCAAAAATAGGATGGGATGGAGCAATTTTCACTGAAATACAATGGACTATAATTATGATTATTGTAGCCACATTCTTAAACATCATCATTATTTATACAAGAAATATGAGAGAGTTTGCAGCAGTTGGGATTTGGGCACTATTTGCTATCTACATACGTCATTCTTCCGAAGAAAATTTAATTGCATATATAGCTTTGGGCGGAGCAATTTTAATCGGTCTTAATATTGCTTATCATGGTTTTGTTAACCGAAAGCAGAACCCAATGTATCGATTGATGAAATAGTAGTTAGAATTGAGTAATTAGATCAGCTTCGCCTGTGAGAGATTAGGGTTTAGACCGCTGCATTGATAGGATTCAGGTGATTTTAAAATGTTTAAATGTGCTGATTTTAAAATTGCTAACTTCTACACTAATTTGAAAATCTACATTTGAGTATCTATCTTCTAAAATCTAATATCTCATTACTAAATACTAATTAAATCATCCCCTTAATATCATTTCCCCAAGTAGGATAAGCAAAAATCATTTTTTTAAGATCATAGCGTGTAAGTTCTCCGCAAATAGCCATCACAAAAAGATTAATCATTTCTCCCGCTTCCGGACTTATAATGTGAGCACCTAGAATAAGATCTGTTTTCTTGTCTACAATAGTTTTGTAACCATAATGACGTTCATTAATACGTTTTGCATTAAACCAATTTAAATCTGTTTTTTCTTCAATAATTACATCATAACCTTTTTCTCTCGCCTGTTCTTCTGTTAGTCCTACAGAAGCAATTTGGGGTAATGTAAATACAACCGAGGGTTGTGGCGGATATGTAGCTTCTTCTTTAATATTTTCTTCCGTTAAGTGAGAAAATACCACTTTAGATTCTTGCGAAGAAAGCGGAGTTAAAGGTAAGCCTTCACTATCTGAGACATCACCACAAGCAAACACGTTTTTATTGCTTGGGTTTTGTAAAAATTTATTCACACTTATCCCTTTTTTAGTAAAACTCACATTTCCTTTTTTTAAATCTAACTGGTCAATAGATGGAACTCTTCCTGCAGTATTAAAAACCAATTCAGCTTTTACTTCTAAGGTTTCGCTACCTTTTTTAGCGCTTACGCGGAAGTTTTTTCGCAATTTTTCAATTTCATTTACTGAAGCATCTGTAATAAATTCTATACCCAAGTCCTTACTAACTTCTACTAATGGATTTACAACTGCTTCTTCAAAATTATTAAGTGGTCTAGACTCCATATCGATCATAGTGACTTTGACTCCCATTCGTGCGGCGATATGAGCAAACTCCATCCCTATATATCCAGCGCCAATGAAAATCATACTTTCTGGGAGCTTTTTAAGTGATAAAAAATCATCACTTACCAAAAGATGTTCACTTCCAGGTAAATTTAATTCTAAGGGTTTGTTACCCGTAGCAATCACAATTTTTTTTGCTTTTATAGTTTTTCCTTCAACAGATAATGTGTTCTCATCTATAAATTTTGGAGATTGATGATACATTTCAATCTCCAACTCTTTTAAATCTTCTTCGGTCGCTGCCGGAACTTTATCTACAAACTTCTTTTTAAACTCTTGAATATCCTCCCAGCTTACTTTAGGCATCTCTGTAATTCCTTTGCCTAACATTTTATGTGATCTATCGATCACTTCTGCTAAACCCACCAAAACTTTTTTAGGATCACACCCTCTGTTGGCACAAGTCCCTCCATATTCTCTATTATCTGCAATCGCTACTTTTTGTCCAGCCTTAGCACAAGCTTTAGCTACATTTTTCCCTGCGGTTCCTGTACCAATTACAAATACATCATATTCTTTATAAGCCATGTTATTTTGTTTTAACTATATATATTTAACTACTCCACCATCTACTCGTAAACTAGCTCCATTAGTTGCCGAGGAAAGCGGACTCGCAACATAGGTAATCATATTTGCCACCTCCTGCGGATCTGCAAAGCGTTGTAATAGAGAAGTAGGTCTTTCGGTGTTGAAAAACTCTTTTTCAATTTCTTTCTTTTTATTGTCATCTGCATCTACCATCTTTTTAACTCCATCTGAAAATGTAGGACCCGGTAAAATGCTATTTACGGTAACATTGGTGCCTTTGGTAATTTCGGCTAGACCTCTAGAAACAGCAAGTT
The DNA here is from genome assembly GCF_008017825.1 of Mesonia sp. K4-1. Taxonomy (NCBI): domain Bacteria; kingdom Pseudomonadati; phylum Bacteroidota; class Flavobacteriia; order Flavobacteriales; family Flavobacteriaceae; genus Mesonia; species Mesonia sp. K4-1. The sequence continues at coordinate 411,638 of NZ_VRLS01000012.1, forward strand.
GAGCAGTTTTAGTAGTTCCATATTGAATCATTTCTACAGGAATATTCAATCCGCTTTCGCTGGAAATAAAAATAATTCTTCCCCAATCCTTTTTCAGCATAGCAGGCATTAAAGCTTTAGCTAAGCGAACTCCGCTAAGTACATTAACTTCATAAAAATTTTTCCATTCCTCATCAGAAATCTCAAAAAAATCTTTCGCATCAAAGATGCCTACATTATTAATGAGAATATCGATTTCTCCTAGCTCTTTAATTGCATTATCAATTTCTTCAATTTTAGAAAAATCGCAAGCAATTCCAGAAAGAAGTTCTTGAGGAACTTCTTTTTTTAATTCTAAAAGCGCTTGGTCTATACTTTCTTGAGAGCGTCCATTTATAATCACAGTAGCTCCTTCTTTTGCTAATGTTTTTGCTGTGGCAAAACCTATTCCTTTAGTAGAACCAGAAATGAAAACTCTTTTATTTTTTAGTCGTAAATCCATGAATATTTTTTTTAGAAATTTTTGTTAGATACCAAACATTAAATTCTTCATTTTTAATAAGAAAGAAAATAAATAAAGCGTAAAGCATTTGTGTGCTTACTCCACTCCAATTTTCTTGAAAAGCACTACCACTAATTAAGATAATAATAAATATAGCCGAAGCGACTAAGCTTTTTCGTGTCCAAATACCCAATAGTATCGCTAAACCTAAGAGGAGTTCTACGACGGGAATAGCGTAAGCTAAAGGCTTCACTAAAAATAATGGCAACATGGTTTCTTGAAAACCTTGTGTTACTCCTTCCGCGAAAGCGTTAAGTTTGGGAATACGAACTAACCCGTGAATAAAAAGGTTTATCCCTAAGGTAATTCTAGCTAATAAAAATGCGAGTTGTTGGTTAGACATTTTTAAGCTCAAATTACACAACTTGATCATGAATCTGTGTTAGGGAAATGATAAAAAATAAATTTAAAGATTACGTTAAAAAACTTTTTCCTTCTTGTGAAGAAAGTACTAAGCAATTATCTTTGCGTCAATGAGTAAAACAATTATCGCCCAAAAATTTGAACAACTCTCGCCACAGCAAGAGTTGCAAAAATCTATTGACCAGCCTAAAGAAATTAGAGCAAGAATACATGCCAAAGGTTTAATAGGATCGTCTTTATCTTTTATGGTTTCAGAAGCTTTTTTGGCAACTGACAAGCCTTTTTTATTAATCTTTAATGATAAGGAGGAAGCAGCATATCACCTCAACGATCTAGAAGAATTAATAGGAGAAAAGAATGTACTTTTCTACCCGGGAAGTTATCGTAGACCCTACCAAATTGAGGAAACCGATAATGCCAATGTATTGCTTCGTTCTGAGGTGTTAAACCGAATTAACTCTAGAAAGAAACCCGCTGTAATTGTCACTTATCCCGATGCGCTTTTTGAGAAGGTCGTTACTCGTAAAGAGTTAGATAGAAGCACATTAAAAATTACTTTAGGAGATCAACTTTCTATAGATTTTGTAAACGAGGTTTTATTTGAATTTAAATTTAAGCGCGTAGATTTTGTAACCGAACCTGGAGATTTTTCGGTTCGTGGGGGAATTATAGATGTGTTTTCTTTTAGTAATGATGAACCTTATAGAATTGAGTTTTTTGGTGATGAGGTAGAAAGCATTCGTAGTTTTGATGTAGAAACGCAACTTTCTACAGATAAGGTAAAGAAAATCTCGGTGATGCCGAATGTAGAGAACAAACAGTTGGAAGAAGTTAGAGATAGCTTTTTACATTACATTTCTTCTAAAACGGTGGTCTTTATTAAAAACTTAGACCTTTTTGGTGCTCAATTAGATAAATTATTCGCTAAAGCGGAAGAAGCTTTCCAAAAGCTTTCTGAAGATATTAAGCATGGGAAACCCGAAGAGCTATTTTGCAACGCCAACGAAATTAAAAAGCAATTATTAGACTTTTCTACGGTAGAAGTAGGGACTCAGGCTTTTTTAAACCCCACCGCAGTTCATCAATATAAAACTAAACCTCAACCTTCTTTTAATAAGAATTTTGACTTACTCATAGAGAACCTAAGACAAAACCACAACGAAGGTTATACCAATTATATTTTTTGCGCTAGTGAACAACAAGCAAAGCGTTTTCACGATATTTTTGAAGATCAAGAACAAGAAGTACACTATAAAACCATTGTACTTTCCTTGTATCAGGGATTTATAGAAGAGACAAGTAAAATAGTAGGTTATACAGATCACCAAATTTTTGAGCGCTATCATAAGTTTCAGCTTAAAAATGGGTATGCTAAAAAGCAAGCCATTACTATAAAAGAATTAACCAATCTGGAAGTTGGTGATTATGTAACACACATCGATCACGGGATAGGAAAATTTGGCGGTCTTCAAAAGATAGAAGTAGAAGGGAAACAACAAGAAGCCATTAAACTCATTTACGGGGAGCGAGATATTTTATATTTAAGCATACACTCGCTTCATAAAATTTCTAAGTATAATGGTAAAGATGGTAAAGCTCCCAAAATTTACAAACTAGGTAGTAATGCTTGGAAAAATTTAAAGAAAAAAACGAAGGCTAGAGTTAAGCACATTGCTTATAATTTAATTGAACTTTACGCAAAAAGACGATTAGAAAAAGGCTTTGCTTACGGTCCCGATACTCATTTACAACACGAGTTAGAAGCTTCTTTTATTTACGAAGACACACCAGACCAAAGTACTGCTACCCAAGCGGTAAAAGAAGATATGGAAAACGAACGCCCTATGGATCGTTTGGTTTGTGGTGATGTAGGTTTTGGTAAGACAGAAGTTGCCATTCGGGCAGCTTTTAAAGCGGTAGATAATGGTAAACAAGTGGCTGTTTTAGTTCCTACAACGATACTTGCATTTCAGCATCATCAAACATTTACAGAACGTTTAAAAGATCTTCCGGTAACGGTAGATTATTTGAACCGCTTTAGAACGGCAAAAGAGAAAAAACAAGTTCTTGAAGAATTAGAAAATGGTAGAGTTGATATTGTTATAGGAACACATCAATTAGTGAATAAAAATGTAAAATTCAAAGATTTAGGTTTACTCATCGTAGATGAGGAACAAAAATTTGGAGTGGCAGTTAAAGATAAATTAAAGACGATTAAAGAAAATGTAGATACGCTTACGTTAACAGCAACACCTATCCCTAGAACTTTGCAGTTTAGTTTGATGGCGGCTAGAGATTTAAGCACTATTACTACTCCGCCACCTAACCGATATCCTATTGAAAGTCACGTGATTCGTTTTTCTGAAGAAATCATTAGAGATGCTGTTTCTTATGAAATACAACGAGGCGGACAAGTATTCTTTATTCATAACCGTATAGAAAACATAAAGGAAGTAGCAGGAATGTTACAACGTTTGGTTCCCGATGCAAAAATTGGGATAGGTCACGGACAAATGGAGGGGAAGAAACTCGAAAAACTCATGATGAGTTTTATGAATAATGAGTTTGATGTGTTGGTATCGACCACGATTATTGAAAGCGGATTAGATGTAAGTAATGCCAATACTATTTTTATTAATAATGCGAATAATTTTGGATTGTCTGATTTGCACCAAATGCGAGGTCGTGTAGGACGAAGCAACAAGAAAGCATTTTGCTATTTTATTACGCCTCCATATTCTGCTATGACCGACGATGCTAGAAAGAGAATTGGCGCTTTAGAACAGTTTTCTGAGCTTGGCAGCGGATTTAATATTGCAATGAAAGATTTAGAAATTCGCGGTGCTGGAGATTTACTTGGTGGTGAACAAAGTGGTTTCATTAATGAAATTGGCTTTGACACTTATCAGAAAATTTTAAGTGAAGCGATTGACGAATTAAAAGAAAATGAGTTTAAAGATTTATATGCAGATCAGCAAAAAGAAGAAGATAAAATCTATGTAAAAGAAACTCAAATCGATACTAGTTTTGAAATTCTATTCCCCGATGATTACATTAATAATATTAGTGAACGTTTAAACTTATATACCAAACTCAATGAGCTTAAAACCGAAGAAGAACTTCAAAAGTTTGAAAGCGAATTAGAAGATCGTTTTGGAGAATTGCCAACCGAAGCTGTAGATCTTCTCAATAGTGTTCGTGTTAAATGGATAGCTTCACACATTGGAATTGAGAAACTTATCTTAAAACAAGGTAAGATGATTGGTTATTTTATTTCAGATCAACAATCGGCTTTTTATCAAACCAATACGTTTTCTAAAGTTTTACAATACGTACAAGCACACCCGCAGCAGTGTAAAATGAAAGAGAAACAAACCCGTAATGGATTGCGCTTACTCTTAAGTTTTGATAAAATTACCTCAGTTGACAAAGCTTTAAAAGTATTAGAACCACTTAATTTCACCAAAAAGACAGAAAATATAGTGAAAGATGAAGTATAGTATTACTAAGCAAAGCATTGGAGTTTCAATTTTTGTAATTTCAATGAGTTTAATCTTAATTTATTGGTTTGAAATTGAATTTTCAAGGGTATTATTATTATTTCCTATAGGAGTTTTAGGAGGCTTGAGCTCAGTTTTTTATTTGAAGTATTTTAATCCTTCCGTAAAGCTCTTTCCAAACAAATGGATGTTAGAAGGGGTTTTATTTGGTTTATTTTTCTCTTCTATTAATTTAATGAATGGAAAAGCTAAACATATGATTTCCTTATTTCTTATCGGAATAACTATAGGACTTTTAGTTAGGGGTCTTTACTATTGGTGGATGAAAAAGAATGTTAAGCGTTTGCTGAAACACCCTTCAGCTTTTGTTTTTGAAAAAGCAAGTCTTAGGGATATTAATCAAAATACAGTTTTAGGTTTTCTAATTGTTCAAGATAAAGAGCTTATCTTTTTAGATACTTCTAATGATGAAGAATTATGGCGAAAAGAACTGAAATCTATAGAAGCAGAGTTATTAACATCTAAGTGGAACATTCCTAATGAAATTCAATTACTTAAAGAAAATTACTTCATTCAAGTCAATTTTCCACTTTTCTTTATGGATTTGATAGAAGAAAAAAAGTGAATGGATTTTCAAAAATGTAAAAAAGCATTTTCAAAAAATTCGATTTTAGTACCCAATTTATTTTTGATGATGGCTACAATATCAAAGCGTACTTCTACATCTAAATCATTTTCGATAACATAGAAATCGATAGCTTTTACTAGCTGTTGTATCTGTTTTGGTTTTACAAAATCTTGCGGATTACCAAAATCTGGTGTGCTTCGGGTTTTCACTTCTACAGCACATAAAGTATCATTTAGCCGAGCGATAATATCTATTTCTGCTTTTTGATAACGATAGTTACGCTCTAAAATTTTATAACCTTTCTTCTGTAAAAAATCTACTGCAAGCTGCTCTCCTTTTTTTCCTAATTCGTTGTGTTGAGCCATTTATCATAATTTCTACTAAAGATAACCCATTTTACTGAATGTTATATTTTAGACTCACTCCTCCAAAGAAGTTTCTGTCATTCCCTGGATAAAAATAGCGAGGTTCCTTTCCGCCAAACCCAACAGCATTAGGCAATATGCTTATGGCATAAGCTTCATCAAAAAGATTGTTCACTCCTAGATTAAAATGAACATCAAAGTTTTCTAGAATATTTAATCGGTAAGAAGCTTTGAGGTCGATGACTTTATAATTTTCGCTATAAGCGGAATTTTCATCATTCAGCGGAATTTTAGAAACAAACAAAGCATTGCTAAACAAACGTAAGTTTTTATAAAAAATAGCATCTATACCTACATTAATTTTTTCGTTAGGAACTCCAGTAAGTTCATTGCCACTAAAATCGTCACCTTCATCTATAAATTCATCAAATTCATAATCGTTAAATTCTGCAGAAACAAAAGGTAATAGCTGAATTGATGGAGAAATATCCCAGGTATATTGTAGTAAAAGTTCGATACCGTTATGGTCAGTTTTCCCTGCATTTATACCTACATATTGGTCATTTCCTACCCGTTCAGCTACCAATAAATCATTGACCTGAATGGTATAAAGAGCAATTTCAGTATAAAAATTTCTTGTCCAATTTCCTTTAAACCCTACTTCATAATTCCATCCAGTTTCTGGTTGTAAGCTGTTGTTTATTCTCCCATCTGGAGTTAGAGTTTCATCTACAGTTGGAGGAGAAAAACCTTTACTTACATTTAAATAAACATTTTTTTGTTCCGTCAATTCGTATAAAGCCGCAAAGCGTGGAGCTAAAATAGTTTTAAAGCTACCTTCACTGCGCTGCTCTGTATTCGCTTCTGTAAAGAAATCTGTCAAAGTATAGTTGGTGCTATTTACGTTAAGTCCTCCTATTAAATTAAGTTTAGGAGTTACTTGAAAATCTATTTGGGCAAAGGCATTTATGTTATTTCGGTCTTGTTCTACATTAGCAATTCTATCTCCTTCTACGCTTCCTTGGTTGGGAAAATCTTCATACAAATTCTCAAAATTACTCCCCTCATAATTTTCTTGTAGAAATTCTGCTCCTAAGCTCGCTTTAAACGGAATTTCAAATACTCGATGTTGATAATCAAAACGAGATCTTGCTCCCCAATTAAATGTTTCTTGCTGTAAAATATCAAAAGGTCGTGGTTCGTAAGCGTCTTTGTAGTTAGTAAAAACACTTGTGGTTTGCTCTAATTGATTAGAAAATTGATAGTGATAAGAAAGCCCCAATAATAGTTTATCATAAGATTCATAACCTTTGGCCGATTTCCAAGTGAATGCAGCTTGTCGCGGATCTTCTTCATAAGCTGATAAACTAATAGAGCTTGGAATGAATGCCTTTAACCTTGTAAAGTTCCCTAAAAAACTAAGATTCGATTTTTCTGATAAATAAAGCTTTCCGTTAAGGTGAAAAGATTTTCTATCATAATCTGAGTTTTCCCTATAACCTTCTTGTTCTAAATGATTGTAGTTGGCAAAAATGGAAGCTTTTTGTGTAGCAAATCCTGCGCTTATAGATTTTTTAAGTAATTGATAACTTCCTACATCTGTAGAAATTTTAGCAAAAGTTTTTTCCTTTCCAGGATCTGCAGAAATCAAATGAATAACTCCGCCAAGTCCAGATCCATATAAGCTAGAGTTTGGTCCTTTAATAATTTCAACACGTTCAATAGCATCGAGATCGATGTCATTAATAACCGTTTCTCCGTCTCCGCTTGAAAGCGGAATTTCATTGAAATAAGCTTTTACCCTATTTGTACCGTATTGTGCTCTCGCTCCAATCCCTCTAATGGTAATTCTATTTGTGTTTAGTGCACCTGTTTGGGTATAAACCCCTGGAACTCGATTAAAAGACTGCGTGGTTAATGTTGGAGAACTTCTTTGTAGTTCGGTTTTATTTAGCAAGCTTACCGATGCTGGAGTTTTCTTCAATTCTCCCTTTACAGAACTACTTTGCAAATAAACTTCTTCTAGAGAAGTGCTGTCTTTTACTTGTTGAGCTAATGAGTTGTATACACTTATGCACGCAAGCGTAGTTCCGTAAAGAAAATTTTTAAATTTCAAAGGCTTAAATATAAAGGTTACTTTTCGGTTGAATTTGCTGCTACTCGCCAAACAATTCCAGAGTCATCGTCAGAGACAAGTAAAGAACCATCTTGTAATTGAGTAACTCCAACTGGTCTTCCTTTTACTTTTGCATCTTCTTCATTGGCGATAAAACCTGTTAAGAAATCTTGAGGCTTTTGCGGATTTCCACTCGCATCAAACGGAATAAAAACCACTTTATAACCGCTTAAAGTAGATCTATTCCACGATCCATGCTGACCTATAAATGCTCCGTTTTTATATTTACTAGGAAAAGCATCTGCTGTATAAAATGTAAGTCCAATGGAAGCCGTGTGCGATCCTAGAGGAACATCTGGTATAATAGCTTTGTTAACTAATTCATTGTGTGGTTCATCTTTCCAACGAGGATCTTTAATTTGACCATAATATGAATAAGGCCAACCGTAAAAACCACCCTCCTTTACACTCGTAGCATAATCTGGCACTAGATTGTCGCCTATTTCATCACGCTCATTTACTGCAGCCCAAAGTTGATTCGTTACTGGGTTCCAATCGATTCCTATAGGGTTTCTTATTCCTGAAGCATAAATTTTCTCTCCAGTTCCGTCAGGGTTGACTTCAAGGATTGCCGCTCTACGCTCTTCCTTTTCCATTCCGTGCTCGCCTACATTACTCGACGAGCCTACAGTGATGTAAAACTTACTTTTGTCTTTATTAGTAATCATGTTACGCGTCCAGTGATGATTGTAACCACCCGCAGGAAGTTTCACGACTAATTCTCCTTCTCCTCTTAATTGATTTTCTCCTTCTTGGTAGGGAAATTTAACTACGCCATCGACATTAGCTACATAAAAATAATCTTCGTGAATTAACATCCCAAAAGGCTGGTTAAGTCCTTCTTTAAACACATGTTTTTCTTCGGGTGAACCATCTTTATTGGTATCTCTAAAAAGAGTGATTCTATTGGCACTTTTTTTAGCATCGTCAGATTCGGCTATAAAAATATCTCCGTTAGGCCCTACATAAATCCAACGCGGGTGTTCTAAGTTTTCAGCAAACCTAGTAACTGTAAATCCATCTGGAGCGGTTGGAGTTTCACCGTCTTTCCATCCTACATTTTCTGAACGTTTGGTTACCGATTCAGATGAAAATGGTGCAGGTAGGGTTAAAGCACCTACTGCAGTTTCTACAGTAGTAGAAGTACTATCTTGAGCAATTTCTTTCTTTTCTTCTTTTGAAATCTTCGTTTCACTCTTACAATTGAACAAAAATATAGTGGTTAATGCTACGCAACTTAAAAGGAGTTTTCTTTTCATAATAGATCAATTTTCTACTAAAATACTTGAAAATTCACGACTTGCTAAAACATAACTTATAGATTAATAAATGTTTAACAGAAGAAGGTCTTTAGTTAAATGTAGCTCATATAACATTCGTTTGAAGTGACTTTTAAGGAAATTTTTCTCCCTAGCATAATAGCTCGATTGTCTTCAATATGACCGACAGGAAAGTTAAATGCGATAGGAAAATCATAATTGGTAACCGTTTCAGCAATAATTTCTTCGGCGGTTTTTCCAAAAGGAATTGCATTATCATTCATATCGCTCATCCCGCCAATGATTAATCCATTGAGGTTTTTAAACCAATCGGTACGTTTTAGGTTTTGCATCATTCGGTCGATATGATAAAGGTATTCATCTAAATCTTCAATAAAGAGAATTTTCCCTCGAGTGTCTAAATCAGATTTACTTCCGATAAGGGAAAAAAGCACCGATAAATTTCCGCCAATGATTTGACCTTCGCCAATTCCGTTTCGGTTCAGTTTATGATGAGAAAAGGTGTAATCCACTGCTTCCCCAAAAAGATTTTTTCTTAAGGTTTCTCGGGTGAGATTTGATTTGTTTTCTATGTTTATACAAATTTGCGCGTGTAATGTTGAAATCCCTATGTTATGAATATGAGAATGCAAAGCCGTAATATCGCTGTAACCTATAATCCATTTTGGATTTTTCAAGAAAGCCGTAAAATCTAATTGATCTAAGATTCGTACTGTGCCATATCCTCCTTTTGCACACCAAATCGCTTTAATATTTGGATCGTTTAGCTGCCGCTGAAAATCTTCTGCGCGTTCTTTATCGTGTCCTGCAAATTGATTTTCTTCTAGACCAATACTAGAACCAATCACCGCAGTTAATCCCCAAGTTTTTAATAGATTGATCACAGGTTGCAATTCTTCTTTTTTTACTTTTCTTGCGGTGGCTACAATGGCAACTTGGTCTCCGTTAGTTAGTATTTGTGGTATTTTCATTAAAAAAAAATAAAGCTTATTTTTAATAATTAATCTTGGTAATAGTATTATTGAATTTAATCATCAAAATTTTCAGAATTGAATAATTTACCTCTATAATATCCAGAAAAATCAAATTCTGTATCATCATCTATTCCTTGAGCTTTTTTGGCTTTTCCAGTTAATTTTACTGCATAATTTCCATCGTCAAATTTGGTAACCTTTAATTTACCATCAGATACATAATAAGCTTTTAAACTATCATTTTTTCCAGGTTCTACATTAATTGCAAATAAAGATCCTGTTATTAATCCGTTAGTATTAGACCCTTCAGATCTTGCTTTTACTTGGAAGGCATTATAGGGTTCATTTGTAGGTTTTCCCTCTTTATCTAAAGGGGAATTATATAAAACTACCTCATAATCATAAATAGGATTGAAATCAGTATACCTTAACATTTTTGCATCCATTAGGGGATAACTAATTCCATTCAAAGTGATTTCATTTTCTTTATTAATTCTATCATCAGGATTACAGGATATTATGCCCAAAACAAGAGATAATAACAATAAAAATTTACTTAGATTTTTCATTATTTTTAATATATAAGGTTAGTATCGTTAATCATTTATAAAATGCAATCGATATTCTAAAAAACCGAAGTTTTTAGCTTCTTTGCTTCGGTTATTTTAAAATATCTAACCAAATAACTAAACGTCTCCAAGAAATTTACCTTTTAGGTTATCGATAGATTTTGGTACTCTACATTATCATTTTTATTACAAGCAATATGATGAAACTAAAATGAATTAAGACGCATAATGATTTAAAGTCTTTCTTGTCTGTGTAATTAGTTTGATCATAACGAATATAAGAGATAATTATAATAAAAATAACAAGACTTACACAATTCATTTAACGTTTGTCTTTTCATACCTTTGCAACCTAAAATACTAAAGAAATGAGCACACCAAAAAGATATACGATTACCGCAGCATTACCTTATACCAACGGACCTATACATATTGGTCATTTAGCAGGAGTTTATGTGCCTGCCGATATTTATTCTCGTTACCTAAAAATGCGTGGCGAAGATGTGGTTTTTGTATGTGGTAGTGATGAACACGGTGTGCCGATTACCATAAAAGCCAAAAAAGAAGGGGTTTCTCCTCAAGATGTGGTAGATAAATATGACGGAATCATACGTCAATCTTTTCAAGATTTTGGGATTGAGTTTGATAATTACTCGAGAACTTCTGGAAAAACACATCATAAAACAGCTTCTGAGTTTTTCAAGAAATTATATGAAGAAGGTAAGTTTATCGAAGAGGTAACCGAACAATTGTATGATGATGAAGCGCAGCAATTTTTAGCCGATCGTTTTGTATTGGGAACATGCCCAAAATGTGGAAATGAAGAAAGCTATGGCGATCAATGTGAAAAATGCGGAACTTCTCATAATGCAACCGATTTAATTAATCCTAAATCTGCTATTACAGGAAATATACCGGTTTTAAAAGAAACTAGACACTGGTTTTTACCTCTAGATCAATACGAACCTTGGTTAAAAGAATGGATTTTAGAAGGTCATAAAAAAAACTGGAAGTCTAATGTGTACGGACAATGTAAATCTTGGATCGATGATGGATTACGCCCGCGCGCTGTCACAAGAGATTTAGATTGGGGAATTCCCGTTCCTGTCGAAGGAGGTGATGGTAAAGTATTATATGTATGGTTCGACGCTCCTATAGGGTATATTTCTGCTACTAAAGAATGGGCAGAAAAAGAAAATAAAGATTGGGAGCCTTATTGGAAAGATGAAGATACCAAACTGGTACACTTTATCGGGAAAGACAATATCGTTTTTCACTGTATCATTTTCCCGGCGATGTTAAAGGCCGAAGGAAGCTATATTTTACCAGACAATGTACCTGCCAATGAATTTTTAAACCTAGAAGGCAACAAACTTTCTACGTCTAAAAATTGGGCGGTTTGGTTACACGAATATTTAGAAGATTTCCCAGGGAAAGAAGATGTATTACGTTATGTACTCACAGCTAATGCTCCCGAAACTAAAGACAACGACTTTACGTGGAAAGATTTTCAGCAAAGAAATAATAGCGAGTTAGTAGCTATTTTTGGAAACTTTATTAATCGTGTGGCTGTTTTAACCCATAAGTATTATGATGGTAAAGTTCCCGCTGCTGCGGAATTAAAAGAAATAGACGAGCAAACCTTAGCAGAATTAAAAGCATATCCTGCAGTAATAGCTAGTTCTATTGAAAAGTATCGTTTTAGAGAAGCACAAGCCGAAATGATGAACGTAGCTCGACTAGGGAATAAATACTTAGCCGATGAAGAACCTTGGAAAACATTTAAAACCGATGCCGAGCGTACAAAAACAGTGATGTATGTAGCACTTCAAATTGCTGCGGCTTTAGCTACATTGAGTAAACCATTTTTGCCTTTTACATCAGGTAAGCTTAATAAAATGTTGAATTTAGAAGGTGCAAATTTCGATTGGAATGATATTTCTTCTGAAAAAGCTTTACTAGAAGAAGGACATCAAATCGCTAAAGCGGAATTGTTATTTAGTAAAGTTGAAGATGCCGAAATAGAAAAACAATTAGAAAAATTAGAAGCAACTAAAAAAGCCAATGCAGCCGAAGTGGAAGCAGCAGAGCCACAAAAAGAAATCGCCACTTTTGAAGATTTTACAAAAATGGATTTGCGTGTAGGAACTATTGTTGAAGCAGAAAAGATGCCTAAAACAAAAAAGCTTTTAATTTTAAAAGTCGATACAGGGATAGATACAAGAACAATTGTATCAGGAATCGCCGAAAGCTTTAAACCCGAAGATATTGTCGGTAAAAAAGTTACCGTTTTGGTGAATTTAGCACCAAGAAAATTGAGAGGTACAATGAGTGAAGGAATGATTTTAATGACCGAAAATGTAGATGGTAAATTAGTATTTGTCAACCCAGATGAAGAAAATGTAAAAAGCGGAAAAATTATTTCTTAGACTTTTAATTTGGTTAAAAACCTGAGGTTTTGGAAGATGCTATTTGCAAGTATTGCAAAGAGAGAGTAGAATATAGCTTAATAGATGAGTTAACTCGAGTTCAAAAAAATGAAAAACATTCTCAGAATATAGATATAATTTTAGATGCTTAAAATAGCTTTTCATCCTAGTTATGCTCACCCTTTGCCTGCTAAGCATCGTTTTCCTATGGAAAAGTATGAACTACTTCCGCAACAATTGCTTTATGAGGGAACGTGTGAACCTGATAATTTCTTTGAACCCGAAGTTTCAAATGATAAATATATTCTAGCCATTCACGACGCCGAGTATTACTATGATTTTTTAAACCTAAAATTAACTCAGAAAGAAATACGAAGAACAGGTTTTCCACTTTCGCGGAGTTTAGTTGAGCGTGAACGTTTAATTGCTGGAGGGACAGTTCAGGCTGCGCTATATGCATTAGAGCATGGGGCCGCAATGAATATTGCAGGAGGAACTCACCATGCTTATAGTAATAGAGGAGAGGGTTTTTGTATGTTAAACGATCAGGCTATTGCAGCGCAATATTTACTTGACCAAGGCTTAGCCACAAAAATACTAATTGTAGATTTAGATGTTCACCAAGGAAATGGAACAGCGGAAATATTTGAAAACAATCCCGCAGTCTTTACTTTTTCCATGCACGGTGAAAAAAACTATCCCTTCCGTAAAGAAAAATCAGATTTTGATATTGGATTACCTAATGGAACAAATGATGAAGTCTATTTAACCAAATTAAAAGAAATATTGCCTAATTTATTAGAAAAGGTAAAACCTGACTTTGTCTTTTATTTAAGTGGAGTGGATGTCTTAGCTACAGATAAACTAGGAAAATTAAGTTTAAGTATTGATGGGTGTAAAGAAAGAGATCGATACGTATTACAAAATTTAAATGATATGAATTTACCCGTGCAAATTAGTATGGGTGGAGGTTATTCTAAAGAAATAAAACATATTGTAGAAGCTCACGCTAATACTTATCGGTTAGCACAAAAAATTTGCTTCTAACTTTTCCAATTGTGACCTTGGAGTGCCATAGCAGCTTTTAGGACATCTTTTTGACTTATAAGTCCAACCAATTTTCCATTTTCACAAACGGGAAATCTTCTTATTTTTAAGGTCAAAAATTTATTGGCCATATCAAACAAATGCATATCTGGGGTTACGGTTTCTACATTTTTTATCATGTAATTTTCAACATTCATATTATCCATAGGTTGGTTGTAATATCGTGATTCAGAAACTTGTTTTATACAATCTCCTTCAGAAATTATCCCAATAACTTCATTATGTTCATTAACTACTGGACCACCAGAAATTCTATGTTTCAATAAAGTCTCCATAACTTCTAATACACTTTGACCTTTAGAAAACTTGTGCATATTTACGGTCATAAAATCTTTAACCGTAATATTTTCTGAGGCTTTAGGTTCTTGAGCTGTTTTGGCTTTAAAATTTTTGATTCCCATAATTTGTTTATTTGGAGTAACTTAAATTTAGTGAAATCAGCTCAATAATAAAAATTAAATTTATAAAATAAAAAAACGCTCCAATCTTGGAGCGTTTTTTATGATAAGTACAATATCTAATTATACTATGAACAATCCAGCTATCGTAGAAGCTTCATCTCCTGTTAAGGTTTCATCATATGCTTCTGTAGAAGAATCAACGGTAAATGGCGATCCACTACCCAAAGTAGTAACATCTACTCCACCTTGAATTATATTTTCTTCACCATTATAAACCGCTTGAGTATCTGCAGGCATACCTGCTCCTCTTTCATTACCAGTAATCCAACCTTGAAGTCCTCTCAATCTTCTAATTTCTGAAGCGTGTCTTGCTTCTACAGAGTGAATTTGCAAAGCAGCCGTTAGTAAAGCATCATTCCCCATTAATGCACCAGCTTGTCCTTTATAGGCTCTAACCCCAGTATCTTCAAAAGCTTGCGCTAATGCTAAAAGTTGAGCGTATGCTGTTGCCTGTCCTGTGCCATTCTCATTAAATGGATCAAAAGATCCTCCTGCCGTAAAATCGAAGGTTGGTTCATCAACTGGAGTTTCTCCTAAAGAGACTAAAGTATCTTGCAATAATGTAACGTGTGCAGATTCGTGTAAAGAAATTTGCTCATATATAGCGTTTGCTTTACCTGTTCCATCTTCATCTAATACATTAGAATTTAGCGCTTGTAGATAAAAGCTAGCTTCTAAATATTCTAACGTTAAGGCTAATTGTAATGCTCCCACAGCTTCTGTACTTTGAAACATCGTTGCAGCTTTAGCTTTATTTGTTACGGTAGCCATCCCAAATGGTACAGCAGCTAGAGCTGCTTTTTTTCCTAAAGAAGAAAAAGTACTTAATGCGTCTCTCCTAGAAGAACCTTTATTTGAAAGGTTTTCTGATGTAAATTCGTCTAAAAATTTTATAATATTCATAATGTTGTTTTTAAAAATTATTGAAAATGTGTTATTTATTGTTATTTACGGCAATTGGTTTGCTGTAAACGGTGTAACAATAAATCCTCCTGCTGCATTAATGATAACCGACGGGTCTTCTGCTCCATCTAACCCTGTATTGGGATCTACTGCATCATCTCCAGCAAAAAGCTTAAAATCTCCCATATCATTACCTCTAATGCTTCTAATCGCTGCAGCATGCCTCGCTTCTACAGAAACAATTTTACCTGCAATGACAAGGTAAGCGGCAGTTTCAATAATTTTTCCAGCACCATTATAAGCTTTAACTCCTGTGTCTTCTAGAAGTTGTGCAGTCTCGAGGACAGAATTTCTATTACTGAAATCTACACTTTCAAAATTAAATTCTAACGACTCTGGAAGTACTAAATCGGCGTCAAAATTTGCATTTAACGCGGCTTTAAAGAACTCTCTGTGGTTAACTTCATGGTTATACAAATCTTGTAAAATTTGTTTCTCTTCTGAAGCAGCACCATTCCAATACGAACCATTTACGACTCTAGTGTAAAACTCAGCTTCTAATTGTTCTAACGCATAAGCATAATTAAGAACTCCTAAATCTCCACCACCTAAATCAAATGTATTTGGGTCTGGATCTACCGGAGTAAAATCATCATCATTACTACAGGCAAGTAAAACACCCGATCCTGCAAGTGCGATACCACTCATTTTTAAAAATCTTCTACGATTATTATTAATCGCTTCTACTTTAATCTTTTTGTTTTTCATAATACTAAAAGTTTTGTTGATCGACTAAACTTACGCAGGAACAAAAGGTTTGGTTTTTAATTAGTTGCCAAATTTGTTGTGAAACTTGTTAAAAAGAGTTAAAAAGATTGATAATATCTCCTTATTATGTTTTCGTTATGAAATGTGGAGTGTTACTTCTCCCCAATCATCAATAATTCTTGACAAACTACTTCAGTAATATATCTTTTTTCTCCGGTTTTAGTTTCATAGCTTCTTGATGTTAATTTCCCTTCAATTACTACTTCTTTCCCTTTAGTGAGAAAGTTTTCTGTGAGTTCAGCTACTTTCCCCCACGCAATTACATTGTGCCATTGAGTATCGGTAATTTTTTCTCCTTGCGCATTTTTGTAAGTTTCATTTGTTGCAATAGAAAATTTGGCTAATTTCTTACCACTTTCTAAAGCAATAACTTCTGGATCATTTCCTAAGTTTCCAATTAACTGTACTTTGTTTTTTAATGAATTCATAATAATAAAATTTAAAAGTGTTGATTTTCGTTCGTTCATTTCAACAGGGCAAATATGGTAACAAACACAAATTTTATTAGGTTGATAAATAGTTGCTTACGTTTAATTTCGTTTGCAAACATTTGTAGTCGTTTAAAAACAGGTTTATTATGTTTAAAAAATTGAGCCGTTTTTCTCTTATAAATCAATAACTTTATAAAATGGAAAATCTAAGCGTAGCAATCATACAGACAGAATTAAAATGGGAAGATATTGATGAAAATCTTCTTCGGTTAACCGAAAAATTAAATCAAGTAAGTGATACAGACCTTATCATTTTACCCGAAATGTTTAGTACAGGATTTACGATGAATGCAAAACTTGTAGCTGAAAGAGAATCTGGTAAAGCGGTTAATTGGCTTATTAAAATGGCTACTTCTAAAAATACGGCAATAACGGGAAGTTTAGTGATTGAAGAAAATGGGAATTATTATAATCGGCTTTTTTTTGTATTTCCTAATGGTAAGTATGAAACTTATGATAAAAAACATTTGTTCACCTTAGCAAAGGAACACGAGCATTATTCCGCGGGAAGCGAAAAAATTATTGTTAATTATAAAGGTTTTAAAATTTGTCCTTTAGTATGCTACGATTTGCGATTTCCCGTATGGATAAGAAATGTGGAAGAGTATGACTTACTCATATTTGTAGCCAATTGGCCAAATAAAAGGGTCAAGGCTTGGGATGCTCTCTTAAAGGCACGCTCTATAGAAAATATGTGTTATACGATTGGCGTTAACCGAGTTGGCTTAGATGGTAATGATCATCTTTACAGTGGTCACTCTGCTGTTTATGATGCTTTAGGAGAAAAAATATCTAAAGAAAATAAAGAAACAGGGTTTATAGAAAAAGTGACTTTAAGTTTAGAGTCTGTAACAAAAACTAGAAAAGATTTCGGTTTTTTAAGAGATCGAGATGCTTTTAATTTAATATAAAAGATTCATTAATATCCCAATTGGCTCTCATTTCAATAAGTTTTGGGAAATAAATAATCTGCTCGGGTTTGGTCTGGTTTAAGTAATTACCAGTATCCCATTTTCCATTATCGTTGCGATCGTAAATTAGCCTTGCTTTGTATTTTCCAGGTTTTATGTGTTCAAAATAAAAGGAACTGCCGTCTTCTTCTTGGTGAATACTTTGTTTAATGACATTTCCTTTGTTATCGACCACCTCTACAATAATAGGATAAGTCTTTACATTAGAAATATTTAATGACAAGGTTCCCAAATCGGCAATAGCAGGGGTTTTTACTCGATATTTTAAAGTATCATTAGGCTTATCGTAAAAATCCGTAAAGGCACTAGGTAGCAATTGAATGTAGTAAGTTTCTTTTTCGGTTTTATCAAAATCAATCATTAACTTATTTTCTAAAGCTAATAATCGCGAAGAAAATTTTACCACAATAGAGTCTTTATTTAAAATGCTAATCTTATTACTATCAATAGCTTTAAAAGGAATATTAGCTGTGAGTCCAAAATCTTCTTTTAAGTTGATTGAACTCTCATTAAGCTTCTTTATTTCTATAGAATCTTTATACAATTCCTTCATTCTAGTAATTACCGTATCTTGATAATCAAGCTGAGTAATCTTTACAGTTAGACTATCCTCTTTAATAACGGGTTGATACCAAAAATGCAAAGTATCTTTTTCTAAATCTTTAACAATTTGTGTATTAAACTGACTGGGATCTGGATCTAAAATCTCAATCTCAAGACTGTCATTTAATAAGCCTTCATAACCATACACCACATGATTGGCAGCTATTTGTTTGCTTTTGCTTACGCGGAATTTTTTCTGTTCCTTAAAAATACTAAATTCTAAGTTTCTGTTTGTAGGCAGGGTAAGAGTATCTTCAAGAAAGTCAATTTTATCTTCTAAAGGATTGAATAAATAATTAGAGTTTTTATCCTTTAAGGCAATCACTCTATACTTTCCTTCCTTCATATTTTCAATCTGAAAAGAATTGGTAGAATCTTGAGTATAGCCTATGTAAGTAGGAGGTTCTTGATATATAATCGAATCGGTATAATTTTCATTTATTTCATATAATAAAACCGAAATAAATTCTTCAGTTTCTGACTCAAAAGCATCTTTTACTGTTCCAGAAACATTTAAAGAATCAATATAACTTCCTGTTGAAAATACATATTTAAAAAACGGTAAAGGGTTTTCTTCATTATTGTCTATAATACTGTTTCCAAAATTAATCGTGTACGTAGTGTTTTCCTTTAAAGAATCCCCTAGATGAATGGTTACGTATTTTTTCGGACTTCCTTGCGGAGAAATCGTAGGCCTAGGGTCTATAGGTGGCGAAATAATAATTTGCTTTTGGGCGTCCTCAAGTTTAATGAACTCATCAAAATAAATTCTTATTTCCTCATTTTTAAAATTGGTGCTAAAGTTTTCTGGGGAAGAATTTATAAACACAGGAGGGATCGTATCTAAATCTCCACCCGTAGGCATACCTCTTTTGGCGCAATTAGAAAATGCTGAAAATACCAAAAGGCAAATCACGAAGTATAAAAAGCGCTGTAATCGCATATCACCAAATTTTAGGCAAAGAAACGATTATTTTTTCAAAAATATTAGATTTATAAAGTGATCGCCATCGTTGCAATGCTAATATTTACGTTGGGAGCTTGTTGTAAAATTTGCGAACAGGTTTCTAAGGTAGTGCCGGTAGTTATAATATCATCTACTAACAAGATATGCTTATTGGCGATTAAATTTTGATTTTGTAATTTAAATAAATCGTGTTTCATTTCTGCTCTAGCACTTCTATTTTTAAACACTTGTGTAGCAGAAGGGTTGTCTTTTATTAATACCTTATCGGAATAATCACAACCTAAATGTTTGGAGATGCTTTTCCCAAATCCCGCTACCTGATTATATCCTCTTTTCTTCAATTTTTTTCGATGTAACGGCACAGGAATTACCATCTGAATGTCTTTTGCCCAGGTTACGGTTTTTAAATCTTCTGCGAGCCAATTTC
This sequence comes from Mesonia sp. K4-1, assembly GCF_008017825.1. Lineage (NCBI taxonomy): Bacteria > Pseudomonadati > Bacteroidota > Flavobacteriia > Flavobacteriales > Flavobacteriaceae > Mesonia > Mesonia sp. K4-1. The sequence continues at coordinate 431,221 of NZ_VRLS01000012.1, forward strand.
CTAAAACACTGCTTATTTCTTCTTTCCCCTTATACTTTAACTGATGCATTAGTTTTTGTGTCATATTTTTTTTGTGAAAAACAAAAAGAGAAGTTATGTTTACCAAAGGAATTCTACCGTAGAATACTTTTTTTGCTGTATTTTCGTTATGGTAGTGGAAATTGGTTGTAGGAAGTTGATACCTGCAATAAAGACATAATGCTTTTTCTTGTTCTAATAAAGAAGTAGAACAGCAAACACATGTCTTTGGAAAAACAAACGCTATAAAATCTTTTGCAAGGTTCAATTAAATTGATTTTAAAATATATCAATTTAGTAAAAAATAGATTAACTATCTGTCTATGAGTGAAAAAAAGGACAATCGTGTACTTAAAATTTTGGTAGGGATATTGGCATTATTCTTAATTATTTCTATTATTTACACGTTTAATTTTTACCAAGAAAATCAAGAAAGTATTGAGGTTATTTCTCAAGAAAAGAAAAAATTGAAAAACGAGCTTGACACTCTTCAGAAGAAATACGAAGCCATTATTATTGATAACTCATCCTTAAAAGAAGATCTTTCTAGAGAGAAAAAGAGAATATCGATGCTTCTTAGCTCTTTAGATAGTTCTAAAATGACTAATGATCAATTACAACGTTATAAAATTGAAGCCGAGTTATTAAGAAGACAACGTCAAAAATTATTGAAAGTAGTAGACAGTTTTTCTCAAAAAAATCAAGAACTTCAAGAAGCAATAGATAGTACCTCAAATATACTTCAGCTTAATCAGCAAAAATCTGATTCTTTAATTTTTCAAAATCAAGAATTAGAAAATCAAGTTCAAAAAGCATCAGTTTTACAATTGAGCGATCTAAAAGCAGAAGGTGTTTACATTAAAAATAACGACGAGATAAATGTTACTTCTAAAGCAAGTAAAACCGAACAAATAAGAATTTGCTTTAATTTATTAGAAAATGCGCTTGCAAAAAGTGGGAAGAGAGACATCTATGTACAAGTTATAAATCCTAAAAATAATCTTTTAGGTGCCAAAAAGCTCATCTCTTTTGGAGATAAAAATTTAAATTATAGCGCGTTAAGCACTATAGATTACCAAAATCAAAAGACAGAAATGTGTATACTCTTTGCAATCTCTGCCCAAAAGCGAGTAGAAGGCCGTTATATAATTAATGTATTTGACGGCGAAAATAGAATGGCAACAGATACTTTTATTTTAAAATAAAAACTTAGCCCCCAAACTTAAATATAAGTCTACATTATTATTATTTTTGTCCTATGGCAAAACAACAAGATACTTTTAAGCAAGTAATATCCCATGCCAAAGAGTATGGGTATATTTTTTCGTCTAGCGAAATATACGATGGTTTAAGCGCAGTTTATGATTACGGTCAAAACGGAGCAGAACTTAAGAAAAATATTAAAGATTATTGGTGGAAAAGCATGGTTCAAATGAACCAAAACATTGTAGGCTTAGATGCGGCAATATTAATGCACCCTAAAACTTGGGAAGCTTCGGGACATGTAAATGCATTTAATGATCCTCTAATAGATAATAAAGATTCAAAAAAGAGATACAGAGCCGATGTTTTGGTAGAAGATTATGTAGAAAAAATCAACCAAAAAGCTCAAAAAGAAATCAATAAAGCCAAAAAAAGGTTTGGTGAGACTTTTAACGAAGAAGAGTTTGTAACCACCAATCCTAGAGTTATTCGTTATCACGCGGAGCAAAAAACCATCATGGAACGTTTGGCAAAATCCTTAACGGAAGAAAATCTTGCCGATGTAAAAGCTCTTATTGAAGAATTAGGAATTGCTTGTCCAGAAAGTGGCTCTAAAGACTGGACCGATGTGAAGCAGTTCAATTTAATGTTTGGTACCAAATTAGGCGCTTCCGCGGATTCTGCTACAGATCTATATTTAAGACCGGAAACCGCACAAGGAATCTTCGTTAATTTTGCCAATGTGCAAAAAACAGGAAGAATGAAAATTCCTTTTGGGATCGCACAAATAGGAAAAGCCTTTAGAAACGAAATTGTAGCTAGACAGTTTATATTCCGTCAAAGGGAATTTGAACAAATGGAAATGCAATTTTTTGTACGTCCAGGCGAAGAATTAAAGTGGTTTGAACATTGGAAAGAAACCCGCCAAAATTGGCATGCGTCTTTAGGGCTTGGAGAAGAAAACTACCGTTTCCACGATCACGAAAAAATGGCGCATTATGCTAATGCTGCTACCGATATTGAATTTAATTTCCCATTTGGGTTTAAAGAATTAGAAGGAATTCACTCAAGAACCGATTTCGATTTAAAAGCACACGAAGAACATTCAGGGAAAAAGCTTCAGTTTTTCGACCCAGAATTGAATAAAAACTACGTGCCTTACGTTATTGAAACTTCAATTGGTCTAGACCGTATGTTCTTGGCTATTTTCTCTAGTGCCTTAAAAGAAGAAGAATTAGAAGACGGTTCAACAAGAACGGTTTTAAAATTGCCTTCTATTTTGGCTCCAGTAAAGGCTGCCGTTTTTCCATTAGTGAAAAAAGATGGTTTACCCGAAATCGCTCAAGAAATTATTGAGGAACTTCAATGGGATTTTAATGTGATTTATGATGAAAAAGATGCTGTGGGAAGACGCTACCGTCGTCAAGATGCTAACGGAACACCATTTTGTATTACCGTAGATCACGACACCAAAGAAGACAATCAAGTAACCATTCGTCACCGAGATACGATGGAGCAAAAACGTGTACCTATTTCAGAATTAAAAAGCATTATTGCTCAAGAAATAGATTTTAAAACTTGGATGAAAAAAGCTTAATTTTTTCTCTGTATAAAACAAAAAACCCGTTCAAATGAGCGGGTTTTTTTTAGTTTTATAAGTTTCTAATTTTTAATGAAACGTTTATTCACTGTTCCCAAATTGGTTTGAATTTGAATAAAATAAACGCCAGTGCTTAAACTTTCTAAGTTTAATAGTTGCTTATTTTCTTCAACATTCATCAGTTCTAAACCGCTTAAATTATAGATTTTTAACTGCTCAATCTTTTGCTTGTTTTTAGCCTCAATATGCAAGATATTTTTTGCTGGGTTAGGGTAGATGCTAATGTTATTTTCTAATTCATAATTTGTAGAACTTAAATCGTCAATAATTTTGGTGGAAACCATATTGGTGATGATGGGAGCATTAAAGTCAAAATAGATATTGGCATCGCCCGTAATAAAATCTTCCACTGCTACATCACTTTTAGGCTTGATTTTATAGGCTACAAAACCGTGACTTGCGGGTTCGTTGGTGTTTTCATCGGGTAGAATGATACCATCAAAAATAAATTCTACTTCGTTTTTATTGTTTACTTCAATACGGTAGTTATGACTTGCATTTACAGGTCTTAAGGTGCTGTAATCTAATTTTGGATGTAGCGTGTCTAAAATTCTTACATTAATAGCGCTGGCAGTTCCCGTATTTTGGAAACGAATTAAGTAATTTAAATATTCATCGGCTTTATCAATTTCAATTTCTTCTCCCTGTAATACTTGCTTGTCATTAGGATCGTAAGAATTCACAACGGTTTGGTCGTAGATAAAGGTATTGTCACTCGGAGTAAAATCATTCGCACTCGGATTCACATTAGCGGTAAAGCTTAAAATGTCATCCCCGTTTACCGTGGGTGGTTGAAAGGTTTGCATCGTAATATCTACGGTCTGGAAAGTAAGCGGTTGCAAATTGGCAATATCAAAGGTTAGTTGATTCGCAGTAGTAGAAGTTGGTGCCGCACTACTGTTGACAAAGCTTTGCATGGTGTTATCAAAATCTAAAGTTACCGTAGCATTGGTAACGGCTTGTGTACCTAGATTTTCTACGACCAATTGGTAATCTGCATTGAAACCAGGGCGAGCCCCCCCTCTAGGAATTAATGTAATGTTTAGGTCATCAACACTTTGATTAGCAGTGACACAAAAATCAGCAGTTTGGCTATTTGAAGTTGTAAAAGTCACTTGCTGATTTGCTGGCGTTATGGAATAATATGTTGGCATGTTCATCACCGAAACAGTAAAATTATTTCCAATGACCCCTAATTCGTAATTGCCATTAAGAGTAAAAGTTTGCCAATTTTCAACCCCATCGGTAGCATCCACTAAAAAACCACTTACTCCAATATCTGTAGGGTCACAACCATTATTATTTTCATCATAAGTAATTTCACCGACAATAGAATTACAATTTTGCGATTGAGTATCACCTGTAATATTCCATCCTCTATTAATCAACTCATTACGAATCGTTGTATTACAATATTCTAAACCTTGTGCACCTAAATTAATTTGATGGGCTCCCAGAGCTACAAGTTGGGATAGGAAGTTATCATAATGTCTTACGCTTAAACCAGAATTATTTAAAAAATCAAATAGAGAGGGAGCTGTGATATTCCAATTATTCAAGGGTTGATTGTAGGAGCTTGCATTATGAAATGTACTGGTCATTTCAGTAACATTTGATACGTCCCAGTTATTTAAATTTTGATCGAAATTGGAAGCATTTTGAAACATACCATGAATAGTATTTACATTTGAAACATCCCAGTTATTTAAAGGCTGATTAAAAGAAGTTGCAGAGGAAAACATAAGTCTCATATTGTTAACACTTGACACATCCCAATTGTTTAGGGGTTGATCAAAAAAGATTGCTTCAGTGAACATTTTATACATACTTGTCACACTAGATACATTCCAAGTGCTTATACTCGAATTAAAACTACTTGCGTTTACAAACATTGCTTCCATATTTACTACGCTAGAGACATCCCAATTGTTTAGAGGTTGATCAAAATCTTCTGCAAAACCAAACACTCGTTCCATGTCTACAACACTTGACACATCCCAATTATTTAAGGATTGATTAAATGAACTTGCTTGATAAAACATATAGCTCATATCAGTAATGTTAGAAACGTCCCAATGATCAATTGATTGGTTTAAGTTATTGCAATTCCTAAACATAAATGACATATCTGTAACTTGGCTTAAATCCGGAGCATCTATAGCATTAATCACCAAATTATAACACCCTTCAAATGCAGATTCCATCGAAGTCCATTGAATATTCCCCCACTGTTCAACAGAAACAATATCGCCGTTGTAATTATGATCAAAATAAATTCTAGGGAAAGTTCCATTAATAGTAACTGTATAAACTCCTGGTAGATATGTATGAGATACATCTCCTGTTTGGTTGCTTAAAACCGTTCCATCTCCAAAATCTACTGTATAGTTGTAGGTTGATCCAGGATGAGTAGGAACAGTGATCGTTGTATTAGCAGTTGCATCCCAAGTCGTAATAAACGGTTGGTTTTGGGCTGAGATGTAGAAAAAAGAAAAGCTAAATAGTAAAAAAAGTAAAGATTTTTCATAAAACAGTTATTTTCTTAAATATAGTAATTTTTACTATTAATTAATAGCATATCATTTAAAACAAATACTTTAACTCTTTATAAATCTCCTATTTACTGTTCCCAAATTGGTTTGAATGTTGATAAAATAAACACCTGCACTTAAACTTTCTAAGTTTAATAGTTGCTTATTTTCTTCAACATTCATCAGTTCTAATCCACTTAAGTTATAAATCTTTATTTGCTCAATTTCTTGATTGTTTTTTACTTCAATATGCAAGGTATTTTGCGTTGGGTTAGGGTAGATACTAATGTTGTTTTCTAACTCATAATTTGTAAAACTTAAATCATCAATTATTTCGGTGGAAACCATATTGGTGATGATGGGGGCGTTAAAATCAAAATATATGTTCGCATCGCCAGTAATAAAATCTCCAATAGCTACATCACTTTTAGGTTTTATTTTATAGGCTACAAAACCGTGACTTGCAGGTTCATTCGTGTTTTCATCAGGTAGGTTAATTCCATCAAAAATAAACTCTACTTCGTTTTCATTAGTTACTTCAATGCGGTAGTTATGACTGGCATTTACAGGTCTTAAGGTGCTGTAATCTAATTTTGGATGTAGTGTGTCTAAAATTCTAACGTTAATAGCGCTCGCAGTTCCTGTATTTTGAAAACGTATCAAATAATTTAAATACTCATCGGCGTTATCGATCTCTATTTCTTCTCCTTGCAATACTTGTTTGTCGTTAGGATCATAAGAATTCACTACAGTTTGGTCGTAGACAAAGGTATTGTCGTTTGGAGTAAAATCATTCATACTCGGACTTACATTTGCGGTAAAGCTTAAAATATCATCTCCATTTACTGTTGGTGGTTGAAAGGTTTGCATCGTGATATCTACCGTTTGAAAGGTAAGCGGTTGCAAATTGGCCATATCAAAGGTTAATTGATTTGCAGTAGTTGAGGTTGGCGTCACACTTGCATTAACAAAACTTTGCATGGTATCATCAAAATCTAAGGTTACCGTAGCATTAGCTAGGGTTTGTGTTCCTATATTTTCAACTACCAATTGATAATCTGCTTCAAAACCGGGACGCGCTTCACTTATAGGGATCAAAACCACATTCAAATCTTCCATCGTTTGATTGGCGGTCACACAAAAATCGGCCACCTCAGTGTTAGAAGTTGTAAAAGTGACGTTCTGGCTTGCTGGAGTTACAGAAAAATAACTCGGGTAATTCATAACCGAAACTGTAAAGTTGGTGCCAATAGTTCCTAACTGATAATCTCCATTGTTGGAATAAGTAAAGATATCATCAGTACCATTATTAGCACTGACCATAAAACCAGAAATACCAGCATCATTAGGGTCACAACCGTTGCTGTTTTCATCATACGTAACATTACCCATAATGAAATTACAGTTTTGTGATTGGATGTCACCAGTTATATCCCAGCCTAAATTGTTAATAAGATTATGCCTAGAGTGGAAGTTACAGTATTCTAAGCCATCTGCTTCAAGATCTCTAGAGGGTAAATTTTGAGAAACTAAACTAGCTAGAAATTTATCATAATTTACATTATCTAAATTTGAATACTTTATAAACCCTGGAGTGGAAGGATATAAATGATCATTATCGAATGAAACATTTTGACTAAATACCCATGACGATATGTCTTGATTAAATGAGGAGGCAAAAGCAAACATAGCCTCCATTCTATCCGAATTTGTAACGATCCAATTATTAAGAGGCTGATTGAAAGAAGTTGCATTGTTGAACATACACCCAAAATCTGTAACATTGGAAACATCCCAATTATTAAGGGGGTGGTTAAAAGAAGTCGCATTTTGAAACATTCCTCCGTAAGGGGAGTTAATAAGAAACTCATATCTGCTACCCATGGCAGTGACATTGGAAACATCCCAATTATCAATGTTTTGATTAAATGAAGTTGCGTTTGCAAACATACCAACCATAGAACTTACATTGGAAACATCCCAATTGTTCAACGGATGATTAAATAAAATTGCTCCATCAAACATTTGATCCATGTTAATGACATTAGAAACATTCCAATTATTTAATGGTTGATTATAAGAAATTGCCCCTTTAAATATTTCACTCATATAAAGCACGTTAGATACATTCCAGTTATGAATGTTTTGATTAAAATTTATAGCATCAGCAAACATCCTACTCATACCAATGGCATTTGAAACATTCCAATTATTTAAAGGTTGATTAAATGAGGTTGCATTTTCAAACATTGAGTGCATTATAGTAGCACTACTAACATTCCAACTATTTAAAGGTTGGTTAAATAATGTGGATCCTTGAAACATTTGACTCATGTTGGATACATTCGAAACATTCCAATTGTTTAAGGGTTTGTCAAAAAGTGTTGCTAAACTAAACATAGCCATCATATTTGATACATTCGACACGTCCCAATTATTAATATTTTGATTGAATCCAATAGCATTACTAAACATTCCTCTCATATTTGTAACATTGGAAACATCCCAATTATTTAAAGGCTGATTAAAATCATTAGTATTACCAAACATTCCAGTCATATTTGTTACATTTCCCACATTCCAACCGTTAAGGGGTTGATTAAAAGATTTGGCGACAAAAAACATATAACTAATATTAGTGATATTTGAAATATCCCAATGATTAATAGATTGATTCATATTGTTACAATTAGAAAACATATAACTTAAATCAGTCACTAGGGTTAAGTCTGGTGCATCAGTAGCATTAACCATTAAGTTAAAACAACCTTTAAAAGCACTTGCCATTGATTCCCAAGAAATATCCCCCCATTGATCAATTGATTTTACTTTATATCTATTTATTCCATTATTATTAAAATATATTCTAGGAAAAGTACCTGATATACTTACAATATAAGTTCCTGCAGAATTATAGGTATGAGTAGTATCTCCTGTCTGATTGGTTAAAACTGTTCCATCTCCAAAATCAACCGTATAGTTGTAGGTTGATCCAGAGTGTGTGGGAATAGTTATACTCAAATCACTGGCATCAACCTCCCACGTGGTAATAAATGGTTGGTTTTGGCCTTGGGTGGAAAGCGTAGAAAATGTAATAAGGAGAAATAGGTAAAGATTCTTCATAAGATAGTTGGTTTATGCTTAGCAATATAGCATTTTTTTACTACCCGTTAAGAAAATCTTAAAAATACGCCCTTAGCTGTACGCTACCCGTATGGATAGCGTCTGCACTTTCACTTTTTCGCCCAAAATAGGAAAGGTTGAGATCTAAATAATTGGTGAGTTTTCGTTGTGCTAAAAGCGTCCATGTAAAGTTTTTATTGGGTTGTAAACCCTGCAACATTTGGTAGGCTACAGGAGAAAAAGCACTTCCTGTAAATTCATTAAAAATGTAATTAAACTCTCCGCTAACCGCATATTTTTGAGCGTTGGCAAAATTAAAGGAAGCGCCTAATTTTTGTTGTTGTAACTCTTCTTCATCGCCCAATCTATTGGTTTGGGTGTTGTATTGGTAAAAAACATCAAAACGGGTGCTTCTAGAGAGTAAATAAGAAACTTTAGGGTTAGTGGTGTAGCTTAAAATATCATAATTTCGGTTGCCAAAATTCTCTGAGGTACTTACCGTAGTGGTGGTTTGGTTGTCAAAATTAAATAACCAGCTTTCTTGTACTTTATGGTTAAACTTTAACTGGTGACTTTCAATATCGTTTTCTTGAAATCCTGTAGAAAGCAAATTTTTTGCTCGGGTTGAGATATACGTGTAAGAAGTGGTGTAACGCTGCTTTCCGCGATTAAAGAAAATGGTATTTCTAAAGTTGAGGTTTACGGCTAATTCTTCATCTCCGCTATCGTTAAACGGATTCAGGTCAAAGTTATCTTCCTCTCTTTCTATCTTTCGGTCTACCAAATAAGAGGTTTGGTTATAAAAATGTTTTAGAAATTTTTTGGTGCTCGCATCATCACTCAGTTGCATAAAGTTAAGCGTCACTACTTGACTGAATTTATTCTGATGTGTTTTTAAGAAGATTTGATTAGGTAACAAGACTCGTACATATTTAGCCTGATCGGGAAAGGGTGAAATTTCAAACTCTTCTAGTTCTTGTATGCCATTATCGTTATAATCGTTCCAGGTGTATTGTCCCTCACCTGCGTTTACTTCCACGTAAGTGAATTCTTGTTGGGCTAAGGTTCCGCTATTGGTCTCATAGGCAGTATTGAGGCTTATCAATTTATCAAATAAAAATTGATTGTACAACACTCGAGAGTTAAGCGATTGTTCATCTTCTACGTTTTCTTCTTCATTGATCAACTTTCTGTAATTAGCGAATACCGAAAGTTGCGTATTTTCATTTTGTATGAGTTGCGATTTTAAATAGTAATTGTTAGAATGACTCACTCGTTGCAAGTTATTGTTTCGCAAACTGTCATTTACCCGATGACGATAACCAATTTCGGCATAAACCGCCGTGCTGTCTCCAACACCAGTAAATACTTCGTAGCTATTAAACCTCTGACTAATACCTGTTAAATTTTGCGTGGCTTTTTCTTGCTGCTGATTGTCTTCTAGATTAATTCGGGTTCCTGTCCAAACCTTACCAAAATCATAAACGGCAAAGGCATTCATTCGTGAAAATTCTGAAGTAAACGTGCTGCCATCGCTTTCTAAGTAACTTCCGTAAAGTTGTGTTCTTAATTTTCCTAATTGGTGTTGTGAAGAAATAACATGACGGGTACCTGAATAGTTTTCCGAGTAATTGAGGTGTTCAAACCGGTATTGGGAAACACCGTTTTTAAGCGTTCTAAAATTGATTCCCGATTGTATATAATTTTGATTTCCTAACGGATTTATTAAATTCCAATCTCTATTAAACTCCACATTAAATAAACGCTCGATACTTTGAAATTCATCTTGCAAGTAATTAATTCCGGCGAAAGCTTCTATTTGCGAAGAATCTTTTAATTGAACCACGCGTTGAGTAACTTCTACTCTTGCAGCAAAGCCATCATTGTTATTGTCATCTAGATCTGAAAATAAATTTTCATCATTTTTGCTGGCGGCAAATTCAAAATCTACTTTTGTTTTTTCTGAAGGTTGATATTTTCCGTTCACCACACCTACTTGCAATTTGGTGGGTGCAAAAAGTCGAATAATAGGCTCATAATTTCCCTGCGGAATTCCGTTTACCGGAGCTATATACTCATAGGTTCGCGTTATAGCACTCGCATTGGTCAATACATAATCTCCTTGATTTTCGCCCACATTGCTAAAACGCACTTGAAATAATTCATCTTCTGGATTGGTGGAATACACAAAAACCTCTTCGTCGTTTATGACTTCTTTTGTGTAAAGCACTTTGTTTTCGTCAAACGTATCGGCAACTGCGCTAGGAGCTATCATTTGATTGGTGTCATCTCCAGCATCTGCCAGAATTTGAGCTTGCTCTTCGTTGAGGTTTTGTTGTAAGGGTTGACTTTTGATATCATTTTCTGAATATACAAAGGCGCCAATTTCTAATTTTTCACTAGTATGTTTTCCACCACCAGTAGCGACCACCCGAGAATAATTACGGTCTGAATATTGATATTCTACGGTAATTCGCATTTCGGAAGTAATAGGATAAGTGGCGTTAAAAATAATTTCCCCAGCATTATAATCTATTACATAATCTTCATTTTCTCCTCGCTCAAGGCGGATTCCATTCACAAAAACCGATTCGCTGCCCGATACGATTAAAACGAATAGCTCTCCGTTAGGTCCAGTTAATTTATACGGACCTTGATTTCCCTCTTGGCCTTGAAATTGATTTCTAGTAAACACACCGCGTACCAGTGCTCCAGCAGCAAAAATATCGGTGGAGTTTCCGTCAGGATTTAGAGTGGCTCCTAGTGAAAGTCCTTGTACTTTTTTTGTGTAAGAAGCAAAGTAAGAATCGGTCTGTACTAGGTCTACATCTCCAGCTCTTATGTTCCAGTTTTTTCCGTAAAGTTCAATAAAAATTTGGTCAAATTCATTTAGGTTTTGTGAATAACCATTCTGTTGAATAGGAATATTTGAGTCTTGTAAAGAAGCACGAAGATTTACATTATCTGAAATTTTTCCCGTGATTTGCAAATCTAATTCAGAATCTAAAACTGCATTTTGATTGGTACCAACGGTAATTCCTCTAGAAATACTTCCGCTCGTGGTTAATCCGTCAAAGGGAACAAAAGAGCTTTGATTTTTTTCTTCTCCTAATTGGTAAATTCGGTTCACCCGATTTTCATTTCCTACAATGATATTGGGGTCAAATTGGTAGTAACGTTTGGTGAAGAAATCGGGATATTTTCTATAGACTATTTTAATAGAATCGTTTTGTTTCCGTAAAGAATCATTAAGAACTAGGTAGCTTTTAGCAAAATCTACTTGGTAGGCTGTAGAATCGAGTAACTTTTCTTGTGAGTTGTAAACCTTAAACTTAAAAGGGTTTATACTTACCGAATCGATAAGTATAGTATCGCTAACTGCTATTTTCTTTTCGGAAAAATCATCCTCATATACCTGTGCGTCGACAGTTATGGCAAAGAGTAAAAAGAAAATAAATAGAAGTATGCGCATGTAAAGTAAAACTAATGCTTTTCATAAATATTTTATGAAATCTAAATCAATTTTTAAGAAACAAGTATTCTTAACGTTTACATTATTCTATTTTTGTGAAAAAATAAGTTTATGGTTATTGTTTCTTACAATGTAAATGGCATTAGAGCCGCATTGAGAAAAGATTTACTTACTTGGTTAAGCCAAGTAAACGCCGATGTAGTTTGCTTACAAGAAATAAAAGCAAATCCAGATCAATTTGATGAAGAAGTTTTTCATGAAATTGGTTATAAGTATTGCTATTGGTATCCTGCACAAAAAAAAGGGTATAGCGGGGTGGCCATTTTAAGCAAAACTGAACCTAAGAATGTAGTTTATGGAACAGGAATAGATTATATGGATTTTGAAGGAAGATCAATAAGAGCAGATTTTGAAGATCTTTCGGTGATGAGTTTATACCTGCCTTCTGGGACGAATATAGACAGATTAGAGTTTAAATTGACCTTTATGGATGATTTTAAAACCTATATAAATCAGCTAAAAGAAGAGGTTCCTAATTTGGTGATTTCTGGAGATTATAATATTTGTCATGAAGCTATAGACATTCATGATCCTGTACGTTTAAAGAATGTATCTGGATTTTTACCAGTAGAAAGAACGTGGTTAGGAAGCTTTTTATCACAAGGCTTTCTTGATTCTTTTAGGTATTTAAACCCAGATAGAGTAGAGTATTCTTGGTGGAGCTATCGTGCCAATGCTAGAGCAAATAACAAAGGTTGGCGTTTAGATTATCATTTAGTTAGTGCTCCATTACAAGAAAAAATAAAAAGAGCCGTTATCTTACCAGAGGCAAAACATAGCGATCATTGTCCTATATTAGTAGAATTAAAATAAAATAAAAATATGTTTAGAAAAATATTAATAGTTCCCATCGTAGCATTTATTTTGGCAACTTCTTGTGTGCCGGCTAAGAAATTTACCGATCTAGAAACGAAGTATGATGACTTAGAAGCAAAGTCGAACAGCCTTCAACAGAAACTAGATAATTGTGAAGAAGAAAATCTAAATAGTAGAAATGAGTTTGAACAAGCTCAAAAAAGAATGTCTGAACTTCAAACTCAAAATCAGGGGTATGAAGAGAAATTTAGAAATTTAGAAGAATTATATGGTAATTTACAAGAATCATACAATGCTTTAGAATCTAATAGTTCGAACTTGTTACAGGATATTTCTAAACAAAATAGAACCTTATTAGGAGATTTAGAAAATAAACAAAATGCTTTAGCTAAAGAAAAACAGAGATTGCAGTTATTAGAAGAAGATTTAAAATCACGTAGTCAACGAATTGATGAGCTAGAAACAATTTTAGCAGCTAAAGATGCTAAAATGAAAGCGTTAAAACAAAGTGTTTCTAATGCATTGACCAACTTTGAGGGTAAAGGTTTAACCGTGGAGCAGAGAAACGGAAAAGTATATGTTTCTATGGAAAATAAACTTTTATTTAGTTCAGGAAGCTGGGCTGTAGGAGAGCAGGGACAACAAGCTGTAAAGCAATTAGCAGCTGTCTTAGCCGAAAATAATGACATAAATGTATTGATAGAAGGTCACACAGATAATGTGCCTTACGGCGGAAATGGAGCTTTACAAAACAATTGGGATCTTTCAACAAAAAGAGCTACTTCTATTGTCAATTTGTTACAGCAAAATGGAAGAATTAATGCAGAGCGATTAACTGCAGCAGGCCGTGGGGAATATGCTCCTATTGCGAGTAATTCTAGTGTTGAAGGTAAAGCTAAAAACAGACGTATTGAGGTAATTCTTACACCTAAATACGATGAGCTTTCTCGATTATTATCTGAAGAGAATCGAGATAGATAAAACTTAAAGACACTCCCTTTTCTATTCATTTAGAAATGGGAGTTTTTTATAGTTTCTGCTTTAATTTTCCTCCTAGACTCTTGTGTAAAAAAGCTGCTTTTCCATAAGTCGATTTAATATGAAGCCAGTCGTGATGCTGTCCTAATAATTTAATAGTGTCATTTTGAAATAGGTTTGCTATAATTTTATGAGAAATACTAGGTCCGCTTCTCAAATTTGCTCGAGCAGTTTTTATCACCAAGTAGTCTTCCTTAAAACTTCTTGAAAAATCATTTTTTTGTATCGACTTGGATTTATATACAAATGGCAAAGGGTCGATAGCTCCATTACGATAAATTCCGAAATGAAGATGAGGAGCAGTTGTCCTTGCATTCCCCGAGTTTCCTACCAAACCTAAGGTATCACCGATCTTAACTCTATCACCAACATTTACCAGTATGCTGTCTAAATGAGCATAGTAAATAGAATTACCAAATAAACTTTCCTTTAGCCAAACTTGTTTTCCGCCAAGACCTCTATTTCCAGTTCTGGTTACTCTGCCTTCGGTTACCGCTACAGTAGGAGTTCCGCGTGAAGCGAAAATATCTATCCCTTCATGACTTCTTTTACCGCCATCTCTCGGATTTCCCCAAAAACTTTGTATAGCTTTATTATCTTTTCCTACGACGGGAAAATAATAGGTAGGTGAAGTATTTAATTGAATAAAAAAATTGCTGCTAGAAGCTATTTCGGGCTGGATAATAATTTTATACTCTCCGTCTTGTTTAGGAGTATAGCTAATTGTATTTTCTTGGATATCATTACTCAGCACTTCTTCCCATAAGGTGTCTTTCTTTTTTAGAAAATTGATAAAAACTCTATCCTGTAAAGAATCTAAGCTTACTTTTGCCGTGAACGAAGTTCCTCTTTTTAACGAAAAAGAATAGGTGGAAATTTCATTTTGAAAATATGAGAAAGCTCCTTTTTCACCATAAGGTAAATCTACTTCTATACTATCTAAAATAGCATTGCTGTAAGTAGATTGCCATTTATTAATAACAGCTTTTCTGTTTTTAAATTCTTTTTTATAGGTTTCTCTCGCTGTAGGTGAAGACAGTACTTCACTGATTTTTGTGCAAGAAATGAATCCGGCAAAAATTAAAATAGTTACGCTTATAAAAGTTAAAATTTTTTTCACATAAAATGAAAATGCATAAATCTTGCCATAAATTTAGAAATAGATTTTATCCAAAAAGAAGTTCAACCACTTCTTCTACTCGAGAAGCTAACTCTACTTTAATAGCATATTTTCCCGTATTTATTTTATTTTGGGTTGAAACTACAATAGTTTCAAAACCTAATTTTTCGGCTTCTAGAATTCGTTGTTCAACTTTAGTCACAGGTCTCACTTCTCCTGCTAAACCAATTTCTGCAGCAAAGCAAATATTCTTTTCGATAGATATGTCTTCATTAGAAGATAAGATGGCAGCGACAACCGCCAAATCTATAGCGGGATCGTCTACAGAAATTCCTCCCGTAATGTTTAAGAAAACATCTTTAGCTCCTAATCTAAACCCGGCTCTTTTTTCTAAAACCGCTAAGATCATATTTAGTCTTTTGGCATTATAGCCTGTGGTAGAGCGTTGAGGAGTTCCATAAACAGCTGTACTTACTAATGCTTGTATTTCTATCATCAAAGGGCGTATGCCTTCAAGAGTAGCAGCGATAGCAGTTCCACTCAATTCTTGATTACTCTTACTGAGTAATATTTCTGATGGATTACTTACTTCTCTTAGGCCTTCTCCTTGCATTTCGTAAATACCTAATTCATTGGTAGAGCCAAATCTATTTTTATGAGCTCTAAGGATTCTATATACGTGGTTTCGGTCTCCTTCAAATTGCAAAACGGTATCGACCATATGCTCTAGCACTTTTGGTCCCGCGATGCTTCCTTCTTTAGTAATATGTCCAATCAATAAAACGGGAGTATGGGTTTCTTTCGCAAATTTAATAAGCTCTGAAGTGCATTCTCTAATTTGAGAAATGCTACCTGGCGAACTCTCAATGAAATCACTATGTAGGGTCTGAATGGAGTCTATAATTACGATCTCTGGTTCTAATTTTTCTATTTGCTGAAAAATATGTTGTGTTTTAGTTTCGGTGAGGATGTAGCATTCAGAAGGGTTAGAATTGATACGTTCTGCACGCATCTTTATTTGCTGCTGACTTTCTTCTCCAGATACATATAAGGTTTTATATTTTAACTGAAGGGAAACTTGTAATAATAAAGTACTCTTTCCAATACCTGGTTCTCCTCCTAATAAGGTTAACGAACCAGGAATAAGTCCGCCGCCTAATACACGGTCTAATTCAGTGTTGTTGGTAGAAAGTCTTTTCTCCTTTTTGTACTCAATATCTTTGATAAGGGTTGGGCTAGCGTTTCTTTTTTTAGAAGAATTGCCAGAACTAGAAGAAGTTTTCCAGTCCTTCTCATCTTGCTTTTGAATAACTTCTTCTACAAGGGTGTTCCATTGTTTACAAGAAGAGCATTGGCCTTGCCATTTAGCGTGTTGATTCCCGCAATTTTGACAAAAAAAAGTAGTTTTGGTTTTAGCCATTAGAAGATATTTTTAGCTAAAATAGAGAAAGTTTATAAACCTAAATCCGCTTTAAGCGAGTTAATTTTTTCTATCATCATGTCTTTAGTGAGATATGAAGCTTCATTAAGAGAAAAGGCTTCTTGATATTCTTTAAGCGCTCTTTTAGGTTTTCCAAGCTCTTCATTGTAGCGTGCTAAAAAGTAACTTCCAATCATACTTTCAGGATGTTCTTTTTGTGCTAATTTCCCTAAATCTTCATATTGTTCAAATTCTTTCTTCTCTTCGATAGCCGATGAAATTGTCATAAAATCACTAACGCGAATTTTGATATCTAATTCGTATAATTTTTGAATCACTTCATATTTATCTACCAAATAATTATAAAAAGTTCCTTTGGTTTTAAGTACTTTTTCTTGGTAGTCTTTTGAAGTGATAGGACGATAAACTGAAAAAATATCTTCTATTGCTTTAGGAATAGCTCTCCCAACCAATGAGTAGTGAGTCGCTTCTTCAAAATTATCATCATAAAAATATAGTTTCTCATTTTCAATTTCTTTGAGGCTATTAATCATTTGCAGATTGCTTTCTTTTAAGAGTTCAGCATCATCTGTTCCTGTAGCTATATAATACCAAACTTTCTCTTTAGATTTTGAAAGAATACCTGGTAGATTGTTTTTTATAACATCGGTATAATCTGCGCTTAGATTAATATATCCATCAAAAATGGGATTTTCTTTGAGCAAATAGTAATTCATTAAATTCGCCGTAAGGTCGTGTCCCACAACAATCCTAAAATTAGAGATACGGTAATTTTTCTCTAAAAGAGGTAATAATTCTTCCCCTATAAATTCAAAAAAATCGGCGCCTTGATCTACGGGAAGGTAATTTTCTAAGTCATATTTGGTGTCATCCATTCTTGTTTTAGATTGATTGATTCCCACCACTAAAGCTTCAGGCATATCTTCCCAATAGCTATAATAATCTACATTACCAGCGACAGGTTCAAATAGATAATCACCGTCAAATACGAGTACTAACGGATACGATTTTTTTACATTGGATTTGTAATTCCGCGGAAGCTGTATTTTAAGTTCCCGCTTAGTTTGAAGTTTTTCAGATTCCAAAACTTTGTATTCTACTTGGCTGAATCCTAGTTGAGAAGAGGCTATAAGGGAGCATAGAAGTAGTATAGTTTTTTTCATTTAGTAGGCTTTGAAATTGCCTTATAAGATATGAAAAAATTACTTTTTATTCACTATAGGGATTAGAAAAATCGACAAACTACCGATAACTAGGTTTAAAAGCGTTTGGGATCCCCAGATAACCCATCCAAATGCTTCACCTGTTTGTTGGTTTATTCCGTAAAGTGCAAGCACTGCGCCAATTGCAATTGGATAAACGCCAACCCCTCCGTTGGTGACAGAGATTGCAAAGGAGCCTACTACAAATGCTACAAGAATTTGCCCTATGCTAATTATAGATGCTCCTGGAACAGCAAATTTGATAAGATAAAACATAAGAAGGTACATAAGCCAAATGAAAAAAGTATGAAAAATAAAGGCATACTTGTTTTTTATGGTAAGAATACTTTTCATTCCTTCTAAAATTCCTATTCCAAACTTTCTAATTTTTATAATGATGGGTATGTTTGATTTTTTAATGATCTTTAAAAACAAAAGGCCTAAAAAGAATAAACTAGCTAATACCAAAATTCCCATAAAGGGGTTAATTTGATAAGTTTCAATCACTAATAATATATATTGGGTTTGAGAAATAAAGGCGATCGTTAAAATGAGAAGGAGCATAACTAAGTCTGCTACTCTCTCTGAAATGATTGTTCCGAAGGCTTTCTCAAAGGGGACATTTTCGTAGGTAGCGATACTAGCTCCTCTTAATACTTCACCAGATCTTGGAATACCTAAATTGGCTAAATAACCAGACATAACCGCCATAAAACTATTGTGAAGTTTTATATTATATCCCATAGGATTCAATAGGAATTTCCATCGATAGGCTCTAGACAAGTGAGATAAAATACCACAAATAAGGGATAGAAATACAAAAAGCAAATCTGCATTTACGATATTTTCATAAAGTTGATTTCTTTCTTCTTGAGTGGATTTATATATAGATAGCCCAATTAAAAAAACTCCCAACAAAAGTGGGAGTATAATTTTAAGGGATTTTATAATTTTCTTTTTTTTCAAAAGAAAGGTATTAATTTAGGAGGTTGTTTTC
This sequence comes from Mesonia sp. K4-1, assembly GCF_008017825.1. Classification (NCBI taxonomy): domain Bacteria; kingdom Pseudomonadati; phylum Bacteroidota; class Flavobacteriia; order Flavobacteriales; family Flavobacteriaceae; genus Mesonia; species Mesonia sp. K4-1. The sequence continues at coordinate 449,902 of NZ_VRLS01000012.1, forward strand.
TTCATTAGGAAAAACAATTGAGGGCTTAAATTTTTTTGCTTCCTCAAGGCTCATTATACCGTAAGTGATTAGAATAAGCACATCTCCTTTTGCAACTTTTCTTGCTGCAGCACCATTTAAACAAATTTCGCCAGAATTTCTAGGTCCGGGAATAGCGTAGGTCTCTAGCCTTTCGCCATTGTTATTATTTACAATTTGTACTTTTTCACCTTCCACAATATTAGCAGCATCCATAAGATCTTCATCAATAGTAATACTACCAATGTAATTTAAGTCGGCTCCGGTAACTTTTACTCGGTGAATTTTAGATTTTACAACGTGAATTTGCATTTCTTTTTGTTTAAAACTTTTAGTTTAGTGCAATGTTATCAATTAACCTTACATTTTTTGCGTAAGCAGCTATAAATGCGCGGTATTTTTCTTCTTGCTTTGACTCTGAAAAAGACTCTAGGGTTTGTGCGTTAGCAATTTCAAAATATTCTAATCGCAATAGAGGGTGTTTTTCGAAGGCAAATTTAATATCCTTTTCAATATCTTTAACAGATTTTATGCCAAAGTTATTCTTTGCTTCTTGTAAACTCTTGTAAATAAAAGCAGATTCTGCTTTATCTTCTATAGAGAGTAAAGAGTTTCTTGAGCTTCTTGCTAAACCATTTTCTTCTCTATTTATTTTGCATCCAATAACATCTACAGGAAGCTTTGTAAGCTCTACAAGTTTTTTAATGATAAGTAGTTGCTGGTAGTCCTTTTCGCCAAAAAAAGCTTTATCAGGTTCTACTACTTCAAATAATTTTTTTACAACAGTTCCTACTCCGTCGAAATGACCATCTCTATACTTGCCTTCCATAAAGGTAGCGACAGAACCAAAATCAAAATGAGAAGACAAAATTTCTTTTCCGTAAATTTCTTGCGCATTTGGGGCAAATATCACAATACCTCTAGAGAATTTCTCTTCTATTAATTTAATATCATTATCTAAAGTTCTAGGATATTTTTCTAGATCTTCTTTATTGTTAAATTGAGTAGGATTAACAAAAATACTTACAACAACAACCTCGCAAGTTGTTTGTGCAAATTCAATTAACGATAGATGACCTTCGTGAAGTGCTCCCATTGTAGGGACAAAACCTATAGTTTTATGACTTGTTTTTTCAGCAGATAGAAAGTCTCTAAGTGCTTTTTTTTCTTTGAATAGCTGCACGCGGTTTATGTTTAAGTTGTGCAAAATTAATATATTACTGGTAAACTGCATAAAATTTTGTAATTTTGCCTGTTTTTTATCGTTAATAGTTAATAGCAATAGTATATCATTTATGAAAGATAAACGCATTTTGTATGTATCTTCAGAGGTAATTCCTTATTTACCCGAAACCGAAATATCATCTATGTCATTTGAAGCACCGCGAATGATTAACAATCAAGGCGGGCAAATTCGTATTTTTATGCCAAGGTTTGGGAATATTAATGAAAGAAGACATCAATTGCATGAGGTAATTCGTCTTTCTGGAATGAATTTAGTCATTAATGACTTGGACATGCCTTTAATAATAAAGGTGGCCTCTGTTCCTAAAGAACGTATGCAAGTTTATTTTATTGATAATGAAGATTACTTTAAACGTAAAGCAACCTTTACAGATGAAGATGGTAATCTTTTTGAAGATAATGATGAGAGAGCAATCTTTTTTGCCAAAGGTGTAATCGAAACGGTCAAGAAATTGAATTGGTCTCCAGATATAATTCATGTTCATGGGTGGTTGGCATCTCTTCTTCCTCTTTATTTGAGGAATTATTATGGGAATGAACCTTTATTCTCAAATTCAAAAATTGTGACCTCTATATACAATAAAGGCTTTGATGATATGTTAGATACAGAGATGCAAAAGAAGGTTTTGTTTGATGGTTTGGAAGATGATGTAGTAGAGCATTTAGAAAATCCTACGTATTCAAACATTATGAAAACGGCTATTGATAATTCAGATGCTTTAATTAAAGGAAGTGAAGAAATTCCAGAAGAATTAGAAAACTATCTGAAAGAAAAAGACATGCCGGTATTAGAGTATAAATCTAAAGAAGAATTTGCTCAGGCTTATCAAGACTTTTATCTAACTGAAGTCTTAAATGAAAAAGAATAATTATATGAAAGAATTAAGCAGGTTAACTTTCTTACTTTTAGGAATAGTTTTATTCACCGCCTCTTGTGAAGATGATTTTTCAGAAACTGGAAGCAGCTTAGTAAACAATAATAATTTTAATGCGCTTTTGTATGACTCTTCGCAAATTGAAGTTTCTACAAAACCATTAGTTAGAATGCAATCTAATTTACTGAACAGTTATTCAGTAGGTTTCTACAGTGATAACATTTATGGAAATTATTCATCAAGCATACTAACACAGTTAAGCTTGCAAAATGCAAACCCTGATTTTGGAACATTTCCAGAATTAGATAGTGTAGTGTTGACTATTCCATACTATAGTACTGCTATATCACAAGATGAAGAAGGAACACAATATGAATTAGATTCTATTTATGGATCTACACCCATAAATTTGGAATTATACCAATCTAATTATTTTCTAAGAAGTCAAGACCCAGAAAATAATTATGAAGCTCAAGCATATTACTCTGACCAAGGAGATCTTTTTGAAAGTTTTTTAGAACCTACACCTTTTAAAACTATTGAGAGTTTTAAACCATCCTCACAGGAGGTAACTTATAGAGAAATTAATACTCAAGGGGAGTTTGATACTATTACGAAAAGCCCTAGGATGAGAGTTAATTTGCCTTTAGATTTCTTCCAAGAATTAATAATGAATCGTGTAGGAACTTCAGAATTGTTAAGTAATTCCAATTTTCAAAATTTCTTTAGGGGTGTTTATATAAAACCTGTAAACAGTTCAGGAAGTACTATTAACGCTCTTTCTTTATTAAATTTAAGATCTGAAGAGGCTAAAATAAGTTTATACTTCCATACTTCTGAGGTAGAAGATCCCTCTGATGATGAGATAGAACAAAAAGAATATTCCTTATTTTTTGGATCTAATATTATTAATGTCATGAATACAAATGGGCAAAATATTCCATCGGGTGATAATATATATTTAAAAGGAGGTCAAGGTTCTATGGCAATCATAGATTTATTTACAGATCCAGCAGAGTTGGAGACGTTAAGGTCTTCAGATTGGTTGATTAATGATGCAAATCTTACTTTTTATGTAGATGAGAATGAGATAAGTGAAGAACATAATCAACCAGAACGATTATTTATTTATGATATTAAAAACAATAGAGTTCTACAAGATTATACTTTTGATGTAAGTGCTAATGATAATAGTCCTATTGATTCTAGGTTAATTCATTTAAGCAGATTAAATGAAGATGATAGGGGAAGAAGATTTTATAAAATTAGGCTTACCTCTCATATAAGTGATATAATCAATAAGGATTCTACTAATACACGTCTTGGCTTGGTGGTTAGTAATAATGTAAACATTTTTAATGCTGTTAAAGCAGAGGTTGAAGGTGAAGAGAATGTAGATGAAGAGTATCAATTGGAAGTAATTCCTTCTCCCATGTTAAATACCCCTCAAAGTACCGTTTTATATGGACCAGAAGAGCCAGGAGAGAACAGATTAAAGCTTAATATATTTTATACTGAATCAAATTAATTATGTGTGGCATTGTAGGTTATATTGGAAAAAGAGATGCTTATCCTATTGTTTTAAAAGGATTGCAGCGTTTAGAATATAGGGGTTATGATAGTGCGGGAATTGCGCTTTATGATGGAGCAAATCTCAATGTTTGTAAAACCAAAGGAAAGGTTCTTGATCTTAAGAATAAGATGGAAGCTGAAGGTGTTTCTCAAGGAAATATAGGTATAGGTCACACACGTTGGGCAACTCACGGGGTGCCAAATGATGTTAATTCACATCCTCATTATTCTAATTCTGAAGATTTAGTTATCATTCACAATGGAATTATTGAAAACTATGATGCACTAAAAAAAGAATTAATTAAAAGAGGGTATACTTTTAAGTCTGATACAGACACTGAGGTATTAGTGAATCTTATTGAAGATGTTAAGAATAAAGAAAATGTAAAATTAGGAAAAGCAGTTCAGATTGCATTAAATCAAACTATTGGGGCGTATGCGATCGCTGTGTTTGATAGAAATAAACCCGACGAAATTGTTGTTGCTCGTTTAGGGAGTCCATTAGCTATTGGAGTAGGGGAAGATGAGTTTTTTATAGCTTCAGATGCATCTCCTTTTATTGAATTTACTAAAAATGCTATTTATCTTGAAGACGGAGAAATGGCTATTGTTCGTCTTGGTAGAGAAGTTAAAGTAAGAGAAATTAAAAATGACTCTTCTGTAGATCCTTACGTTCAAGAGTTACAAATTAATTTAGAGCAGATAGAAAAAGGAGGTTACGACCACTTTATGCTTAAAGAGATTTATGAACAACCAAATGCTATTGTAGATACCTATAGAGGTAGAATGCTAGTTGATAAGGGTATTATAAGAATGGCAGGGGTTGACGACAATATTGAAAAATTCACAAACGCCAAACGTATTATAATCGTTGCTTGCGGTACTTCTTGGCACGCAGGTTTAGTAGCTGAATATATCTTTGAAGATATAGCAAGGATTCCTGTTGAAGTAGAATATGCTTCAGAATTTAGATATAGAAATCCAGTTATTGATAAAAATGATGTGGTAATTGCAATTTCCCAATCTGGTGAAACTGCAGATACGATGGCAGCAATCAAATTAGCTAAAGAAAAGGGAGCGTTTGTATTTGGAGTGTGTAATGTTGTTGGATCTTCTATTTCTAGAGAAACTCATGCAGGAGCATACACACACGCGGGACCAGAAATTGGAGTGGCTTCAACAAAAGCTTTTACTACGCAAATTACAGTGTTGAGTTTAATAGCATTAAAATTAGCGAAAGCTAAAGGAGAGATTAATAATGCAGATTTTCATTATCATTTACAAGAATTAGATTTAATTCCTGAAAAGATAAAAAAAGCCTTAGAGGCGAATGATCATATTAAGGAGGTAGCTAAGAAATATATGAATGCTGCTAATTTCTTATATTTAGGAAGAGGATTTAATTTTCCTGTTGCTTTAGAAGGGGCATTAAAATTAAAAGAAATCTCTTACATTCACGCAGAGGGTTACCCTGCTGCCGAAATGAAACATGGTCCTATTGCTTTAATCGATGAAAAAATGCCTGTAGTGGTTATTGCCACTAAGAAAGGACATTATGAGAAGGTGGTGAGCAATATTCAAGAGATTAAATCTAGAGAAGGAAGAATTATAGGTATTGTAACAGAAGGAGATGAAGATGTAAGGTCTATGGCCAATTATGTAATTGAAGTGCCAGATACTATAGAAGCATTTACACCATTGTTAACAACAATTCCGCTTCAGCTACTTTCATATCATATAGCTGTAATGTTAAATAAGAATGTAGATCAACCTAGAAACCTTGCAAAATCGGTAACTGTAGAATAATAATTAATTTTCAAAAATAGGGATGTTTTATTTCATGAAAATAATCTATCTTTGCAGCCGGAAAAAGCAAGCATTTTTTTCTATATTAAAAACTATAAATTAAACAATTAGATAATGTCTAAAGTTACAGGTAAAGTTGCACAAATTATCGGTCCTGTTGTTGATGTTGAGTTTAACACAGAAAACGCTGAGTTACCAAAGATTTACGATTCGTTAGAAATCACTAATAAAGATGGCTCTATATTAGTTCTTGAGGTTCAATCTCATATTGGAGAGAACACTGTTAGAACTATAGCAATGGATTCTGCCGACGGTTTAAGCCGTGGGACAGCAGTTGTTGCTACAGGAAATCCTATTCAAATGCCTATTGGAGATGAGGTTTACGGACGTCTTTTTAACGTAACAGGAGATGCGATTGATGGTCTAGGAAACTTGCCAAAAGCAGGTAAAGATGGTCTTTCTATTCACCGTGAAGCTCCAAAATTTGAAGATTTATCTGTATCTACAGAAGTTTTATTTACAGGAATCAAAGTAATCGATTTAATTGAGCCTTATGCAAAAGGAGGTAAAATTGGATTATTTGGTGGAGCCGGAGTTGGTAAAACTGTATTAATTCAAGAATTGATTAACAATATAGCAAAAGGTCACGGTGGACTTTCTGTATTCGCAGGAGTTGGGGAAAGAACACGTGAAGGAAATGACCTTTTAAGAGAGATGTTAGAGTCTGGTATTATTAAATACGGAGATGACTTTATGCACTCTATGGAAGATGGAGGTTGGGACCTTAACAAAGTAGATAAAACTGCTATGAAAAGCTCTAAAGCAACTTTCGTTTTCGGACAAATGAACGAGCCACCAGGAGCACGTGCTCGTGTGGCGCTTTCAGGGTTAACTATTGCTGAGTATTTTCGTGATGGGGCAGGAGATGGACAAGGAAAAGATGTACTTTTCTTCGTAGATAACATCTTCCGTTTTACGCAAGCAGGTTCAGAGGTTTCTGCACTTCTTGGTCGTATGCCATCTGCGGTAGGATACCAGCCAACTTTAGCTACCGAAATGGGAGCTATGCAAGAGCGTATTTCTTCAACTAAGAGAGGTTCTATTACTTCTGTACAGGCAGTTTATGTGCCTGCAGATGATTTAACAGATCCAGCACCAGCAACTACATTTGCTCACTTAGATGCAACAACAGTACTTTCTCGTAAAATTGCTGAGTTAGGTATTTATCCTGCAGTAGATCCTTTAGAATCTACTTCAAGAATTTTAACAGCAGATATTTTAGGAGACGATCATTATAACTGTGCACAGCGTGTAAAAGAGTTGTTACAACGTTATAAAGAATTACAAGATATTATTGCGATTTTAGGTATGGAAGAATTATCTGAAGAAGATAAGTTAGCCGTATCTCGTGCAAGACGTGTACAACGTTTCTTATCTCAGCCTTTCCACGTAGCAGAGCAGTTTACAGGATTAAAAGGAGTTTTAGTAGATATTAAAGAAACCATCAAAGGATTTAATATGATCATGGATGGAGAGTTAGATAAATATCCAGAAGCTGCTTTTAACTTAAAAGGAACTATTGACGAAGCTATAGAAGCTGGAGAAAAGATGTTAGCTGAATCATAAAAATAGATAAGAGATAAAAGGTGAGAGGTATTAGATTATCTCATATCTTACATCTCACATCTTAATACTATAATAAATGCATTTAGAGATAATAACCCCAGAAAAAGTGTTGCTTAGCGCGGAAGTAGAATCTGTTGCGGTACCAGGTGTAGATGGAGAATTTCAAATGCTCAATAATCACGAAGCTATTGTTTCTGTTCTTGTAAAAGGAGAAGTGAAAATTGGTGGAAATGTAACTTTGAGTGAAGATCTTCAAAATGAATTTACTAAAGGGGAAGATGGAAGGTTAGAATACCACATTAAAGGTGGAGTTTTAGAGTTTAAAAATAATAAAGCTATTGTTTTAGCCGATTAAACTCATCTTACATATAGATATAAAAAAAGCCCAGACATTAGTTTGGGCTTTTTTTATACACAATAATATCTCCTGGTTGGCAATCTAGCGCTTCACAAATGGCTTCTAAGGTAGAAAACCGTATTGCTTTTGCTTTCCCTGTTTTAAGGATAGATAAATTGGCGGTGGTAATACCAATCTTTTCAGCCAATTCAACCGATTTCATTCCCCGTTTTTCGAGTACTTCCTCTAAATTAATCTCTATAGGCATAACTTAGATAGTTAAATCATTTTCTTGTTTATAAGTAGTGCCTTCTTCAGCAACAGCAGAGATAAATAACATCAATTTCCCTAAAATATAAAAAACAATAAACTGGGGCAATGCAGTAAAAAAAGCGTTAATGTCAACATAGAAAAAATAACTTATCATATGAAGAGTATACCATGATTTGGCATAAATAATTAAACCACTCCCAATAGATTTAATATTCTTAGTTTGCTTCATGTTTAGTAAGCTTCCAACTCGGTAATTTTTTAATAAAAGATTTGCTTTTAATAATTTTACTATTAAATATATATTTAATAAACAGAATAGGATTAAAAATATATAACCTACTATTGGATGGGGTTTATAATGTCCTTTTTTAAAATACTCTGATATTATATAATTATAGATACTATATTTTTCACTAATTATGGAGTTGGTTATTTCGTAAATTATACGTCCAGAAATTAGAGCATAATAAAGCTTAGCTAAGATTAAAATTATAGTCAATGAAAAAGTATTAAATTTTGAATTTTTCATATCGTTAAATCATTTTCTTGTTTTGCATCAATCGTTTCTTTTAAAATCCGACTAATCATGATAAAACAAAGACCTGTGATGAGCATAAATATTATTAAGTTGCCATGTCTCAACGATAAATCACCAGTATTGCAATGTTCTTTGGTAGTAAAAGTATAGATAAGGCTTGAAGCTAATCCTAGAATAGAAGTGATGGTTAAATATCTCCCTGATATGCGAAATTGTTTGGCAATGTATTCTTTGTACCATTTTTTCTTTAGAAAGCATTTAGCGACTTCTCGCAAATAACTAATACCTAAAAAGAAAAATATAGGTGTCAATATGTTAAGAATAGTTATTGGAATAATCCAATTGTTTTCTTTTTGAAAAAAGTAAGAAATATATGCTATTGTTTCAAAATTTAAAGTAAATACACTTATTAAAGTTATTATAATAGAACCAAGTGCGCTTAGCCCTAAAATATAAAATAAGATATCAATAATCTGTTTTAAAATAAAGTTAGTTCTCATACGGTAAGTTCGTTTTCTTCTTTGTGTTGTTTAGCGATTTTGAATATTTCCGATAAGAAAATAAAAAATAGGCCTACAGCGATAATGAAGAAATAGTTTTCAAATAAACCGCTAGTTTTTATACTGGCTTCAATCCTATTATTATAAAATATTTTCAATAGAAAATCGACAGTTATTTCAGTGATTGTAATTCCTATAATAAGTTTACCAATGCGATTGAGGTAAAAAATTTGTAGCGAGGTAAAAATATTTGTAGGGCTAAAATCGTAAACTAATTTTTTAAATAAAAATAAGGTGTAAATATAGGTAGACACTATGATTGCATATACACTTAAAATAAATTTAATTTGAATTTTATTGGTTACTTCATAATTGTTAAATGTGAAATCTTCAGAAAAACCATTGCCAAAAATAGACATATAGAAAATAGCGAGAATAACAAGAATAGACACGGTCATAAACAGGCCGTAAATAAAACTAATCAATTTTCTTAAAATACTTAGTGTTTTCATTTATTATCGTTTTTCGATAACAAATTTATGAAAATTATTGATAAACGATAATTAATACTTCAAATGAGGTTCATTAAAATGTTATTAGCGTGTTAAACCTTAAGATAAACCAAGGCATTTATAAGTGTACTATGCTTTTCCTTTTTATATTTGTAATTCGTAATTTTAGGTGACCTATGCTAATTGCAATTTTAATAGGATTTGTCTTTGCACTCTTTCTCGCTTTCGCTGGAAAATATTTAAAAGGCAAACTTTCTATACTTATTTCATTAATTCCTTTAGGGCTTTTCGTTTATTTTTTGCAATACATACCAAGTATTTCAGAAGGTAAATTATTAGTAGAAAACCATCAATGGATCCCTTCATTTGGAGTTAACCTTAACTTTCGATTGGATGGTTTGGCTTTGCTCTTTAGCCTAATGATTACTGGGATTGGAACCTTGGTTTTTGCTTATACTTCTTCCTATTTGAAAAACCATATTTACTTAGATAGGTTTTATGCTTATTTACTGGTGTTTATGGGGGCGATGTTAGGCTTGGTTCTTTCAGATAACCTTATTACATTGTTTGTTTTTTGGGAGTTAACGAGTATTAGCTCATTTTTCCTTATCGGATTTAATAACACCAACCCAGATTCTCGCCGTTCGGCACAAACAGCGCTGGCAGTCACAGGAATAGGAGGTTTACTCTTCTTAGCTGGAGCTTTAATCCTTGGTAATATAGCAGGTACCTATCAAATTTCTGAAATGATTCCGCTTAGCGAAATGATAGGTCAAAATGCACATTATGTATTGGCGGTGGCTCTTATTTTTGGAGCAGCCTTTACAAAATCAGCACAATTTCCTTTCCATTTTTGGCTTCCAGGAGCGATGAAAGCTCCTACACCAGTTTCAACTTACTTGCACTCTGCAACCATGGTAAAAGCAGGGATTTATTTATTATTTAGACTTTCACCCGTCTTAGGCGGACAAGCATTTTGGAACACGACCTTACTTATAGTTGGAGCGGTAACCATGTTTTATGCTGCATTTCATACGCTTTTTAGAACCGATTTAAAAGGAGTTCTAGCTTATTCTACCATAGCCGCATTGGGAATTTTAACTTTTTTAATAGGCTTAGGAACTCATGAAGCATTACTTGCGGCAGGAGTATTTATTTTAGTACACGCCCTATATAAAGCCACCTTGTTTTTAATGACAGGAGCTATAGATTTGGGAACAAAAACGAGAGATATAACCGCACTCTCTGGACTTAGAAAAGTGATGTTGCCTATTGCCGTTGCCGGAATTTTAGCAGCAATCTCAAATGCAGGAATTCCGCCAAGTGTGGGGTTCTTGGGGAAAGATCTTATCTACGAAAGCACGTTACATTTTGATCACTCATCGGCTATATTTTTAACAATTTTAGCGGTTGCTACCAACGTGTTAATCGCCTACGCAGGTTACGTCGCAGGAGTAAAACCTTTTATAGGAAAGTTGCCTACAGGGATGGAAAACGTAGATTTTCCGCCGTTATTAATTTGGTTGCCTCCAGTGCTATTAGCAGTTTTAGGTTTTGTTTTTGGGATATTCCCAGGTCTTATTCAAGAAAGTTTAATTAAACCTATATTGACATCCGTAGGACAAAACGCTTCAGATGTCCACTTAAAGCTATGGCACGGTTTTACGCCTATTTTAGGATTAAGTGTACTAACAATCAGCCTTGGTTTGCTTCTTTACTTCTTATGGAAACCTACTAAAAGTAAAGAAGATTTTATAGAAAGGTTTGAACGTATCTCTCCAAAAAGTATATTAGAAAATTTAGCCATTCTATTTGAAAGAGGATCTGATTTATGGACAAGAATTTTTCAAAATGGTTATCTGCGTAATTATATTTCAGTAATAATTATCTTTTTAGTCGGTTTAGTATCGGTTACTCTATTAAAGAATACCACCTACAATATTGATTACTCCTCCTTTTCTCGCTTAACCGTTTATGAGGTAGTCACATTAGTGATTATGATTCTATCTATAGGTTTTGCTGTATTTACAAAATCTAGGTTGGCTGCGGTTGCAGCAACAGGAGTTATGGGTTATTCCATATGTCTCTTCTTTGTGTTTTACTCTGCACCAGATTTGGCAATGACTCAATTTACCATAGATACCTTAACTGTTATATTATTTGTATTAGTACTATATAAGTTACCAAAGTATTTAAAGCTGTCAGATTATAAAACGAGAGTTAAAGATGCGGTAATTTCAACTGCTTTTGGCGGATTAATTACCATACTTGCTTTAGAAGTTTTAGCACAGCCAGTTAATGAAGAAATAAGTAATTATTATGCAGAAAATTCATATATTCTTGCTCACGGTAAGAATGTGGTGAATGTAATTTTAGTAGATTTTAGAGGAACTGATACCATGGTAGAAATTTCGGTATTAACCATTGCAGCTATTGGAGTATTTGGACTTTTAAAATTGAGATTAAAATCATCTGAAAGAAAACAAAAGTAAATGAAAACAATCATATTAAGAACGGCTTCCAACTATCTGCTACCTATATTGCTGCTGTTCTCTATATTTATATTGTTAAGAGGTCACTATTTGCCTGGCGGCGGATTTGTAGGAGGACTCATTGCATCTATTGCATTTGTGCTTCATGCATTCGCTAACGGATTAAAAGATACCAAAAAACTATTAAAATTTCACCCAGGATATTTGATGCCTGTAGGTCTAGCTTTAGCGTTTTTAAGTGGTCTATTACCCGTTATAGGCTTTGATGAAGCTTTTATGACAGGTCTTTGGATGCACGACCCTATTCCTGTTATTGGGTCTATAGGGACAGCTCTATTTTTTGATATAGGGGTTTATATCGTTGTGCAAGGAGTTACATTAACCATTATTTTCACTATTTCAGAATCAGCTTAATATGGAGTTTTTATTAGCAATTATGACAGGGATTCTATATGCAGCAGGGCTGTATATGATGCTTAGGCGTAGCTTGGTAAAACTTATAATAGGTTTGATCATGATAAGTAACGGGGCAAATTTATTAATTTTTCTTCTAGGAAGAATCACTAAAGGACATCCGCCAATTATTAAAGGAAGTGCAGAAGTTTTTGCTGATATTTATGCAGATCCCGTTCCGCAAGCTTTAATCCTTACCGCTATTGTAATTAGTTTTGGATTACAATCTTTTGCTATTATTTTGGTGAAGAGAGCTTATAAAGTGGTGAAAACAGATGATTTGGATGAAATGAATACAACAGACGAGGGAATATGATGCAACAATTATTATTATATCCGCTTTTGTGGCAACTCTTTATGAGTATTGCATTGATGTTTGCATGGCAGCATATTAATATCCAGCGAGTGATGAGTATCGTCGGTAGTGCGATAGGACTGGTTTTTTCAGGAATGTTGTTTTATAAAGTTTTAGTATATGGTACGCAGACTATACAAGCAGGTGGCTGGGAAGCTCCATTCGGAATTACTTTTGTTGCCGATACCCTTTCTGCTACTCTAGTTTTATTAACTTCTATTGCTGGCTTAGCTGTTTCTAGTTTCTCTTCGGCATCTATCATTCCGGCTCGATTAAGGTTTGGGTATTTCGCCATATTTCATTTCTTACTTTTAGGCTTAATAGGTGCTTTCTTAACAGGAGATATCTTTAACCTGTATGTGTGGTTTGAAATTATCATCATTAGTTCATTTGTATTGATAACCTTAGGGGGTGAAAAAGCTCAAATTGAAGGAGCTGTAAAATATTTTACTTTAAATATACTTGCCTCCATTATCTTTCTTACAGCTATAGCAGTTTTATATGGCTTAGCAGGTTCTTTAAATATGGCCGATTTAGCCGTGCTTATCCCAAAAATTGAAAATAGAGGTTTAGTAAAAGTAGCTGCGATTTTATTTTTAATAGGTTTTGGTATTAAGTCTGCTGTATTTCCATTATACTTTTGGTTGCCGGCATCTTACCACACTCCGCCATCTGCAGTTGCAGCAATTTTTGGAGGCTTACTAACAAAAGTTGGTGTCTATGCATTAATTAGAGTCTTCACACTCATCTTTGTAGGTGATGTTTTATTAGATGAAATATTAATTGTGATAGCTGTTCTTACGTTGTTTAGTGGAGGGATAGGAGCTTTAGTGCAAAAGAATATGCGTAAAGTATTTTCTTACCTTATCATTTGTCATATTGGATTTATGATTGCTGGTTTGGGAATGTTTACAGAGCTTGCCATAGCAGGAGCGATCTTCTATTTAATTCATGATATCGTGGTGAAAACCAATTTATTTATGATTAGCGGTATTATATATAGAATTAAAGGAAGTAACAATATAAAATCATTAGGAGGATTGTATAAGGAGTATCCTAAATTAAGTCTGTTGATGACGATACCTTTCTTTTCTTTGATCGGGATTCCGCCTTTATCGGGATTTTGGCCAAAAATATCTTTAATTGTTTCTAGTTTTAATACTCAAAATTATTTGGTATTAGGAGCTGTTATTTTTGCCAGTTTTCTTACTTTAATTGTAATGGCAAAATTATGGTCAGAAGTGTTTTGGAAAAACCCTGTTGATTTACCAAAAAGAGAACATTTTCTTTATTTTAATAAAATGACTACCACGAGAAAACTTCAAATGCTTTTGCCCATTGTTTTTTTAACAGGAGTTTCTTTATATATTGGTTTTGGAGCAGAAAGCATTCAGCAGCTTTCAACTAGAATCGCAGGAGAATTAATGAATAGTCAACAATATATAGAAGCAGTAATGCCTAAAAGCTAAGCTATGAAGAATAGGTTTTTATCCAACATATTGTTAACTTTTATCTGGGTAGCTATCACTGGAAGCTTCGAGTTTGCTAACTATGTTTTTGGTTTTATACTAAGCTTTATCATACTTTATGTAATTACTCAAGGGAGGGGGAGTGCTAAGTATTTTAAAATTATACCTAAGCTAATTTCTTTTATTCTATTCTTTTTATATGAATTATTAAAAGCAAATTTGCAGGTAGCTTATGATGTGGTTACTCCAACTTTTTATATGAAACCAGGGATTGTAAGGGTTCCTTTAGATGCAGAAACTAATTTAGAAATTACACTTTTAGCTAATTTAATAACACTAACTCCAGGAACGTTGAGTTTAGATGTTTCAGATGATCGTAAAGTGTTATATGTACATGCTATGTATATTTCCGATAAGGAAGCATTTATAAAAGATATTAAAGAAGGATTTGAAAAACGCTTACTTGAAATTTTAAGATGACCGTAGAAGAATACTTATATTATATAATTTTACCCATATTGGCCATTTCGGTTTTATTGGTATTTTGCCGTTTTGTGATAGGTCCTAAAATAGCCGATCGTGTGGTAGCTTTAGATTTATTAATCACCATTGGGATTACCATCATCTCTATTTATAGTATCGTATACGATCAATCTACTTTTCTAGATATTGCGATGATTCTAGGCTTAATCGCTTTTTTGAGTACAGTAGCTTTTTCCTATTATTTAGAGAAAAGAAATAAATCAAAATTAGACGAAGAAAAGAGAAAACATAACAATGACTGATGCTTTAATAATCATATTATCTAGTTTAGGTGCGATATTTATTTTATTGGCGGCTGTGGGATTCTTGCGTATGCCAGATACCTATTTAAGAATATCGGTTACTACTAAGGCTGTTACTTTGGGAGTAGGGCTTATTTTGGCAAGCGCAGCTATTTATTTTGACGACTTATCGGTTACTTCTAGAGTGCTTGCTATTATTTTGTTTATTATTCTTACCGCTCCCGTAGGTGCACATTTAATTGGGAGGGCCTCATACTTCTTAGGAGTTAAAATGTGGGATAAATCGGTGATGGATGAATTAGAAGGAAAATATAAAAAATTCTCTCACAAATTAAATAGCGGAGACGATTTAAAAGATGATGAGGAGAAAGTAGAGCAGCAAGAAAAAAACTAATTGTTCTATGAAACAATTAGCCAAAAACCTTCAATCAAAACTTCAAAATCGTAAAGAAAATCATCTTTATAGAAGCCTAGGGAAAACTCAGGCAAAAGAAATTAATTTTTACTCTAACGATTATTTAAGTTTTAGTAAAAACTCTTCTATTTCGCTTAAAGCGGAAAAAATACTGCAACAATTTCATATTTCTCAACACGGATCAACGGGATCTCGATTAATTTCTGGGAATCATAAACTGTTTCAAGTTACTGAAGAATTTATTGCTCATTATCATAAAGAAGAGTCGGCTTTATTATTTAATTCGGGTTATGATGCTAATGTAGGAGTCTTGTCTTCGGTGCCGCAGCGCGGAGATGTCATTTTATACGACGAGTTTTCGCACGCATCTATTCGTGATGGAATACAACTTTCATCAGCTAAATCATATAAGTTTTCTCATAACAACTTAGCCGATTTAGAACTTAAATTAGAGAAATTCTCTAAGAGTTCTCAAAATATGTATGTAGTTACCGAATCTGTCTTTTCAATGGATGGAGATTCTCCAGATTTAAAAAAACTCGTTGATATTTGCTCTAATAAAAATGCTTTTGTCATTATAGATGAAGCACATGCACTTGGGGTTATTGGTGATAAAGGAGAAGGTTTAGTCCAAATTTTAGGCTTAGAAAAGAATGTATTTGCGAGAATTGTAACATTTGGAAAAGCATTGGGCGCTCACGGAGCAGCCGTAATAGGAAGTCATCAATTATGTAACTTTCTTATTAATTTCGCTAAAAGCTTTATTTATACCACGAGTTTAGCGCCACATACGGTAGCGATCATTTATGCATCTTATCAATTTTTAGCTAAAACGGAGCAAAGAAAAAACTTAGAAAAAAACATTAACTATTTTAAATCTCAAATTGATGTCTTTCAATTAAACTCAAAATTTATAGCGAGTGTCACTCCCATTCAGTCATTTATCATTAGTGGTAATGAAAATGCATTGCGTTTGGCAAAAACTTTAGAAGAAAATGATATTTCCGCGAAAGCGATACTATCACCCACAGTCAAAGTGGGAGAAGAGCGAATAAGAATTTGTCTTAATGCTCAACATACTTTAGATGAAATAAATTGCTTATTACAAATAATAAAAAATCATTAAGTATGGATACAAGTTGGGTGGTGGTCGCGAAATATCCTTATTCCTCTGAGGCGCAAATCTATAAAGGAAGATTAGAAGCAGAAGGAATTCAGGTGCATTTGCAAGATGAATATACGATAGATACAGACCCTTTAATGAGTCACGCGATTGGTGGTGTAAAACTAAAAGTACGTAAGGAGGATGAAGATTTTGCTTTAGAAATTTTAGAAAAAATGCCTAAATATTCTCTAACCAATGAGGGAGAGAAAATTCATTGTCCTAAATGCAATAGCTCAAAAATAGATTATTTTACCACCATACACGATTTAAAAACTTTTCTTGCCTTTTTAGGTAGTTGGATTGTCGCAGCTTTACCTTTTTATGCCGCTTACGAGTATCGTTGTGCCAATTGCAAAACAAAATTTAAAAAATTATGAGTCATATATTTATTACAGGAATAGGAACCGAAATAGGAAAAACGGTAATTTCTGCTATTGTGGTAGAAGCTTTAGAAGCCGATTATTTTAAACCTATTCAGGCGGGCGATTTAGATAACTCTGACACACATAAGGTAAAGAAACTGGTAAGTAACACTAACTCGAAATTCCACGAAAGTGCCTATAAGTTAAATACACCTATGAGTCCGCATGCTTCCGCGGAAATAGATAATGTAATCATTGATGCTAAAAACTTAAAAAGACCTAAAACAGAAAACACATTAGTAATTGAGGGAGCAGGTGGAGTTTTAGTTCCGTTAAACGGAACAGAAATGATTATAGATTTAATTTCTAAAGACGATCAGGTAATTGTCGTTTCTAAACATTATTTGGGGAGTATTAACCACACATTGCTTACCATCGAAGCTCTTAAAGCAAGAGGATTAAAAATAGCAGGAATTATTTTTAACGGAGAAGAAAACCCTACAACAGAAGAAATTATTCTTTCTCAAACCCAATCAAGTTTGTTGGGAAGAATAAAAGAAGAACCTTATATAGATGAAGCGGTAGTGCGCTATTATGCTGCCCAGTGGAAAGAAAATTTAAAGAAAATAAAATGAGTATTTTAGAAAAAGACAAAAAATACATTTGGCATCCGTTAACTCAACACAAAAAGAAACAAGAGATTTTGCCTATAAAAAAGGCTAAAGGAGTTTTTTTGTATGATGAAAATGATAAATCTTATGTAGACGGGATTTCTTCTTGGTACACAGCGGTTTATGGCCATTGTAATGACTTTATTATAGAAGCGGTAAAAACTCAAATGGAAACTTTAGATCAGGTGGTTTTTACAGGGTTTACGCATGAGCCTGCTGCAAAACTTGCTGAAGCTTTAATGGAAATCCTTCCAGAGGGTCAGCAGAAAGTTTTTTTTAACGACAACGGTTCTACTTCTACTGAAATCGGAATTAAAATGGCGTTGCAATACCATTATAATTTAGGTAAGGATAGAAAAACCATGCTTGCTTTTGAAGAAGGTTTTCATGGGGATACATTTGGAGCAATGTCGGTATCTGGGCTATCGGTTTATAACGGAGCTTTTGAAGATCATTTTATTAAAGTAAAACGCATTCCTGTTCCTAATGGTAAGAATACAGACGAAATTCTTCAGAAAATAAAAGATATACATAAAGAAACTCCTTTAGCAGGGTTTATTTATGAGCCATTAGTGCAAGGAGCTGCTGCCATGAAAATGCACGACAAAAAAGATTTAGATCAAATTTTGAGCTTGTGTAAATCTTTAGATATTGTTTTGGTAGCCGATGAGGTGATGACTGGTTTTGGAAAAACAGGAAGTTATTTTGCTTCAGATTTTATGGAAACCAAACCCGATGTAATGTGTTTGTCTAAAGCATTAACAGCGGGTCTTTTACCCATGGGTGCTACCACATGCTCTCAAAAAATATATGATGCTTTTTATGATGATGAGATTGCTAAAGGACTATTTCATGGGCATACGTATACAGCAAATCCGTTAGCTTGTACTACAGCTTTGGCGGCAATTCAGTTGTTGACTAGTAAAACCATACAAGAAAATATAGAAAAAGTAATTAAGAGCCACAATGCTTTTGGACTGCATATTAAAACTCACGCTAAGGTAAAATCTGTGAGGCAGCAAGGAGTAATTTTTGCTTTTGAATTAGACGTCGAGTTTTCTAGGTACGGAAATATGCGCGATAAAATATATCAGTTTTTTATGAACGAAGGAGTTTACCTAAGGCCTTTAGGAAATACGATTTATATTTTAGCCCCTTATATAATTGAAGAGAAAGAATTATTGAAAATTTATAATTCTATTGAAAAACTTTTAAATTCAGATTTGCTAAATAGAAGTGATTAAGCTGTTTTGTTAAGGAATGTCTTAATTTTTAATAAATAAAATTGTATATATTCTTATTTTTAGATAAATATTTGTTATTATTGAGTATTAATTTTTAGTAATTGAGATTTTTCTAAAAATTAGGATTTGGGGTAACCTAATTTTTACTTGAAGCTCTGGTGTTTGCCGGAGCTTTTTTTTATATTTTTGAATCCAAAATATAGAAACATCTTATTTGAAAACTTTCCCCATTTATATTGAAGCTATAAATTCTATTTCTGCCTTAGGAAATTCCTCCGAAGAAGTTTTAAAAAGCTACAAAAACGAGAAACCTTTGTTTACAGTTAAAGATTATAAGCACTTTAAGAATGCTTATGTTTCTTGCTTATCAGAAAGTTCTACAAACTGTTTGGAAGAAATTAAGGGGGAGAATAAATTTTATGCTTCTTTAGATGATTCTGTATTGTTAGCTATTTTTTCGGCAAGAAAAACTTTAAATCAGCTAAATTGGAAGAAAGACTTTGGCGTTAACATAGGCTCTTCAAGAGGTGCAACAGGTTTATTCGAAAAGTATCACGAAGAATTTATCACTACAGGAAATACTTCCGCATTAGCGTCACCCACTACTACTTTAGGGAATATTTCATCTTGGGTGTTGCAAGATCAACAAAGTAAAGGACCAGAGATGAGTCATTCTATCACTTGTTCTACCGCTATGCATTCTGTTTTAAATGGTATTGCTTGGATTAAAAGCGGGATGAGTGATCAGTTTTTGGTTGGTGGAAGTGAAGCACCCTTAACCGATTTTACCCTGGCGCAAATGAAAGCCTTAAAATTATATGCTTCATTTAATGAAAATGAAGTTTTTCCTAATAAGAGTTTAGATTTTAGCAAAGATAGAAATACAATGATTTTGGGTGAAGCTTGCTGTACTATCGCTTTAAGCGGAAAGAAAACCAAAAAAGCCATTGCTAAAATTACTGGAATAGGTTATGCTACAGAAAGCTTAACTCATAATATCTCTATTTCCCCTGAAGCAGATTGTTTGCAAACCTCGATGCGAAAAGCTTTAGACGATGCCGAATTAACTACAGTTGATGCAGTAATTATGCATGCGCCAGGAACAAAAAAGGGAGACACCTCTGAATTAAAAGCTATTGAAAATTTATTTAAAAAGGAAATGCCTTTATTAACCTCTAATAAATTTATGATAGGTCATAGTTTTGGAGCTTCTGGAGCTATGAGTTTAGAAATGGCGGTATTAATGTTGCAACATCAGCAATTTTTTTCAAATCCTATGTATAATAATAACTTCAGTAAAAAAGAATTGAAGAATATTATGGTTAATGCGGTGGGTTTTGGAGGAAATGCAGTGAGTATAATTGTTTCAGTATAGCGTAAAACAGTTAATTATTACAAAGTATATTATTTTTAGATATAAATAACCACTTCATTTCTTATTTTTGAAGTATTAATTATCAGGATATGATCACAAAACACGATTGGACAAAAGAAGAAGTTCTAGCAATATATAATAAACCTTTAATGGAGCTTCTTTATGAGGCTGCTACGGTTCATAGAAAATATCACGAAGCTAATACCGTTCAGGTTTCTACATTATTATCAATTAAAACAGGAGGATGCCCAGAAGATTGCGGTTATTGTCCGCAAGCAGCTAGATATCATACCGATATTGAAGGAAATGACTTAATGAGTGTGCAGCAAGTAAAAGCACAAGCTTTAAGAGCAAAATCTTCAGGTAGTTCTAGAGTTTGTATGGGGGCAGCTTGGCGTAATGTTAAAGACGGACCAGAGTTTGATAATGTACTAGAAATGGTAAGAACTATCAATAAGCTAGATATGGAGGTTTGTTGTACGCTAGGTATGATTACCGAAAACCAAGCTAAAAGATTAGAGGAAGCAGGTTTATACGCTTATAACCATAACTTAGATTCTTCTGAAGAGTATTATAAGGAGGTGATTTCAACTCGCGGTTATGAAGATCGTTTGGAAACTTTAGACAACGTGAGAAAAACGAATGTTACTGTTTGTAGTGGAGGAATAATAGGAATGGGAGAAAGGGAAGAAGATAGAGCAGGAATGCTGGTAGCTTTAGCTAGATTAAATCCCCAGCCAGAATCTGTACCTATTAATGCATTAGTGCCCGTAGAAGGAACCCCTTTAGAAGAGCAATTAAAAGTACCTATTTGGGATATGATAAGAATGGTGGCAACCACTCGAATTGTAATGCCACAAACACAAGTACGTCTATCTGCAGGTAGAACAGATATGAGTAGAGAAGGACAAGCTATGTGTTTCTTTGCAGGAGCAAACTCTATTTTTGCTGGAGATAAATTACTTACCACACCAAATCCAGATGTAAACGAGGATATGAAAATGTTTGAACTTCTAGGATTAAATGTTCAAAAGCCTTTTGCTAAACACGCACAGACTAAAAGTGTTGAGGCAGAAGATTCTAAAATTTCAGCTTTAGGTGAAAAACCAAAATGGTCTAGACCAGAACATAAAATTGAAAAGAATTTAGAAGCTCAAAAGAAAAGGGTTAAAGCATAAATTGAAATTAAAAAGATACGGTTAAAAGATGTAGATGTAGTAGACTCTATTGAAGCAAAAGAATTTTTAACCAATTATATAAACCCTCTAATGCCTTTGGTTGTTAGGGGGTTGTCTAAAGACTGGAAAGCTCATCATAACTGGAGTTTAGATTATTTTGCACAAAATGTAGGGGAGGTAGAAGTGCCTTTATATAATAGTGAACCAGCAAAAGGAAAAGAGCTTTCTAGGAAACCAGTTACTAGAATGCTCATGAAGGATTATATTGAGCTTTTAAAAATAGGTCCGACCGATCTACGAATATTCTTCTTCAATATCTTACAAAAAGCTCCTCAATTAGTAGATGACTTTAAGTACCCAGATTTGGGAATTAAATTTTTTAAAAAATTACCAGTTTTATTTTTTGGTGGTGCAGAATCAAAAGTTTTACTGCATTATGATATTGATTTTGCTAACAACTTGCACTTTAATTTTATAGGAGAGAAAGAGGTGATTTTATTTCCGTACGATCAAAAACCTTTTTTGTATCACGTGCCTTATTCAATAGTTTCAATGGAAAGTATAGAATTTGATAAACCAGACTATAATAAATACCCAGCTTTAAAATATGCTAAAGGTTATAGAGTAAGATTAAAACCTGGGGAAATGCTTTATATTCCTAGCGGTTATTGGCATTATATTCGTTACATAACTCCTAGTGTTTCACTAACTTTAAGGTCTTTCCCTGATTCTTTTAATAAAAGAATGAAGTTTCTAAAAAGCATATTGTTTACCATGCATTATGATAATCTTATGCGTAAATTTAAAGGACAAAATTGGATTGATTATAAGAATAAGAAAGCTATTGAGAAAGCAGAAAAAGCAATACAAAGTCGTTAATTTGTAATGAAGAAGTTGTAAAAGTGTTCAGTAATAAGGACTGTATAATAGATTAGGAGGTAGAGTAATTGCTAGATGAATTTTAGAAAAACTCTATGTTGACTATATTTCAGCTAACTTTTCATAAATGAGATGACTTTCCCAGCCTCTATACAGTAAATAATCTGCTATTTTCTTTTTTAATTTTACCGGATTTTTTTCTGTTAAGCTATCACGTCTTTTTTCAAAAAGTAGACTAAGGGTTTCGTGGTAGTCTTCTTCGTCAATTTCTTTAAGTGCTGTAGTGATATTAAACCTAGAAATTTTTCTTTTTTTTAGCTCTTGCTGAATTCTTAATTTACCCCATTTTTTTATTCTGAATTTGCCTCGTGCGAAGCTTTGTGCGAAGCGTTCTTCATTAAGGAAGTCTTCTTGTATAAGAGTATGAATTATTTGCTGTCTGGCTTCAGGAATCATTCGTAATTCAAATAGTTTTTTTTCAACATCTTGATGACAGCGATCTTGATAAGCGCAATAATTCATAAGCTTTATCGTAGCTTCTTTAAGGGTGTATGTTTTATGGGTATTCAATTTATATTTAATATATAGTGTAAAAATAAAAAACCCTGTAAAGAATATCCTTACAGGGTTTAGTTTTTTAGAGTATTTCTTCCCCGTTTTTATCGTGAAAGTGATATTCTAGATACGTGTAAGCATCTCTTGGTAATATTTTTACCCAGCGTTTATGGTCAAAAAACCATTTGCTTCTAGGTGATGGAATGCCTCTGGTTAAAAAGGCGGCCACAAAAGGATGAGCCGTGAGACTCATTTTCTTATGTCCTTTTTTAATAATTTTTTGTAAGTCGGCGTTTATCTTATTAATTACAACAATAGGAGCTTCAATTTCCCCTCCCGTTCCGTTGGGGTTTTCTTCTCTTGTTTTAATATTCATTTCCGGTCTTACGCGTTGTCTTGTAATTTGTATCAATCCAAATTTGGTAGGAGGTAAGATTTTATGTTTAGCACGATCATCACTCATTTCATCTCTTAAGTGATTGTAAAGGGCTTTACGGTTATCGGCTTTATTCATGTCAATAAAATCGACTACAATAATTCCTCCCATATCCCTTAATCGCAACTGTCTTGCAACTTCAGAAGCACTTATTAGGTTTACTTCTAAAGCGGTTTCTTCCTGATTTTTGGCTTTGCTACTTCGGTTACCGCTATTTACATCTACAACATGCATTGCTTCTGTATGTTCAATAACTAAATAAGCGCCTTTACTCATAGAAACGGTTTTACCAAAGGCTGTTTTTATTTGCCTTTCTATCCCAAATTTTTCAAATATGGGTACATTGGATTGGTATAACTTTACAATAGACTCTTTTTCAGGAGAAAACTCTCCTACATAATCTTTAATTTGAGTGTAAAGCGCTTCATCATCGGTACAAATAGAAGTAAAGGAGTCGTTAAACATGTCTCTCAAAATAGAAGAGGCTCTATTTAATTCACCTAACACTTTTGTAGGATGGTGGGCTTTATACAATTTTTTGCACATTCCTGTCCATCGACCCATTAAATTCTGTAGGTCTTTGTCGAGTTCTGCTACTTTTTTGCCTTCTGCTACGGTTCGTACGATAACACCAAACCCTTTGGGTTTAATGCTTTTTACCAATCTCTTTAAGCGTTCTTTTTCATCTTTACTTTCAATTTTTTGAGAAATTGAAATTCGATTAGAAAAAGGAACAAGAACGATATATCTTCCAGCAAATGAAAGTTCGCTACTTATTCTAGGTCCTTTGGTAGAGATAGGCTCTTTTACAATTTGTACCAGTAAAGATTGATTTGATTTAACGGCATCTACAATGCTACCATCTTTATCAATATCGGTCTCTAAAGGAAAATCCTTTAGAGAAAAGTCTTTTAATTTACCTGTGCTTACACGTTTTACGAATTTCAATAAAGAACCAACTTGTGGGCCTAGGTCGTGATAGTGTAAAAAACCATCTTTTTCATAACCTACATTTACAAATGCAGCGTTAAGACCAGGTATAGCTTTTCTTACTTTAGCGATAAAAATATCACCTACAGAAAAATTGCTATCGTCGTTTTCTTTATGTAATTCTACTAGTTTTCCATCTTTTAATAAGGCAAAATCAACAGCAGAGGAATTTGATCTAATAATTAATTCTTTATCCATTATTCCTAGCTAATTAGATTTTTATCCATATATGATAAATCATATATAGATGGATTAAACAATAATTTTTCACAGGGTTTGTAAAAATCCTGATAAAGCTTTTTTACGGCTTCAATTTCAATGAACGTTTTTAATAAAAAAAAGTAGTTTGAAAACTACTTTTTCTTGTGTCGGTTAGCTCTTCTTCTCTTCTTACGCTTGTGCGTAGCTACCTTATGTCTTTTTCTTTTTTTACCACTTGGCATAAAAATATGTATTTAAATTAATAATTCGTTTTAACTTTTTTATTTTACTTCTACGTTGGTTTTTACACCTTCTACAAAAACTTTTGCTGGTTTAAATGCAGGGATGTTATGTGCAGGAATTTTAATTGTCGTGTTCTTAGAAATATTTCTTCCTGTCTTTTCTGCACGGGTTTTAATGATAAAACTTCCAAAACCTCTTAGGTAAACATTATCTCCACTTTCCAAAGAATTTTTTACCTCGTCCATAAAGGTTTCTATAGTAGCTTGTACGTCACCTTTTTCCATTCCTAATTTCTCCGAAATGTTTGCTACAATATCTGCTTTCGTCATCTTACAATTATTTTTTGTTATATAAGGGTTATCATTTTTAGAGGGGGCAAATATACTAATTTAATTATCAATAAATCAAACCTAAATGTTTAAATAGTAACGGAATAAACTTTTATGTTCGCATTTTAATAAAAACATCCATGAAATTTCATAACAAGCTCATAGATTGGTATTTAGTGAATGCAAGAGATTTACCTTGGCGTAAAACTCAAGACCCATATCCTATTTGGTTGAGTGAAATTATGCTTCAGCAAACGAGAATAAGTCAGGGTTTACCTTATTTTTTCAAGTTTATAGAAGAATTTCCTACTGTTTTTCACCTCGCAAATGCTAGTGAAGACCAAGTTTTAAAACTTTGGCAAGGCTTAGGTTATTATTCTAGGGCAAGAAACCTTCATTCTACTGCAAAACATGTCGCTTATAACCTTAACGGAATTTTCCCTAGCACTTATAAAGAATTAAAGACCTTAAAAGGAGTTGGAGATTATACAGCTAGTGCTATAGCTTCTTTTTGTTATCGAGAGCCAGTTGCTGTGGTAGATGGTAATGTATATAGAGTGTTAAGTCGTTTTTTTGGAATAGACACTCCTATTAATTCTACCGAAGGGATTAAAGAGTTTAAAACTTTAGCACAAAAATTACTCGATAAAAAGCAGCCTCACATTTACAATCAGGCAATTATGGAATTTGGAGCCTTGCAATGTTCGCCAAAATCTCCCGATTGTAATTCTTGTCCTTTACAAGCCAACTGTGTCGCATTTCAGCAAGATTTAATTCAATCGCTTCCGCGGAAGCTAAAAAAAACAAAGGTTCAAGAAAAATTCTACAATTACCTCGTCATAGTAGATTCTAAAGAAAATGTGCTTATTGAAAAAAGAACAGGGAACGGAATTTGGAAAAATTTATATCAATTTCCATTAATAGAATCTCCAAAAGATTGTAACCTGCCTAAAGATTTAATTTCGTTTGATGAAAATAAAATTTCTCAAGAGATTTTACAAAAAGCTTCACTTTATAATGAAGAGCCTATAAAACACGTGCTTTCTCACCGAAAGTTATGGGTGAAATTTTGGGTGATAAAGATTGAAAACTTAAATTTTATAGAAAATCTTTCAAAGTCATTTATTATGACTAATCAAATAGATACTTTTGCAGTTCCTGTAGTGATCGAAAAATTTATTGACACTTACGGTTTTAGCAAATAATACTTTTTGCTTACATTTACTAAAAAGAGAAATTATGGCAGGTACATTAAATAAAGTAATGCTTATAGGACATACGGGAGATGATGTAAAAATGCATTATTTTGAAGGTGGAGGTAGTATAGGTAGATTTCCGTTAGCAACCAACGAAGATTACGTGAACAAAACTTCGGGAGAGCGCGTGAGTAATACCGAATGGCACAATATTGTTGTGCGAAATAAAGCCGCCGAAATTTGCGAAAAATACCTTAAAAAAGGGGATAAAGTATATATTGAAGGAAGAATAAAAACTAGAAAATGGACCGATGATAAAGGTTTAGATCGTTATTCTACAGAAATTCAATGTACCGAGTTTACATTTCTAACTCCAAAAGACCAAGCTGGTGCACCAGCAATGAATCAAAATCAACCTCAATCACAGGCTTCTAGCTCTCAGGGTAATTATAAAAAGCCCGATATGCAAACCGAGGATGACGACGATTTACCATTTTAATTAAAATTTATAACCTTTGGACCCTGACCCTTCCAGTTTAATTACCTTTTTGTCGCTAGGATTTTACGATGTTCTTAGCTTTTTCTTGTTGTTTTTTCTTTTAGCTTGTTCTGCTTTAATTTCAGGCTCAGAAGTGGCTTTATTTTCTTTAACTCCGTCAGATTTTGATGTAGATGAAGGAAAGATTTCCGCTAAGCAACAAATATTAATTCGTCTTTTAGATCGACCTAAAAAATTATTAGCGACTATTTTAGTGGCCAATAATTTTGTGAATATTGCCATTGTTTTATTGTTTGATGCGCTTGCAGATAGTTTATTTGCAGGGATTAATTCAGTTTTCTTTGGGATTAATATTCGGTTTGTGGTAGAGGTGGTTATTGTAACCTTTCTTATTTTACTCTTTGGGGAAATCTTGCCAAAGATTTACGCCAATAGAAACAAAGTAAAATTCTCGCATTTTATGGCCTTTCCACTTGGAGTTTTAGATAAACTTTTTAGTGTGTTTAGTTTGCCTATGCGTTATGTTACGGTGTTAATTCATAATAAACTAGGGAAACAAAAATCTAATTTAAGTGTAGACCAACTCTCACAAGCTTTAGAGCTTACGAGTGAAGAAGATACAACTAAAGAAGAGCAAAAAATTCTTCAGGGAATTGTTTCTTTTGGGAATACGGTTACTAAGCAGGTAATGAAAAACCGAATGGATGTTTTTGCTCTTAATAAAGAACAGCCTTATAAAGAAGTAATTGAAGAAATTGTAGAGCAAGGGTATTCTAGAATTCCTGTATACGAAGATAGTATAGACAATATTTTAGGAATCCTTTACATTAAAGATCTATTGCCTCATCTAGATGAAACCAATTTTAAATGGCAAGATCTAATTAGAGAAGCTTTTTTTGTTCCAGAAAATAAAAAGTTAGATGATTTATTAAACGATTTTAAAGAGAAGAAAAACCACCTAGCTATAGTGGTGGATGAGTATGGAGGAACAAGCGGAATCATTTCTTTAGAGGACATTATTGAAGAAATAGTTGGAGATATTAGTGATGAGTTTGATGATGAGGATTTAGTGTTTTCAAAACTAGATGATTACAATTTTGTTTTTGAGGGTAAAACTCCAATGAAAGATTTTTATAGAGTCATTAAGCTAGAAGAAAACGATTTTATTGAAGAGAAAAGGGGAGAAGCAGAAACTTTAGCAGGCTTTCTATTAGAAATTTCGGGAGAATTCCCTAAAAAAAATCAGGAGCTTAAGGTAGAGCATTTTACCTTTACGATTGAGGCGGTAGATAATAAACGAATTAAACAAGTTAAACTGAATATAGCTCATGAAATATAGCCTTATTCTTATCATTATTAGCAGTTTTTTTGTAAGCTGCGGTGACGATGCAGCGCAACCTAAACCTAAAGCATTTTTAGCCTTAGAATATCCTACACCCATTTATAAGAAAGTTGAATTTCCTTGTTCTTATTCTTTTGAAATCAATGAAATAGCCAATTTAAAATCTCCGAAAATTAAAAATCCTTGTTGGGTAAATATTGATTATCCTCTCCTTGACGGAACTATATTTATTACCTACCAACCAGTAAATAGCAATTTAAAAGAGTTATTGATGGATGCTCAAAAGCTTCCGCTAGAGCATACCGTAAAAGCCGATGAAATTGAAGGTGATACTTACATCAATAAAAAGAAAAGATCGTTTGGTACGTTTTACGAAGTTTATGGCGACGCCGCCTCGCAAGCGCAGTTCTATTTAACCGATAGTCTTAATCACTTCCTGACAGGTTCAATATACTTTAAGAGTAAACCTAATTTTGATTCAATTGTTCCTGCTGCAAATTACCTAAAAAACGATATTAAACATCTTATGGAAAGTGTGACTTGGGAGAATTGGTCGCCTCAACATCAACCTAAAGACAGCCTTTCTGTAAAAGAATAAACTACAACTAATAAAAACTAAAAGATGTTTTTAAGAATGGTTTTTGTTTTTAAAGCATTAACTTTTTAGGCAAAATAATCTTTCTTAAAAAGGTAGTACACCTCATAAATAAATAAGATTTTTGCAACTTCTTAAAAAAAGGAGGCTATGCAACAATCACATTACAAATGGCTTTATTTAATAGCACTTTCGCTAGTTTGGGGAAGTTCGTTTATACTTATCAAAAAAGGATTGGTAGGTTTAACCGCTATGCAATTGGGAGCGCTAAGAACCGTTTTAGCTTCTATCTTTTTATTAATTATAGGCTTTAACAGTATTAAGAAGATTAAAAAAGAACAGTGGAAATGGATTACTGTTTCTGCATTGTTGGGTAGTTTTTTTCCTGCTTTCTTTTTCGCTTTCGCGGAATTAGAAATTGATAGCGCCATTGTTTCAATTTTGAACTCTACCGTTCCTATATTATCCATTATCATAGGATTTTTAATCTTTTCGGTACAGTCAACCAAAAATCAAGTGATTGGTGTATTTGTAGGTCTGTTGGGTTCTATTTTCCTTATCGGAAGTGGAGCAACGCTCAATACCGATCAAAACTATTGGTATGCCTTATTACCATTGGCAGCTACTACCATGTATGCATTTAATGTGCATATTATAAAAAGACATTTGCAAGAAATACCAGCCTTAAGCATTACAGTGGGTTGTTTTACTATTTTGTTTTTTCCAGCTTTACTAGTATTGTACTTTTCAGACTTTTTTCAAACCGAATTATTGCAACAAGAAGAAGTGCAAATTTCTATAGGTTATATCGCTATACTTTCGGTAGTAGGGACGGGGATTGCTAAGATTTTATTTAATCGATTGGTGCAATTATCCAACCCAGTGTTTTCTACTTCAGTAACCTATTTAATTCCTGTAGTAGCATTGACTTGGGGAATTTTAGATGGAGAAACTTTTAGCCTTTGGCAAGCCCTTTCGGGTATCGTGATTTTAATTGGTGTTTATTTTGCCAATAAAAAACGGAAAGTGAAAGTTAATAGCTAATATTAATTCTTATAAAACTAACCTCTACTCCAAAATATTTAGAGCAGAGGTTAGTAATTTAAGCAATTTTATTGCTTTATTAAAGTGTATTCTTCCCTATAAGGCAATCTGTTATCATTTGGTTGTCCCGTGGGGATGATGGCCATAATATTATTATAAATAAATATTTTTATCTTTTCTGGATTAAACGTATCGGCTGGTATATGCATGATTTGCATGCTATACTTAAAATAGTCTCGTTGTGGGTCTTCTATAAAAACTTCAACAATCCTTTTATTCGGATCACATGAATTACAAGGGATATACCGGGCGGCACTTCTAATAAAATTACCATTAATTAGGTGTTGGTAAATATCATTTGAGAAATTATTGATATCTGGTAAGGTATTAACCATTTCATTTCCATTAATATCTACATAACGATATTCACCATATAAGACATCTTTATAGTAAGAAATGTTCCTATATGTAATATCTACAAAATGATTTAACTTTTTACTCAAAATGATTTTAAAAACTTCATTTCCATCACTAAACTCCCACGTTCCAACTAATTTTGACAAATCTCCTTGAGTGTCTTTATAATAGGCATTATTGGTGTCTAAATAATCAGACCCATTATATAAAGGTATGATTGGTTGTTGCGCTTTACAGGATAAAAGAAATAAAAATATTGATAATATAGTAAGTGTGTTTTTCATGGTGTTTAATTTTAGCTGCATGTTTCATCACCATTTAAGTTATTGCTATTGTCTAGCTTTAATCGTTTCCAATTAGAGGTTTGGGGCATATTGGGTCTAGGGTCATGTTTAATATCGTCATGGGTGCTTCTATAAAGGGAAATACCCAAATCATATTCTTCCATAATTCCCAGTAAGGCTTCCGCAAGTTGCCCTTGTGAAAGGTTAACAGGATCACTTGGTCCTGGAGAATAAGCTTTTTCAAATTTATTTATAAAGTCTTCTAATTCTTCATCATCACTAAAAATATCCCCAATTTTATTCAATTTAGTCAAATTGTTTATTTTTAGGGCATAGGTATAATTATTTACCATCATATACACCGTGTAAATAGAAGTGCCAGAGGGTAGGTTTGGGGCTATATTAGGGTTGTAGGTTTGTGTTAACTGATAAAGCGTATGTAAATCACCTATATAAAACATAGGGTAAGTACCTTGCCCATTACAATTATTGGGATGGGTATGCATTATCGCAAAAACTAAAGGGTTAGGAGGTATGTGAATTTCTGTACAGTTTTCACTCGAATTAATAGGGTAAGGTTCAAAATATGGGAAATCATTTATAGCTTTTATTAAGTAACCTTTTTCTTCGGTTGAATTTATATTATTTTCAAGATTAGTAAATGCAGTGCTAGAATATGCTGAAGTGGAGAAATTATGTAGATCGTCACAATTATCACCCGTGATGTATAAATTATTATTTGTTTCTATGGGTGTAGATATAAAACCTCCATTTCCATGAACATCAGGATCACTAGGGTCTTGATCATTACCATCCCCACTATCTCCAGTACCACCTCCAGAATTATTACCTGTAGGAGTATAGAAGCCTCCTTCCTCTGCACCGCCGCCACAAGAAATATAACCACAACTAATACCTGTAAGCACCCAGCCTGAAGTCCATTGTTCATGATTATCTGCGCCTACGACTTGACCTTGAGTACCATCATCATCAACTCCCCAATCATAACTTTCGATACATTCATAAGTTACTCCAGTACATTTGCCTGCTAAATCTATTTCTAAATCAGCTATATTAAAATCAATTGGCTTTATTGATATATTAAGAGGAGGCATAGAGTTACTTTGGTCATATCTATCGTAATCCTCTTTAGGAAAACCATAATCTATAATATAAGTTTGGTAATGATTGGTAGAGTCAAAAACAACAACTAAATTTTCTAAAGTTTCGGTTATAGTATCTCTTTTAATCTCAAAGTTGTAGGAATATAAGTTTCTTTCTAGATCTTTAATTAAAACACCAAAAGTGGTGTCTACTAAAAAACTATATTGTTCACTGTAAATATATCTATTTGCTGTAGATTTATTTTTAAAAAAATAACCTAAGTTATTAAATGTTTCTTCTAGTTTTTTATTATTTGAAATTTCTTTACTTGAAATAGTTTCAAAATCAAACCTATTTAAACCTGTATTGGTAGATGAGGCATACTCATCTTTTTGACAACTATAAAATACAAGTGGAAGTATAAATAAAAAGGCGAAATACCTAAGCCAGTTTATACGTTTAGGCTTAAATTTTGATGGGGGGGATTTTTGTGGTGTCTTTTTAGTTCATAAATACATTGGTTTTTAGCGTATTAAGTTTTAAAGCTAAACCAAATAATTTGTAAAACCAAATTGTTTTACAAATTAACTACCTTATAAACTGAAACTTTACCATAAAAAAACCCGACTGTTGTAGTCGGGTTTTAAAAATATGATTTAAAAAATCTTAGTTAAAGTCTGAGTCTTTTACGTCTTCATTAATTTTAACTTCATTCATTTTGATATCTACTAATTGCGGGCCAAAACTTACGTTTAATGTATGTGGAAACTTCACGCCATTCACGGCTTTATAATCTCCATACATTGTAGTATTTTCTGCTGTTTGTCCCATTTGTTCAATGGTAGTAACACTTTTTACTTTTAAACCACTTTCAGTACTGTAGTATCTTTTCTTATCATCAGAAACTTTTACTACATAAGCATCTTTACCGTCAACTTTTTCTATTCCGGTAAGCTTAGCATCTTTTTCTACAGATAATTCAGTAAATAAAGAAGCATCTTTTTTAGCTTCTGCTACTTCTTCTTCCGTAAAGTCTTTTCTTTGACCTTGTGCTTCATTGTAACCTTTTTCTCCGTTAAAGGCAGATTTTTGAATAGTCATCCCATTCATACTCACCATTTCTAAAGATTTACCAGCACTGGTCTTCTTTCTAATTATAGAAAGACTCATTCCTTGGATGCTAGCACTACCTGTCATAGAAACAGACTTCACTTTGTTAATAGCGTCTTTGCCACCAATAGCTTTAATATAATTGTCATAAACTGTATTTACAGTTACTCCTTCTGGAACTGGTTTTTTAAGAACAGGCTTATCTACTTTATTTCCCTCTTTGTCAAAATAAAGAACTGGCACTTTTTTTCCGTTAAGCTCTACTTTTTCTAAATTCTCTATAACCTCTGCACCTTTACCAGCTACTACGATTTGCATATTGCTAGTTTTGTAGTATTTGTTGGCTACTCTCATAATGTCTTCTTGAGTAACAGCATTGATTTTTTGTAAGAATTTTTGATAGAAATCTGAAGGTAAATTTTCAGTTTCGATATTTAATGCATAGCTAGCAATCGTTGAAGGACGCTCTAATCTTAATACGAAATCTCCTGCAAACTTGTTTTTTGCGTTGCTTAAATCTTCATAAGATACCTTTTCGGTTTTAATACGATTAATTTCTTTGAAAGTTTCTACGATAGCACTATCGGTTACTGCATTTCTAACACTTGCCGAAGCAACGAATCTACTTGCGTACCTGTCATCTCCTGTAGAGGTTCTAGCTCCATAAGTATACCCGTGCTCTTCTCTTAAATTCATATTTAAGTAGCTACCAAAGCTACCTCCTAAAATTTGGTTAGTTACCAATACTGGGAAATAATCTTCATCTGCCATCTGTAAGTCAATTGTATTTTGAATACGTAATTCACTCTGTACAGCATTAGGTACATCTATAAAATCAATTTGAGTGTATTGTACTGGAGGTAAATTTGGTAAAGAGCCAGAAGGAGGAACGTCTGCTTTCCAATCGCTAAATAATTTTTTAGTTAGCTTTTTAACGTCTCTTTCTTTAATATCCCCAACTACAACTAAGTAAGCATTTTTTGGAGAAATGTAGTTTTCGTAATACTTACTTACGTCGTCTAGAGTTACATTTTCTACTGAAGATTCAGTTTCAAATTCCCCGTAAGGGTGATTTTTACCATAAGCTAAAGCTGCACTCACATTGCTAGCAATTACACCTGCACTTTTAGCATTACTTTTTATACCTTCAATTAATCTTTCTTTTTGTGTTTTAAATTCTTCTTGGTCAAACTTAGGTTGTAATAAACCTTGAGCCATTAACTCCATTACTTCTGGGAAGAATTTTGATAAAGAACTCGCTGAAGCACCTCTTGTACTATAATTTACGCTAGCACCTAAGAAATCAATACGTTCATTGAATTCGTCTTTAGACATCTTCTTTGTTCCGTTCCCCATCATTGCGCTATAAAGAGATTTTAAACCTTCTTTATTTCCTTCTGAGCTAGGTTTGTTGTCTATAATTAAGCTCGCACTTACTCTAGGAAGTTTATGGTTTTCTACGACCATTACTTTTAAACCGTTATCTAATTTGAAAGATGCTGGTTTTCCTAAATTAATTTTTGGTGCCGGACCTGGTTGAGGTTGTTTAGAACGGTCTACTTGAGCTTGAGCTCCAACGACCATAAGGCACATAATAAATATTGAATATAATTTAAATTTCATTTTTTTGCTTTTTTAGAATTATTCAGAATCTGGAGTTGGTAAGTAATCTAAGTCTAAACGTTGGTTTTTGTTTAAATACTTGCTAGCTACTTCTTTAATATCTTCTCTTGTAATTCCTCTGTAGATTTCGATTTCTTTATTGATTAAGTCAGTATCTCCGTAAAGCATATGATAAGTTGCTAATGAACCAGCAATTCCTTGTACGCTACTATTAGAGTTTACAAACCTGTTCTCAAATTTGTTTTGAAGCTTTTGATATTCTTTTTCAGAGATTAATTCTGTCTGAAGTTTTTTAATTTCTTCATCCATAGATTCTCCTAATTTGTCTAAAGGAGTTTCTCCCATAGCTAAGGCACCCATTACGTACATACCATAGTCTTCTTGAGATCTAGGGAACGCTAATACTTGTAAAGCCTCTTTGTCTTCATCTACCATTTTTTTGTACATACGAGAGCTTTTTCCATCAGTTAAAATAGAAGAGATCATATCTAATACATAAGCATCACGATCTTTCATAGAAGGAGTTCTATAAACATATAATTTAGCTGGTATTTGAATGTTATCATCGTATTCTGTAGCAGTAATTGTCTTTTGAATAGGCTCTTCTTTGATGTTAACACGTTCTACTTTAGGTCCTTTAGGGATAGTAGAAAAGTATTTTTTAATCATTTCTTTTGTGTCCTTAGCATCAATATCACCAGCCACCACTAAAGTAGCATTGTTGGGTCCGTAATACTTATCAAAAAATGCTTTAAACTCATCTAATTGAGCTGCATCAAGATCTTCCATCGTTCCAATAACCGAATTTTTGTAAGGATGTTTGTCGAACATATAAGGACTAATTCCTGTACTGTAAATAATCTTACCGTAAGGAGAATTGTCTATTCTAGATCTTTTTTCTTCTTTTACAACTTCGTTTTGAGTGTCTACACCAATTTTATTGATCACTGGGTGAAACATTCTTTCAGATTCCATCCATAAACCTAATTCTAAGTTATTAGAGGGGAAAGTTTCATAGTAGTAAGTTCTATCTTGTGTGGTATTAGCATTATTGCTTCCTCCATTGGCAGCAACTACATTAAACCACTCTCCACGAGCAATATTTTCTGTACCTTCAAACAATAAGTGTTCAAAAAAGTGGGCAAAACCTGTTCTGCCTGCTTCTTCATCTTTAGCACCTACGTGATACATCACCCCTACCGTTACAACTGGAGCTGTATTGTCTTGATGCAAAATTACGTGTAGTCCGTTGTCTAAATCATACTCCGTATATTCTACCTCTTGGGCGAAACCAGAGAAAGTTAAAAATAGAGCACAAAAAGCTGAGCTAATTTTTTTAATCATTTTTAGTTATTTTAAGTTTTTTAATAAGTCCTCAAAAATACCATTTTGTTACATAAAAAAGGAGGAATTCTAAAAACTTCCTGTAAGCTAATCCACATATTTACAGAAATTAACATGATGTTGTAAATTATATTCATCATTTTTTTAGAAATTTATAGTACAAATAAAATTTATTATGAAAAATCAAACTATTTCAATACGTTACGGACTTTTAATTGCAGCAGCATTAATTATCTATTTCTTACTTCTATCCTTATTAGGATTACATACCGAACCTATCTATAGTTTGTTTAATGGGGTGATCACAGGAGCAGGGATTTATTTGTGTATTAAGAATTATCAAGCATATAAAGGGGTGAAGTTTAAATATCAAAAAGGATTTATGGCGGGAATCATTTCTGGATTTCTAGCGACTTTTGTTTTTACTTTATTTTTTGGTATTTATGCTACAAATTTTGATGCTAATTTTATTACTGAAATTTTAGAAGGTTGGCAAAATGATAATAATACCAGTATAGCGATGCTCTTATTTGTAGTAACCACTATGGGGTTTGCTACATCATTAGTGCTTACGTTGGCTTTTATGCAATTATTTAAAAGTAGTTGGAATACCAAGCGGGCTCAAAAAGATCTAGCATCATAATCGTGTTTTCATTTTTAGTGTCTAATTTTGTGGAAAATAGACTTGTGCGTTAAGAAAAATAGATTTATATTTGCAACCGTTTTAAACAAATTTAATAAGTTACGCTATGTACGCAATTGTAGAGATAGCAGGGCAGCAATTTAAAGTTGCAAAAGACCAAAAGGTTTTTGTTCACCGTTTAGCAGGAGAAGAAGGAGATTCAGTTTCTTTCGATAAAGTTCTTTTAGCTGGTAACGGAAATGACATTACTTTAGGCGCCCCGGCTATAAAAGGAGCTCTTGTTGGAGCTAAGATTACACGTCACCTTAAAGGAGATAAAGTAATCGTATTTAAAAAGAAAAGACGTAAAGGTTACCGTGTAAAAAATGGTCACCGTCAATCTTTAACTGAAATCGTTATTGAAGATATTTCTTTTGATGGAGCTAGTAAAAAAGCTACTAAAAAGAACGAATCTAGTAAAGATGAATCTCAAGACTTAAACAAGCACACTGTTGCTGAATTAAGAGAGATGGCTAAAGATAAAGGAGTAGAGGGTTATTCTTCTATGAAAAAAGCAGAACTAGTTGAAGCTTTAAGTTAATTATTAATTTACGAAAAACCTAAAATAAGATGGCTCACAAAAAAGGAGTTGGTAGTTCTAAAAACGGTAGAGAATCAGAATCGAAACGTTTAGGCGTTAAGATTTTTGGTGGTCAAGCTGCCATTGCAGGAAATATCATCGTAAGACAAAGAGGTACTGCGCACAATCCTGGTGAAAATGTGTATGCAGGAAAAGATCACACTTTACATGCTAAAGTTGACGGTCTAGTAAAATTTACGAAAAAAGGAAATAACAAATCATACGTTTCTATTGAACCGTTTGAGGCTTAGTATTTTCTTCTGAAAATAAAAAACCCTTCAGTTTTATAACTGAAGGGTTTTTTTATATCTCAAACTAAAAAAAGCCTCTCAAATATATTGAGAGGCTTTTTCTTTTAGTGCTAAGGAAATTTAATACCTGTAATATTCAGGTTTAAATGGTCCTTTTACTTCTACACCAATATATTCTGCTTGTTCTTGAGATAAATCTGTAAGTTCTACTCCAATACGTTCTAAGTGTAATTTAGCTACCTTTTCATCTAAATGTTTAGGTAACATATAAACTTCATTTTTGTACTGATCGGTATTTTTCCAAAGCTCAATTTGCGCTAGAGTTTGGTTGGTAAATGAATTACTCATTACAAAACTAGGGTGACCTGTAGCACAACCTAGGTTTACTAACCTTCCTTCTGCAAGTAGAATAATATCTTTTCCGTTAACGGTATATTTATCAACTTGAGGTTTAATTTCGTCTTTAGTATCACCAAAATTGTCATTTAACCAAGCGACAGCAATTTCATTATCAAAATGGCCAATATTACAAACGATGGTTTTGTCTTTCATCGCTTCAAAATGTTCACCTCTTACAATGTCTTTATTTCCAGTAGTGGTAATAACGATATCGGCTTTAGGTAAAACAGTTTCTAATTTTTTAACTTCAAATCCGTCCATTGCAGCTTGTAAAGCACAAATAGGATCAATTTCGGTAACCGTTACAATAGATCCAGCTCCTTTAAAAGAAGCGGCAGTTCCTTTACCAACATCTCCGTATCCACAAACAACTACACGTTTTCCAGCAAGCATAACATCGGTAGCACGACGAATAGCATCTACAGCACTTTCACGACATCCATACTTGTTATCAAATTTAGATTTAGTAACAGAATCGTTTACATTAATAGCTGGCATAGGAAGCGTCCCGTTTTTCATTCGCTCATATAAACGGTGAACTCCAGTAGTAGTTTCTTCAGAAAGACCTTTAATATCTTTTGCCAATTCCGGGTAACGGTCTAACACCATATTGGTTAAATCTCCACCATCATCTAAAATCATATTTAATGGCTTACGATCTTCTCCAAAAAATAATGTTTGTTCAATACACCAGTCGAATTCCTCTTCTGTCATCCCTTTCCAAGCATAAACAGCAACACCGCTATCTGCAATGGCAGCAGCAGCTTGATCTTGTGTAGAGAAGATGTTACAAGAACTCCAAGTTACTTCTGCTCCTAAAGCGGTGAGCGTTTCAATTAAAACTGCAGTCTGTATAGTCATATGTAAACACCCAGCAATTCTAGCTCCCTTTAAAGGTTGCTCATCTTTATATTCTTCACGTAAAGACATTAATCCTGGCATTTCTGCTTCAGCAAGCTCTATTTCTTTTCTACCCCAAGCAGCTAAAGAAATATCTTTAACTTTATGTGGTGTGTATGTTATTGTTTTCGTACTCATATTCTTATATTTGTTATTAAGCAATTTTATGCCACAAAAATACATAATATCTACTTAAATTCATGGCTCTTTACAAAACAATAACAGTTGACGAAGGTACTAAAGTTCTCATTTGGAAGATAGAAGAAAGTTTTGAATGGCTTTGTGATGGAATCCAATTGACTTCGCATTGCCAAAATCGAGTAGATAGCATGAAAAGTGACCTCCATCGAAGAGGCTTTATGAGTATTAGACATCTGTTAGCTGAGGAGGGTTATGTAGATGAGGATTTATTTTATGATGATAATGGTAAACCACACCTTAAGGATGGTAAACATATTTCAATTACACATTCTTTTACGTTTTCTGGAATAATCATTAGCGATAAACCAATAGGTATTGATATAGAGAAACAGCGTGAGAAAATCATGAAAATCGCTCATAAGTTTACACCACTTAAAGAATACCATACCTTAGCAAATGATGAAGCTATAATAAGAAAACTGACTATTGTTTGGGGTGCCAAAGAATCTATATATAAGTATATGAGTATTCCGGGATTGTTATTTTTACACCATATCTACGTAGAAGATTTTGATTTTGATATGATGACAACTACCGCAAATGTAAATTACCAAGGAAAGGAAGAGAAATTCAACATTCACTATTTAGAGTTTGAAGGTTTTACTTGCGCTTACGCTCTACCCAAATAAATTTGGTTCTTATGAGTTTAGCTTCAGGCATTTTGTATCAAGAAATCTTAGATACACCACGTAATTTCGCCATTCTTATTGACCCGGATAAAGTTGAAGTAAATGAAGTACATAGGTTAGTAAAAAACCTCCCTTCAGTAACCACACATCTTTTGGTGGGAGGAAGTACCGTAGAGAGAGGTAAATGCGAGGCTATTGTAAAAGCATTAAAAGTTTATACAAAAATTCCTATTGTATTATTTCCTGGAGATTATACCCAAGTCACTCCTGAAGCGCAAGCCATCCTATTTTTGAGTTTAGTCTCTGGAGAAAACCCCGAATATTTAATCGGTCAGCAAGTTAAATCCGCGAAAGCGATTAAGGGAAGCAAGTTAGAAGTAATTTCTACAGCTTATTTACTTATCGATGGAGGAAAAGAAACAGCTGTACAGCGGGTAAGTCAAACAAGTCCTATGTCACAATTAGATATAGATAAAATTGTATCTACCTGCTTGGCGAGTGAGTTAGCTGGAAAGAAAATCATTTATTTAGAAGCCGGAAGCGGAGCTCTTTTTTCGGTTAAACCGGAAATAATTAAAGCCGTTAAAAAGGAAGTGAGTATTCCTATTATTGTGGGAGGAGGCTTAAGAACAGAATCTCAAATAGAAATGTGTTATGAGGCTGGTGCCAATATGGTAGTGGTAGGAACTGCATTTGAAGAGCAAATGAAAAATATGGTTGATGTCACTTCAAGGAGCGTTACTAATCTCGCTAATTCTTAATCAATAGAAAAAAGAAAACTTATTTTAAAAAGTAATTAATGGATGATTAAAAATATTAAAAACTACTAATGAGTACCATTTTTGATTGGCTTTTTTCGCAATATGAAGGGATAGATATACATCTCATCGTTTTAGAACTGTTTGGAGTTTTTTTTGGAGTACTAAGTGTTTTATATTCTAAAAACAATAAAATTCTAGTATACCCAACAGGGATCATAAGTACCTTGTTATATGTCTACATTCTATATGTATATGGATTATTGGGGGATATGCTTATAAATGTGTACTATTTTACTATGAGTGTGTATGGGTGGTATATTTGGACTAGAAAAACAGATGGCACACACGTGACTCCTGTCACTACAGTAACTAAAAAAGAAAATAAGATTATAGCGATCATTTTTATAGCTACCATGCTTTTTATTACATTGGTGTATGAATTGTTTAATAAATGGCAAGGATGGTCTTCTTACGTAGATATTATTACTACGGCTTTCTTTTTTTCGGGTATGTGGCTTATGGCTAAAAAGAAAATTGAATATTGGATTTACTTAATGATAGGAAATATTATTTCGGTTCCGCTTTACTTTTATAAGGGACTAACATTTAGTGCATTTTTATATATTTTCTTAATTATTGTTGCCATTATTGGGTTC
This sequence comes from Mesonia sp. K4-1, assembly GCF_008017825.1. Classification (NCBI taxonomy): domain Bacteria; kingdom Pseudomonadati; phylum Bacteroidota; class Flavobacteriia; order Flavobacteriales; family Flavobacteriaceae; genus Mesonia; species Mesonia sp. K4-1. The sequence goes on from NZ_VRLS01000012.1 coordinate 490,418, forward strand.
TATTCTTGGAAAAAACTTTTATATAAAAAAGTCGTTACCATTTAAAATATATTCAAAGTAGAGAAGGTTTTTAACCTAGATTAAACGCGATACTTGAAAATCATAAAATAATTTATATTTGCTTGTCTTTATAGAAAAGTGCCTTATCACAAAATCTATAAAAGATTGGAACGGATAGAAATTTCATAAGAAGAAAAATTTAGCAGAGGAATATGAAAGATATTAGTTGGAGTAAAGAAGATTTTTTGCAGATAGAAGCAAAAGGGATAAATGAAGAACAGTTAGAACTACAATTAAAGCAATTTGTAGAAGGAATCCCTTATGAAAATTTAATAGCACCAGCAAGTATAGATAATGGTATTGTTAAACTCGAGAAAGATCAGAAAAAAAACTGGATAGAGAAATTTGAAAATTCTTTTGCAAAGAAATTGAAATTTGTTCCTGCAAGTGGAGCTGCAACTCGCATGTTTAAAAATCTATTTTTCTTTTTAGAGCAATTTGATCACGATGAGGAATCTCTAGAAGATTTTGTAAAGAGAACCGATAAAAAGGAGCTTAGAAAGTTTTTTCAGCAAGTAAAAAACCTGCCATTTTATGAAGAAGTGATAAACAGTCAGTATTTTAAAAATAATTTGACCTTAGAAGGTTTTGAAACTGCATTTTTAAAAGCCCTTTTAAGTGAAGAAAGTTTGGGTTATGGCAATTACCCTAAAGGATTAATCCCATTTCATAATTATAAGGACGAGATTTTGACCGCTTTTGAAATGCATTTCTTAGAAGCTGTAAATTATGCTAAAGATAAAAATGTAGCTCAATTGCACTTTACAGTGTCCGAAAAACATATTGAGAAATTTAAGAGGACACAATCACAGATAGAAGAAAAATATAAAGACAGCTCTTTTGTTGTTGATTATTCATTTCAATTGGCTACAACCGATACTCTGGCAGTAGATAACGATAATCAGCCTTTTAGGGAAAAAAATGGTGAATTGTTATTTAGACCAGGCGGCCATGGGGCTTTGATTGAAAATTTAAATAATGTAGATGCCGATATTATCTTTATAAAAAATATAGATAATGTTTGTGTGCACGAATTTTTAAATGAGATTGTAGATTACAAAAAAGCCCTTGGCGGAAGTTTACTAGAAATTCAAGAAAAAGTTTTTGAAACTTTAGAAAATCTAGATAAAGAAAAACCTGAAGCTATTAACGATGCTCAAAAGTTGCTGTCTCATTGTTTTCATCAAACTGCTAAAATTGAAGACTTTACGGAAGCTAAAGCGTTATTAAACAAGCCTATTCGTGTATGCGGTATGGTTAAAAATGAAGGAGCGCCTGGAGGAGGTCCTTTTTGGGTAAATGACATAGAAGGTAAAGCATCTTTGCAAATTGTAGAAAGTGCTCAAATTGATATGAGTAAGGAAGATCAAAAAGAAATTGTATCTAAATCTTCTCATTTTAATCCCGTAGATTTAGTTTGCGGAGTTAAAAATTATAAAGGGGAGAAGTTTAATTTACTAGACTTTGTAGACCCTGCTAAAGGATTTATATCAGAGAAATCTAAAAATGGAAAGACTCTAAAAGCTTTAGAACTTCCTGGTTTATGGAATGGAGCTATGGCCAATTGGAATACCATTTTCATAGAAGTTCCTTTAGTAACATTTAATCCTGTAAAATCTGTAGTTGATTTATTAAAGCCTTCACATCAACCCAATACTTAATATGTTTTCTAAAGAAAAACTTTTAAAAGAAGCAGATTTTAAAGCAGTACTCAGTGGAGGTCCTGGTGGTCAACATGCCAATAAAACAAGTACTAAAGTAGTCTTGAGTTGGGACTTAGGTAATACTCAACTTTTTACTGCCGAAGAAAGAGAAAGACTCCAGCAAAAACTTTCTTCTAAGCTTACAAAAGATTTGATTCTTCAACTTTCATCAGATCACAGTAGAAGTCAGCATAAAAATAAGGAATTGGTGATTACTAGATTTTTTAAATTAATTGAAAAGAGTCTTATAATTCCGCGAAAACGAAAAAAAACTAAACCAAGTAGAGCTTCTAAATTGAGAAGATTGGAGGGAAAAAAGAAGCAAGCTCAAAAAAAGGCTAATAGGCAAAAGCCTAAAATTTAAACTATTATTCTAAAAAGTGTGTAAAAAATCTACAGTTAACCTGTGGATTTTTTTGTTTTCTACACTCGTATTTCTTCATTAAAACAGCTGGGAAATCTTTTTAAGTGTAGCGGTCTAAAGGGGATTCAAAGGTTTTTAGCATTATTTACCATTTGGTGGCATAATATTTCTATTAGGTTAATTGAATTTGATTACGAATTATTAAAAACGCCAGAAGAAGATGAAAAGATTTATGATTAAAGTTTTAGTAGCAGGAGTTTTTACAATTACTACTGCTGGAGCACAGACTTTAGCAGATGGAAATTCAAATTCAACGGAAGAAAGCGTAGAAGAGTTCAAAAAAATAAATGCAACTAGTTTACCTGAAACTATAAAGAAAGATGTAAAAAATGATTTTACAAAAGCTGAAGTACAAGAAGCATATGTAAATGATAAAATGGAATATAAAATAATACTAAGATTAGAGGAAACAGAAGTTCCTAAAATTGTATTTGCTAATGCAAAAAGAGGACTACTAAATATAGAATAAAACTAACCAACCAAAAATTTAATTAAACAACAAAAAACTATTGAAAATGAAAAATTTAATGATGACAGCTGCCGCAGCAGCAATGATTTTTGCAACAGCAAACACGAATGCACAAAGTACTCAAGCAGAAAAAACTCTAGTGAAAACAGAGGTAGCGGTACAAGAGGGATTTCAAAAAATTGAAACTAGTAACGTGCCAGATACAGTAAAAGCTGCTGTACAAAAAGATTTTGAAGGAGCGAATATTGCTGAGGCATATATTAACAAGAAAAAAGAGTTTAAGTTAGTATTAGAATCTGAGGGAGCAGAGGCAAAAACAGTCTACGCAAACGCAAAAGGTGAATGGATTAAGCCAAGCTCGAAGATGAGTAAAATGAAAAAATAGTTAACTACCCCCAGTTAATTTATTTAGATTGAGATGAGAAAAGGGCCTTTTTAAAAAGGCCCTTTTTTTATGATAAATTTGAGCGTCCCTACAAAGCTTATTAATAAATTTGTAAAAAATACTTTTGTGCATCATATTTTAATTGTAGAAGATGATTTGGCATTTTGTAAAATGCTAGAAACCTTTTTAAAGAAAAAAGGTTACCAAGTAACGACTAGTTCTAGCAGTGAAGAGGCAATAAAGAAAATAAACTCTGAGTCTTTTCAAGTGATTCTAGCCGATGTTAGGTTGCCCGAAAAGGAAGGGACAATCTTATTAGAAACGGTAAAAGAATTACAATTAGCTACCAAAGTAATTCTAATGACAGGCTATGCTGAGGTTAGTAAAGCTGTAGAAGTCATGAAAATGGGAGCTTTTGATTATATCTCTAAGCCTATTAATCCAGAGCAGATGCTTGATTTAATTCAGAAAGCGGTTGGATCTTTATCAGAAAATGTTTCATTAAAATCTATTGAAGATCAAGAAAAACCAGTTCCTGAAACAAAAGAAGAGTTAGAAGTTAATAGTAGTTATGTGGCAGGGGTAAGTGATGCCTCTAAAAAACTGAATGATTATATTAAGTTAGTTGGACCTACAGATATGTCGGTTCTAATTATTGGTGAAAGCGGAACAGGAAAAGAATACGTAGCAAAAAATATACACGAAAAAAGCAGACGTAAAGATGAGGTTTTTATTGCAGTAGACTGTGGAGCTATTCCAAAAGAAATCGCATCAAGTGAATTTTTTGGGCACGTTAAAGGTTCTTTTACAGGAGCAATTAATGATAAAATCGGTCATTTTGAAGCAGCAAATAACGGAACACTTTTTTTAGATGAAATAGGAAATTTAAGTTATGACTTGCAAGTTCAATTACTTCGAGCTTTACAAGAGCGAAAAATAAAACCGGTAGGGAGTAGTAAAGAAATAGAAGTTGATATTCGGGTGATAGCCGCTACGAATGAAGACCTAAAAAAAGCTGTAGAACTAGGAGATTTTAGACAAGATCTTTATCATCGCCTTAATGAGTTTTCTATTCAGGTGCCAGCACTCAAACATAGAAAAGAAGACTTGCTGTTATTTGCTAATTATTTTTTAGATAAAGCCAACCGACAGTTGCAAAAAGAAAGTGTAGGCTTTTCAGAGGAAGCTTTAGAAGCTTTAAAAAATTATGATTGGCCAGGAAATCTTCGTGAATTACAAAACAGTGTTAAACGCTCGGTATTACTATCGGAGACTAAAGTTATAGAAAAGAAAGACCTGCCAGAAAACATTGTTAATCATACTTCAACAACAACTTCTTATAAGTTATTTAAAAATCAAAATGAGGAACAATTTATTCTAGATGCCTTAGAAGAAGCTGGAGGGAATAAAAGTAAAGCTGCTAGGATTTTAGATGTAGATCGTAAAACACTTTATAATAAATTAAAGCAGTATAATATTAAGCTTTAAACCTTCTTTTTAATCTCTTCCAATAGTTTTTCTAACGCAATTTTTGCTTCACTTGCCGTTTCTATAACTTCTGTAGATTTTAATCCAAATTTCTGTTGGTGCTCTAGTTTTTCAAATAATTGAGCTACTTTTTCGGCTTTCAACTGTCTTAACATAGGTAAAACCTTATGTGCGATTGCTGCAATTCTTTGAGTATTCGCTTCCGCGGAAGCATAATCTAGTGCTATTAAATTTTCTTGAGAACTTTCTATAAAACTGCTTAAAATTATTTTTAAAGAATCTTGATCTCCATCTGTAAACCGAAGTAATTCTGAGGTATCATAATTTTCTGAAGTCCTTCTTACAGTTTTCCTTTGTTGTTCTCGTACAATTTCTAAACCAAGAATATGAGCTATTTCTAAATAGAGCTCGTTGGTATTGAATGGTTTTATAAAATTGGTCGTAAACCCTTTTTGAAGGTATACCTCGTCGGGTAAATCGGTTTTTCCAGACAGAGAAATAACTGGCAATTTTTTAAATTTTGGAAGGGCTCTAATTTTTCTAATCAGTTCAAATCCATTCATTTTAGGCATTTGAATATCAGTAATTACCAAATCAATTTTTTCTTTTTTAATGATTTGTAAACCTTGCTGACCATCATTCGCAGTGAGAACCTTAAAACCACATTGAGATATTACTTCTTTAGTAAGGGTTTGTTGAGAGGGTTCATCGTCTATAATTAAAATGGTTTTTCCTTTAGCATTTTTGATTGAAATCTCTTCATTAATGTTCGTAGTTTGGGAAGTTGTTTCTACGGGAATTTTAATAAAAAAAGAAGTTCCTTTGTTAAGATCACTTTCTAAATGAATATTTCCTTTTAGTAATTCTACAATCTTTTTTGTGATAGCTAATCCTAAGCCAGAACCTCCATATTGCTTTTCAATATGAGCATCTGCTTGAGAAAATTCTTCAAAGATATCTTTTTGCTGTGCTTTAGAGATACCTATTCCCGTGTCACTTATTTCTATTTTTAGTTGTTTTATTTTACGTGTTGTAGATTCTAATGATGCTTTAATATGAATAGAGCCTTTCTCTGTGAATTTATAAGCATTACCTAACAAGTTGGTAAGTACTTGTTGTATTCTAAAAGGATCGCTTAAAAAAGTGGCTTCTATGCTTTCATCTAAAGTGGTGTGAATTACAAGGTCTTTCTTTAAACTGGCAGGAATCGTGGCTTGAATACTGTCTTCAATTAGGTTTTTTGGCTGAAAGGGAAGTTTTTCAATATGCATTTTACCTGCTTCTAGCTTAGAGAGATCTAACAAGTCATTTACCAAATGTAAAATGTAGGTAGATGATTTTTTTAAATGATCTAGATGATATTGCTGTTTTTCAGATAGGGATGTTTTCTTTAGCAAGTCTGTATAACCCATAATCGTGTTTAAGGGAGATCGTAAGTCGTGTGTTACAGCTGCCATGATTTGTTTTCTCCTTTTAAGTAGAAATTCCGCGTAAGCGTTACTCTTCTCTAGCTCTTCTTTATAGCGTTGGCTGCTGTTGGTGTCTTTTATAATGAGAATTACAAAAAGTAAAATAGTGAGCACACAAGCAATTCCCAAAGCTGCAATTATGGTAGAGGTTTCTTCTATAACTTCTCTAGAATCATTTACCTGCTGTACCGATTTTTGAATTTGTTCTCGTTCAATTTCAGATCTTATTTTTCTTAATTGAGAGGAGAGTTCTTGGTCATTTTTAAGAAGTTCATTTTCCTTCTCAATCACTTCTTGTTGATACTTTCTTTCTTCTACTTCTAGTTCGCTGAGTACGTTTTTTACGGTGCTAATTAATGAATCTGCCGATTGTTGCGTAAGCGTTTCTGCATTGTCTTTATCTGCATATTCTAACCACTTTACTAGTGCTTGGCGAGCCTCTGGATTGTAATCTTTAAGAAGTTCGTTATAATTATCTTCCTCAAATAAATAATTTACTTTTTGAAGGTTGTTGAGTACCCTATCATAATAATTTTCACTAGAGTTATTTTTCCTTACTTCTAACAACTCTAACAAGTTTTGCTCTTTTAAAAGCAATAAATTTTGAAGACTGTCTAATTCGTTTTTAATTTCTTCCTCTTCATAAATTTGCTTTAAATTATCAATGAGAGTAGAAATGGTGTCTAACTGCTGATTAAACTGAGGTAAATTTTCTGGTTTTTGATTTTGAATAATATCCCGACTTATAGCTTCCGCCGAATATACATTCGTTACGGCTTCACTCATGAGTAACAATTTTTGTTGATTATTGTCACTTATTTTATTGGCACCATTTAAACCGATTACCTTGCTATAAATAAACCAAATAGAAATTGCAGCAAAAGCGGTAAGAAGTAGGTAGCCAACCACTACTTTGTAGGTAATAGAACGTTTGGTATTTTTTGCCATATTCAAAAGTAAAATGCTTTCTTCAAAATCTACTTAAAATTATGGTAAATTAAAAAATAACATTAGTTTTGCAGCCAATCTCAAAGGGGTGCCTTTTTAGGCTGAGATCATACCCAATGAACCTGGGCAGGTAATGCTGCCAAGGGAAATGCAAAAGCTTGCTAGCGGCTTTTGTTGTATGCGCTCCTGAACGACTATCGTAGTCTTCAGGATTTTTTATTTAATTTAAAACCAAAGAATAATCGCCCCTTTTATTCGTAAAAAAACATTACGAATGAAAAATGTATTATTTGTGGCAGCTTTGTTGCTTGGTCTTCAAAGTTTTGCTCAGCAATCCTATCAATTAAAGGGAAAAGTAAGCCGAGAGGGTGAAGTTTTACCCAATGTAAATGTCCAGGTTGTAGGTACTGGTCAAGGTACTGTAACCAATTTGTATGGAGAGTATCAACTCACTTTACAAGAAGGAAATTATGAAATTAGCTTTACGTATGGAAACATAAAAACTATAGAAGTTAATCTTACTTCTAACCAAACTTTAGACGTTACTTTAGACAAGAGCGAAGAGGCTTTAGAAGAAGTTTTTTTATCCTCCATTAGAGTAGATGCAGATTCTCCTATTACGTTTAGCAATTTAAGCAATAAAGAGATTGAAGAACGTAATTTAGGTCAGGATATTCCTGTTTTGATGAATTATTTACCATCGGTGGTGACTACGACAGATGCAGGTAACGGAGTTGGTTACACCGGTTTGCGTGTCCGCGGAAGCGATGCAACTAGAACCAATGTAACCATTAATGGTATTCCTTATAACGATGCCGAAAGTCAGGGATCTTTTTGGGTAAATTTAGGCGATATTGCATCCTCTGTAGAAAATATTCAGTTACAGCGAGGAGTGGGAACTTCGACCAACGGAGCTGGTGCTTTTGGAGCAAGTCTTAATATTTTGACAGATCGTTATAGTGAAGAAGCTTACGCGGAAGTTTCTAATAGTTACGGTTCTTATAATACTCATAAACATACCGCTAAATTTAGTACGGGTTTATTTAATAATCATTGGGAGTTTGCAGGAAGAGCTTCTTTAATTAAAAGTGATGGTTATATAGATCGTGCAGAGTCTGAGCTAAAATCTTACTTTTTACAAGGAGCTTATGTAAATAATAACACTTTGGTAAAAGCACTTGCTTTTGGTGGAAAGGAAAGAACCTACCAAGCTTGGTATGGGATTGATGGAGATCAATTAAAAGAAGATAGAAAATATAACCCTGCAGGGGAATATACCGACGAAAACGGAAACGTAAAATATTACGATAATCAAACCGATAACTACCAACAAGACCATTATCAATTGCTATGGGATCAAAAATACGATAGAAATTGGTCTTCAAATGTAGGTTTGCATTATACTTATGGTAGAGGTTATTACGAGGAATACCAAGAAGATGCAGTATTGGGAGAATACGGTTTATCCGATTTTACAGCAAATGGAGAAGATATAACCACATCAGATTTGGTAAATAGAAGTTGGTTGGATAATCATTTCTACGGAGTTACCTTTAATGGAACTTACCAAGATGAAAAGATGGAATTTATTCTTGGAGGAGGAATTAACAAGTACGAAGGCGATCACTTTGGAGAAGTTATTTATACACGTTTTGCACAAAACAATGATCCTTATGAAGATTACTATTTTAATGTAGCCGAAAAAACAGATTTTAATATCTATGGGAAAGCTACAGTTGCTGTGATAGAAAATTTAAAAGCCTTTGGAGATTTACAATTAAGAACCATAAACTATACTACAGAAGGACCATTAGAAGAAGGAGTTGAACTTCCTGTAGATGATAGCTTTACTTTTTTCAACCCTAAAGTAGGATTAAATTATAAGCTAACTACCGCTAGTCAACTTTATGCTTCTGTAGCTGTTGCGCATCGCGAACCTACAAGAACAGATTATGAAAACGCTCTTTTTAATGGTGCCGATCAACCTGAAGAAGAAAAACTAACCGATTATGAATTAGGTTACCGTTTAAAGAGAGAGAAGTTTCAGGTGAATGCTAATTTGTACTTTATGAACTATAAAAATCAATTGGTTTTAACTGGAGAAATTGATGATGAAGGAGCAGCAGTACGTGAAAATAGCGGAGATAGTTACCGTTTAGGAATAGAGGTAGAAGCTTCAGTACAATTGTTAGAAAAATTGAGCATCCATCCTAATGTGGCTTTAAGCCGAAATAAAAACAGAGATTTCAATACTCAATTTGATGGCGAGTTACAAGATTTTGGTGATACCGATATTTCTTTCTCTCCAGAAGTAGTAGCAGGTAATAGAATAAGTTATTCTCCCATAAACGGTTTACAACTAAATTGGCTAAGCAAATTTGTTGGGGAGCAATATATGAGTAATATAGAATCGAGAGCTTCTTTATTAGAAAGCTATTTTATTAATGATTTTAATGTGCAGTACGTTTGGAAAAAAGCACCTTTATTTAAAGAAGTTGTTTTTACAGGATTAATCAACAATATATTTGATGTAGAATATGTATCTAACGGATACTACTTTTCTTATGATGACGATTTTTCAAATCCGGGTACAGTAACCACTATAGAAGGAGCAGGTTACTATCCACAAGCTACTATCAACTTTTTAGCTGGCATTACTTTAAAATTCTAAATACTTTAAAATTTCCTTATAAATTTAAAAAACGGTTTAGATTTTTCTAAGCCGTTTTTTTTATACTTATATTTATAAAACTAACACCACCAGATAATTATGAGGAAAATTACTTTTATACTTTTTTTATTGTTCAGCTTTAAGAGTTTTACGCAAGTAGCTCCGCTACAAGATTACACTTAGTATTTAGAAAAATTAGTTATTAGCGGAAATGATATTTTACCTCCTACTGATTATCAAAATTTTTATACAGTAACTTTTGACAATAGTTACCCTTATTGTTTATTTGATGCTCCATGTTACCCGTTAGATACTGATTTGGTCTATAATCAAAATCAAAGTTTTAATATTAATAATACGAGTTGTCCTCTAGATTGTGGAGGAGTACCAGTTTATGCTATAGATTTTGAAGAAATATTTATGGATGATTTTACAAACTTAGGTTTGCCTGGCTTTAATCCCTATATCTACGTATTTAGTACTTTTTCTAATTATATAGAATTGACAATAACAAATGGCAATGGAGATCAAGCTGTCTACCGTAATCAACAACTTGCGGTGTCTAAGAAGGAGAAACTAGAGGTGAATCTCTACCCTAACCCTGTAAGCAGTAATTTTCAATTAGAGTGTAAAGAAGAAATAAAATCAGTTCGTGTTTTTTCCGTTAACGGAAAAGAGATTTTAAAATATAAAGAAGCCAAATCTAATTACGATATTTCTCATTTCAACTCTGGTATCTATTTTGTAGAAGTTGAGGGTAGACGAAGTAAGAGTATTCTTAAGTTGATAAAACGCTAAAAACAAAACAAAACCCCTGAAAAGATAATTTCAAGGGTTTTTAAAATTTAAAGAAGGAATATATTTTAATTTCTCACATTTAATAATCCGTTACCGCTACTGACCACACGGTATCTAAATAGAGGATACTCTAAATCCTCTTCCTCTCCTTCAACTACTCCACCAGTAAATAAATCGTATGTATTTCCCTCACAAGAACAGTAAAGTTGTACACCGTCAACTTCCATAACTACACATTCATTTTTTCTAGGGTGGTTAGGATCAGCAGCATCATAAGCTACAAACGCGTCGGTTCCACTTTTCATAATTACGACTCCGCCATTTCCATAGTTAGGAACATACACAGGACTAGAAGGGAAATTGAGACTATTGTATTGTGGTAAACTTAGATCAATTTGAAAGTTCACATTTACATCTAATAAGTTAGGATTATTGTTTAAAGTATCATCGTCGCTACAAGCTACAGTTGCAGTAATTAGTAACATTCCGATAAGGAAATTTTTCATGAGAATTATTTTTGGCTGCAATTTAATATAATTGCTAAGCTTGTTAAAATTTATTATCTTTGTTTGTATCGGAATCCCATGCGAGTGGGATTCTTTTTGTTATATAAACGATGAAGTTATGAGTAAAGTATCTTATTATACTGCAGAGGGTTTAAAAAAATTAAAAGACGAATTAAACCAGCTAAGAGACATTGAAAGACCTAAAGCTTCTCAGGCTATTGCCGAAGCTAGAGATAAGGGAGATTTGAGTGAAAATGCCGAGTATGATGCTGCTAAAGAAGCGCAAGGTTTACTAGAAATGAAAATATCTAAATTAGAAGCTGTAGTTTCTAATGCAAGAATTATTGATGAATCTCAATTAGATACTTCAAAAGTATTGATTCATAGTACGGTAAAAATAAAAAATACCACCAATGGTATGGAAGTAACTTACAAATTGGTAGCTCAAAGTGAAGCCGATTTAAAGTCGGGTAAAATTTCTGTAGATTCTCCTATTGGTAAAGGTTTATTAGGAAAAGAAGTAGGTGATAATGCCGAAATACAAGTGCCTAACGGAACCATGACTTTTGAAATTCTTGAAATTTCTAGAGTGTAAAAATTTTTAATGAATGATCTATAAAAAATTAATTTTAAAAGTACCATTGTTTTTACTAAGCTTATTTTTAGTTTTAAGCTGTTCTTCTGATGATGATAAAGCACAGGATTACCCAGTAGGGTATGTTTTAAATTACACAGCAAAGTTAACTAATACTGAAGGTGTTTATGAAGTAAGCTTTATAAACGATGATATTAATAGTGCGGAAGATAATACCATAACTCATGATGTTGAAGAAGACGGAATAGCATCAGATTCAAATATCGGAGCTGGTACTTTTTTTGAGATTGAAAATAATATTGTAGGTGTCAAATTTGAAGTAGTTTCTGGGGATATTAATTTGTCAAATTTTCAAGTTACAGTAAAAGAGAATAATGAAACCGGAAAAACTTTGGGAGTTTTTGAAGAAGGGATAGATACTATATCTGTTACCAACGGAGAGTCTTTGTATTCAAGTATTGAAATTTTGTTTAATACTGAAACAAGAAGTTTCATGAAGAATTTAGAATAGAATTAGAAATACATATAAAAAAGCCTTTTCATTTCTGAAAAGGCTTTTTTATATGAAATTTTTAGCAACAACCGCCTCCATCATAATGGAAGGTAGATTCGCTAATAAAAATATCATCTCTTTTGAGATTTTGTAATGCGCCAGCTGTTTTGTCACAAATGGCAATAGGTTGATTTTTTAGAAGTATATGTCCTTTTTCATCATCAAAAAAATCATCTTGTCCAAAATAGATAGCTGCTTTCCCTGTAAAAACGCAAGGACCATCTTCTGGCATAGGGTCTTTGATTGCAGCCACCTCTATACTTTCAATATAGATCATTTCTTCGGTTGGGTAGTTTTTAGCATCTAAAATTCGGTAGGGTTTTTTAGCTCTAATTTCTATCGTCCCAAAGCCAGCATCGGTAAGCATTTTTACGTATTCTTTTAAAGGAAGACTTCCGCTAAGGCAAAGGGCACGCAAACGCTCATCATTCCGTAAAGTTTCATTCATCTCCTGTTCGCAAATAGGATCGCTCATCACTAATTTCCCATTGGGTTTTAATACACGATACATTTCGGCAATTGCTTTTTTAAGTTCTTCTGTTTTAAAAATGTTGAACAAGCAATTTTGAGCAGCAACATCTATAGAATTATCTTCTACTGGTAAACGCAAAGCATCTCCTTTTTTAAGATCTACAAATTCAGATTTAAACCAAGGGTTAGTTTCTTCGGCTTCTTTAAAGTTTTTACGAGAAGCTTCTAACATTTCATCGACAACATCTACGCCTATAACTCCGTTTTTTTGTCTAGAAAAGTAAGCAAACTGTAAAAGCTCCATTCCGCCACCTACGCCTACATATAAGGTTTTGGGATTATTTACTAAATCTCTTGCATGGACTGTACTACCACAACCATAGTTCATTTCTTGCATTATCTTAGGGATTTTTAACCCTGGCAATTCCCATACGGGATTGGTAGTACAACACAAACCTACATCTGGTGTAAGTGCAGCTTCTTTGTACACATCTTTTGTGGTTTCTAGATAGCTCATATAATTATAGAGATTTAATTAATTCTTTAAAAAGGGTAATCATTTGCGGTTCAGCTTTCGCAGCCATCGCCATAATTTCTTGAATATCTACTGGCTTTAAATGATCTGGGTCGCATTCATCTGTTAAAACGGAAACAGCAACTACTGGGAGTTTTAAATGGTTGGCCACTATAATTTCGGGAACTGTACTCATTCCTACGGCATCTGCTCCAATAATTTTTAGGTAACGATATTCTGCTCTGGTTTCAAGTTGAGGTCCTACTACAGAGGCATAAACTCCTTCGTGCAAATTAATATTATTTTCTTTAGCAGTCTTCTTTAGGATTTCGCCCATTTTTTGGTCGTAAGGCTGACTCATATCTACAAAGCGCTCTCCATATTTAGAGACGCCCTTAAAGGCAAGAGGAGAGTCTCCTAACAAATTAATATGATCATCGATAAGCATTAATTCACCTTTTTTAAAGTTGGTATTGATGGCTCCAGAAGCATTAGAGACTAGTAGCTTTTTAACGCCTAATTGATGCATAATTCTTACAGGAAAGGTAACATCTTTTAGGCTATAGCCTTCGTAATAATGAAAACGACCTTGCATAACTACCGCTTTTTTGCCTTCAATAATACCGTAGATTAGTTTTCCTTTGTGAAATTCTACAGTGGCGGTGGGAAAATGCGGAATGTGATTGTAGCTTACTTCGTGAATAATTTCCATTTCATCAAGAAGCTTTCCTAATCCAGTTCCTAAAATAATTCCTATTTCTGGGTTTTCAAATCCTCGTTGTTGTAAGTAGCTGGTAGTTTGTTCTATGTATTGCATATTATAATAAGTTCATTAATGTGGTATTGTCTTTCATATCTTCGTATTCGTCGATATCGTTGAGGGTTTCTAACAGCGTAACTGTTTTATCTTCCATACTTTTAAGCGTATCGTTAAATACTGTAGAAGTACTCCAATCTTTATTTTCAAAAATTTCTTTACGGAATGTGTTCATTCCTAGTAAATAGTAGCCCCCATCTTGTGCTGGTCCAATTACAAAATCGGTTTCTTTTAGTTTTTGAAAGGCTTCTTCAATAATTACTGAAGAAATATCAAACAAGTCACTCCCTACAATAATTATATGATCGTAACCTGCACGAAATCCTTCCGCGAAAGCGTAAGCCATACGCTCTCCTAAATCTTTGCCTTGTTGAGCTTTTTTTGAATAAATGTTACTATCCCAAATATCATTTACAACTGGTTGAGTGGCGTACCATACTTGCTTATCTACAGGGATATTCTTAGTAATATTTGCTGTATGTTGTAGTAAATATTTATAAACGCTTAGTGCTTTTTGATCACCTATTTTTTTTGCCAAACGGGTTTTACACTTTCCTAATTCTGGATGTCTAGTAAAGAGAAGTAATAAGTTTTGTGACATTTAATATACTTTTATTCCTTGATGTAAATAGTGGCTCCATTTTTTGTTATAGGTATGAACGCTGTCGGTGGGTTGAGATTGTAGATTATAAACTTCATATCCTTGATTTTTCCACTCAAAAATACCTCCGTAAAGGTTTTTTACATTCGTATAACCTGCATTTTTAAGCTTCTTAGCAATTTTTTCTGATCGTACCCCAATAGAACAGTATACTACAATAATTTTATTTTTTTTAGGAAGCCTATCTTTTGTAGCTTCAATATCAAAGTCCTTAAAACCCACATAAATAGCATTACCTAGATGACTTATTTGATATTCTTTAATTTGTCTAGCGTCTAATATAGTAATGAAATTATTATGTTTTAAATCTTCTTGAAGCTCTTGTACAGTGATGTAAGGAATATTTTCGTCATTATATTGTTTTAAAACTCGTTTAAAATCCTTTTGAGCCATAATAAAACTTGGTAAGAATAAGATGCATATTATTATTTTCATAAGGAATTATTGATATGATTACAGTTCGTAAAGCTTAGAAAACCTAAATAGATAAGGAGATTACCGATTGAATAAAATACATTGTAATTTTATATATTTATAAACTCCAATTTTATTTACTTACGAAATGTTTAAATAAATGGTTTACTAAGGTAAGTAATTGTGAACCTAATATACATTAGAAATATATATTAATGAACAATAAATTCAGCAGTTTTTTTTCTTGGTTTGTTAACCGACCTAAAGTGATAGGCTTTATTTTGTTTATTATTATTTTTTCGATCTTCACTTATATTGTATATCAGGAATATTCTCTTGCCAAAGAATCTGAAAAAGAGAAGGAAAAGCAGGTTTTGACTATTGTAAAACAGAATATCGAACAATCTTTAAAGACTAGTTATGTCTCTGCTTTAACATTGGCATTAACTATAAATGATGAAGGTGAACCTAAAAATTTTGAAAAAGTTTCAGAAAAGATTATCTCCTCGAGTGTTACTATTAGTGGGGTAGAGCTAGTTCCTAATGGTGTAATATCCTATGTGTATCCTTATGAAGAAAATAAAGAAGCTTTAGGATTAAATGTTCTAAAATACCCAATTTCTCAAAAGGAGGCTAATAAATCAATTAATAGCGGAAAAATGGATTTTGCAGGTCCAATTCCATTTAAACAAGGGGGGAAAGGGGTAATTGGAAGAATGCCTGTATTTATAGAAAATCAGTTTTGGGGTTTTTCTGCAGTAATAATTCATGAAAAAGATTTTTTATCTAATGCAGGTATATATAAATTTCTAAAAGAAGGGTTTAAATTTAGATTATCTAAAATAGATGATGAAACATCTAATGAAAGTTTTTTCTTTGGTGAAAAGGAAGATTTTAATGTCAATGAAGCTCAAAAATCATTTGTAAAAGATGGGAATTGGAATATTTATATCTACTCTGCAAATAAGGAAAACTTATTAATTTCTTTACTCCCTTTAATGTTTTTAGCCTTGTCATTTTCAATTCTAATAAGCATTTTTATTGTAAGATTTTTAAAGCAACCTAGAGAATTACAACGAAAAGTAAATATCCAAGCGGCTAAGCTATTAAACTCAGAACTTAAATTTAAAACTATTTTTAATCGTGCTCCAATTGGGATTGTACACGCACAGGCGAATGATTTTAAATTTATAGCAGCAAATGAAAAATTTCTGATAAAAACGGGATTGAGCATAAATGAAATTAAGGATGTTAAATTTGATTCGGTGTGGAAAAATCCTAGTGAGTTAAGCACATTAGTGGAGAAAAGGGAAAAAATAAATACTGTTTTTTTAAAGAAAAATGGTTCTCAAATTGATGTTAGAGTAGCTATTAATTACTTGAAACATAATAATCAAGATGCTTATATTTTTATTATAGAAGATATAACTGAAATTAATAAAGCTCAAATTCATTTAAAAGAATTAGAATCGAGAGTAAAGATGGCTGTTGAGATAGCTCAGTTAGGCTATTGGGAGTGGAATATACAAACCAATGAAGTTATATGGTCTCCTATGATGTATAAGATTTTTAGAATTCCTGAGGATTTCAAAATCACACCAGATTTTATTATATCTAAAATTCATCCTTTAGATGCTAAAAGATATATTGATAATCTAAAATCTCTTATACATGGAGAAAATGTCCATCCATCTTATGAAGCGAAAATTCTAGATCCAGAAAACAATCCTATTTATGTACTTGGACATTTAGAAAGTGAGAAAAATAAAAGAGGAGAAGTTATAAAGGTCAAGGGAACCTTGATAGATATAAGTAGTGAAAAAAGAACAAAAGAAGAATTAGATCAATCTTATGATGTGGTATTACAGCAAAATAAGCGATTAATTAACTTTTCTTATATAGTATCACATAACTTAAGATCTCATGCAAGTAATATCAAATCTCTAGCCCATCTACTTTTGGAAATGGAACACAGCCAAGAACAATTAGAGATGTTTGATATGCTTAATTCGGTAGCCCACGCGCTAGATCAAACTCTCTTTGATTTAAATGATGTAATTAACATTCAGCAGAATACATCGATTTCTGTTGAGGATATTCTGGTAATAAAATATATTGAACGTGTATTAGAAGTTCTTCAAGTAGAAATAATGCAAAAAAAGGCTCAAATAGTTATTAATGTACCTGCAGAAACTAAAATTAGTTTTAATCCCGCTTATTTTGAAAGTATTTTACTTAACTTTATATCAAATGCTATTAAATATAGACATCCTAATCGACCTTCAATAGTAATGATAGATTTTTTAATTATAGACAATCAATCTGTGATTCAAATTAAAGATAACGGTATTGGAATTGATCTTAAGAAAAATGGCGATAAATTATTTGGTATGTATAAAACTTTTACAAAAAATAATGAATCGAGAGGGTTAGGATTGTTTATAAGCAAGAGTCAAATGGAAGCTCTAGGGGGTAAAATCACGGTTGAAAGTGAATTAGGTAAAGGGAGTACTTTTAAGCTTTTTTTTAATTAGTATGGAAGTTTGTATAATCGATGATGATAAAATTTACCAATTTCTTTTAAGAAAAACAATTAATATTGTCAATCCAGAGATTACAGTAAACTCTTATTTTAATGGTTTAGAGGCCATAACAGCGTTTGAAAAAATAGACTCTTGTTGTGATGTCATCCTATTAGATCTAAATATGCCTAAGATGGATGGTTGGGAGTTTATTAAAGAATATCAAAAATTAAAAAACAAGGCACAGCCATTTCCTCAAATTTACATTTCTACCTCTTCTATCGCAGAAGAAGACAAAATTAGAGCCCTTTCTTTTCAAAATATTATTAAAGGATACCTTACAAAGCCTATCACTATTCAAGTGATAAAGAAGATTATAAGTTAGATTAACTATTCTATCAATATCTGAAAATCAGCATTTTAATTTTTAAAAATTAAAAATTTAACATTTTTATTGTTAGGGTTTAATGTATTGAAAATCAAATATTTAAATCTATTAATGTCTGAAAATTTAATTTAACAGTAAGATAATAAGCACTTAATCGACAAAACATAACATTTTATCGATTATATTTATATGTTTGTAGTTTAAACTTCATGAAAGATTTACTGCAGTAATTAATAAAAGTGTTTATGAATAAATTACTTTACCCTCTATTCATCCTAATATCATATGTTGGGATTGGACAAACTGTTAGTGTTAATCAGAATAACTCTGCGCAAACTTTGGCAAATATTTTATTAGATAATGCTTGTGTTGAAACTTCTAATGCAACAGTTTCGTCATTACAATCGGTTTCTTATTTTAATAATAATTCAGGAAACTTTCCTATACAGGAAGGGGTAATTATTAGAAACGGAAATGCCAGCTATACTGCTGGAAGTTATACTGGTAATAATTTGAGTTCACAAAATAATACGAATACAGATGTATTTTTAGAGAACTTAAATAATGCTTCGGGACAAACCTCTCAAGTTACAGATGTGGCATATTTAGAGTTTGAGTTTATACCACTATCAAGTAATTTTAGTTTTGATTTCTTATTTGCATCTAATGAATATGGACAATGGCAATGTGTTTCTAGTGATGTTTTTGCCTTCTTGTTAACTGATTTGTTTACGGGAAAAACAACCAATTTAGCTGTTATACCTGGTACTCAAACGCCAGTTTCTGTTAAAAATATTAAAGATAGCGCGTATAATAATTCATGCTCATCAGATAATGCTTCATTATTTGATGTTTATAATGTAAATAATCCTTCCCAATCAACTATTAATATGCGAGGTCATACGAAGATGATGAATGCTTCGGCAAAAATTACACCTGGTAATCCATATAAAATTAAACTTGTTATAGGCGATTCTAACGATTCAGATTTTGATTCGGCTATTTTTCTTGCAGCAGGAAGTTTTAACGCAAACGTAGATTTAGGAAAAGACACTACAATCTGCCAAGGTAGTAGCAAAACAATTACAACAGGTTTAAGCACTCAAAATTATTCTCACATTTGGAAAATGAATGGTTTTGTAATTCCAGGGCAAAACGGAAATTCAATTACTGTTACTAATCCAGGAAATTACAGTGTACTGGTCTTGGGTAATAATTCAAGTTGCTCCCTCACCGATGAAATTCTCTTGACGGAAGTAACTATTCAGGAACCAAAAGATATTAAGGTTTGCCATGACCCATCAAGAAATTATAGTTTTAACCTATTAGAAAATTCATATCAATCTCTGGGAATTTCTGCGGCAGCGTATACTATAAATTATTATGCATCTCTAAATGATTTAAATAATGACATAGCAATCCCTTCAAACTTATTACCTAACTATTCGGGGAAAAATAATCAAACTATATATATTCAATTAAAAGCTGTAGATACTAATATGTATTGTGATGTGGTGTATAATTTTCAATTATTGATTAATGATCCAATCCATCTTAATACTGACAATATAGAGTTGTGTGATATGACGGACGTAAATCATATAGTAGATTTAAATCAAAACAATTCGACTACAATTTCCAACTCTAATGGATACAATTTTTATTTCTTTCGTGATTATTTTGATGCTCAAACTAATAGCAATGCTATTTTAGATCCTGAAAACTTTACACCGGTATTTAGTAAATTCAAAACAAAAAAACAAACTATATGGGTAAGAGTGGAAGATAAAAATATGACCAATTGTTTTAATATTTCAAGTTTTGATATCATATTAAATCCTTTACCAATTGTAGACGAAATTGCTGATGTGGTAGAATGTAGTCAATATATTTTACCACCGATCATTAATGGTAATTACTATACGGGTTCACAAGGAACAGGAGCTATGTTATTTGCAGGAGATATTGTGGAGCACCCCGGTACCTATTACATCTACAATGGACCAGATGCAAATGGTTGTTATAATGAAAGTAAATTTAAAATAATTTTAGTTGAAAAATATAGAGTTAGAAAATTATGGTGTGGACAAATGACAGTACCATCACCACCAGCTGGAACATTTTATACAGAACCAGGAGGTCCAAATGGTAACGGTCAAGTAATTTCTCCTGGGACTGTTTTTACCACTAATCAAACTCTTTACTATTATGCTGATGTAAATGGAGTTTTCTGTAAAGAAGATGTGTTTCCTATTAATATATTGCCTCTACCACCTGTAGATGCGCCTTTAGATGTGGTAACTTGTAATTCTTACACACTTCCAACTTTACAAAACGGAAATTACTATTCAGAGCCTGATGGAGAAGGGACTCAGTTTTCTGCGGGCGATGTTATTAGTAGTTCCCAAACCATGTATGTTTTTAATTATGACGGATTTTGTACTAATGAAAATTCTTTTGAAATTATTATTACCCCAAATTTTCAGGATTTGAACATTTGCGGTACATATACTCTACCAGATTTAGAAATAGGAGGGTATTATACACAAGCTGGCGGTAACGGTCAAGTTATCCCAGAAGGTCAGGTAATATCTTCTTCGCAAACTGTTTATTATTATGCAGTAACCACTACCAGTCCTAATTGTACACTTAATGAAGGGTTTTTTATCAAAATAAATTCTATTCCACAAGTAGATAGTTTAAATGATGTTATGGTCTGTGAAGATGATATTTTCACATTGCCAAGTTTAGTAAATGGACAATACTTTTCAGAACCAAATAGAGAAGGGGATCAGCTTTTTGAAGGTGATATTGTTATGGAAACAAGTACAATTTACATCAACAATTTAGAAAATGGATGTACGAATGAAGCTAGCTTTTTAGTAGAAATAATTGAATTGCCACCTATCGAAAATTTTACTGATGTTTATTCTTGTGAGACTTATGAATTACCTCCTTTAGCTAATGGTAGTTACTTTACCCAACCTTATGGTACAGGGCAACAACTACAATCAGGGGATTTGATCACCACCACACAAGAAATCTATATCTATAATTCATGGCCCCAAATTAATTCTTGTGACAATCAAGATTCTTTTACTGTGTATATTGAAGGGGTGGAAGTAGGTAATTTTAATGATATTCAAGCATGTGATAATTATACATTACCATCATTAAAGAAAGGGAATTACTTTACTCAAAGTGGGGGTCAAGGTAGAATGCTTCATGCGGGGAGTCAAATTAGTACTTCTCAAGAAATCTTTGTGTATGCTGTAAGCGGAGATCGTTTTACGTGTGAAAGTGAAGCTAGTTTTCAGATAAATATTTCTCAAACGCCTAATTTACAAGAATTCGAAAATATCGAAGCTTGTGGGAGTTATGATTTGTCAATGCTTACTACAGAAAATGCAGAGGTTAAATTTTATAGATCTCCTAATCAGCAAGGATTATTGACACAAGAAGAGTTACTGTTTAATGAGGCAGGTACTTACGTGGTGTATGTTTATGCTTCCGCGGAAGCGAATCCGAACTGTACTATTGAAAAAGTAATAGAAATTACAATTCATCCTTTATTGCCTCTAAATATAGAAGAAGCGACTATATGTAAAGATCCTAGAACTGAAGAAGTGATTTCACCTGCATTTCTAAGCTCTGGTCTCCCTGATAGTGAATTCGAAGTCAACTGGTATTTAGATGGTAATTTGATGCATACGGGTGAAAATTTTGAAGCTACAGAGGCGGGTATTTATACGGTTAGAAGTACTGTTCTAAACCCAATTTCTACTTCCGATTGTGGTTATGAGGTTACTTTGGTAACAGTGACCGAATCCAGCAAACCTATCATAGAAACTTTAGTAACCGAACCCTTCGAAGATGTGGCTGTGATTAATGTGATTGTAAAAGATGCTATTGGAGAATTAGAGTATCAATTGAATAATGGAATATTTCAAGAGAGCAATGAATTTTACGATGTAAAGCCAGGAGTGCATACGGTGAGAGTGAGGGGGATGAAAGGTTATTGCGGAGAAGCGATAACAGAAGTAGAGGTGATAAAATATCCCAAATTTTTTACACCTAATTCTGATGGTATAAACGATGAATGGAATATCAAAGATTTAAAAGAACATCCAGAAGCTCAAGTCTATATTTTTGATAGGTTTGGTAAGCTAATTACGACTTTAAGTCCACGAAAGAGAGGATGGGATGGTTCGCTTAATGGAAAAAATTTACCTTCAAATGATTATTGGTTTCAAGTAGTGTTTAAACAAGATGGAAACGAAAAAGTTTTCAAATCTCACTTTACACTAAAAAGGTAAAAATTAAACAAATAAGTTAATTAAGAAAAGTCTCGCTTATACAGCGAGACTTTTTTATAAATAACAAAAAACCCCGATCGTGAGATCGAGGTTTTGCGGTGGTGCCTCCAGAATCTTATTCATTTGCACACTCTTGTACTTATTCAGACTTAAATGTATACTAACATAGTATTCTTATTTAGCTAAAGAAATACCTTATACATATCTACACTTAAAAAATCACGAGCATATTCGAGAGCAATTTTAAATAAGCTCTATTCACGATTGCTGAAATTCCTGATCAAGACTTCCGCTTGAAGATAAGTAGAGTTCTTTTTGAAGTTCTTCTCCTTTTCCAGATGCAGATTGATAATTTCTCCAAAACGAGTTTTTTGTTCCAAATGGTGAATTAATTTAACGATAGAATTATAATCTCCTTCAATCGTAAAAGAGTAAGATTTGGTAATTAAATTATCTTGCTCATACTGATGAGGTTCTATGAAACTGGTAATGTCCAACTTGTTCTCTTCTGCATACTGGTTTAAAGTTTTCAAAAGGTTGTTTTGAAGAGAACTTTCCTTTAGCTGATATTTTGTGAGAATAGAATCATAGTAATGTTCTTTTTGCTTCAATAAGGAAAACTGCTTGGGAATATTTTTAAAAATAGCTTCTTCTTGTAGAAGTTTCTCTTTTTGCTTTTTTAATTCCAAAGTTTTAGAAAATGCCAATTGATA
The DNA here is from genome assembly GCF_008017825.1 of Mesonia sp. K4-1. Classification (NCBI taxonomy): domain Bacteria; kingdom Pseudomonadati; phylum Bacteroidota; class Flavobacteriia; order Flavobacteriales; family Flavobacteriaceae; genus Mesonia; species Mesonia sp. K4-1. The sequence goes on from NZ_VRLS01000012.1 coordinate 513,303, forward strand.
ACAGATTAAGAGGCTTAATATAAAACCAAAGACCAGTATGATATTTTTATGATTTTTATTCATTATCAGCAATATCTAATTTGATTATGAATTCAGTATTATCTTCTATATCTCCGTAACTTAAAATACTTACTTTACTTATCCAGTTCATCTTTTCTAACTCATAAACCCAATAAGAAAAGCCCTCCCTTTCAGTTGTAGTTCCAGAGATTGTTATACTGTTATTAGTGAATTCAATAGGTTTTTCTTTCCTAATTCTTTTTTCTAAAGGCTGGTAATCAAACTCTGTTAAAAGCACCGTAGGAGGCAAGGAATGGATAACCTCATTAAGAAACAGAGAGCTAGTGGAGGAGGAGCTATTCAGAATATTCTCTACGATCAGTTGTTTCTTTTCCACTTCGGCATTTAAGGCATTAATGCTGTTTTTGGTGTTACTGTTTATTTTAGAGGTTTCCTGTAATTCTTGCACAGCAGTATAATTACTGTTAAAGAATATAAAGTTGATTAATAGCGAAATCAACAAGAAGGCAATCGCAAAATTGGAAAACAATTTATAAAAGCGTTCTTGCAAATATGCTTTTTGTAGCTTTTTATTGCTTTCTAAAAGGTTAGTATGTAAAGGTTCAAAATTCAACAGCAACGAAATGGAAGCAAGAAAAGACAAGAGGTGATGATTGGAAACAGACAATCCTTTGAAATCATAACCTTCTTTTACACCCCCTAAATTTTGTCTTTTAATATATTTTATACTGTCGCCCTCTAAACTTATAATAGAGTTGGAAGTTTTAAATGTTTTATTTTCTGAAAAAAGGTGGAGGTATTGCGTTAAAAAGTTACTCAAGTTTACTTCCACGACTTGGTATTTTAAAGCAGTAAATTGATTAACTATTTTCTCTAACTGAATTTTCCTGCAAAGAAAAATGTGTACGTTAGAATTGTTGGAAATGATTTGATAATAAAACTCTGTGATATTAATATTCGGAAACGCAATATTAATTAAGGTCTCTCCATCTTTTTGGTTACTGTGGATACATTTATAGAGGACGTCCTTAGTGTTAATAATAAGTGATATGGCTTTATTTTTAGAAACATATTCAGGTAAAGATTCTACTCCATCTACTTGAAAGGTTTTATCGATATCTACCTCGTTTTTGGTTTTCTTTAAAACAGTCCCATTCAATATAGAGCCATTTGGAGACTCGATAAGCTCGATCCCATAGACGGTATTCCCATAGTATAGATATGCCTTTAACCTCTCAAACATTAATAAATAATTGTGGGTTTGATCAATACGGTCAATTTTGATTTGGAATCCTCCCTTCTTCTGGAGCTAAACAACCATTTGATAATTGGAATCCTTGAAAGCAATGGGACACCTGTGCCAGAATCATCTTTTACCTGTTCTTCCAATCCTCCAAGAACTACTATATCCTGATCTTCCACCCTGATGATGGAACTAAACTCTCTTGAATTAATATTGGGAGGAGCATTTTCTTCTATCCTGCTACCGAAATCGGATTGAATGACAAAAATATCCAAGGTAACCTGTCCGTCACCAGAAACCAAAGGTTTGATAGTCAAGCCTAATTCCGCGTCAATGGGTACATAGTTGGTTATTTCAGAAGTTTGAGGGTTATCCGTGCCATAGATATTTCTCTGGGTAACCGCATAATAGGAGGTCTGTCCATTGGAGAAAGTCGCCCGATGCCCATTTAAAGTAGATAGTTTCGGAGTAGATCTAATTTTCAGGTTGCCATTTGCTTCCATAGCTTTAATGGTGGCATAAAAATTCGGAACCACTTTTCCCAGATTGAAAGAACCAAACCCATCAAAACCACCAATAACTTTATTTATGGTCTTTGAACTCAAGGTCATATTGGTGGAAGGAAATATAGACCCTTGGGTTTCTACTGGTTCATCACCGATACCCCAGCTTACGCCAGTTTCCACGGTAGCACTTCTGCTTACTTCTATGATCATAACCTCTATAAGTACAACAGGTACGGGTTTGTCGATCTTGGCAATAAATTTTTTAAATCTTTTTATTTTCTCGCTTGTACCGTTGACATAGAAACTATTCATCTCAAAATCAATTTTAATGTCAAGCCCTTCCTTTATTTCATCGGGGAGGATACTGATAAGTGCCTCTGCTTTAGAATTATAATTACCGAAATTATTATTTTGAGAGGTAGCTACCTGCTCTCTATTTCTATTGGAGTAGTTATCAAATTGACCAGAATTCTGGTAATTATTGTTATAACTGTTATAGTTTCCAGTTGGGATATTCCCCGCTGTTCGGTTGGTCGTATTTCCTTTTCCAGAAGGATCAGCTAATAATTCGACGGAACGATGCTGTAGGTGAACAATCTCCACCTCTCGAACGCTTAATTGATCTTTGGTGCCAAAGAAATATAGGTTGCCCTCTTTTTTATAGGTGAAAATGGCATTGTTAGAATTACCTCCTTGAGGATTGGTTATATTTCCACCTGAGCTGTTTCCTTGTACTTTGAATATTTCAGAAAGCAATTGATCAAAATAGATGGTTTTAGCTTTTAAAGTGGCTGTACCTGCTTGAGAGAGGTGAGAAGCTGTGAAGATATCAATTCCCAGTTCTTCCCCGATGGTGTAGACAATATCTTCAATGGGAGTGGATGTGAAATCTACGCTTAATAACTTAGATTCAGAATGTAGGATCTCATAGTTAAAACCAGCCCTTCTTTGTCTTTTGGAAACAGGGGTATTATTGGTAGAAGAGGAAGACGGCGAGTCGTCCTCAAATAAATAAAAATTATCTTCTGTTTTCTCTACATACAGGTTATTGGCATAAGCTAATTTTTGCATAGCACTTCCAAAAGGAGTGTCCTTCATATATACCGTTAGCTTTTTATTTTCGATACCTGGAGAAAACACCAAGTTCTTTCCAGACTCGTTTATTATCTTTTTAAAAACCTCATATAGCTTGTCGTTATTTAGATCTAGGGAAATAAGGTTTTCATTGGGATTATAGGAAATGGGAATAACTCTTTTTTCAGGGATGGGTTCTGGTTCGTAGTATTTCTTTACAGATAATATATTTCCTGTAAAGTCAATTGTTAAGCTGTATTCCTTGCACAAAAAGACCAAAAGGTCGGCAACGGTAACATTGGAAAAATTATTTACAATGTTTATTTGATTGAGTTCGGGGGAAACGTTTATATTTAAGTTATGAATGTCAGAAATAGCCAATAAGAGATTACTTAAATTTACATTGGTTACATTGATTTCCGTTTTTACATTCTCTGTTAATCCAGGCTCCTCTACTGCCAAAATAGTCAGTTGATTCTGTATACGCTCAATCCTATTAGGTTCTTGAGCGTTTAAGAAAGAGCTATAAATTAAAAATAAAAGAGTATATAGGAGTTTCTTGGACATGGTATATAATTAATCGGTTAAAAGCGAATATACTTCTTCTATAGAAGTCGTTCCAGATTGTATTAAATGAATAGCATTGCTTTTTAAAGTTTCTATATTATTCTCTTCCAAATAACTATCGATAGATAACTCATTGTCTTTGATATAAGGTATTAATCCCTTTGTAATGGGTACGATCTCATAAACAGCTTTTCTTCCCTTATACCCCGTATAATAACAACTACTACAACCAATAGCTTTAAAATGGGTATGTAGAGTTTTAGGTATAGAAAAGTTCTCGGGGAACAGGTTAGGTGAGATTTCTTCTTGTTTCTTACATACCTCACAAAGCTTTCTTACCAAACGTTGTGCAATACTGACATTGAGCGTGCTTGCAATTAAAAAGGGAGGGATCCCCATATCGATCAATCGGGAAATGGTTGCCCAAGCAGAATTGGTATGAATGGTAGATAGTACCAAATGCCCTGTAAGAGAAGCCCGGATAGCCATTTGAGCGGTTTTTACATCCCTGATCTCACCGACCATAATGATGTCTGGGTCTTGCCTTAAAAATGTCCGTAGTGCACTGGCAAAATCTAGACCTATGTTTTCTTTTAATTGAACTTGATTTACTCCTTCTAACGTATACTCTATAGGATCTTCAATAGTTAAAATATTGGAAGATTCATCGTTTAAGACTTTTAATGTGGCATAGAGAGTAGTGGTTTTTCCAGAGCCAGTAGGTCCAGAAATAAGCACAATGCCATTGGGGTTTTTAATGCTCTCTTTGTAGGTTTTAAGCTCCCTAGTGTTAAAACCTAAATCTTCAAGATTTAAATGATTGGTTTCCTTGCTTAAAATCCTCAGCACTATTTTTTCACCATAAAGCGTGGGAAGGGAAGAGACCCTGATGTCAAATTCTTCATTATGAGATTTAAAAGTAATCCTTCCATCTTGCGGAAGTCGCTTCTCGGAAATATCCAGTCCAGCCTTAATTTTAAGTTTGTTAACGATTATCGGGTATTCTTCAAAAGAAATAGAATAGTATTCTTTTAACTTTCCGTCCAATCGAAAACGAACCCTACAACTTTCTTCATAGGGTTCAAAATGGATATCACTGCTACCAATATCTTTTGCGGTAAATAAAAGTTTCTCCAAAAAATCGTTGCTATAATGAAAATCTCGATTTTGGTAGGAGGACTCCCGATAGTTCTGAGATAAGTATTTCTGTAAGATTTCCTTTGTGGTCAATTTTAAATCGATGGAAAAACCTAATAAGATTTCCAGCTCTTGTTTTAAATCTTCGGAATTGTTTTCACCATAAAGCGTTAAAACATTGTCCTTGAAGTCTACAGGTACAATGCGGTAATGATATGCCTGTTTACTGCTGATCTTTTGTAGTAAAGAAGTTGATATGTTATATTTCTCTTCCAAATGATCCTAATTAAATTCTATAAAGTGAATCTACTATCCCCATCCAATAGGCAAGATAGGTAGACAGAAAAAACAAACTCATGTAGCCTGCTAAGGGAACAGAAGAATGGGATGACTTGTTTTTTAAAATTATGTGTAATGATAAAGAAAAAATCAACGACATCACAAATAATACAATAAAAGAAAATGTGCTAAACGAAAATGTGATAGCAATAAAAAACAGAAGGTCTCCATAACCAAAAACATGGCTGAACTTTTCTTTTAATTTTAATTTTATATACAAAAGGGTTAGCATGAAAATAAATAATACGAAGAGAATATTGTAGATCAACGTAAGTAGGAAAACTTCTCTCAACACTTCGTTAAAATGCAAAAAACCTGTAAGAATACCTACTATGGGAAATAGAAACCAATACACTTCCCTATCCTTAAAATCCTGAAGAAAAATATATAGGAGAACAGTAATAAGGATGAATTTAATGACAATGATCAATCTTTTACCGTTTGTTTTGGGTTTCCGTTTTGATCAATTTCCCAAACGTTAAAAACACCGTCTCCATCAAAATCAGTAACGGCAGTAGCTCTAGCTTTAAAAGTGTTGTTGTCCGCTTGAATGATATCATAACTATAATTGGCAGCCCCACCATCTTTCACGGTTTTTGGTGCTTCAAAATCCAGTTCGCTCAAGTCAGAGGAGTATTTGGAATACATATACCTGTGAGTGGTTTGTGAGTTATATAAATATTTTAACTGGGTCTGGGCTTCCACGCTTTTAGCTTTGCTGATTAAAGGCATCAAGTTAGGTAGCGCTAAGAGAAGCAATATCCCGATGATTGCTAAAACAATTAAGATTTCTTGCAGGTTAAATGAAGGTATTTTTTTCATTTTCATCTCATTAAATATTTTGTAAATGTAAAAATTTTCTTAAAATTTACTTGTATTAAATGTTAAAAATAGTTTTATTTGGCTTTATATTTTACAGAATCAAATTTGAATCAATGAAAAAAATTTTACTAGCTAATCTCTTTTTTCTTAGTATTTACAGCGTAAGCTTTTGTCAGAATATGGGAAATGAAATTCCTGAGATTTTAGATATGAGGCCTCCTTCTCCCAATGCTTATGAGTTGACAAAATACGGGGATATTCCTATAAATGAACATTTAGGAAAAGTTTCTACATCTGTAGAAGTTCATAATTATAAAGCTGGAATGCTCAACATTCCTATAACTTTAAATTATATTGGAAATGGTGTAAAGGTTGATCAAACCGGTAATGTAGTAAACAGGTTCTTTGCTAAAACATTTTGTATTAGTTCTTGAAAATCAACAAATTAATAAAATGTAACTTCTTATAAAACCCCTTACTTTTGGTGTTTTGAAACAATAAAAATTCCTTAGAAGTTATAAAATATGATTTCTATATCCCTACGTGTAGTAAACGGGTGCTTGAAAATATTTGCAGTTATGGATTGTAAAAATTGTAATAGCAGCAACTGTATAAAAAAGGAAAGCGAAATGGTAAATAACGCTATTTTTGTAAAAACTGTAATCTAAGTTTTCAGCTAGATTATAAGTATAATGCATATAAGTCAGAAACTAATATACTGGAATATTAGAAACACATAGAGATCTAGGGGTTAATTAAAATTTTAACAAAATATGAGTTTCCGTATTCATATTTTACTTACAAAACTATTAAGTTGAATAATAGAAAAACTTCAATAAGTAACATTTCCAGCAGATTGAAATAAAATTATTTCTTTAAATGTAAAAATTTTCTTAAAATTCACTTGTGATAAGTGTTAAAATTAGTTTTATTTGAAGAATATTATCTAACATAATCCAAATGAAAAATTTTTTATTTTCACTTCTTTTCTATAGTATCATTAATATATGTTTTAGTCAAACGAATTCTACTGATTATTTAGAAGAAAATACAGAACCTTCTCCACAAGCCGCACAATTTACTAAATACGGTAATATAGAAGCCAACGCCGCCTATGGAAGAGTAAATCATTCAATCCCACTCTACACTTATAAAATGGGGAAAATCCAAGTTCCTATTTCTATGGATTATGATGGAATTGGGGTAAAAGTAAACCAAACCAATACTTGGACAGGGGTTAATTGGAAGTTAAATGTGGGTGGAGCCATCACAAGAACCGTTTATGATAGACCAGATGAGGATGTTTCTCAGCGAATATTTAAAAATGATATTGATAATTTGGTAGATACTTATGAAAGTGACCCTACGATTAACCCTGGAGCTATCAATGCTAGCCAATTAGGGAATTATTTATTTTTGGATAATTATGATACGCAACCAGATATTTTTAATTTTTCATTTTTAGGTATTTCGGGTAGTTTTTATTTAGATCAAGGTTATAACCCAATTTTGATAAATGCCGAAAATGATCTGAAAATTGAAATTGAGGGTGCGGGTGACAATAAATCCAATTTAAACCAATTTAAAACATTTAAAATAACAGATGCCAACGGAGTAGAATATTTTTTTGGAGGCGCTGAAACAGAAACAAGTAAGAAAGAAGTGGGTTGGCATAACAATGTTTCTCCTTTAGCAACAACAGCCTATCATCTATATATGATAAAACATCCTATGGACGGATTGGTTTTATTTGAGTATGATAAAAGTTTAAATTACTTAGCCCATATCGACTTTTCATCTCAATATGCTCAAGCACTTAATAGCCAAGTAGGAGTAGGTACTTATGATATAGTTCTATCACCCACAGGGCATGTCGGAGGAAATAGACCAGATAGAATTATTTCAAATATTTCAGGAGGTAAATACTTAACTAAAATATTTTCCTCAAGCGGAGAAGAGGTTGTTTTCCATTCAGATAACCAAGGATATTCTAATAATAAAAATATATCCAATGTTTTAAACTCTATTGAAGTAATTAATACAGGGAACAATCAGAAACTGATGGATATAGATTTTGAATATATTTTCGATATCGCTGAGGGCGTTCAACAGCGTTTTTTCTTAGAACATATAAAAATAAACGAATGGCTTGATAACAATAGCCCAAATATGGGTAAGGATTATAAGCAGTATGAATTTGTCTACAATAATCCAGTGGGACTACCAAAGAGATTTTCTTACTCTCAAGATCTATTTGGCTATTATAATGGGGTTGATAATAGTGATAAAGGAATGTTACCTATTAATGACGATAATACGGTAGGTGTTTATGGTGAAGCCGATAGGAGTTCTGATTTCGGTAAAATGATTTTAGGAAGTTTAAAAAAAATCATTTATCCAACTGGTGGATATACTTTATTGGAATATGAACAGCCTCTTAATAAAAAAGTGGAAACTGAACATTATCAACGTACAATCCACAGGAATATGGCAGCATTTAATCCACCCAATAAACTAACAACAAACTGTAATTTGGGAGGATTTGAAGATGATGGAACTGGAAATTTAATTTTTAAAACTATACCTATCAGTCAAACTATTTCGGTAAATGTAAATGTTGAGTTTTCACAAATGCCCCCTGATAAAGATTGGGTTTATGTTGAGCTGTTTGAAATTTTTCCTAATCAAAGTCCTGTATCTTTAGAACTTCGAAATTTTAAAAATACTCCAAATGATTGGAATGGCTCTCCCTATGAAATCAACAAGCAATTTGATTTTCAATTACAAGCTGGTCATGCCTATAGTTTGAGGTTTTACAAAGGGTTTGAAAGTTTAAACACTCCAATGCAAGGCCAACTATTCTTTGATTATAAGGTTGGTGATATTTTAACCCCTGGTGAAGGCTTAAGGATCAAGCGAATTTCAGATTTTACTTCCAATGCTACCAATGCTCAAAACATCAAGAGGTATTATTATACAGGAAAAGAAAATGTACGAAAGGATCCTTTGGAGTATGTACCGTACTATCAAGATGCTAGTTTTATAGAAACTACGGATATTTCTGTAGAAAACAACTGTAAACCTCCTGAGATAATCGGAGCAGCTCTGTGCTGTTATGTGGATCAGAAACAAGGAACGCGTCTAAATATTCACCCTACGAATTACAACGAAAATATTTTAAACTCTTATGAGAAAGTCACCATAAGTTATGGAGGAGATGATTTTGAAAATGGCGGTATTGAAAAATGCTTTTATAAAGAAGGGGGAGATATTGTTAATATGTTTAAGGCTCAAACCGCAGGTGGAGCTGGTAGTCCTGAGAAAATAGAAAAGACTCATTCTAGTGCTACATGGTCAGCAGTTAGTGTACGAAATGGTAAATTACAACGAGAAAATTTTATAAGTAATGAAAATAATACACTGCGCTTGGAAAGTCAAAAAATTTATGGCTATCATGTAGTAAATTTAGAAAGTTTAACTGCAGTAGTAGGTTCATTTGGTCCTTATTGTGGTCCTGGTTATGCAGGTTACCGATATAGTAACTTTAGATTAGGAAGCTATGATATTTTTTCAAAAAAACTATTATTGGTTTCTAAAAAGATGCAAAAATTTTACCCTGCTATATTATTTAATGAAGATATTGAGGAAAGTAATAAATTAGTAACCAAAACGGAATACGATTACGATTCTCACGTAGGTCAACCCACAAAGATCACCACCACCACGAGCGATAGTGATGTTGAGAATATCGTGAAAAATCGTTATCCATACGGAGGTCCGACTCAATTAGATCCTTGTTTGAGTATCCCAGATCAGCAGCACTATCAAGCGCTTTATGATCAGCACCGGATATCGAGCCCCTACCAGACGGAGACCTATGTTAAGGAAGGTGGTGTTGAGCGTTTAACTTCTGTCAAACGGGTAATATATGATCTTTACAACTCCACTGGAGGTCCAACCACCTTACCTACCAATGGTATTTTAATGCCATCGAAAGTACAGACGAGCAAGGTTGGGGAATGTGATTTGGAGGATCGCTTTGAATACTTGGCATACAATGAAGATGGCTACCCAACGCTGTTGAAGAATACCAATGGTACACAGACAAAACTTGTCTACAACAACAGGAACCAGATCGAAACATTGGTGGAGAACTTTACATTCGACAATGGTGATCCCGTATATAATTTAGGGGATCCTGTTTTGGTACGCTGTGAAAAGCGCAACGCCCAATATCCAGGAGCTCTAATTACAAGCTATAGGTATGATTCCGTTACCCATCAGTTAACTTGGGAACAAGACCCCCGTTGCCAGGTAACGGAGTATGAATATGATGATTACCATAGGTTGGAGTATATCAAGGATATGGAAGGGAACATATTGCAGGAATATGACTATAATTATAAAAACTAACCAGAAAAAACCAAAGATGAAAAAACTATTTACACTAGCCATAATCTCTTTTCTGGGGTATAGTATTTACGGTCAGAGCACAGATGAAAATTACTTTAAAACTACCGCTTATAAAGCAGAGAGCACTCTAGGTCCTGTAAGTGATGATGATAAACTAGAGTCGGTGACCTATTACGACGGATTAGGGAGACCTAAACAGAGCGTAGTAAGAGGAGGGGAAAACGGAGATAAAGAGATCGTGACTCCATTTGTATATGATGATATGGGTAGGCATGCAAAAGAATACCTTCCCTATGCTAAAAATGTTACTCCAGGAGCAGAACTAGAATATACCTCTAATTCCAACGTTATCAATAATCTAACGACCTATTACACCAATACCTATCCAGCGGATATAGATCCAAATAACCGTAATCCTTATAGTGAAAAAGTTTTTGAACCTTCGCCTTTAAACCGAGTATTGGAACAAGGAGCACCAGGGGAGAGCTGGGCAGTAGACCCCTCGACAGATAATGATCACACCATTAAATTTGATCAGTTGACAAATGATGCTTTAGAGGTAAGGTATCACCGAGTTGTATTTCAAGACGCTTCCGATACTGAAAAACCCACTTTGGTAACCCAAGGATATTATGCAGAAGGGCAATTATACAAGCAAGTGACCAAAGATGAAAACTGGAAACCTGTCCAAGCTAACCCTAAAGCTCATACTACAGAAGAATTTACCAATAAACAAGGACAGGTAATTTTAAAAAGAACCTATGATAAAAGAACAAAACTTGATACTTACTATATATATGATCAATATGGTAACTTAACCTATGTTCTCCCTCCAGGAACGATAACAGAGTCATTTAGTGAGCCGATTGGTTTTGGGTTTACCCAAAATTATCCTTGGACACAATTGGTCATGGTGGATAATGAATTTGCAGATTCCTATAACGAAAGGCTTAGCGAATATGACAATGAGGCTATACTCAATGCAGACGTTGAAAACGAATATGGAGGACAAGGGGGGTTTAACATAAGTACTTCTGCCAACGGGGAAGAGTTAAGTCTTGGGATTAGTTTTACTGCCAATACTGCTTTTGAACTTAGAAATGGTAGTTTATATTCTTTAGAGGAGATAGGTTTTTTTGAAGATACAGAACTAGGAAGGGTTTCGGGCCAAGAGTATGAATATGTTTTTTTTATAGCTGACAATCAAATAATTATAGAAGGTTACGGAGAAGTGGCAAGTATTAATAAAACTTTGCAAAGCGATGAAATATTAACCTATAACAGAAACTACCCTTGGACGGATTACTTAGAAGTTTCTCTTGAAATAATAGACCAGTATGAATCAGGACTTGAGGGTTATTCCAATGCGGATATTTTAACTGCAAATATAGAGAATGATTATGATGGTTACGGCGGTTTGAATATATCTGTGGATGAGAACGACAATGTTACCGTTAACATCAATCATAGTTTGAATACTACGCTCAATTTGAAAGAAGGTGTGGTCATTTCTCTAGAAATGGAACGAAGACTAGCTGACAGACTTTTGGGGGTTTTATCAGGCAATGGCTATGAATATCAGATGTCTATTCAAAACAACAATTTATATATAGAAGGCGGAGGGGAGCTCTCTAATGCCAACGGCTTTTATACGGGTTTTGCCCCTGCACAAACCAATTTTAGTACCCCTGTTTTAGAAGGGCTTTGTTATATCTATCATTATGACGATAGAAACCGATTAGTTGAAAAAAAGATACCGGGCAAGGGCTGGGAGTATATTATTTATGACGATCAGAATATGCCGGTACTCACCCAAGATGCAAAATTGAGGGAAGACAATAATTGGCTGTTTACCAAATATGATAAACTGGGCAGGGTAGCCTATACAGGACTCCACCATTATGAGCCTAATTCTACGGCAAATGATAACGATGCCCGGGTAGAACTTCAGTCCATTATAGATAGCTATCCTTCGTCTAGTAGGGAAGAAAGGGTTGATGTGGTTAGTAATGACCCTGGCAAACATTATGGGGGAATGGGATACTGCTCTGATCCTCAGAATAGAGTAAAGACTTACTATACGAATCAGTACTATCCAAATTCGGGTCAAGATATAGTAGGGGAATCCAATATGACACTGTACAGGGTCAATTACTATGAGTATAACCCTGATGATTTAATACAGAAGTTCAGTTATCCTATTCCCTCTCAGGTATTTAATCAAAGTGTGACCGAAAGGACCCAAGGGCTTTTAATGGGTAACATTACCAGAGTGCTGAGTGAAGATTGTGCCCAAAAATTGATTTATACCATTTATGGATATGACGAAAAGGGAAGAATGATCTATCAGGCAATCAAAAATGAATATTTGAATACTGAAGATGTAACAAAGTATCAGCTTGATTTTATGGGGAATATAACCTTTACCACAAGTACTCATATGAAAACAGGCAAAGAACCTTTGGTTGTATCGGAAGAGTTTGAGTATGATTATGAAGGCAAGTTGATAAGGCAAAACGAGAATATACGAATAACACCGCCAGGCTCACAACTTCCCACCTATAACCATACCGAGGGCATTGTCAAGAATTTTTATAGCGACCTTGGGCAACTGGAAACCAAAATGTTGGATGTAGAGCCATATAATTCTGTAAGCTTATTATCCCCTGCATTACAGAAGGTAGGCTACGGTTATAACATTCGTGGATGGCTAAAAACAATTAACAACATAAGTGACCTGAACCATAACACTGCTCTGTTTGCATTTAACATTAACTATGACCAGCCAGAGCTTACTGGTGGTGTTCCATTGTATAACGGGAACATAAGCGAGACCCACTGGAAGACCAAGCAAGGGTTGCAGAACAAACGTTCCTATGTTTACACTTACGATGCGCTGAATAGGTTAAAGTCCGCAGGATATACCGGAGGCTCTTTCCAAAACAGTTTTTACAGTTGGGCAGAGAATTACAGTGTGGACAATATCACTTATGACCCCCGAGGAAATATCAAATCGCTAGATAGGTTCGGATATATAAGTTCACAAGCTGGTTATGCCAGTGTAGATTATATCGATAAACTTTCTTACTTTTATAAGCCTTTGAGTAATGAACTGGATAAAGTAATAGATACTGCTACCGATGAAGAAGGCTTTATGGATGGGGAAAATACTGATAAGGATTATCTCTACGATATCAACGGGAACATGGTAATGGATCAAAACAAGAAAATAGTGTCCATAGATTACAATCATCTCAACCTACCTACCCTTATCCAAATAGAAAGTGCAACTAGCACTAATATTAATTCTATACTCTATATTTATGATGCAACGGGTGTAAAATTGGAAAAGAGGGTGACCGACCATGATAATGAAATTAACGGGGAGCCAACCAATACAATTACCCAATATGCAGGGAACTATATTTATAAACAAGAGAACCAGTTGCAGGCTATGAATTTAAAGTTCTTCAGCCACCCAGAGGGTTATGTGGAACCAAAGGATCCTAGTAATTATGCGCAGGGGTTTGATTATGTTTATCAATATAAGGACCACTTAGGGAACGTACGACTGTCCTACTCGGACCTTGATCTGAACGGGGCCATCGACCCACAGACCGAGATCCTTGACGAGAAAAACTACTATCCTTTTGGACTTGAACACAAAGGTTACAACAATGTCGTGAACGGCACGAAAAACAACTACCATACATATTTAGGCAAAGAACATACTGAGAGCCTTGGTTTAGATATTTATGAAATGGATTGGAGGCAATATGACCCTGCGTTAGGGAGATTTAATGTTATAGATAAAATGGCATCTAGTTTTGCTAATCAAACACCATATCATTATGGGAATAATAATCCAATATTTTTTAAAGACCCAACTGGATTGTTTTCAACTGTGGTAAATGATGATGGTGAAGTTATAGACCACAAAGATGATGAAGATACTAATATTTACCTTAATAGTCGTAGCGGACCAATAGTTGGACAAGAAGAAGAGGGAAAAGAATATAACGTAGGAGACAAAATTTTTAATGTAGACAATAGTAATCCTGACTATTCTTTATTTTCTCTAATTGTTAATACAGCTTCAGCAACGACTTCTACAGCAGCAGTAGGTGTATATAAGATTCCTAAAGAAATTCTTGTATATGACGAATCTGGTAAAGTCATAGGAAAGTGGTTGACTGATATTAAAGTTCCCTTTAAAGCTCTTAAATTAGTAGATGGTGTCTTGCAAGTTGCTGGACCTGTTGCTGATGCAATAAGTGTTGGAGCTAACACAATAGATTTAGCTAATAGTAATATGTCAGTTGGTAGATATTCATTTAATACGATAGGTACAGGAGCAAGTCTTTATGCTACTTATGCTTATGGTGGACCTGCGGGAATAGCAGTAGGGTCATTAGTTTATGTAGGAGATTTAATAATAACTGCAGGTGAAGAAATATCAGAAGCTAAAAAAAATCATCCTAATCCAAAGATAAGGAATAGTAAATGGTACGATTTTGGAACAATGTTGAATGAAGTTAAAAATATTATGACGAATAGTATTTGGAAGTGGTAAGTTTTATTTATGGAAGAAAGATATAAGATTACTAAATTATCTGTATGGCGTTATTTTTATAAGATTGTAGTGATAACTTTTTTTGCTCATATCTTGACGGCTTTTGCTATAATATTCTTTAGAAAAATTATAGAATTAAATAGCATTATTTTAATATTACTAGCTGTTACATCAGCTTGGTTATTGTTTTTTATGTTGCCACTATGCATTCTATATTTTAATCACAGGAAGTTCAGTAAATCAGTTGTTTTTGAAATCAATGATAAAGATTACAGTTATAAAACAAAAACAGATGTAATTAACTTTAATGAAGAAGATATAATAAATATAAAGCTATGGTTGTCGCCGCCATCTTACGATAAGAGAATAGATTTTTTATATTTTGGTAAATATCATTTTGCTACGATAAATACAAAACAGAATAAATCATTTAATCTTTCTTGTCTTGTTTTTGATAAAATAGAGAGTGTTTTTGCAGAAAAACTAATTGAAAGAAAAAAGAAGCTATTCCCTATTATGAAATCACAATAATGCATTGAATTTTAGAAAACCACCTTTAACGAGGTGGTTTTTTTATGCGTAAGTATTAGGTAATGTAGTAAACTGGTTCTTTGTTAAAATATTTCGTGTTAGTTTCTGAAAGTCAATAAATTAATTAAATGTGAGTTCTTATAAAATCCCTTACTTTTGGTGTTTTGAAACAATATAAACTCCTTAGAAGTTATAAAATAAGACTTCTATATACCTACGTGTAGTAAATGTGTGCTTGATTATATTTGCAGTTATGGATTGTAAAAATTGTAATAGCAGCAACTGTATAAAAAAAGGGAAACGAAATGATAAACAACGCTATTTCTGTAAAGACTGTAATCTAAGTTTTCAGTTAGATTATGAGTATAATGCATATAAGCCACAAACAAATATGTTAATAAAAAGCTTGTTAAAAGAAGGCTGTGGGGTGAGGAGTATTTCTCGAATAATGAATATTTCCAGTAAAACCGTCCTCTCAAGAATACTGAAAATAAGCAAACAGGCTAAAGTTCCCAATTTTAATACATTGGGATGTAAGTTTGAAATTGATGAGATGTGGACATATGTAAAACAAAAAAAAGATTTCACTTGGATTACTTATGTAATAGAGAGAGAATCAAAAACAGTAATTGATTTTTTTATCGGTCGTAAATCCATAAATAATATAAAGCCATTGATTAATAAAGTGCTTTTGCTTCAGCCAAATAAGATTTATACCGATAGGCTAAATATTTATCCAAGCATGATCCCAAAAGAAATTCACAGACGATTTCAATATGCTACCAATAAAATCGAAAGAATGAATCTAACCCTCAGAACCCACATTAAGAGGTTAGGCAGAAAGACGATATGTTTTTCAAAAAAAACGCTTTACTTAGAAGCACATTTAAAGATATACTTTTGGGGGCATTAATTTTCCACTTCTTGAAACGACAATTATAGAATCACTTACGAATCTTGGCAAAGTAAATATTAAATCTTAAGAATTTTTGATTACTTAAAATTTAACTAACTTTACCGAAAGCTACAGGATGACCTCACGTTTTATTTTTTTATTCATTTTTTTTTCAGTTTTTTCAGCCTGCAAAACTGTTTCCATTGACCAGGACACCTATAGGATAACCAGTGATCCTGTGTTGTTAGGAAGTATAGGTACTGGTAAAGAATATATTCTAGAAGAAGATTATACTAACACCGCTTTCGTAGAATACCAACAGCCAATAAAGCTGAGCAGCTCTATTCTCCCTTTTACAAAAAGAACTTATAAGTTGTTTAATGAAGCCTCAAAAAAGCAACCTAGCGATCTAAAGATTAATTATACCGATTCTCTGGTCGAAAAACCTAAGTTTGTTCAATTGCATATTTCTGATAAAGTAACTGTCTTAGAACAGTTAAACAATAAAAATAACGAGGAATTGATAGACTATTTAAAAGTACAGCCCGAAGCTAAAATGGTGACATCGATTTCTTTGGCTTTAAACCAAGAAAAGTTAAATCAACTTCAAACGGCAGAAGGTGCTTTTTTAACTCAATCTGGTTATAAACATTATGTGATTAGCTTATATAAGGAAGGAGAACCAATAGATCAAATACAATTGAACGATGGGGCGGTTTTTGCTTACGAAACCAGTTCTTTCTGTTGGAAAGAAAACAAGAGACGCCAATTACAAATCGTGGATATTACCAATGGGGATCCCTGTCCTAAAAAAACATATTCCAACTCAAGAAAAGTAATTAAGGAAGAAAATTATTTTAAACTTTAAATTTCCTCAAATGAAAGCCCAGTTTCTTATAATTATTTTGATAGCCTCTACAATGCTAACTGGATGTGAAGATATTATTGAGGTAGATAATATTTCGGAAGAAAGGGTTAAATTATTGGCGCCAGCAGATGATGTGATTTCAAATAGCACTACCATATCTTTTAGTTGGGAAATGATAGAAGAAGCGGATGCTTATCAACTTCAGGTTGCTAAACCTTCTTTTGAAGAAGCCATTGAAATTGTTACCGATACCACATCCAGTTCCACCAGATATTCGGAAACCTATAGCGAGGGTAATTTTGAGTGGCGGGTAAAAGCTTTGAATAGTGCATATGAGACTGAATATACAACCCACAGCTTCTCGATCGTACAAGAAGAATAACCAAAGATGAAAAAGCGTACCAAAACATATGTTTTGCTAAGTATAGTGATTGTGGTATGGGCTATTATTGGCTACAAGGTTATTTCAGCTTTAAATCCAGATGAGCCCAATAACCAACATATCAAAAATTTTAAAACGGTTTTCAACCCGACAACTCAAGAGGAAAGGGACACTTTTTCAGTACAGCCCGTTAGAAAAGATCCATTCCTTGGTACATTATTGATAAAACCCGAGCCAAAGAAAATAACAAAATCTACCGTAAACGCAAAGAAAGTTCAGTGGCCAACGGTCAACTATCAAGGAATTGTCAGTAAAATGAGTTCCAAAAGGGATCAAGTATATATTGTAACGATCAATCAAGTTCAGTACTTGGCGAAGAAAGGTCAAATCATTGATAGTATCAAGGTAGTTAATGGAAATGAAAACCAAGTCGTTCTAAGGTATAAAAATGAACTAAAAACAATTTCTCTATAAAATTAAAATATGTTCTTTAAAGTAAAGGCAGGAGCATTGCAATTGACCATTTATATTGTTGTGGTTATAGCTATCCTTCTGTCCGTTTTTTTGATCTTGGTACATACCCAAAACTATTTTAAGCTTACACACGAGCAATTATTAAATGCCACTAAATTAAACGACAAAGCAATTTACCATTCTTTGCTCTATCATCCAATTCCTTTAGGAGACTCTATAAACCTTCAAATTTTCGAGAAGGAAAATATAGAAGTAAGCGTTAAAAGAACTTATTGGGGTATTTTTAGTAAAATCGAAGCGACAAGCACATTCAAAAGCAGTTCCATCAAAAAGATTTCCTTAACTGGTGCAAAGCAAGAACTGAATTCGAGACCCGCACTATATTTAGCAGATTTTAATAGACCATTGGTGGTGGTCGGCAATACGTATATTAAAGGAGCGGCTTATGTTCCCACACAGGGTGTTAGAGCAGGTAACATTAATGGTAAAAGCTTTTACAGTTCGCAATTAATAGAGGGACCAGTTTATAGTTATCCACGGAAATTACCCCAAGTCAGTAATGAGTTACAGCAGCAAATCAAATTCATTCCAGAAAAATTTAAAGAATTATCGGACTCTCATTTTTTGCCAAATACTATTGTTGATTCTATTAGTAATTCATTCCACTCTCCTGTCCAAATCTTATATGAAAAAAAAGCAATCAACCTTGAGCACTGTAGATTAACTGGAAACCTTATCATCCAATCGGATAACAAAATAACGGTTACCCTAACAGCTAAATTAACAGATGTCATTTTAATAGCACCGGAGATAGAAATAAAAGATAATGTAAAAGGAACGTTTCAAGCTTTCGCCACAGAAAAAATCAGTGTTGGAAAAAATGTAACTTTACAGTATCCATCCGCTTTGGTAATGAACAAAAAAGAAGAAAAAAAGGCATTGGATAGTACTAAAAACATAATTCACAATAATTCAAAAAGTCGTTTTAAAATCGATAAGGGTTCTGCAATTGAAGGAATTGTATTGGATCTGGGAGAATATAATCCGCAAAGCTATAATTCAGACATTTTAATCGAAGAGAACACAGAGATCCTTGGCGAACTTTATGCCACGGGAAATATTGAACTAAAGGGGAGGGTTAAAGGAACGGTGTATGCCAATAATTTCCTGACTAGGGAAAAAGGCTCTATTTACCAGAATCATTTGTTCAACGTAACCATAGATGTCAGTAAGCTACCAGAGGAGTATGTGGGTTTGGATATCGAGAATAAAGATAAAGGAATTGTGAAATGGTTGTACTAAAAAAAATAAAATCCTCGACACTAATGGAGACTTTGGTGGCTACCATAATCCTTATAATCATATTTGTGATATCAAGTTTAATTCTGAACAATATTTTTGGAGCCAGTATTCAGGGCGATAAAGAAAAGATAAATAATAGGCTAAAGGAACTGGAATATTTTTACAGATATGATAAAATAGAATTGCCATATGAAGAGGATTTCAATGGATGGGGAGTCTATATCATTTCTTATAAAGAAAGTAATCAACAGCTGGTGCGTTTCGAAATAACGAATAAAGACACTAATAAATCCTTGAGTTATAGCATATATGCAGAAGATTAAAAAAATACCTTCCTATACCTTAAGTGAGTTAATTGTAGTGATAATTATTACGAGTATTGTTGTGGGATTGGCATTCTCTATACTACGTTTGGTTCAGAATCAAATATTTTCTATAAGACAGAATTTTGAGAATACCACAGAAGTAAGAAAATTAGAGCAATCGCTAACTCTAGATTTTAATAGATATAAAACCATAAATTATGATCCTTTAAAAGACATCTTGTATTTTTCAACCCCGATCAATTCCACAAATTACCAATTTGAAGATGATTTTGTGGTAAAAGAGTTAGATACCTTTAGAGTTTCAATTAATAGGAAAATCTTTTATAAAATGGGAGAAACGGTTACCGATGGAAAAATAGATGGGACAAAGTTATTCTGCTCTAAAAGATATCAATCCAGAGAATTGTTTATATTCAAACAGAATGCTGCAATAGATTATATAGAAGAATGAGCTTTCGAATTAATGAGATAAAAGTAGAAGGTAAGGGAGGTGAAAATAAGACTCCAACTACCTCTATTTTAAAAAAGGAGATCGTACTCTTTGGAAATTCCTTCTCCAATAAAGTAAAAGAGGATTTTTATACAGAGTTGGGAGTACTCTTAAAAGCAGGTGTTTCTCTGAAAGAATCTTTAACACTATTAAAAAATACTCAAAAAAAGAAGATAAATAAAGAAACCCTTGAAAATGTAATTCACCAAATTATAGAAGGAAAAGGTTTTTCGGAGGCTATTCGTGAAGCAAAGTATTTTTCAGAATATGAATATTACTCCTTAAAAATTGGAGAAGAAACAGGAACTCTGGCAAAAGTGTCGGAGCAGTTAAGTGAATATTACTCTCGTAAAAATGAACAAAGAAGGAATATAATCAATGCGTTGACCTATCCGATAATTATTTTAAGCACTGCAATTTTGGTGGTGATTTTTATGCTTCAGTTTGTGGTTCCAATGTTTCAGGATATTTTTGAACAGCAAAACGTAGAATTACCATTTATTACGCAATTTATTGTTGATGTATCTGAAAAACTTCAAAAATTTGGGTGGTTATTTTTACTTGGTACTATCTTATTTTTTATCGGTTGCATTTTTTTGAACAAAAAAGTATGGTTTAGAAAAGCGAAAGATAAAGCACTTGTAAAAATTCCATTTCTCGGAGATTTTTATAAAACGGTTTACCTATCCCAATTTACTCAAGCCGTATCCTTGTTAATGTCATCAAAGGTTCCAATGGTTCACAGTATCCAATTGGTAAAGAAAATGATTAATTTTTATCCGTTACAAAAAGCTTTATCACAAGTTGAGAAAGATTTGCTACGAGGAGAGTCGTTAAGCAAAAGTTTAAAGGGACACCATATATTTGATGAGAAGATGATTGCTCTTGTAAAAGTAGCAGAGGAAACCAATCAAAATGAGTTTATTTTTGAAAGGCTGAATCATCAGTACAATACCCAGATGCAGCAAAAATCAAAGTTGCTTTCAACGGTTATGGAACCGTTCATAATTCTTTTTGTGGGAATCTTAGTTGGGGTAATCCTGATTGCGATGTACTTACCGATGTTTAAGTTGAGCAGTGTTTTAGGATAATTGCGAGCATATTCAAGAGCTAAAACTAAATCAGTAATTAAATTTTAAGTTATACCTGAGGTATGTGAAAATTTAATGTGGTACTATGAGAAGCTTATTTAGAGTTTAATATCTATAATATTATACTTTCTTAATAAAAATCTATTAATAGCAGATTTCCTAGTTAAGTTCATAAAATATGTTTTTTCCCCAATGGTAAAGTTAGGAATACTAAAATTTTTCACATAGTTTTTTGCTAATGCAAAATATCCACTTGAATATGGTTTGCTAGTGTTTTTGATATAGTACCAAAATATATCAGATTCTAACACTTTCTTTATAAACATAAGTTCCTCTTCATTTTCAGAAATCAAGGCGTAGCCATTATAGAATAATAAATCTTCATCGTTGGTAAATACGAAGTAGGGAGCATTGGAAATATATGGAAAAAGCAATTTAAGTCCTCGAATATTCAGTGCTTGGCTTCGACCATATGCAAACCAAGTTTCATATTTTTTATTTCCTTTATCTCTTTTTGATAATTCCTCTCGATAATGATTTAAGTAGTTATAAGCTTGGGGGAAATTTTCTCGGAAATTATCTTCTGAAATAACTTTTACTTTACGATTTTGATTATTGTAAAATAGATCATTATTATTTTCTTCAACAAAAATATAAGGAAAAATTATTTTTTCATTAAAGGTTTCTAAATCTACCTCATTTTTCAAGATATTAGGTTTTACAGCATTTCTACAAATCTCTTTCTCAATGCTATAATCTTTAGAATCTTTCTTAAAATAAAAATATTCATCATCTTCTCTAAGAGGAGTAAATAAATAAATATTATTACGAAGGGTAGCAAAACCATTTCTAATATTAAACAAATCTCCTAGTTTTTCTCCGGAATTCTCTAACCTTTTTAAATTTAATCTTGTTCTTGCATCATCAAGCTGCCACCCATGAAAATCATTCAAATCACCATAATCAAAATAAAGAAAATCATTCTCAGTTAAACTTCGTATATTTTTGGGTTTTGAGCTTGTGTAAATTAAATCTCCTGTTCTCTTGGATATTGAGCAAATGCAAGTATAGGTTAATCGAGATTTAAAAACTTGTTCACCGCCAAAATCTACTAATCTGAATTTTAAAGAATTTTCAGAAAAATACTTTCTTAAGGCTCGACCATTTAAACTTCTATAAAAATTGTTTACAGTTATATAACCTAATGTTCCGTTTTCAGCAAGCCATTTGAGACCAATTTCAAAAAAAGGAATATATAAATCTAGTTTCCCAGTAGAGGCAACTGACCAATTTTTCATAAGAGCTCTGGTGCGCTCTTCTAAGTTTGAAGAACCTACATAAGGCGGGTTGCTCAAAATAAAATTGAATCCTCCGTTTTCACTAATTGCTTTCGAATTTTCGAACCAATCAAATTCAAGAGAATCTCCATTGAATAAATTGAAATTTATGTTTTCTTTATCCTCTCCATTAGATATAGCTAATAAAGTCAATAAAATCTTGGTACGTTCAATACTATACTCAGTTATATCAATTCCGTAAAGATTATCTTCAATAATTTGAAGATAACTTTTACCTGTTTCTTTATTAATCTTCAGAGCATATTCAAATAAAAAACCTCCGCAACCACAAGCAATATCACAGGCAGTTAAATTTTCTAGGTTATTATAATTTTCAATAGCTTCAGACACTATATAATCTCTAATATATTTTGGAGTATAAACAGCACCATTAACAATTTTATCACTTGGAGAAATTACAAACTCAAAAAACTCTATCAACTCTTCTAGAGTAAAACTTCTATCTTTAAAAAAGTCTAAAAACTTATTCAACACATTTATTTCTTCATCTTCTGTAATTATATAACTATTAATTAGTTTGTTATCAATATTTTGAAAATTATTGACTTTCAAATAAGCAGAAACTAGAAGCCTGTTTATTTCTCTAATATTACTAGAATAGTGACTTAGATATTTTAAAATATATTGATTCATTCTAACTTAAATACAGAGGAAAAACTTTTTCTAATGTAAAATCTTCGTGCACATAGGTTGAGTCAAATGCTTTAAAATAAGGTGTCCATAATCTTTCTTGTGCTCTTTTTATGATGCTCTGATAATCAAAATCTTTTAATAATGATTTTACGAAAGGGTATTGCTTATTATTAAAATAGTTTGCTATGATAAAATGGAAACCTAAAAAAATATCCATAGGAGGATGAGGTATTCTTGGACAAGACAGAACTGACATTTCTTCATCAATTAGTTCCATTTTTTTTCCGCCAAATTGAAAATGATATACAGGATGAGTAAATTTTACATTAGCAATATTGGAATGCCTGTCGTGATGCCAACTACTAGTATATGATTTAGCTGTATCTTTTGTACTCTTATATACAGAAATATTAATATCAAAATAATAGCCGTGGAGGGGATCACAGTCGCCATTTACTTCATCTTTTACCATTAACATATGATCAAGAAATACTTGACAGTAATTTAGATCATCAGGTCTTGTTCCTGGTATTCTACCTGTAATATAAAATGCTAAATTCTCAATTTTATACTCAATTTGTTCCTTTCCATCTATTTTATCAAGCAAAGTATCTAATTCTGAAAAATCACCAGTAACTTTTTCTCTCTTTAATAATTTTATAAATACTGATAAGTCATTCCTGAAAATTCTTAAATCCCAATTACTCATCTGCATTCAATTTTTTAGCTAACTCACGAATCATTTTTTTATCAATTTTACTCATTTGATTTTTAAATTTTTCATTACTTATTAGAGCTGAATCAATAGATAAATATTCTTTTTCTTGCCAAGAAAGGTAATCTTTTATTAATTCCACACCATCAAATGGATCTATTGGTTTTTTAGAATGCTTGCATATAGTCCAAAAATTAGAACTATTGGAAAACTTAGTTTTACGGGATGCTTTTAGCTCAGTTATATTTAATTTCTCAATTATTAATTGAACCCTTTCTTCCGCGTTTAATCTTCTTATAGGAGTATCTGAAGAAATATTTTTTTCCCACCAAACATTTATCTTTTCCATCCACCAGCGATCTTTTATATCAGAAAATACACCAGTATATTTACTCTCTTTAAGACTGTATAACACTTTATGCCAATCTGGTGAATTCAAGGAAATACCTAACCTTGCAGCCAAAACATCTTCGCCAATGGTTAAACCAATTGAAGAAATAATATCTTCATAAATTAATGAGCTGACTTTGTATATATTTTTTTGGATCCTCCCTAAATTCAAAGTTATTCTAGAATTTATTTTATCTTCTTTATCTAAACCTAGGGAAATTAATAAGCTTTTGTCGGATTTAATTTTAGAGTAAGCTTTTATGAAGGATTTTAGTTTACTACCAAATTCCTTCTTATGAGAAGTAAACTCTTGCTTTGTTATTGTAAAATCAAACAAATCTTGACTTGTAAAGTCTTTTTTATAGTTGTTTATATAAATTGTCTGATTGGACATTAAAATTATAGGGATATCTAGAGTGTCTTTTACGTGAATAGTTCGTACGAATTGGGCTATGGTTGGAGCATCAAAACAGGCAGAATCACCATCCCCGGCTGTAAGTTTATAATCTAGTATCAAAGCATTTATACCGTCCTTAACCTTTATTTCAATCTCCTTAAAATCATTAGTAGGTTTGTGGGTGATTACCTCAAAACCGATACTTTCAAAATCTTTTTTTCTACTTTCTGGATTTTGATCGTCGATATACAATATTTTATAAGCCATAACTATCTAGTTCTTTTTCAGTTGCCGCTGGGACTTCAACTCTAATTGTCGTACTGAATCCTTGTTTAGGTGAAGCAACCTTTATATTTCCTCTGTAATTTGAAATAATATCTTTCACAATTTTTAATCCTAAACCTGTACCTGTTATTTCATTACTTTCGTCAATCTCATCAAGATTAATTTGTGAGGTAGTTGTGAAAAACTCTTCAAAAATCTTTTCTTCATTCTCTTCAGAAATTCCATCTCCAGTATCAGAAAATTCCAAGTATACAAATTTTCCTTCAAGTCCACACTCTATTTTTATTTCACCTGTTTTTTTTGTTCTTTTTATTGCTTTTTTTGAATTGGTATAAAAATTAAATAAAATGGAAGACCATTCTGATGGATGCATTGGTAAAGTATATAAATAGTAACCGTTTCGGATAGGCTTATCAAATTTTATGTTACTTTTTGAGGAATCGTTACAAATAGATTTCCAAAATTTCTCTGCGCTGTTCTGAATTTCAATAGGTTTCAACTCTCTTACAACATTCTGAGAAATAACATTATCAAAATATGATGTATAACTTCTAAAAGTTGCTACATTTTGTTCTAATATTAAAACTCTTTCTAATATCACAGAATCAGAGCGGAGCTTCTCTAAAAGGAAATTAATATCAGACTCCATATTAATTAAATAATCTCTAACTTCATGAATAAATTGCCCTATAGTAATTCCAACACTACTTAAAACTCGAAGCATAGACTTTTCTTTCAGCATTTTGCTAGTTTCTACTTTCTGTAACTCAGCTACCTCTCTAATATCCTCTTTAAGTTTTTTTAATCTTTTCTTTCTTCTGCTCTTAACTTGAATATTTCCCTCTTCTTTTTCTAATTCGATATCTAAAGATTCTAAAGTATGTGCTATATCCTTGATACGAACCTCAATTTTTTCATACAGCTTCCCTTCTTTTTTCTGACCAGAGACGATTTTAATATTTCTTACTTCAGCAACTTTTAAAATACAGGTCATTAAAGTTCTATAAACAAAATTTTGTAATTGAATTAACGCCTCATTTTCTAAAAGTCCTTCCCTACTTGAAGTTTCATTAAAAATTTTTTCCGTATCAGTCAATTCAACAAATCCAAAAAAATTCAAATTACCATGAACTGGTAGAATAGATCTTTTTTTAACAGACTCATCTAGATATAGCCAATCATTGCCTGGCTCACCATAAGGTAAAACTCTAAATCCATTTCTGTACAATCTAATTCCACCTGAAGTCCTTGCAGCTTTTTTTATACTAGATTCTTGCATTTTAGGAATTAAACCTGCGTTGTATACAAAATAATAAGCCTTAAAACGGACTTTTTTGAGTTGAGAAAAAGGTGTAGTCATGTTATCTGGATCACTACCTATCTCACCATATTCTTCAATATTCAGTTTTTTACTAATAACCGAATAAATACCCAATCCCTTTTTGTCTATCCACCCTTCGATTTCTGCCAATGCATGATCATAAATCATTTTATTTTCATCGGCAATTATTATTGCTTTATCTCCTTCAATTTTTTTAAAAACTGTTTTAAATCCAGGGTCTACAATCTCATTTTGGGTTTCGTCAATCCCCTTTTCATCAGATAGGGGGAAAGGTTGTATTATAGCACTTACATATCTATAAATACGCTTTATTGCTGCCTGTGTCCATCTGTCTTTTAAGCCTTCTATTTTTAAAGTAGTACCCTCTTCTTTTCTTTTAGGAACTGAAATTATTTTATTAGTGATGCTAGCTAAATCTATATCTCCTTTATAATCTGACCAATTGATTGTTAATACTAGAGCATTGTTATTACTTACAGTCTGAGTAGTGATGGTAAGTTTTTCTCCTAATCTTTGAACGGCAAATCTTCCAATACCCTTTTGACCAGCTCTTTTCCTATTATACCTTTCAGATAACGGATAGCGTAACTTATCAGTAGAAGAAATCCTCATAAAACCATTAATAAGCTGACTTTTGGTCATTCCTAACCCATCATCTTCAATAAACAATATTCCTCCGATTGAATCAGAGTTTTTAAATTTCAATGTTACTTTTTTTGCATCAGCATCATAAGAGTTTTTTACTAATTCCGATACAGCAGTCTCTTGCCTGGCGACCAATTCAGTTCCTAATCTATCTATTACACCTGCATCTACAGAAAAACGAATGTTATCTTCATCAAAACTAGCTAATTTTGAAGAAAGCTCTAAAATTTTAGAATAATTAGAAGGCTCTTCAGCTAATGTTTTAGCTAAATCACTTCGTACTTTTTTTTCATCCATACGTGGAATTTTATCAAAATTAAAAAAGGTATCGTTTTTACATTAGTGCAATTAACGAAATCTTTTTTTAAAATTATCCCATTCTTCGTAGCTTAAACTATTGGGGTGTTTATTTTCTGTAAAGAAATACAGGATATTTAAACTCAATCTAAAAACTTCAAATTTGGAAAACCAGAAGTTCTCACTACTTTTTGATTACGATAATACCCCCTATTATGGTAATAACAGTCCAAACAACCTTCCTGATACAGCTGTTTTGTCCAATTGGTTATGCTCTCTACACTCACATTTAACTTATCTGCGCTATATTGTCTTGAAGCAAAGTAATTTCTTTGCGACCTACTGATCGAATTGTATTCACCATAAAGAAGCTTTGCTCCCGTAGACAGTTGCTCATTTTGGTAAACCCAGGGGTAAATATATGCCATCATATCGTTTTGATCAAGATAGTTCTGTGCTAAATCAGATAAATAATATTTTCTTCCTTCTCTGTGTAGAAATCCTTTATTTACGAGCTGTTTTCGTGCCTTAGAGACGAGATTAGGATGAAGCTGGAGCGTTTGCCCAATTGCTTTGTTGGTATAGCAATTATAACCTTCTTTTTCGAGCAAGTTAAAATCGATGCCCAATAGGTATTTTTCATTGAGACTGAGTTCTGCTTCCGCTAAAATTTCTACAGGAATTCTTAAGGTAAGTTGCTTCTTACCTTCTTTCTTGGGATGGTTGGCTTTCATTAGTTTATCATTTTAAAGGGAGGCTTATTTACGTGCAGGTAAAGCTTCCCTTTTCCTTTTATAACCTAACCATACCCCCTAAATTTTATACAACACCTATTTTGCACCTCTATTTATTTAATGTAATAAATTTGAATACTAGAATATCTAAAGAACACCGATTTTGCACTTCCATAAACACCAATCTTGCATCTCCATAACACCTATTAGCCACTTATAAGAAAAGATTGAAGGAAGAATAAGAAGAAAAGAAGTAATATGTATTTGAACAAGTCAAATACATATTAAGTATATAGTATTACAGAAAAGCAGGTAATCCATTTTCTTCGAAAATGTACCACCCGTTTTCCGTAGTTTCAAATTTAGTATTCACTTGACAAGATCAAAGTAGAATAATTATCACTGGCTTTATAGTTACCGCTTTTGATCATTTCATCGTTCAAATTATCTATAAAGAATAACCTGCAATTTTGATCGATCGAATAGAAACTTTGCAAGTAGTCCAGTCCATCGTGTTGTTTTACCAAGTTCTGAACGAAAATAAACAGTTCTGCCACCTGTTTCTTATCAATGTGGTCTAAGACTCCTCTGCTGAGGTAGAAACTTCCGTTAAAGCGGTAATTTCCTTCTTCTTCCTGAATCTTATACTCCAAACCTGTTTTAAAGGTGTAATGGCTAATGATATTTCCCAACTGCTCTGTGGTGATTTGAAGTTGCTCTGCAATCTGGCGATTGGTAATTCGTTTTTGTTGCAGTTGCTGGTATTGTTTGAATTTCTCCAAGTCTTTGTCTACTAATTCCATCGGTTATAAATTTTATACAACCTTCAGGACTTTTTACCAAAGATACCCCTTGCATATCTTTTTTGTTCAGCGGAGCTTTATGCCGCCAAGCACCTAAGCACATCTAAGTATGCGTTTAGCAGAGGGGTTATGTCGAATTTCTTTAGTAAGAAGGAAGCGTTTTAAGCGCTCCCTCCCTAAGTTTCTTTGAGTGCCTTCCCCTTGATCAAAAAGACACTGAAAGCAAACTTTTTTTATTGTTTTTGGTACTCCTTAAAATCTTCTTTATCCGCGATCGGGAAAACCTTTCCCAGTATACCAAAACCAAGTTGTAGGTCTTTGTCCCTGGAGTTGGAATGGATGTGGGAAAACGAAAAAAGATAATAATCCTCGATTTTGAGGTTGGCTTTTATCATCTTTTCCGATAAGCTGGATAATAGGGCATCGGTAAAGCTCTTCTTTTCACCTTCTTCCGACAGCACGTGTTCCAAAAACAGTTCATTGGCATTGTCGGTGTGTTTGTCCCTTGTCGGATTGGTCAGAAAGGTTATAAGGATCAATGCAAATATTGAAATGGTTACAGTGAGTTGTGTTTTCATAAGTTTGGTTTATATTAAAGTTCATTTACGATGATAAAATTGGCATCCATACCGCTGATGGTACCAAATTGATAGCCTATTTTATAATTGCCTTTCTCATAGGAAGCCAATTGGGATTCAATGTATTTCTCTTGCTCTTCGGATAGCTGATGGTCCGAAGTAAATTTGATCTCTCCTTTTTTCTTTTTTAGTTCAATTTCACCTCGATCCAATTGTAGGTCAAACAGCAGGTTGACCTCAATACTCAGTGCCCGCTCCCTGCCGTGATATTCCGTGGTAACCTTGGGAAGCTGGAATTCAAATCTTAGGTCTGAAAAATGACGAAGTTGAAAATCTTCTGTGTTACTATGGATTTTTTTCGTGCTTCCAGTATATGCCCAAGAACCTTCCCTTTGGGATAGTTTTACTTTATACAGTGCCTTTAGATCGGAAAACAATCCATCCTTTTTAAAATACTCCTTTTGAACCTTTAGGTAGGCTTTTACAATTTCGGGGAATGCTTTTTGGGTATAACCCGCTTTAAACTCTTCGATATCGTGGTATTGGTTGATGTAATGGAAGTCAATGGCTGCCTTCTCTTGTTGTTTCTGGTTGCTTTCCATTTCATCCTTCCTTTTGTCAAGTTCTTTGGTTACCGCTGTGGGAAGTTGTTCCAAAGCGGTTTTACGGAAGTAGACCACAGCGTGATTGCCTTCTGATCGAATATGGTTGAAATATTGATAATTCTCCACAAAATAATAATCGCCTATTTTAGTATTTCCATAGAATTCATCGAATTTGCCCTTTACAAATTCAGCGGAAAGATGAGGGAACTCGGTGGTACGGTAACTGTAGGTTCCTTCTTCAAAGATAAAATGCAGTATGGCGTCCGTGCGGAGTTTCAGATCGTAATACATAGCATTGTACTTTTTGACCTCTATTTCGTTCAAACCGTATTTTCCGTATTTTTCATTGAATAACCATCTAGGGTTGTTCTGTTCCAAGACTTGTAGGAATATGACAGCCTTATTTTTGGACTGTCCCATTTCCAACTGACAGAACGATTTGAAGGTGGACAGCAGCAGAAAAGCAAATAAAAGACTTGTTTTCATTCTTAAAGTTATTTGTAGGTTAATCATAGCTTCTAAAATTTGGCACCTCCTTACTCTGTTGTGTATACACACCCTCTAAGGTCAAGCCTGATCCAAGCCCACAGTTATTTTGGTAATTATTTACGGTGATTTTTTGTGTTTCAATGGTCAATTTCACGATACAGCCTCCAAATTCATCATCTTCATATAGTGCGGTGTTCCCATTTAAGACAACAAGTCCTTCCAGTTCACTAAAACTTCTAGAATTGCCCACGTTAAATAGGAACATCA
Organism: Mesonia sp. K4-1; assembly: GCF_008017825.1. Classification (NCBI taxonomy): domain Bacteria; kingdom Pseudomonadati; phylum Bacteroidota; class Flavobacteriia; order Flavobacteriales; family Flavobacteriaceae; genus Mesonia; species Mesonia sp. K4-1. The sequence continues at coordinate 543,895 of NZ_VRLS01000012.1, forward strand.
GTTTACCATCGGTAAGCTCAGCTATCCTAAGCTGATTGTCATACTCATCTGCGTAAGTACCATTTATGGGACTGTCCTTTTGAAGCCTTTGGAGTAAAATAGGTTTATTGAGTATTCGGTAATCCCTTTTCTGGACATAATCTCCCTGAGGGCGGATGCTTTCCATTGTCTTACGAACACTGTCAGGTAGCTCCGTAAATTCCGTTATGCTGGTAACGATCGAAGGAAGGTTACCAATCATTTTGAGCTGTGTCACCTTCTGATAATCTTCTCGGTGGTTATCTGTAAAGTAATACTCCCCGATCTTGTGTTCTTTATTATTTTGCTCAAAAGCTGACAACACATTTTTTGATTTTGGGAACTGTTGTATTCTTTTCGTACAAATACCCTTTTCAAATTTATAGATCTCGATGATCTCGGTATCGCTGGAAGTAAGGGAGGAGAACTCGTTTACTTTGCGAACCCTATACTCTTGGATTTCATTCTCTTCGTTGAAGGACTTGTTAAACTCCCAATCAGGATAGTTTTGTTGGTAATAGGCATAGGAGTTTTCAATACTTTCCAGACCTTCTCCCAAACCTGCATATTGAGCATGGGAGGGAATGAAAATAATTAAGAAAAGACAAAAAAATGTCTGCTTCATCTGATAGATTTTTAGGTATCCATCAGTTCCGAATGGAGGTTTTTAAAAACAAAAAAGCGTGGAACTGTAGCTTACCGTTATCGAGGTACCGCCAAGCACCTACGCACAAATAAACACAGCCCACGCCGAAGCGTGAGCGTTGGTCTATTAAACTTGTGCGTATCTTAAAATTGGCGGTTTTCGATAACAAGTGAAATAGCTAACGCTATTGATTCAATATTTTTGTCAGGGTAAAAATACTAAACAATTACCGATAAAGGAAAACAAAAAAGCCTGAACATAATTATTCAGGCTTTTAAACGGTGGTAAAGTTTTATCAAGCTGTTAGATCATTTTTCAATTTAAACTGCTTTAAAAACGTTCTACCGTGGTCATACTTGGAGAATTTTTGCACACAATTGTCCAATATATCCTCTCCCTTTATCAAATCAACAGCTTCAGGGTGATGTATGATGATGGCTTCCAATGTTTTCTCACAAAGGTTCTTTCCCACCAAACGTTCAAAGCCTGTAGAGACCTTTTTACTGTTGATTATCTTCTCAAAATAAGCAAGCTTGTCTTTATCATTGGTCAAAGAATCCCACTTGGGTAAGATCCTTCTGGGATAGTATACCCCTTTGACAGCCATATTTCGGATACATTTATCGATCAATTTAATTAATTGTTTGAGTGTCATACTATTTGATTTATAAGGTTATGCGGATTGCTTGGATTGTTCCAGAAAACGCTTGGCATTTTCCTCATTGGAGATTTTTATATAATCCATAAAGACTTTTTCACTGCTATGCCCTGTGATTTTCATGATCATGGTTTTGTCAAAACCTCTCTTGTACATATTGGTAGCGAACGATCTTCTAGCGGTGTGGGTAGATATTAACTCCCATCTTTTAAATTTTGTTGTAATGGTCTTTCCTCCCCTACGGTTATAGGTCTTAACGTCAGAGTCCATTTCCGCTAATTGACCAAGCTTTTTCAAATGGCGGTTCATCGTCTGATTTTGGAGGGGTTTGGGTAAATTATAATTGTATTTCTCCAAAACCAACTTAACTTCATTTAATATAGGGATGATAATATCGGTACCGGTTTTCTGTGTACGGATGCTAATAAGATCCGCATTAATATTCTCTTTGGTGATTTTACCAAGATCACTAAAGCGCAGCCCGGTATAACAAGCGACATAGAATAAGTCTCTGACCTTTTCTAATTTTCTATCTTCATTTAAATCTAACTCTATCCATTTGCTTAGTTCTTGCTCATCAAGGTAGATATTGCTGACTTCTTCTTTGGTGACCTTAAAACTTTTTGATTTATAAGCGGTGTTGTCGTTATACCCCTCTTGGGTAGCCTCATTAAGTACGGTTTTGAGAAGTTTAATGATCTTGCCGAAGCCATTTATCTTCAGTCCTAAAGTATTGACGTAATATTCGTAATAGTTGTTATAAAAATCCATATTGATATTATGCCAATCGATAATCGATCCCCAGTTGCGCTCAAATTTCTTTAAATTCTTGAAACTTGTTTTGTAGGAGCGTAAAGTGTTGGGGGATAATCTGTTTTCGGATTTATGGATAAATTTCTCTACATATTGCCAAAAGGATAGTTTTTCGATTTTCTTATCATCCTTCTGTCTCCCTAACCATACATCCTTTACATACGAAACTGTAGGCTCAATTTCGTCGAAAAGGCAATCATTAATAATATCTTCTACCCTTTGTTTAAGTTTGGTCAAATAACGATTCATTTTTAAATATCCCGGATAGGTGCGTTTCACTCTCTGATTGCGTTTATCCCAGTCTTTAATATGGATTATTTTTTTGGTATAGAAGAGTGTGCATTTACTTTGATGGCAATAGCGAATAAAAAGCTGTGCTTTTTTCGATCGCTTTTTTCTTTGGGTTTGCGTTTGCCGCAATTCATAATTTACAGTCATTTTTCAACAATTTTGATTAAACTTGAATGGGAAGGTCCCTATTAAAATAGTAGCCCGAAATTGAGGTCGGTTAAAAAATCAGAAAAACAATGTTTTCCGCTTTGTCTGACCGCATCAAATTTCTTTCTAAGGGCTTTTCTCCTTCTAGATTTCTGTACTGGTGAAAGAGAGGACCTATCAATGATATCCAGAGCCATTTCCTGAACTGGTTTATAGGTATACTTACCCGCCCATAATAGTGTTTGGAAAAGTATATCGTCAAATTTTTCACCTTTAGAAGTATTGAAGCATACGTGAATCTGATATTGAATAAAAATCTTTAAATTATGAAGAGAATATTCATACTCTTCTTTTATAAATTTTTCGAGGTTCATTTTTTCAGGTTTAGAAACCTTCATCTCTGTTTTGACACAGTCAAAAGTATCTTCAAAATCGAAATTTTTTCTCACCGTAGGGTGCATTTTCTTTTCCAGGTTGTGTCTTACTTCATATAGTTTGAACTGCTGTTTCTTGTTACCATACATAATGAACCTCTTATCTTTTTTTAAAAGATCCATATCATCCACCCCAACAATAAATGATTGTAATTCCTTGACCGAGAAATCAGAGTCATGAAGTATCGCTACTTCATAATCACAAACCCTTGCATCGAATAGGTTTACCCTAAGAAACTCTGAAAGCTTATTAAACGCATCCTCAATATCGCTTTTGCTTGTTTCCACAAAGTTGTGACCATTAAGGAAAAAGGGAACGCTAAGAGAAACTGTTAATACACCGTTGCAAAGATAGATATCGATATATTCCCCGAATAAGCCATACTGTTTTAGTAAGGTATGATTGGTATCCAACTTATAGCGATTTTTGATTCTAGGGTGAGGAACCAAACAGTAATCACTTATAGCTTTTACGCCGTGTTTTCTAATCTTGATAAAATCCAGTTGAACAAATCTTCTTTTTTCCATAATTATTGTTTTTATATTAAAATTTATACTTATTTAGTGCACTTCTTGCCACGTCTTACCAACTTGGAGATCGACTTCCAGTTTTACAGGTAACGAGATGACGTTTTCCATTTCAAACCGTATGAGCTCACGCATATGCTCGACTTCATCATCAGGTACTTCAAATACCAGTTCATCGTGAACTTGAAGGATCATTTTGCTGTGTAACCCTTCCTGTTTTATGCGCCGATGAATATTGACCATTGCCACACGGATAATATCGGCGGCGCTTCCTTGAATTGGTGTATTCATTGCGGCACGTTTGGCTTTCTCTCTTTTGTAAGAATTTTCGGAATGGATGTGGGGCAGAGGTCTCTTGCGTCCGAAAATCGTTTCCGCATACCCGTTACAATCCGCTCTGAACACTAATTCATCGCGATATTGTTTTACACCTTGGTACAACTCAAAATACGCATCGATAAACACCTGACATTCCTCTTGACTGTACTTCCTTTCGGAATCTTTATTGATCGATTTTGCTAAACCGTGCGCGGTCATCCCATAAATCAAACCGAAATTCACCTTCTTACCTATTGTCCCTCTTTGATAATCTGTAACATCACTGTACTCTATATGTAAAGCTTTGGAAGTAGTTAACCTGTGTAGGTCAATTCCTTCATTGTAGGCTTTGATCATTGTAGGGTCTTTTGATAGTGAAGCCATTATTCTTAATTCGACATTGCTGTAATCTGCTCCAATCAACTGGTATCCATCCGGGGCAGCAACGCATCCTCTGAGTTTATTCCCAATGGTTCTGCTAGGGATATTTTGAAGGTTCGGGTTACTCGAGCTTAACCTCCCAGTTGCAGTAACCGTTTGATTGAATGAGGTGTGCAACCGTCCAGTGGTAGGGTGGGTCCTTTTGAGTGCCTTGATGAAGGTGCCTGACACTTTATCCAATGCCCGATACTCTATAATTTGCCCTACGAGGGGATGTGAGTGTATTAACTGCTCTAGAATTTCCGATGATACCGAAAAGTGACCGTTCTTTCCTTTGTTTCCTATTGGTTCCAAACCTAATTGATCAAACAGAACATTGGCAAGCTGTATAGGGGAATTGATATTGATATCTCCTTCAATGAATTCTTGCATTGCTGAAAGAACTTCCTCTTTCTTCTTCTCAATTTTCAATGCAATTTTCTGTAGTAACTTCTTATCAATGAAAACCCCGTTGTATTCCATTTCAGCAATGACGGGCACCAATTGGTTATCTATCACACTAATTTTCTCAAGGTTGTTGGATTCGATTTCTTTAATTAGATATAGATATAGTTGAAGTGTCTGGTCTGCATCTTCACAAGCATAATCTCTTACAGTTTCATTACAGACCCCTTCCAGTGTTTTGCTGTCTTTATCACCAATGGCAATGTCATCATACTTGATTTGCTGGTAGTTAAGATGAATTTTAGAGATATGTTTAAGGTTATGTTTCTTGCGATCGGGAAAAAGCAAATAATCCAATACCATTGTATCAATGATTGTCCCCTTTACTATAATTCCGTGGGAACGTAAAACATTTAGATCGAATCTCAAATTATGACCAATCCATACGATATCAGGGTTACTAAATAGCACTTCTAGTTTTTTAAGCGCTAGCTTTCGGTACTTTCTATTGGGAAGAGGAATGTACACCGCTTTATTGACACTGGTACTAATAGCCATACCAATGATCTTAGCTTGATGAACGTCCAAGCTATCGGTCTCCAGGTCAAAACAGATCACTCTCTTACTCCTTTTCATCTTCTTTATTTATGTTGTTAATAAAACGGGTAAGTTTATTGGGTGTATCTACTATTTTGTACTGGGTATCTACATCCGCAATCGTTTGGATAGGTTGTGATTGTTTTGAGTCTCCACTACTTAACTCAATATATTTTTTTGTGTTTGCCGGGGTCTCTGTAAAAGCAATGTTTTTGGAGTCTAGGTATTTCTTGACCTTGTGGGTAAAATTATTCCTCCTTGGAACGTATTTGGGCTGGGTGTAGCCCCCTTTTCTGAATTCCTCATACAGGTCAGCTTTATGAAACCTTTGGACTCCTTGTTCTATCTTCTCATCGAGAAACTCGACCAGTTCCAGACCAACCTCAGCATAGAGCTTTCGCTCTTCCAAATTGATATTTACAGGTTCTACTAATCCTTGAGATAAGTAGGTATGTACACAGTGTACGATGAAGTTGTCGAATAGCAGCCATTGTTCATCATTCCAATCGGTAAAAAAGTTATGACCAAATTCCGCCTGTGGGGTAAGGTGTTTACCATAGTAGGGTGACACCTCAATTTCGTGCAATCTTCTTTCGGTGGAATTACCCTCACTTCTATTTAAGTAATGATTGGTGGTAGTTGCGATTTTTGGGGAATATTCAAAGGGAAGAGAAACTGTAGGTTTATATTTTTCCTCAATTTCAAAACTGTCGGTCGATAGGTTAAAATAGTTATCCAAATTTTCTTTTTTGGAGGCATCATTGATCAATACCAATTGGGTGAAAATTTTCACCTTTTGAAACGCAAACCGATGAGAGGATTGAAGACGTTTCCCTCCTAATTCAACTACATTTATAACATGGGAAAGTGCTTTTAATAGTAAACTTTTCCCTGTTCCTCCATTGCTTGTTTGGTTGTCCCCTGTGACTTGATCAATAAGTACAACGATTTTTGGGTTGACAGGATCCTTATAGTCGTGCACCAAATATCCCAGAGTAGTAATTAATACAAGAAATCTTTCCTCATTTTGTCCCGCAAGATTCCAGGCAAACTGATAAAAATCTCCTTTTTCTATATCAGATAGTTTTTGAAAATCTCTTTTGATCAATCGGTTATGAAGAAGGGGAGAGCCAAAATCAGTTTTTTTGATCTGACTAATTCCTAAACGTGTGATTTCAACGAGTGTATTCTCAAATTGGAGGTGACAACACTCTTCCGAATCGATTTTAAGCTCTATCGTTTCAATTTTGAAAAACGATTCAATGTTTTTGGTATAAAACTTATAGGAGTTTTCAACTACAGCTCCAAGTACGTCATTCACATCGACAACACCATTTGCCTTATCGAAATTCCGCTCAAAATATTCAACGATCAATTTCGAAATATCGGCAATTTCGATAAGCCTAATGCAATTGTCTTCAATGACGGCAAAGCTATACCCATCAACTCCTTTGAAACTGATTTTTCGGATATTTAAGATAAGTTGTAGAAAAATAATGAGCTGGTAATAATTCACTACTACTTTTCCTCTAAACTTCCTCCAAAAGATTAGATCTTTTTCACGCAAAGAGTTACACAACTTTTGCTCCTTTTTGAGACTTTTAAATTCCTTCACGACCTACTTATTGGAATAGTTAGCCTCAAAGAACTTCTCAAGTTGTTTTCTTTTGTAGCGAACACAATTCCCTATCTTAATTACAGGGAAATCTTTGTGTTTTTTACGAAGGTTAATGATCTGTGATCTGGAAATTTTAAAAAGTAAGCAGACCTCTTTTATGGTTAGGTAGTCTTCGTCCGCTTTTGTTTGAGAAGCTTTATTTCGTTGAGCTAATGTTTTCTGTAATGAAGTGGTTATCCTATCAGCAACTTTAATTTCAAATTGCTCTACTAGTTTTTGTAAATGGAAAGATGTTTCTCCTGACATAATCTATAGTTTTCCGTAAAGAAAAATATAATCAGGAGGCGTTCAGAGTTTTTCGCTAAATACCCTTAGAAATAACTAAAATCGTTAGAAAATCGTCAAAAATTTAAATTTGAGTTTTAGTTTTTTCTAAATCTTTTAGAGAGAAGCAATAAGTGATAATCTTCATTGAAATCTTTATTTCTCACTTCAGTACGAAATGTTTCAAAATTTAAAAAGAGAGTTCCAGCAAATTCTTTCTTCTTTATGCCATACTTGTCTTTGATCGAATTTCTAAAGTTGTTAATTAGTTCTAATCTTTTCTTAGTTCCATAACGTTCTTTATTAAACTTTAATTTAAGGAGTTGAGGAGAAATAATTGCTGAACTTTTAAACTTAAATGAATTTCTTAGAAATGCCTCTGTCGAGGCCTTACCAAAATATTTTTCGAATTTTTTTATTTCATCTTTTAAATCATTTTTGAAATCATCAAATTCATCTGGTATTTCAATTTGGTAAGAAGCTATACTGATTTTTTTAAAGATGTTGGGATTACTATTGTCAATTAATTCTTCAGGAAAAAAATAATCACCATTTGTCGACATTATAGTTGGATTTAACTCCCTGTGGTTTTCTAATTTTTTTAATAATATACCAAAATCATCTCTGAAAAAATTATTTACTTCATTTTGCTTATGTTCTATCCAGTCATCTGTTGCAGGATAATTATTAAATTTATAATAGTCCAAGGGATTTTCAAGTTCTAAGGTAAAATGGTCAATAGATTCAGCAAACGTCAACTCCTTTATGCTTAAATCGCACTCAAACTCAGATTTATTTCTTTTGTCAATAAGCTCTTCTTTATAATACCTTCCTGCCCCATTCAGCTCAAAGAATTTTTTAAACTCGAGTAAAAAATCGACTCTCGAAGATTCTTTCAATTCAGACAATTCTTTATAAATGATATCTACTGTTTCTTCAGTTGAATCAAAAATATTTTGGAGATGCTGATGGTATTTTTTTGGGAACATAGTAATACTTATTTGTAGAAATAATTTTGAAATTGAGTGATGATCAAAAAGCGAAACATTTTAATGCTTTTAAGCGTTAAATAAATTAGGGGTTACAATATAAAAGTATTTATGAAAAAATCCTTTCACTTTTTCACAAAAATAAGTCTCTGAAAAAAGTAGGTGTTTTGGGAAGTATTGCTATCATTGACTTGCGAGAGAATCAAGAGCATATTCAAGAGCAGTTGCTCAAAACCTATTAAAACAAGCAGAAAATATTCTTTGTAACATTATTTGTAAACGCCTGTACTTAAAGGGAAAGAAGTGGATGTAAACAAAAAACCCCGATCGTGAGATCGAGGTTTTGCGGTGGTGCCTCCAGGAATCGAACCAGGGACACAAGGATTTTCAGTCCTTTGCTCTACCAACTGAGCTAAGGCACCAGTGCTTGTAAGCGGTGGCAAATATATATTCATTTTTCATATCTGCCAAATAATTTAATAAAAAAAGTAAATTTGTATTCATTAAATTTAAATAAAAGTGAGAAATCTTACAATAGATATTGGGAATACTTTAGCGAAACTAGCTGTTTTTGAGTATGGTGAGGAGATTTATTTTAAAACATTTAAGCTTGAAAATTTTTCTGAAAAATTAAAAAATATTTTAAAAGAGTACTCTAAAATCACTAATTTAATAATTTCTTCGGTCTCTAAAGATGTTAAGACCCTTTTGGAAGAGGTGCCTAAACATATTCAAGTTTTAGAATTATCTGCAACAACCCCTGTTCCATTTCGTAATTTATATAAAACACCTCAAAGTTTAGGGATAGATAGGATAGCACTTGTAGTTGGAGCTGTAAAAGAATATATTGATAAGGATGTATTGATTATAGATGCAGGAACTTGTATTACATATGATATAGTGACGAAAAAGAAAGAATATTTAGGTGGAGTTATTTCGCCAGGTGTAAACATGCGTTTACATGCAATGCATAATTTTACCTCAAAATTACCGTTAGTTTCTATAACTGATGAAATCAATGATAATATAATAGGGACTACAACACAAGAAAACTTAAAAATTGGAGCCGTAATGGGGACTGTTATGGAAATAGACGGTTTTATAGATCGGTATAAACTTCAATATCAAGATTTAACAGTTATTTTAACAGGAGGTGATAGTCAACTGTTGTCTAAGAAAGTAAAAAATAGCATATTTGCGCCCTACAATTTTCTGTTGAAGGGATTAAACCATATTTTGGAATTTAATACAACTAAATGATTAAGAAAACAATTTTTTTTACATTACTGTTATTTTCAGTATTAGTAAATGCTCAAGAGAATACTTCATCTCCATATTCTTTTTTTGGAGTAGGACTCAATAAATTTAACGGTACAGCAGAAAATAGAGCTATGGGGGGCATGAGTATTGCTTCAGATAGTATTCATATTAATCTTCAAAACCCAGCGGGTTATGGTAAATTGGGATTGACAACTTATGCATTGGGAGGTTCTCATTCTACAGTTAACTTAGAAAGTTCAAATTCATCAGATAGAGCTTCATCTACAACCTTTGATTATTTAGCCATGGCGTTTCCAGCAGGTAAACTAGGCTTTGGTTTAGGTGTAATTCCTTATACATCTGTAGGTTATGAGTTAGAGGATATTACAGGCGAAAGCTCAAGTAGATTTACTGGTAGTGGAGGTCTTAATAAGCTTTTTCTAGCAGCGGGTTATGAAGTTACTAAGGAGCTACGCGTTGGGGTAGAAGGAAGTTATAATTTTGGTAATATTCAAAATAAAAACCTTCTTTTTCAAGATGGACTCCAATTTGGGACTAGAGAAACAAATAGATCTGACCTTAGCGGATTTAAAGTCAATTTTGGAGCTCAATACGAAAAACTTTTAGAGTCGGGATTACAATTGACAGGTTCAGTTAGTTTTTCTCCAGAAACTAAAATCGATTCCGAAAACGAAAGGCAATTAGCAACGCTTATAGTTAACACCGAAAATACTGAGATACTTGCAGATCTTAGAGAAATTGATGTAAAAGATAGTGAGTTAACCCTTCCTTCAGAATTGAAAGTAGGGGGAGGAATAGGGCAGCCTAGAAAATGGTTTGCAGGAATAGAATATGGTAAAAAATCCTCTAGTGATTTTACTAATAGATCTTTTGAGTTAAACAATGTGGTTTATACAGATGCAAATAGTTATAAATTGGGGGGGTATTTTATACCAAATTATAATGATATTACAAGCTATTTTAAAAGAATTGTTTACAGAGCTGGAGTTAGGTATGAAGAAACTGGTTTAAATATTAATAACGAAGACGTAAATGAGTTTGGCATATCTTTTGGAGTAGGTTTACCAGCGGGAAGCTTTTTAACCAATGTGAATTTGGGAGTAGAGTATGGGCAGAGAGGTACCACTTCAAATAATTTAGTGCAAGAGCAATTTGTAAACGTATTTTTAAGCCTTTCCTTAAATGACAAATGGTTTGTCAGAAGAAGATTTGATTAAATAACTATAACTATATTCAACTATGAAAACTAAATTCTTAATCTTATTATCAGGAATTTTTTTAAGTGCAGGAGTAGCAAGTGCACAAGAGGTAGATTGTAATACCGAATTAGCATTGTTCTCTCAAAGCGCAAAAATAAAAGATTATAAAGCGGCAAAACCGCATTATGAAAAATTAATTAAAAATTGTCAAGATGGAAATCTTGCCCTGTATCAATATGGAGAGCGTATGCTTAAGCATTTCGCAAAAAATGCGCCAGAGGGTGAAAAGAAAGCTTCCGCGGAAGCGTTGATCGAAAACTATAAGCTAAGACTTAAAAACTTCCCAAGTAAAACTGAGGTTGGTGCAACTTATGCCAACATTGGTGAAGCTATGTACGATAATAATATGGGTACTAAGGAAGAGCAGTTGGCGATGTTCGATAAAGCTTGGAAAGAAGATAAAGAGTCTTTTAAAGATCCTAGAGCTTTGTATGTTTACTTTAATATCATGGTAGAGTTACAAGATACTGGAAAGAAAGAGTTACAAGATGTATTTAATCTTTATGATGAATTAATTAAAAAGATTGAAGAGCAAGAAGTATATCGTGCAAAACAAGCAGAGCCTTTATTGAAAAAGCAGGAAGAGGGAGAGAAGTTAAATTCTAGTGATGCCAGAACGCTTAAAAACTCTGAAATTTACTTGTCTAACTTTAGTAAAATTAAGGCGGGTATTAATGGATTGTTAGGTGAAAGAGCAGATTGTGATAACTTAATCCCTTTATACAACAAAGATTTTGATGCTAAGAAAACCAATGTAGAATGGTTGCAAAGAGCTGCCAAAAGACTTTCAGCTAAAGACTGTACAGATGATCCTATTTTCTTTAAGTTAGTAGAGGCATTGCACACAGCAGAGCCTTCTGCAAAATCGGCTCTTTATTTAGGTCAGTTAGCTGCTAAAGATGGTAAATCTGCGAAAGCATTAGAATACTATAACCAAAGTGCTGAGTTGGAAGATAACAACTTAGATAAAGCTAGGGTTTATATGAAGATTGCTGGTAACTATAAAGCCAAAGGTAGTTTCTCTACAGCGAGAAACTATTATAAGAAAGCATTAAACTTTCAGCCTTCTTTAGGAGTAGCTTACTTACAAATTGCAAGTATGTATGCTTCTAGTGTAAACACTTGTGGTGATTCAGCTTTTAATAAAAGAGCGGTATATTGGTTAGCAGCAGATTATGCGGACAGGGCAGGTAGAGTAGATCCTTCTATTCAGTCTAATGCAAGTCAAACTGCAAGCAGCTATAGAGGAAGAGCTCCGCAAAAATCTGATATATTCCAAGAAGGCGTTGAGGAAGGTTCAACCATTAAAATTGGATGTTGGATTGGAGAAAGTGTAAGAGTACCATCTATATAATTAAGATGTTACAAACATATCGAAATCATATTTTAAGCATTGTCGCGATACTTTTCGTGACAATGCTTTTTTCTTGTCAAGACCGACTTAATGAGGTGAGAAAATGGGATTTAGATGAGGGAAAGCCTCAAACTGCAGGGAAAGGAATTAATCTTTTTTATACCGATAGCGGAAAGGTTAAAGCTAATTTGAGAACGCCGTTAATGAAAGACTTTACGCATTTAGACTTTTCTTACAGAGAGTTTCCTGATGGGTTGGAATTAGATTTTTTTGATGAAGAAAATAAAAAAAATACCATTATAGCTGACTACGGAATTATGTATGAGCAAACAGATTTGGTAGATTTGCAAGGTAATGTAGTAATTACCACTGCAGATAGTACTGTGCTTAAAGCGAAACAGTTATATTGGGATCAACAACGAGGTTGGGTGTTTTCAGATATTAACTATAATGTAAAGTTAAACAACGGAGCTTTAAATGAAGGGGAAGGCTTTGATGCTAATGAAAAATTTGATAAATTCATATCTAGATCCAATAAAGGAGTACAAATAGTAGAAGAGACAGAATAATATGATGAGATTTTTTAAATATTTTGAGTATGCGTATTTGGTAATTGCCGCGTTTTTTGCATTTGAATCTTATAGAATTTGGAGTGTAGATAGGGATAGAGCCTATGTGTTTATTTTCTTTGTAGCCTTAGCTATTTTTATGTATTTCTTTAAAAGGAAATTCAGGAAAAAAATAGAACAACGTAATCAACCATAAATGGAAGTAGATATACTTATAATTGTTCTTTCCTTAATCCTTTCGGCGTTTTTCTCTGGTATGGAAATCGCTTATGTTTCGGCCAATAAAATTCATATTGAAATAGAAAAAAAACAAGGTAGTTTTCTTTCTAATGTATTGGCGAGGCTTACCAAAAAACCTTCAAAATTTATAGCAACCATGTTGGTGGGCAATAATATTGCTCTAGTTGTGTACGGTTTTTTTATGGGAGATCTATTGGTAGAATTGTTAACAGCGCAAGTCCCGTTAGAAAACGCCTTTCTTAATTATTGGTTTACCGATGGATTAATAATAAGTCAGACTATTATTTCAACATTGGTGATTTTATTTACTGCAGAATTTCTTCCAAAAGTATTTTTTCAGATTTACGCCAACAACCTACTTAAGTTTTTTGCCTTCCCAGCATACCTATTTTACTTGCTTTTTACATTTGTTTCATCATTTATTATCTGGATTTCCGATTTGGTCCTCAAATTTTTATTTAAAACCGATGGGGATGAAGTCCAGCTTGCCTTCAGTAAAGTAGAACTAGGAAATTATATTAATGAACAAATGGATTCGGTTGAAGAAGACGATGATATCGATTCAGAAATACAGATTTTTAAAAATGCATTAGAATTTTCTGAAGTAAAATCACGTGAAGTGATGATACCACGTACCGAAATTATAGCGGTAGATGTTTCAGAATCCCCAAAAAATTTAATCAACATCTTTACGGAAACAGGACTTAGTAAAATCTTAGTCTATAAGGAAACTAATGATGATATCGTAGGGTATATCCATTCTTTTGATTTATTCAAGAAACCAAAAGACATTAAGACCATTATGATGCCGGTTCTATATGTGCCAGAAACCATGTTGGTTAAAGACGTGCTTAATATTCTTATCAAAAAAAGAAAAAGCATAGCGGTAGTGATAGATGAATATGGCGGGACGAGTGGAATTATGACTGTTGAAGATATTGTGGAAGAGCTTTTTGGTGAAATTGAAGATGAACACGATCCTGTAGTTTTGATAGAAGAAGATTTCGGAAACGGTACGTATAGGTTTTCAGCAAGAATGGAAGTAGATTATATTAATGAAACTTATAAGCTAAATCTTCCTGAAGGAGAAAACTATGAAACTTTAGGAGGTTTTATCGTGCATCATACCGAGGAGATTCCTGAGAAAAATGGGCAAGTAACCATCGATGGTTTTAAGATTTTAATCTTAGAAGTTTCTAACACAAAAATAGAATTAGTACAAATTCAACCGATTGAAGAAGACTAATTTTACTATTCTTTAACTTTTTAAGGAATTTCTGTTTTATAGTTTCGGTAATTATCTTATTTTCGCCCACTATATTTAGACAAATTCATATTCAAAAATGGCAGTATTAAATAAAATAAGGCAACGTTCGGTTTTTTTGATCGTAATTATTGCACTAGCATTGTTTTCATTTGTGTTAGCAGATGTAATTAGAAACAGTGGTTTCTCAAAAAATCAAAGCAATGTTGGCGTAGTAAACGGTAACGAAATTTCTAGAGAGGATTTTGCAAGACAAGTAGAAGCTGTACAACGTAATGGTCAAGGAAACGTAACTACTGCGCAAGCTGTAAATAGAGTTTGGGAGAATAAATTACAAGAAACTCTATTAGATGAGCAGTTAGATGAATTAGATATCGAGGTTGGTCAAGGGCAAATTAATAATATTTTAAAGCGTCAGTTTACAGGAAATCAAAACTTCATGAATGAAGCAGGTTTGTTTGATTTAGCTGTAATGCGTGAATATGTAGCAAATCTTAAAGCTACTTCACCAGAAGCTTACCAGCAATGGTTAGCTGTAGAAGAAAGTGCTGCAAAGCAAGCAAAAGCTTCTATTTACTATAACATGGTGAGAGCGGGAGTAGGAGCAACTTTATTAGAAGGAGAGCAGGCTTACAAAATGGAGAATGATAACATCGATTTAAAATTCGTGAAAATTCCTTACGAAACTGTTGGTGAGATTGAGGTTTCTAAAGACGAAATTAAAAGTTATTTAAAAGATCATAAAGATAAATATGAAGTAGAAGCTTCTAGAGATATTCAATATGTATTTTTTGAAGAAAAAGCTTCTGCTAAAGATGACGCTGATACGAAAGTAGCATTAGAGAAATTAATGAAAGACCGTGAGGAGTACAATGAGGTTTCTCAAGCTAACGAAATGTTAGACGGTTTTGCAAAAACATCTAATAACGAAGAATTTGTAAATGAGTTTTCAGATCTTCCTTATGAAGGACGTTTTACTTTTAAAGACGAATTAAATAAAGATAATGCTGAGCAAATTTTCAGTCTTTCTGAAGGGCAAACATTTGGTCCTTATAAAGAAGGAGGTTTCTGGAAAGTAACTAAAGTAACTGGAGTAAAGCAATTAACAGACTCTGTGAAAGCAGCTCACATTTTAGTAGCTCATAAAGATAGTCCTGTTGGAAGTGATTTAGAAAGAACAAAAGAAGAAGCTAAGAAATTAGCCGATAGTATTGTTACTCAGGTAAAATCAAATGATTCTTTATTTGCTAGCTTAGCAAAAGAGTATTCGTCAGATACTACTTCTAAAGAGAATGGTGGAGATTTAGGATGGGTAAATTATAGAAATACGACTTCTTCAAAATTTATTGATTATATTTTTGATTCAAGTTCAGAGAAATACGGAGTTGTAGATACAGAATACGGTTATCACGTTGTGTTAATTGATGAAGCAAAAGCGACACAAAAAGCGGTAAAAGTGGTTACTTTAAGTAAAGAAATTGAGCCTTCAGAAAAAACTACTAATGACTTGTTTGCTACAACTACAAAATTTGAAATCGCTGCAGCGGATAAAGGTTTTGATGAGGTAGCTGAAGAGAATAGTTACGAAGTAAGACCTGTAAAAGGAATTAAAGCGATGGAAGAAGCTTTAAGAGGTATAGGAAATCAAAGAAGAATTGTACAGTGGTCTTTTAACGAAGAAACAGCTACAGGTGATATTAGAAGATTTGACTTGCCAAATGGTTATGTAGTAGCGCAGGTAACTGCTAAAAATGAGAAAGGATTGATGAGCGTAGAAGAAGCTTCTGCAACGGTAACTCCAATTATTAGAAAAGAAAAGCAAGCTAAAATGATTAAAGATAAAATTTCTGGAAGTACTTTATCAGAAATAGCTTCTAATCAAAAGTCCTCTGTAGAAACTGCTTCTGCTGTAAACCTAAGCAGTCCAGTTTTACCAGGAGCAACGTCTGAGCCTAAAGTTGTAGGAGCTGCATTTTTCTTGGAAAAAGGAAAAGTAAGCAAGCCAATTGCAGGAGAAAAAGGAGTTTATGTGGTAGAGGTTACTAATAGAACTGAAGCTGCACCACTTAACTCTTACAGAATGATCGCTGCAAGAAAAACAAAAGAACGTGCTGCTCAAGCTACAAGTAGATTAGTTGAGGCTTTAAAAAGCAGTGCTGAAATTGAAGATAATAGAGCTAACTTCTATTAATCTTTAAATTCTATAAAAATAAAAAGTCCGCTATTTTAGCGGACTTTTTGTTTTTAGTAAATGTCCCATCCTGAAATAGCGATACACTAAATCTTAGTGTAATGAAAACATCAGCAAACAAAGGCTACGTGAAGCGTACCCAAAGAGATTACTCTATTTCTTTTAAACTCCAAGTGGTCCAAGAGATTGAATCGGGTCAATTAGATAGGTCAGGTGCCTGTCATAAATATGGTATTCAAGCCAGGTCCACTATCACCCAATGGTTAAGAAAATATGGTAACTTTGATTGGAACAATTTATCTAAATCAACCGTGGCTAAAACACCCGAACAGAAAATACTTGAACTAGAGGCAAAGGTGAAACTCTTGGAAAAGCAGAAAGCAAGAGCTGAGCACCTTGCGCAGCGCGCAGACAAAAAGGTTATCATTTTTGATATGCTGGTCGATATGGCCGAGAAGGAATGATATCCAAATAAGAAAAAATTACAAACCCGAGTTATCAAATGCTTCAAAGAAGAGCAAAAAGAGACCATAATCTCTGCCTGTGAATTATTCGGGGTAAATAGACAGGTATATTACAGATCTATAAAATCCAAAAAACACAAACAGCTCATAGCTCAACAAGCTATTACGCTGGTACGTTCCATAAGAAGCTTAATGCCCAGGCTGGGCACAAGAAAATTATATCATATACTCAGAATTGAACTGAGCAAACTCAACGTTGGCAGAGATAAGCTGTTTGCAATATTGAGAGCAAACCATATGTTGATAACACCTAAAAGAAGCTATCAAATCACAACCGATTCGCACCACAGGTTCAGAAAACATAAGAACACAGTTAACGAAGTTGAATTTGAGCGTCCGGAACAAGTATGGGTAAGTGATATAACATATACGGGAAACAGAAAAAACCCATCATATCTTGCGCTTATCACAGATGCGTACTCAAAGAAAATAATGGGCCACGATGTGTCGGCAAGTTTAGAAGTGGGTGGTTCTATAAGAGCACTCGAAATGGCTCTTAAGAAAAGAAGCCATAAAGGACAACCTTTGGTACATCACTCAGATAGAGGGCTACAGTATTGTTCAAATGAATACCAAAAGATACTGAAAGACAATGGTATAGGTACCAGTATGACCGAAAAATACGACCCTTATGAAAATGCTATTGCTGAGCGTGTGAACGGAATTTTAAAACAAGAGTTTTTGATAGCTGCCCACGATACCGATTTATCAACGAAAAAAAGGTTGATTAAAGATGCTGTCAACATCTACAATTCAATGAGACCTCACTTATCCAATCATATGTTAACACCCTCTATGATGCACAAACAACAAAAACTAAAAAGAAAACAGTACAAATCAAAAAAGCTGAACAATGAAGCCATTGTTCAGCTTTAATTAATAAATTTAATCCTTTAATAATCTGTATCGGTTATTTAGGACTAGACAAAAATAGGTATTTACACTTTGATTAATTATGGTGTATACTTAACTAGTTTTTGGGTTACATATTATTATTAAAAACCATTTCACTAAATGGAATAATGGTAGTGTAGCCTAAGTCTTTAAAATAAGACATCATCTTGAAATTTCCTGTAGCCAAAATAAAATCACCACCCCATCCTCCAAGGCTTTTAATGCTTCCTTTATAGTTTTTAAATAACTGTTCTTTAATAGTAGGTGTTTTTAATACTTTAGATAAAATTTCTTCGTGCCTATTGAGGAGTTGTTCAAATTTAGATAGACCTATAGTTGGATCAAGAATGGTATCTGTAATGTTGTTAATTTTTATTGTAGCCTCTTTTTTAGCAACCTTATCTAATGATCTATAATGCTGAATGGCTTCCCTGCTGTTCTTTTTCTGATTTAAATAAACAAAGAAAATTTGATCGGTAAAATGTGGTTGGAATGAGACTGATTTCACAAACGGCTTTTCTTCATTTCTCTGGTAAATTATGGGAGTGTTTCTATCCGCGCAACCGATATCATAACCACTACCTCCAAAAGTCTTTTTAAGCAGCTGGTAAGGGTTAATTTGCGCCCATTGAGATAGGTTATGAATTAATGTAGAAGAGGAGCCTAATCCCCAATCCCTTGGAAATTCCAAAAAAGAATTAATTTCGTATCCGCTTTTAAAATCTAAGTTTGAAGAAAACTTAAAAACCTCTTGTAAAATAAAGTTCAAGTTTTTAATGACATCTTTATTATTAAGGTTTTCTTCTTTTATTTTACAATTGATTTGTTGGTTGTCAAAATTAAATTCCTGAGAAAACCATAAGCTACCATCTGCTAAAAAACTATTCCATTTAATACCAGATTTGTCGGTGGTTTTTACGCTTAATTTTTGTCCCAACTTGGTAGGCAATGCCAAAGCCTTTGCATCATCGAGAACAAGGTACTCTCCTGTAATTAGTAGCTTTCCGTGAGCATAATAAGTTTTAAGCATTTCTTAATTGTTCTAAGACTTCTACTACGGCACTATGAGAAACGGTGTTGTTTTTAAAATGAGCCTTAACTTCTTGCTTTTCGGAAGGGCTAGCATTAAATTGGTTAAGTATATTCATAAGGTGCATTTTCATATGCCCTTCTTGAATACCCGTAGTTACCAATGATTTTATGGCTGCAAAATTTTGAGCTAAACCAGCTACCGCAACAATCTTCATAAGTTCTTTAGCAGAAGGGTTTCCTAACATTTCTAATGCCAATTTAACCAAAGGGTGTAAATTGGTAAGTCCTCCTACTGTACCCAAAGCTAAAGGAATTTCTATAGAAAAAGTAAACTTTTCGTTTTCTACTTTAGCAGAAGTTAAGCTGCTGTACTGTCCGTTTCTTGATGCATAGGCATGTATGCCAGCTTCAACGGCTCGAAAATCGTTCCCTGTGGCAAGAACAACCGCATCAATACCATTCATAATTCCTTTATTATGAGTAACAGCTCTGTAAGGTTCCGCTTTAGCGATATTAACAGCTTCAATAAATTTATGAGCAAAATGTTGAGCATCTTCCTTTTTTGGAAGTAAATCTTCAACAGGGCAAGAAACCTCGGCTGTGGCGATACAATTAGGAACATAATTAGAAAGTATGCTCATGATAATCTCTAAGGGCTGTTGGTCTTCGCTAGCGTTAAAATATTTAGCAGCTTCTTCTTTTAATGTGGCAGCAATTTCTTCTAAACAGGAATTAATAAAATTGGCTCCCATAGCGTCTAAAGTTTCAAACTCAGCATGAATTTGATAGTAATTCGCTAATGCGGAAGTTTTATCTCGAAGTTCTAAGCTTAAAACTCCACCTCCTCTTTTTTCCATATTTTTGGTGAGAGGCTGTAGGCGATCAAATATTAAACTTTTTGTCTTATTAAAAAACTGCTCTAACAAAGAGAAGTTTTGAGTAAATAAAAAATGAACTTGCCCTACCTTTCTAGTATCTACAACGTTCGCTTTAAAGCCTCCTTTATTACTCCAAAATTTTGCAGCATTACTTGCAGCAGCAATAACAGAGCTTTCTTCTATTGCCATAGGAAGAGCATAAATTTCTCCGTTGATATTAAAATTTGGAGCTACTCCAAAAGGGAAGTAGTAATTAGAAATGGTGTTTTCGGTAAATTCATCGTGTAGCTTTTGTAGCTTTTTATCGTCGTTCCAATATTGCTTCAATAAATAAGTAGCATTTTCACTATCCTTAAAGTAGTTTTGAGTTAGCCACTCTACTTTTTCGTCTTTACTTAATTTAGAGAATCCTAAAATTTGCTTCATGAGTTGTTCTGTATAAAACGCAAATATACGATTATGATAATTTTAGGATGTTAGTTTTAAAAGAAGAATAAGACAAATGCGACAGCTCCCTTATTCTTAGTAAGTAGGTATTTAACACTAAATGCCCTCCGTTTTTAAGGATTTTTTAGTAAACTTGGGATTCAAAAATTCGATTTCCTCAACTTATGAAAATTTTAAAATTCGCATTGGTAGTATTTCTAACTACCACGAGCATATTAAGTGCTCAAAATAAACAAGTTACATTAGAAGAGATTTGGGGCGGAACATTCCGTCAAGAATATTTACAAGCATTACGTTCTTTAAATAATGGTGAAGAATATGTGGTTCAAAGTTATGACCGTAGCGCTAAAGCGATGAATGTAGATGTGTTTAGCTATGAAACAGGAAAAAAAACAAGAACACTAATTTCTTCTGCAGATATTGACGAGTTAGATTTTTTTCAAAGTTATTCATTGAGTGAAAATGAAGAAAAAGCCATTTTAGGAGTAGATGTAGAGTCTATTTTTAGAAGATCTTCTAAAGGAATTTTTTATGTATACGACTTAAAATCTAAGGAATTAATCAAAATTTCTGAAGATAAAATACAAGAGCCAACACTTTCTCCTAGCGGTAAAAAAGTGACTTATGTTTTTGAAAATAACATTTACATAAAAGACCTTGCTTCTGCTAAAGTAACTCAGGTGACTACAGATGGTGTAGATAATAAAATTATAAACGGGGTTACCGATTGGGTTTACGAAGAAGAATTTGCTTTTGTACAAGCTTACCAATGGAATAAGGATGGTAGCAAAATAGCTTTCTTAAGATTTGATGAAACTCAAGTTCCAGAATTTTCTATGGATATGTATGGTACTTACGGTAAGCAACTTTACCCTAGACAAGAAGTTTTTAAATACCCAAAAGCTGGAGAGGACAACTCTAAAGTAAGTTTACATATGTATGATGTGTCTAAGGGACAAACCGCTAAAGTCAACTTAGAAAAAGAATATGAGTACTTGCCAAGAATAAAGTGGAGTAACGATGCTAATATTCTTACCGTACAGGCTATGAATAGGCATCAAAATAACTTAGACCTTATTGCTGTGAATGCTTCAAGCAAGGAAGCTAAAGTTATTTTAACTGAAAAGGATGAAGCTTATATCGATGTAACCGATAATCTTACTTTCTTAAATGATAATAGCTTTATTTGGACAAGTGAAAAAAATGGTTGGAACCATATTTATCATTATGATAGAAACGGAAAGTTAATTGATCAGGTAACCGATGGCCAGTGGGAAGTAACCGATTATTATGGTTTCGATGCAAAAACGGGAAGAATTTACTTTCAAAGTACAGAAAACGGAAGCATTAATAGAGACGTATTTTCTATAAGAGCCAACGGTAAAAATAAAGCACAGCTAACTCAAAAAAGAGGAACAAATAGTGCAGATTTTAGCGCAGACTTCACTTACTTCATCAATTCTTATACAAGTGCAACTACTCCTTATGAGTTTACGTTACACCAAGCAAAAAACGGTAAGAAAGTACGAGATATTAAGGATAATAAAAAGCTATTAAAGCAATTAGAGCCTTATAACTTCTCTAAGAAAGAATTTTCAACTATTTCCGTTAACGGAAATGATTTGAATATGTGGATGATTAAACCTTCTAACTTTGATCCTAATAAAGAGTATCCATTATTTATGTTTCAATATTCTGGACCTGGTTCACAATCGGTTTCAAACTCATTTTTTGGAGCCAACGATTACTGGTATCAACTATTAGCAAATGAAGGTTATATCATTGCATGTGTAGATGGTAGAGGAACTGGTTTTAAAGGAGCAGAATTTAAAAAAGTAACTCAAAATGAATTAGGAAAATATGAGTTAGAAGACCAAATTGATGCTGCAAATCAATTAGGAGATAGAACTTACGTAGATACGAATAGAATCGGAATTTGGGGATGGAGTTATGGTGGTTTCATGTCGTCTAATGCTATTTTAAAAGGAAATGATACTTTTAAAATGGCTATTGCAGTTGCTCCTGTAACAAGCTGGCGTTTTTATGATAGTATCTATACAGAACGTTACATGACAACTCCACAGGAAAATGCTTCTGGTTATGATGAAAATTCACCAATCAATCACGTAGAAAAATTAAAGGGATCTTATCTTTTAGTACATGGAGGTGGAGATGATAATGTTCATGTTCAAAACTCTATGCAAATGATAGAAGCATTAATACAAGCTAATAAACAGTTTGATTGGGCCATTTATCCAGATAAAAATCATGGTATATATGGAGGAAATACAAGACTTCATTTATACACTAAAATGACCAACTTCATTAAAGAAAATTTATAAATAACTAACAATTACTATATGTCGTCAGTAGCTCAAGCTAATAGAAAAGAACTTTTTGGCCACCCAGTAGGTCTGTTTATACTGTTTTTTACAGAAATGTGGGAGCGTTTCTCTTATTACGGTATGCGTGGGATACTTACCTTATATATTGCAGCTTCGGCTACAGCTATAGATCCTGGGTTAGGTTGGAGTAATAAAGATGCAATTTGGTTATACGGTTGGTATACAATGTTAGTGTATGTGGCATCTATTCCTGGAGGTTGGATTGCCGATAAATTTTTAGGACAAAAGAAAACGGTTTTAATTGGTGGTATCCTTTTGTGTTTAGGACATGGGGTGTTGGCCATTCCGCAGGATTGGGCATTTTTTACAGGACTTATTTTAATCATATTAGGAGTTGGAGGTTTAAAACCGAATATTTCTACAATGGTAGGTGGTCTTTATAAAGAAGGAGATATTAGAAGAGATAGTGGATTTACTATATTTTATATCGGTATCAATGTTGGAGCCTTTTTAGCAAGTATTTCTGTAGGATTAGTAGCTTATTATTACGGATGGCATTACGGTTTTGGTCTTGCTGGAGTAGGAATGGTGCTTGGGCAAATAGTCTTTATGTGGGGACAAAGGTATTTAAAAGGAGTAGGTGAATTTACTGGTGGAGAAAATGTTTCAGAGGCAGAAAAAGCAGCAGCGAAACGACCATTAAACAAAATAGAGAAAGATAGAGTAATTGTACTTTTAATCTCTTTCTTAATTGTAGTTGTTTTCTGGGGAGCTTTTGAGCAAGCTGGAGGGTTAATGAACCTTTATACAGATGCTAAAGTAGATAGAACTATTGGATTGAGCTGGTTACAGGAAATTCCTGCGGCAGTTTTCCAATCTTTAAATGCTGGATATATTATTATTTTTGGAACTCTAGTAGGTGGTTTTTGGATTACCGTAAAGAAAAAGGGGAAAGAAGCTTCTTCATTATTTAAGATGGCTGTAGGAACCATTATTATGGGACTTGGTTATGTATTTATGATGTTTGCTTCTCAAGAAGCAAGTGCAGAAGTATTTGGGAAAGCAGCAATGATTTGGATTTTCTTAGCTTATCTTTTTCATACTATCGGGGAGTTATGTACATCTCCTGTAGCACTTTCATTTATTACTAAATTGGCGCCTCTTAAATATGCATCGATAATGATGGGCGTTTATTTTGCAGCAACAGGATTTGGTAATAAACTTGCCGGAAGTATTGGAGAATCTGCTCAACTAGAACCTTTTGAAGGAACTATGATCGTGCAAAAGCAAGAGGTTATTCCATTTATGGAAAAAGACAGTATTGAAGTTAAAAATAAACAGAATAAAGTAGTAGATGTTTATGATTACCCAATTAACTTAGATAAAAACTTCAGTATACGAAGTGATGTTTATTTGCAAGATGGAGAGGTGGTATTCAATCAAATAGATTCAGATGAGAATTTGAATAGATTGTTTCAACTTTCTAATGGAGAAGATAGCAACACTCCAGAACTCAAAGAAACACTTAAGGAAAATAACGCTACTGCAGAAAACCCTTATCATGCGAGTATTATCTTTGAAAAAGATCCAGATGCTGCCAAGGTTACCGAAAATATAGGTGATGGTAAGAATTACGGAGTTTCATTCGTATTAGAAGAAGAACAGAGTGAGCAAGAATACAAAACCTTTATGTACCTAACGATATTCACTGTAGCTTTTGGTTTCTTAGTAATTTTATTCTTAAAGAAATTAAAGAAACTTACCCACGGCGCAGAGGATAACGAAAGAAGTATAGACGGCGATGAAAAAGATAACGAACCATTTGAAATAGCAGATCCAGAAATAAAGAATTAATATATGTCAACACTATCATCAACTCAGCACGATGAGTTTTTTAAGAGTAAAGTTTTAGGTCATCCAGCAGGATTATTTGTACTTTTTTTTACCGAAATGTGGGAACGTTTTTCCTTTTATGGAATGCGTGTACTTTTAGTTAACTTCCTTACGATGGCAATCGTGGGTGTTGATTTCCCAGGGTGGGGATGGTCTGCAGAAAATGCTGGAGCTTTATTCGGTACGTATGCAGGTCTTCTTTATTTAACACCTATTGTTGGAGGTCTTATTGCCGATAAGTTAATTGGTTATCGCTGGGCAGTAGTTGTAGGAGCGATCTTAATGACCGTAGGTCATGCGGCTATGGCAGTCGAAACCGAAATTATGCTTTATGTGGGTCTTGGCTTTCTTATTTTAGGAACAGGATTTTTTAAACCCAATATTACATCAATTATTTCTGAAATGTATAAATACCTTCCAGAGAAAAAAGATGGTGCATATACTATTTTTTATATGGGGGTAAATGCAGGAGCTTTCTTTGGGATGTTACTTTGTGGTTACCTTGCTGAAAAATTAGGTTGGAGTTGGGGATTCGGTTTAGCCGGAATTTTCATGCTATTAGGAACCTTACAATTTTGGTTATCTAAGCCTCTTTTTGGTACTGTAGGAGGTGTGCCAGAAAAAGGAAAAGAAATAGAAGTTTCAGAGGAAGAAAAGAAAGATTATAAAGCGAATCCATTTACAATGATCGATAAAGTGTTGATCGTTGCAAGTACAATCATTGGGTTTTTATATCTTATCAATGATCCAGTTTCAAAGATTGGAAATGTAGATTTATTACCCCAAAAGTTCTTTGTAGATCTTAGTTTTGGAGGAGAACCTATATCAGGATCCATTGGTTACGCTTTAGTAGGATTACTATTATTTTTAGTATTAGTAATAGGTAGAATATCTAGGTACAGTAAAGTAGTTCGAGATCGAATGATTGCCGTAGTAGTTTTTGCATTCTTTACCGTCATTTTCTTTTTATGTTTTGAGCAGGCAGCCTCTTCATTAGTTTTATTTGCGCGAGATTCTGTAGATAGGGAACTCACAGGTGTAGCAGCTTTATCATTTAATATTATAAATGCTTTACTTACCATTATCCCACTGGCGATTATTACTTGGGTTCTTATTTTATTATGGAAACAAACACATAAAAAAATATTAGGAGCTAATATTGTGTTGATGCTTTGCTTTTTAGGAGTTTGGGCATTGGTAATATGGATGCTTTATAGAGAATTTTCTGGTGGAGATGTAGAAATTACAGTTTCTTGGTTTAGTATTCTTAACTCCTTCTTTATAATTGCATTTGCATCATTTTTCTCTAAATGGTGGGAAAGTAAATACAATCCATCTGCAGCTTTAAAATATGGGATAGGATTGGTACTTGTAGGATTAGGGTTTGGATTATTAGCCTTTGGATCTTACGACTTGGCTGAAGGTGTTAAGGTAAGTATGGTCTGGCTTATTCTAGCTTATTTATTCCATACCTTAGGAGAACTTTGTTTATCACCTGTAGGACTTTCTTATGTGAGTAAATTAGTTCCTGCAAGAATGATTGCTCTTATGTTTGGAATGTGGTACTTAGCGATTGCTATCGGAAATAAAATTGCAGCTTCTTTAGGAGGAATGGTAGATCAAATTAAGGAAGATTATAGCTTATCTACTTTCTTCCTTATATTCACTATTATACCAATTGCAGCCGGAGTATTAGTAGCGGTCTTAAACCCGCTTCTCAAAAAATTAATGCACGGAGTTAAATAGGATTAACATTTATACCATTCTTAATCTAAGGATTGGAATGGTATTTGATTTATTTTAGAAATGAAAAAAATATTAATTATAGCAACGGTTTTAATTTCGGCAGTAACTACTGCGCAAGAAATTAAATGGATGAGTATGAATGAAGCTTTAGAAGCTCAAAAAGAAAATCCGAAGAAAATTTTTATGGATGTTTATACAGATTGGTGCGGACCTTGTAAGCTGCTAGATAAGAAAACATTCGCCAATAAAGACGTCGCTAATTATGTAAATAAACATTTCTATGCTGTAAAATTCAATGCTGAAGGAACAGAGAAGGTAGATTATCAAGATTTTACTTATACTAATCCTAATTATAAAGAGGGTCGTAAAGGTAGAAACAGTCAACACCTGTTTGCTCACGCTTTAAAAATTAATGCATATCCTAGTATGGTATTTTTTGATGAAGAAGGTAACTCTCTTCCAACAGTAACAGGATATAAAACTCCGCAACAGTTAGAGCTTTATTTAAAGATGATTGCTAAAGATGATTATAAAGATATTACAACTACAGAAGCTTGGCAAGAATATCAGTCTAACTTCAAAGGAACATTTAAAAATTAAAAGTTGATGAGAGAAATGTGCTAAGATGTTCAATTATCAATGACGAAAGTCCCTTTTTTACCGGTATGGTGAAAAGGGATTTTCTTTTTTATAGCTGTTTCTTCCCAACGTTTTAGGTAAGAATAGTAATTGCTTCCATCAGCAATAATATATTTAGGTTGTAGTTTATCAACAACTCTATCTAAATTTACTTTCGGTGAATTCATTAGCACTAAATAGTCAACTGAAATCAATTCTTCTATATTGTAAACAGCTGTACTATCCATTATAAATATACTTTTATGAAAAGCATTGTAGTAATTTTTTATAGTAGTTTTCAAATTAACCTGTTTCAAATTATCCTGAATCAATAAACCTTCAAAGGGTTTTAGTAGTAATGAGTCGGAGGTAATGAAGGTAAGTTGTTTGTTGGTTTGTAAACCTAAAATATTCTTTTTGTTTTGATGAAAAATGTAAAACCGTTCTTGTTTCCGTAAAGAATAAATTTCAGAAATATATAATCCCTCTACTATAAGCAAGCTAAGGCTTAGCAACCATAGGTAACGCCATTTTCTTTGATATACAAAAAAAACCAACAGGAGTAACGCTATTAATGAAAAGTAGAGCATGCTTTGAGAAAAGTAAACTCTTTCTATAATAAATTGGTTTTGGGACGCAATAAAATGTACAAAGTTTAATACAGCTTCAATAATATATCCGAAAACAACTCTGGCAAACTCTGGAATAGGTGCAATAAAACTCCATGAAATACACAATATACAGGCTGTTAATACCAAAAATATAAACGGAATAAGAAGTAAATTACTAAGGAGAAATAAACCTGGTATTTGGTGAAAATAAAATAATGAAAGTGGAAAAACACCTAATTGTGCGGTGAGCGTTACGCAACATATTCCCCAAATTTTTCTTGGTAACCAGTATTTAAAATATAATTGACGGTTGAGTATAGGATATAAAGTAATAATAGAAAATACAGCAGCATAACTTAATTGAAAACCTATATGATAGATATAACAAGGGTCATAAATCAATAACGCTACAGCGGAAAGAAAAAGCATATTTAGACTACTACTTTCTCGTTTAAATGTATGTGCAAAGGCAATGAAACTAAACATGGTTACTGCTCGAGTAATAGATGGAGTAAATCCTACTATAAATGCATATCCCCATAAAATGACCACAATACAAACACTACTCACTATACGACCTGTTTTATGATAAGATAAAGGCTTAAAAAGAAACTGTAAAATGAGAAGAATAAAACCTACATGTAATCCTGATACTGCTAAAATATGTAGAACACCAGCTTTAGAGAAATCATTATATATACTTTTAGTAAGCAAATCTTTTTTACCTAAGACCAAGGATTCTATAAATGCAACATGGTTTAACTGAAAGTCCGATGCGTATAAATTAGCTCGTATTTTTTCTTTAAGATCTCTAGAAATTTGCTGCCATGAAAATTCTTGAGAATGGATAATGACCATCTCATCACGATTAAATATGATCTTCCCATACACATGTTGATGCTTCAAATAATTTCGGTAATTAAATTGATGCGGAATTTTAGGTTCATTAACCAAAGAAATTCTCTTTTTAATAAATACACGATCTCCAGTATGTAAATGTGGAGTAAGTGAATCTCCATGAAATTCGGTTAAAAGAATTTCAAAAGGTTTGCTCTTTCGGTTTCCCGGAATTACTTCAGCGGTATAATTATGGGTGTAAGCATTGGGTTTAAGGGATTTTATGATTCTTAATTGGAGAGTACTTTGCTCGTGGAATAAACTAGAGTCAGTCGAATGATTTTGAAAAATATGAGCCCTAGAAATCATCATACCAAGTGCTAGAAAGCAAATAAAAGCAATGCTGATAAAAGTGTATGGCTGTGTGAATAGTCGCTTAGTGTAGAAATAAGCAACACCTAAAATTACCGTAGCAACAAAGCTTACAAATAATAAACTTTCTTGAGGTAAAGGAAAATAAAGTCCTAGTAAAACTCCTAAAATGAGAGATGTACAGACAAGTATTAAAGGAGGATTAAGCAACTTCATTCCTAAAGTTACTCAAAAAATATGAATGTTAGAAAACCCGTCGAGCCATAACGTAAGCAGAATTCCAATATTTTTCATTGAGAGAGGATACAATAACACCTCTCGAAGTAGTGGAGTGTATGAAGCTTACATTCCCTGGAACAATCTCCACAACCAAGCCTACATGATTAATAACCTTTCGGCTTTTATTAGTTTGGAAAAACAGCAAATCACCAACATTAACTTGGTTGGTGTGAATTTTATAACCTTGTTTTGCCATATCTCTAGAAACTCTAGGCAATTGGATTCCTTCTTTTTGAAAAGAAGTATAGATTAAACCAGAACAATCCATTCCTTTTTTTGTAGTTCCGCCGTACTTGTAACGTGTTCCTTGAAAACCTAAAGCATAATTGGTAATGCGTGTGGCTTCGGGTACAGGGTCGTATTTATAAGAACTGCTTTTTTTTATTTTTTGATTGGCAACTTTTCGACTAGAACCGCAAGAAGCTAAACTTGCAATGATCAATAACAGTAGGATTTTTTTAATCATGGTTGTAATTTTTCATAAATTAAAGAAGCAGTTTTTTCACTGGCGCCAATTCCGCCAAGCTTATTTTTAAGCTCTTTATAATCTTTTAATATATTTTCTCGTTTCGGATTCTTTAGAATCAGATCGAGTTCATTTTTCAAGTTTCTAGAATTAAATTCTCTTTGGATTAATTCTTTTACAACTTCTTTATCCATTATTAAGTTGACTAAAGAGATGTAATCTAAGTTAATAATACGTTTAGCAATTTGATAAGAAATAGAGCTTCCTTTGTAACAAACCACTTCGGGGATATTAAAAAGCGCAGTTTCTAAAGTGGCAGTTCCAGAGGTGACTAATGCAGCGCTAGCAACACTTAGTAAATTATAGGTTTTGTTGCTGATAAGAAAAACCTGATTCTTTTTTAAAAACTGTTGGTAATATGCTTCGTCTTGACTTGGTGCTCCCGCAATAATAAATTGATAATCAGGATAATGCGGAGTTATACTCAGCATAGTTTCTAGCATTTTAGAGATTTCTTGTTTTCTACTTCCTGGTAATAAAGCAATAATAGGTTTGTTGGGAAGTTGATTTACTTCTATAAATTGCTCGAAAGAAATTTCTTCACGTTGATCAATGGCATCTAACAAAGGATGACCCACAAAATGAACAGAATATTGGTGTTTCTTTTCGTAAAAATCTTTTTCAAATGGAAGAATGACATACATTTCATCTACATCACGCTTTATGGCTTTAATTCGATTTTCTTTCCAAGCCCAAATTTGCGGAGAAATATAGTAGTGCGTTGGTATGCCTTGTTGTTTTGCCCACTTGGCAATTCTAAAATTAAAACCTGGGT
This sequence comes from Mesonia sp. K4-1, assembly GCF_008017825.1. Lineage (NCBI taxonomy): Bacteria > Pseudomonadati > Bacteroidota > Flavobacteriia > Flavobacteriales > Flavobacteriaceae > Mesonia > Mesonia sp. K4-1. Next base: position 574,036 of record NZ_VRLS01000012.1, read on the forward strand.
AATCTATAAAGATAATGACATCGGGTTCATAAGCAAGTATATCTTTTTTACACAAAGCAATATTTTTGAAGATAGTCCTTAGGTTGGCAATTACTTCTGCAAAGCCCATAAAAGCTAGCTCTCGATAATGTTTCACTAAAGTACCGCCTACGGCTTGCATAAGATCACCACCCCAAAATCTAAAATCCGCAGCAGCGTCTTTTTCCTTTAAAGATTTCATAAGGTTTGCAGCGTGTAAGTCTCCAGAGGCTTCACCAGCAATAAGGTAGTACTTCATAATTTATAAAATTGGTCCGATGACATTAAAATTAATAAGGGCAATTAAAATTCCAATAAGAATGGTGAAAATAATAACTCCTCTAGCTCTGTAAATTTTGTTTTTCTTTAAAAAAACAAAAAAAGGAAGAAAATTAAGAATTGCTCCGAGTGCAATTACACTTCCTAAACGATTATTAGATTGAGCTATTTTTAAAGATTCCATCAAATCTGGATTTAAAAATAAGGTAGAATATAAAAATACTCCGGCGCAAGTGGCTAATAAGCCTATCAAAAAACCGATAAAAATTTCTTTCTTAATCATTGAGTTGCCAACTGTTTAATTCTTGTATAGAATGATGTGCTGTTAAATCAAATTGAACCGGAACTACAGAGACATATCCGTTTTCTAAAGCCCATTCATCGGTATCCTCTCCTTTATCTTCATTTACAAACTTACCTGTAAGCCAGTAATAATCTCTCCCTTGTGGATTGGTTCTTTTATCAAACTCTTCTACCCAATGAGCTTTTGCTTGTCTACACACTTTAATTCCTTTGATCTCTTTTGCAGAAAGTTTGGGAATATTAACATTGAGAACCACTCCTTTTGGAAGTCCGTTTTCTAAAACATTACTTACTATGGTTTCAATAAATTTTGTGGTAGGTTCAAAATTAGCAGAAAGAGAATAATCTAATAGAGAAAACCCTATGGCAGGAATCCCTTCGGTACCCGCTTCTACTGCAGCGCTCATCGTTCCTGAGTAAATTACATTAATAGAAGAGTTAGAACCGTGGTTAATACCGCTTACGCATAAATCTGGTTTGCGTTTTAAGATTTCTTGTTTTGCGATTTTCACGCAATCTGCAGGAGTTCCAGAACAGCTATACTCCTTGTGATCCTCTGTTTCTTCTAATTTTACAGGGTCGCAATATAAATTATCATTAAGGGTAATAGCATGTCCCATTCCACTTTGAGGGCTATCGGGAGCTATTACAACTACGTCTCCAATCTTTTTCATAATAGAAATAAGATGTCTTATTCCTGGAGCTGTAATACCATCATCATTGGTGACTAAAATAAGTGGCTTTTTCTTTGACATGGAAGAATTTTTACGCTAAAATACAGAATTAAAAACAATCTAGATCCATCAAAAAAATAAGCTTCCAACAACTTAACAGGATTTTAGCTGTGCACCTACGAAAAAAATATTAATTTAGGTCGATCTTTCGAGAACATACAAAAAATCAAAACGATTAATGATAAATGGCATAATTTTTAATGCTATATTGATAGAATGCTAATGAAAATAAAAAGATTTATGAAAAGGAACTATAAAATTTTCTTGTTAGGGTTGTTGCTAGCTGTTGCTTCTTGCAGTTTTACAACTAACAAAATAGAAACTGACGGAGATTCAGATAAAGATGAGGTGCTTATCGAACTTATATCTTTTGTATTAACGCAAGGTCATTACAGTCCAAAGGATATTAATGATGAATTCTCACAAGAAGTTTATAAAGATTACCTTAACGGAATTGATCCGCGTAAGCGATATTTTTTAAAGAGTGATTTGAAAGATTTTGAATCTTCTAAAAACAAAATCGATGACGAAATTTTAGCCCATAAAATTGACTTTTTCAACCTTACTTACAATAGATTACAAGAGCGTTTGGAAGATACAAAAGGTTTTTATGCAGAATTGCTAGAGAAACCATTTGATTTTTCTAAAAAGGAGAGCATCAATACTAATTATGATGATTTAGACTATGCTTCTAATAAAAAAGAATTAAAAGAAAGATGGAGAACTCAATTAAAGTTTTCTGCTTTATCAACCTTTTATGATCTAAAAGAACAAGAAGAAAAAAAGGTAGAAGATGATGAATCTTACCAGCCTAAGAGCGATAAAGATTTAGAGAAAGAAGCTAGAGAAACTACAAAAAAATCTTTAGATGAATTTTACAGCCTTAATGATGATTTAGAAAGAAAAGATTGGTTTTCTCTTTATATTAATGCCATTGTAGAAGAGTTTGATCCTCATACTTTCTACTTTGCTCCAGAAGATAAAGAACGTTTTGATATTCAAATGTCTGGTAGTTTAGAAGGAATAGGAGCACGTCTTCAAAAGAGAATGGACGAGATTAAAATTGTAGATGTTATTTCTGGCGGTCCAGCTTGGAGAGGTGAAGAACTAGAAGTAGGAGATGTTATTCAAAAAGTAAAACAAGAAGACGAAGAAGAATCTGTAAGTCTTATAGGGATGCCTTTAGACGATGCGGTTAGCTTAATCAAAGGGCCAAAAGGTACAAAAGTTGTTCTCACGGTAAAAAAAGTAAGTGGTTCTATTGAAGATATTGAAATCATTAGAGACGTAGTAGAGATTGAAGAAACCTACGCTAAAAGCTCTATGGTAGAAAAGGAAGGAAAGAATTATGGTTTGATTAACCTGCCAAAATTCTATTTTGATATGGAGAATAGAAAAAATAGAAATGCAGCTTCAGACATTGAAAAAGAAATCATAGCCCTTAAGAAGGAAAATATGGATGGTCTTGTTATAGACCTAAGGAATAACGGAGGAGGATCTTTATCTGCCGTAGTTGATATTGCTGGTTTGTTTATTAAAGAAGGTCCTATAGTGCAAGTACGTTCTGGAGATAATAAAGTAGAAGTATTACCAGATACAGACGATTCTATTTTATGGGACGGACCTCTAGTGATTTTGGTGAATGAATTATCAGCTTCTGCTTCAGAAATTTTAGCGGCAGCAATGCAGGATTATAAAAGAGCTATTATTATAGGAGGGAAGCAAACCTATGGTAAAGGAACTGTACAAGGTGTTGTAGATCTTAATCGTTGGATGAGAAATAGCGATTTAGGAGATATGGGAGCTTTAAAAATTACTAGACAAAAGTTTTATAGAGTTAATGGAGGCTCTACTCAGTTAGAAGGAGTAAAGAGTGATGTAGTAGTTCCAGACCGTTATAGCTATATCGATTTAGGAGAAAAAGATATGGATAATCCTTTACCTTGGGATCAAATTGATTCTGCAGATTATGAGATTTGGGATGGTTATATTGGTTTTGAAGAAACCATTGAAAGTAGTAAAAAACGAATGGCTAAAAATGAACAATTAAAGCTTATCGATGAAAGTGCTCAGTGGATTAAAGAACAACGTGGGGTTGAAACTTTTAGTTTAAACTATGAGGAATATAAGTCGCAAATTGAAGAAAGCGAGAAAAAAGCAGAGCGTTTTGATGTTATTAATGACTACAACAGTGATTTAACTTTCACTTCATTGCCTTACGAAGAAGAGTTGTTTAAAACAGATACTACCTTAGCGGAAAAAAGAACCCGTTGGCACGAGAATTTAAGTAAAGATGTATATGTAGAAGAGGCTATTCACGTACTTGAAGATCTGAAATTAAATAATATTAAAAAGTCTAAGATGGCAACGATCAAAGACTAAAGTTAAATGAATAAAAAGAAATCTAGTTCATTAACCCAATTAGCGCTCCAAAAGTTTAGAAAAAACTTTTGGGGCGTTTTAAGTTTCTGGTTTGTAGTTTTTTGTTTACTTTTGGCGGTTTTTGCCTATACTCTTGCTCCAGATGATACGGCAAATGCTAACCAAATGCATTTGTCTATACATTCTAAAAACCCTGGATTTTCAGTGAAAATGTTGAGTTTTCCTATAGAAACTTCTTCTCAATCTGTTATTTCTTCTTTTTTCTTTGGGGAGAATATTTCTTCCGCAGAGATTCCAATTACCAATTACAAAATAAGTAATGATACTCTTTATGCAGCACCTTATACAGGTGAAGGAATAGAAGGTTTAACAAAGATCTATACGTTAAAAGAAGATTTTAAAGGTGTAGATTCTTGGCAACACGTAGAAGAACAGTTTATTCAGCAGAAGACATTTCTTTTAGGAACCGACAAATACGGACGGGATATGTTGAGTAGAATGTTGGTGGGGATTAGAATTTCTTTATCCATTGGTTTTGTAGCTGTTTTTATTTCATTAGTCATAGGTATTTCTTTAGGAGCTATTGCGGGATATTACGGCGGTAAAGTAGATCAAGCTATTATGTGGCTTATCAATGTTACTTGGTCTATTCCTACCTTGTTGTTGGTAATAGCAATTACACTTGCTTTAGGTAAAGGTTTTTGGCAGGTTTTTATAGCGGTAGGACTCACTATGTGGGTAGAAGTAGCGAGAGTCGTACGTGGTCAAGTACTTGGAGTAAAAAAACTACAATATGTAACTGCTGCAAAAGCCTTAGGGTTTAGTAATTTTAGAATCATTCAAAAACATATTATCCCTAATATAATCGCTCCTGTAATTGTGATTTCGGCAGCAAATTTTGCCGCTGCTATTTTGGTAGAAAGCGGTTTAAGCTTTTTAGGTATTGGAGCACAACCTCCTATGCCAAGTTGGGGCGGAATGATAAAAGATCATTACAGTTACATTATTCTAGGAAAGCCATATCTAGCCATTATTCCGGGCTTAGCAATTATGAGCTTAGTTATGGCATTTATGTTAATTGGGAATGCTTTACGAGACGCTTTAGATGTAAGAACTTAATTTTGTATCTTTAAAATAAAAATATATGTCAACGATATTCACAAAAATTATCAAGGGAGAATTACCAGCACATAAGGTTGCTGAAACCGATGAATTTCTAGCTTTTTTAGATGTTAACCCGAATGCAAAAGGTCATACCCTTTGTATTCCGAAAAAGGAGGTTAATAAGTTGTTTGATTTGGATGAAGAAACCTACCAAGATCTCATGAAATTCTCTAGAAAAGTAGCTTTAGCATTACGGGAAACAATTCCGTGTAAACGTATTGGGATGTCTGTTATTGGCTTAGAAGTGCCTCACGTTCACGTACATTTAATCCCGTTGCAAGAAATGGATGATATCCGCTTTGAGCGTAAAATAAAAATGAATAGCGATGACATGGAGAAATTGGCGAAACAAATAGCAGCTAATTTTTAAATACAACTTACTTTAAAAGTTAACAAGTCCTTTTTGCTAAGAACATAATCATAAATTTCAATAAAAAGAATAGAATGAAAACAACGCCATTAGTAGTTATTATTTTAAGTGTTTTGTTAATGTCTTGTGATGATAAGAAAGAATTAAAATTAGAGGAAAAGCCCCCAAAAACTTTTCAAAATAAAGGGCATAAGTTAGTTTCTACTATGGTGAATAAAGTTGGAGATTATAAAACACTATTAGATAAAAAAGATGTGGTCTACACTTATACGTATACGACTGCAGATGGAAAATCTGATATTTCTACAGAGAAATATATTTTTGATGGTGAGCTGTCTTATGGATCGTACGAGCATCACGAAAGAACATTTCCCGATCTTGAAGGCCAAATTGAACAAGGATTTGATGGAAGTGAATATTGGCTGAAACATAATGGAGAAATTGTACAGGATGAAGATCGATTGAAAAAAGTAGCTTTTAATAGACCTACTAATTTCTATTGGTTTGCTATGTTTCAAAAGCTATTAGATCCTAGCGTAAACTATGAATTCGTTAAAGAAGAAACAATAAATGAAACTGAATATGATATCGTAAAAGTTACATTTAATTCAGATGATAATCAACCTACCGATATCTATCAGTTATATATAAATAAAGAAACCTCTATGGTAGATCAATTTCTTTTTACTGTAGCTGATTTTGGAGTGATTGAAACCCCATATTTAATGATATTGGATTAGTACTGATGCGTTTATAAATCGCTGTTATTAAATAAGTTAAGTTGTTCTTTGATATTTTGATTTGCTTTATATTC